>NZ_JBQERJ010000002.1:0-560525 GCF_056534925.1 Ruegeria sp. P10
CCGCCTTCTCACGGCACTGCTTATGCTCTCCCATGATCCCCAAAGGATACTGAACAGGCATCTCCCAACCCGCAAAATCAACCATCTTGCCACCAAGTTCGACGTGAAGGTCATACAAGGGCGTGCGCTTCGGTGTGGTCATTTCTTCAACCTTTCAATCAGCGGGACTGGTCGCGGACGACCATGACGGTGCAATGCGCATTGCGCACGACACGGGCCAGGTTCGGGCCAATCTCGTAGTTCGGGAAATCGCCCTTGGTCGATGCCATGACGATCAGATCAAAGCCTTCCTTGTAGGCAAGCTTCAGGATTTCGCGGTAAACACTGCCTTCTTCGACATGGACCGGCACGTCGGAAGCCTTGGCATGATCCAGAATCGCCTGAACCGCACCCCGCACGTGGTCCTTTGCGCCGGCACCATAGTTGGCGGGAAGGTTCGGCAGCTGGATGATCTCGGGGATGACGGCAACCGCATGCAGTTCGGCACCGTAGAATTTTGCCTGTTCCAAGGCGGTCGACAGGGCCAGTTTCCACGAGCGGTCGTCGGTGTGATCAATGGGCAGCAGGATTTTAGTGGCCATCACGTCTCTCCTCGAGATATTGAATTCGGTTTCAAAGGCGGGGGGCCGGGATGGCCCCCCGTTTTGGTTGGGCCGAGCTTATTCGGCAGGTGTGCCGCCCGGCTCTTCGGACTTGCCGCCCGAGGCGAAGAACTCTTTCGTCAGTTTGAAGACGATCGGGCTCAGCAGCGCCAGGGCGATCAGGTTCGGGATGGCCATCATGGCGTTCAGCGTATCGGCCAGCAGCCAGATGAAGCCCAGATCCGCAGTTGCGCCGAAGTAGATCATCACGATCCACAGAACGCGGTAGGGCATCAGGGATTTCACGCCCAGCAGGAACTCGACACATTTCTCGCCGTAGAACGACCAGCCGAGGATGGTGGTGAAGGCAAAGATCGACAGCGCGATGGCGATCAGATACCCGCCGATACCCGGCAGCGACAATTCGAACGCGTGGCTCGTCAGCGCCGCACCGGATTCACCCGATGTCCATGCCCCCGACGCGATGATGGCCAGACCGGTGATCGAGCAGACGATGATGGTATCGATGAACGTACCCAGCATCGCGATCAGGCCCTGGTTGACCGGACCCTTGGTTTCGGCAGCGGCGTGCGCGATCGGGGCCGAACCCAGACCGGCCTCGTTCGAAAACACACCACGTGCCACACCGAAGCGGATGGCGGCCCAGACGGCTGCACCCGCGAAACCACCTTCTGCGGCGGACGGGGTGAACGCATAGGTAAAGACCAGCGACAGCGCATGTCCGATGTTGCCGATGTTGATCAGCAGAACCAGCAGGCCCGCGATGATATAGGCAACGGCCATGAAGGGGACCAGCTTACCGGCAACCGCACCGATGCGGGTGATACCACCCAGGATAACGGCTGCAGTCAGAACCATCAGAACAACGCCGGTGACCGAGGTGTTCAGGCCAAAATTGGCTTCCAGCACCTGAGCAACACCGTTGGCCTGCACACCGTTGCCGATGCCAAAGGCGGCAACCGCGCCGAACAGGGCGAAAGCCACGCCCAGCCAGGCCCATTTCGCGCCCAGACCGTTTTTGATGTAGTACATCGGGCCGCCGACATAGTTGCCCAGCTCGTCTTTCTCGCGATATTTCACCGCGCAGACGGCTTCGGCATATTTGGTGGCCATGCCCACCAGGGCGGTCATCCACATCCAGAACAAGGCGCCTGGACCGCCCAGGAAGACAGCAGTGGCCACACCGGCGATGTTACCTGTACCGATGGTCGCCGACAGCGAAGTCATCAGTGCGTTGAACGGGCTGATCTGCCCTTCGCCCTGACCTTCACGGCCTTTGAACAACAGGCTGAAGCCTGTGCCGATGCGCAGGATCGGCATGAATTTCAGCCCGACCTGCAGGAAGAAGCCAACGCCGAGGATGAGGACCAGCATCATCGGCCCCCATACGACGCCATTGATGGCCCCTACGATTGAATTTAACGCTTCCATGGTTTCCCTCCCATTTGCGTTTGGTTATGCCCCGGTGGCGATGGCCCGCTGACGGGCCTGCTTGAGGGCGGCAAAGTCTTCGTCCGCATGGAACGACGAACGGGTCAGCGGCGTGGCTGACACGTGCAAAAAGCCCTTGGAACGAGCGATCTGTTCCAGTTGGGCGAACTCCTCGGGCGACCAGAACCGGTCAATCGGATGATGTTTCGGCGTCGGTTGCAGATACTGCCCGACAGTCAGAAAATCGACATTGGCCGCGCGCAGATCATCCATCACCTGACGCACGTCGTTGAGGCTTTCGCCCAAGCCGACCATCAGACCCGACTTGGTGAAAATCTCGGGGTTCGAGCGTTTGGCATCGTCCAACAGCCGCAGCGAGGCATAATAGCGCGCGCCGGGGCGAACCGTCGGATACAGGTGCGGGACGGTTTCCAGGTTGTGGTTGAACACGTCCGGCGTTGCGTCAAAGACGATTTTTGCGGCGTCGCCCTTGCCCAGGAAGTCGGGGGTCAGAACCTCGACCGTGGTGCCGGGGTTCTGATGGCGTACGGCGCGGATTGTCTGGGCGATATGCTCGGCCCCGCCATCGGCCAGATCATCGCGATCAACAGACGTAATCACCACGTGGCGCAGGCCCAGTTTCTTGACCGCCGCCGCAACCCGGCCGGGTTCGAACGCGTCCAGCGCATCGGGGCGGCCGGTGGCCACATTGCAGAACGAACAGCCCCGTGTGCAGATCTCGCCCATGATCATCATGGTTGCATGGCGCTTGGACCAGCATTCGCCGATATTGGGGCAGGCCGCTTCTTCGCAGACCGTTGCCAGATCGTGATCCCGCATCAGACGTCGGGTTTCGTAATACGCGGCGCTGTCACCTTTTTTCTTGCGAATCCACTTGGGCTTACGCGAGATCACGCTGTCGGCCTTTTTGGCCTTTTCCGGGTGGCGTGGTCTAAGCTGGATTGTCATCTGGCAAACCTCGTTAAGCGTGAATCGCACGCCCCATGGCGTCGAGACAGGCTTCCTTGACCGCCTCACCCATGGCAGGATGCGCATGGCACGAGGCTGCAACATCGGCGACCGCGGCACCTTTGGACATGGCCAGAACCAACTCGGCGATCAGATCGCCGCCATGGGCACCACAGATATGAGCCCCGAGGATCTTGCCGTCGGAACCGGCCAGAACCTTGACCGCGCCATCTGTTTCACCTGTCGAGCGTGCCCGCGAATTGGCCATGAAAGCAAACTTGCCGACAACATATTCGACGCCCGCGTCTTTCAGAGCCTCTTCGGTCTGACCAACCGAGGCCACTTCGGGATCGGTATAGACCACACCCGGCACGGTGTTGTAATCGACATGACCGGCTTCGCCGGCTAGCTTCTCGACACAGGCAACACCGTCCTCTTCGGCCTTGTGGGCCAGCATCGGGCCGGGAACACAGTCACCAATGGCATAGATACCGGGCACCGACGTCTGGAATGTGCTGTCGACTTCGATGAAGCCACGCGGGTTCACGGCCACGCCCAGCTCTTCCAGCCCAAGCCCGCGCGTCACCGGGCGACGGCCCACAGCGATCAGAACCTTGTCGGCCTCGATCACTTCTTCCTTGTCCTTGCCAACACGATCCACCGTCAGCGACAAACCCGTATCGGTTTTATCGACAGACTTCAAAGCACGGCCCAGTTGGAATTTCAAACCGCGTTTTGACAGGGCCCGCTGCGCCAGCTTGGCGATCTCGCCATCGATGCCGGGCAAAACGCGATCCAGATATTCGACCACAGTAACCTTGGCGCCCAGACGTGCCCAGACCTGCCCAAGTTCCAGGCCGATCACACCTGCACCGATCACAACCAGATGATCCGGCACGCGTTCCAACGCGATTGCACCGGTCGAACTGAGCACATCCTGCTCATCAATCTCGATCCCCGGCAGTGAGGTCGGCTCGGATCCTGTCGCAATCAGGATGTTCTTTGCTTCGTATGTGCTGTCGCCGACCTTGACCTGACCAGTGGCCGGGATGCTGGCCCATCCTTCGATCAGATCGACGCCGTTCTTCTTGAACAGGAATGCGATGCCCTTGGTCAGATCACCGACGATCTTGTCCTTGCGCCCCATCATCGCACTGACGTCGATGCTGGCCCCCTCGACCGCAATGCCATGGGAGGAGAGATGTGCAAGCTCGGCATATTTGGCCGAGGAGGTCAGCAACGCTTTGGAGGGGATGCACCCCACGTTCAGACAGGTACCGCCCAGTGCGCCGCGCCCTTCGACACAGGCCACTTTCAGCCCCAGCTGAGCCGCGCGGATCGCGGCAACATAGCCACCCGGTCCGCCCCCGATAACGATGAGGTCATAGGTATTCATTTCGCGTACTTTCAGTAGATCGGGTAGCTTGCGCAAAGTGCGCGAACCTGTTTGCGGGTTTCCTGTTCGACGGTTTCGTCACCTTCCGGCGACTGCGCGAGCGCCTCCAGAACATCACCGATCAGATGGCCGATCTGCCGGAACTCTTCCGGGCCAAAGCCACGGCTGCACCCGGCGGCGGTGCCCAGACGGATGCCGCTGGTGATGGTGGGTTTTTCCGGATCTCCGGGAACGCTGTTTTTGTTGCAGGTAAACCCGGCGCGCTCCAGCGCGGCTTCGGCGTCCTTACCGGTGACGCCCAAAGGTCTCAGGTCGACCAACATCAGGTGGTTCTGGGTGCCGCCGGAAACGATATCACATCCGCGCGCCATCATGACGCTTGCCAAGGCCGATGCGCTGTCAACGACGCGCTGCATGTATTCCTTGAATTCGGGTTTCAGCGCCTCGCCAAAAGCCACCGCCTTGCCTGCGATGACGTGCATCAGCGGGCCACCCTGTAGGCCGGGGAAGACGGCAGAATTTATCTTTTTCGCCAGCGCCTCGTCATTGGTCAGGATGATGCCACCACGAGGCCCGCGCAGCGTTTTGTGCGTGGTCGAGGTCACGACATGTGCGTGCCCTACAGGCGAGGGGTGCAGGCCGGTCGCCACCAATCCGGCAATATGAGCCATATCAGCCAGCAACCATGCGCCAACCTCGTCCGCGATTTTACGGAATCTGGCAAAGTCGATCTTTTGCGAGTAGGCGGATGCGCCTGCGATGATCAGCCTGGGCTTTTCCGCCCGCGCCAATTCGGCAACCTGATCATAATCGATCAGCCCTGCATCGGTCAGGCCGTACTGCACGGGCCGGAACCATTTGCCGGACTGCGCCGGTTTCGCACCGTGGGTCAGATGGCCACCTGCGTCCAGCGACATGCCAAGAATGGTATCGCCCGGGTTCAACAACGCCAACTTGACGGCCCCGTTGGCCTGTGCGCCGGAATGGGGCTGAACGTTGGCATATTCACAGCCAAACAGCTTCTTGAGGCGTTCGATCGCCTCGACTTCGACCTCATCGACATATTCGCAGCCGCCATAATAGCGGCGGCCCGGATAGCCTTCGGCGTATTTGTTGGTCAAGACCGAACCCTGAGCTTCGATCACGGCCTTCGAGACAATGTTCTCCGAGGCGATCAACTCGATCTGTTCCGCCTGGCGTTCACCCTCGCGCGAAATGGACGCGGCAATGACGGGATCTGCCTCAATCAGCGACGTTTTGAACATGGTCTCCTCCTTTTGCCCCGAATCCTTAGTACGAAACTTTGTTTCCTATAAGGGAAATAATGCGCTTTGGGCAACAAAAATCTCTTATTCAAGAAGTTGCGTATTTACCGGGAGGCATGTAACCTTTGATAAAACAGGGGGAATTAAATGGGCGACGAAAGCAGAAATGATGTTTCCGGACAGGAAGATCTGGATGAAGGAGAGGCTCTGGGCCGGTCCATCCGCGATGCTCGGCGCGCGAAAGGGTGGACTCTGGAAGAAGCCGGCCGCGCTGCGGGTATCGGGCGGTCGACGCTGTCCAAGATCGAAAACAACCAGACAAAGCCAAGCTTTGACATCGTACGGCGTCTGACTCAGGCCCTGGATATGAGCACCCCGCAGTTGTTTCTTCAGTCGGGTCAATCCGGCATTTCAGGCCGCCGTGATTTCACTCCGAAAGGCGAGGGGGAAATCAAGAATACGCCCACTTACCTGCATGAACTGCTTTGCCCCGAACTGACCAGCAAGCGGATGCTGCCCTATATCGCGACTATCAAGGCGCGTGACCTGTCGGAATTCGAGACGTGGATCCGACATTCCGGAGAAGAATTCATGTATGTGCTCAGCGGTGAACTTATCTTCGTGTCTGAACACTACCGCCCCTTGCCAATGAAGGCCGGTGACTCGCTTTATTATGACAGCGGAATGGGGCATGGGTGTATTTCGACCAGCGAAGAAAACGCAAAGGTGCTGTGGGTTTCGCTGGAATAGCCCCCAGGGTTCTTTGGTTTTCCAGGAAAGCGGGCATCGCCATGCGCACCCCATTCAGCCGTCAGACAAGCTTCGGTGGCGAAACGCCGTCGGTGTCTGGCCGAATTCTGCCTTGAACGCTCGCGTCATGGCGCTGGCGTTTTCATATCCGCAACGACCGGCGATTTCGGCGATGGACTGCTCGGTATCTTCTGCCAGATTGCGTGCAAGGTTAAGCCTCAGCCGACGATACAGCGCCTGCGGCGTGGTTTTGAGCTCTGCCTGAACGCGCATTTCGATCCGCTTTTGTGAACACCCGATCTTGCGGGCCAGTTCCCTGATCGAAAGAGGTGTTTCAAGGTTCGCCTGCATGACAGCCAGTGCGCGATTGACCAAAGTGTCTTCGGACTTCAGAGGCAAAGGGTAATGATCCTGCCCATTTCGGCTCATCAGAAGATGCCCGACTTCCATGGACAGAAGGGGGCCGTGATCCTTGCGGATCAGGGCCGAGGCCAGATCGAACGCGGCCATCGCCCCAGAACAGGTCAGCCTGTTGCCATCGATGACAAAACGTTCCTGCACCGCATTCACGGCCGGAAAACTTTCTTCGAACCGGGAAAGCTCGTCCCAGTGAATGGTCGCCCGGTGCTCATCCAGCAAACCGGCGCGGGCCAGCAGCCAACTGCCGGTATCCAATCCGGCCACTTGCCGGTGTTTTCGGGTCGCAGCCAGCACGGTGCGCGTGGTCGATCGCGTGTCCAAATTGCGATACCCATAAGACGGCATGACCACCAGAACGTCGCCTTGCTGATCCAAGATTGAACCATTCGGTGTAACGACAAGGCCGCTGGAACTTTGAACGGGGTCTCCGTCAATGGAGCAGAAACACCACGAATACAAAATCTGCCTCGACAGGTTGTTCGCAGCCCTGAGCGGTTCGACCATGTTTGCAAGGCAATGGTTCGAAAACCCGTTGAAGAGCAGGATGTTGTATTGTCGCGTCAAAATTTTCGAATTTGGCATGATTTGATATCAACTTTGCATGCCGTGACCTTGAGCGATGGCGTTTGGTTGGTCAACCACCGATCCAGGGAACACGCGCCATGCAGTTTGGTCTGACAGAAGAACAGGACATGATCGTCTCGACGGTCCGAAGCTTTGTTGAAAACGAAATCTACCCGCATGAAGACGCGGTCGAGCGTTCGGGAACCGTGCCTCCTGAGCTGGGTGAGCAGATCAAGCAGAAATGTATCGATCTGGGCTTTTATGCCTGCAACTTCCCCGAGGAGGTCGGCGGCGCAGGTCTGTCTCATCTGGATTTCACCTTGGTCGAGCGCGAGCTTGGCCGCGGGTCAATGGCACTGACGCATTTCTTTGGGCGCCCGCAGAACATCCTGATGGCCTGCAACGACGAGCAGCGCGAACGGTATCTTCTGCCTGCCGTACGTGGTGACAAGATGGACGCCCTGGCGATGACCGAACCGGATGCGGGTTCGGATGTGCGTGGTATGAAATGCCAGGCGGTGCGCGATGGCGGCGACTGGGTTGTCAACGGATCGAAACATTTCATCTCGGGCGCGGAACATGCGGATTTCTTCATCGTCTTCATCGCGACCGGCGTGGACGAAACCCCCAAGGGCCCGAAGAAACGCATCACCACTTTCCTGGTGGATCGCGGTACGCCGGGGTTTGAAGTGCGCGAGGGCTACAACTCGGTCAGCCACAAGGGCTACAAGAACTATATCCTGTATTTCGACAACTGCCGTCTGCCCGATGCACAGGTCTTGGGCGAGGTTGATGGCGGCTTTGCCGTGATGAACGAATGGCTTTACGCAACCCGCCTGACGGTTGCGGCGTTCTCGGTCGGTCGCGCGCGGCGCTGCTTTGACTATGCGCTGAACTATGCGGCCGAGCGCAAGCAGTTCGGCCAGCCTATTGGTAAGTTTCAGGGCGTCGGATTCCAGATCGCCGACATGATTACCGAGATCGATGCCGCCGATTGGCTGACACTCGCGGCCGCGTGGCGTCTGGACCAAAATCTGCCATCAAACCGCGAGATTGCCTCGGCCAAGCTCTATGCCTCGGAAACGCTGGCGCGGGTGACGGATACCACACTGCAAATCTTCGGGGGTATGGGTTTGATGGACGATTTCCCGATCGAACGGTTCTGGCGCGATGCCCGGGTCGAGCGCATCTGGGACGGCACCAGCGAAATTCAGCGCCACATCATCAGCCGCGATCTTCTGCGTCCCTTGGGCGCCTGACCATGAACAAAGACCTGACCCGGCTGCTGCGCCCGAAATCCATCGCCGTCATCGGTGGCGGCGCGTGGTGTCAGCAGGTTGTTCTGCAATCCGAACGCATGGGCTATGCCGGTCAAATCTGGCCGGTGCATCCCAAAGCGTCTGAAATTGCAGGACACAAGGTTTATGCCCACATCGAAGACCTGCCCGAAGCCCCGGATGCGGTTTTCATCGGGATCAACCGCCACGCCACCATCGAGGCCGCTCGTGTCCTGTCCAGTATGGGCGCAGGTGGGGCGGTGTGCTTTGCATCGGGCTTTTCCGAGGCCGTTGCCGAAGATGACACCGGTGGGGACTTGCAGGATCAACTGATTGCCGCAGCCGGTGACATGCCCATTCTTGGCCCGAACTGCTATGGCTTCATCAACGCGCTGGATGGGGCGCTGTTGTGGCCGGACCAGCACGGGGCCACCCCTGTGGACAAGGGCGTGGCGATCCTGACGCAAAGTTCGAACATCTCGATCAACCTGACCATGCAGAAACGTGGGTTGCCGATTGCCTACATGATGGCATGCGGAAACATGGCCCAAACCAGCCAGGCCGAAATCGCCTCGGCCTTGATCGATGATCCGCGCGTAACCGCCGTGGGTCTGCATATCGAAGGGTTCAAGGACATCCGGGAATGGGAGGCGCTGGCCGCGAAGGCCCACGAAAAGGGCATCCCGCTGGTCGCCCTCAAAGTCGGTGCATCCGAACAGGCACAGGCCGCAACCGTCTCTCATACCGCGTCTCTCGCGGGCAGTGATGCAGGCGCGCAGGCGCTGCTGGACCGATTGGGCATCCCGCGTCTTTCGACGTTGCCGGATTTCCTAGAAACGTTGAAACTGCTGCACTGCTACGGGCCGCTCCCCGGGGGTAACATCGCGTCGATCAGCTGTTCGGGGGGTGAGGCGAGCCTGATCGCAGACATGGCCGTCGGCACCGGCCTGAGTTTTCCACAGTTGAGCGATGACAAAAGGGCGCGCTTGCGTGACGCGCTTGGCCCTATGGTCGCGTTGAACAATCCGCTGGATTATCACACGTATATCTGGCGCGATGAAGAGGCGATGGCACAGGCCTGGTCGGGCATGACGGGTGACGACATCGACCTGACGTTCTCGATCGTAGACTATCCGACGACGGATCCGACCGACTGGAGTTGCGCGACCCGAGCTGCGTTGAGAGTGCGCGCCGAAACCGGCGCCCGGTTTGCGATTGTTGCGACGCTGCCTGAACTTCTGTCTGAAGACGTCGCGCAAGACCTGATGACCGGTGGTGTCGTTCCATTCATGGGATTGCGCGAAGCACTGGCGGCCACGCGCGCTGCGGGTCAGATTTCGCCCCCGTCCGCGCATCCTGTCTGGTTGCCTGGAACGGCTGAGGCGACCCAAACCCTGACCGAAGGCGAATCGAAACGGGCGCTGGCCGAATGCGGCCTGCACGTTCCGCAAAGCCGTACGGTTTGCGGCCCGGCAGAGGCCCATTCGACCGCGCAGGACATGGAAGCCCCCTTTGTCGTGAAAGGTGTTGGGCTTGCGCATAAATCCGAACACGGCGCTGTTCGGCTGGGGATCAAGGCCGAGGATGTGGCCGATGTCGCAGCCAAAATTGGCACAGATAGCATCCTGATCGAAGAGATGATCACCGGAACCGTTGCCGAATTGCTGGTCGGTGTCGTCCGTGACCCGGCGCATGGGTTTGTCCTGACATTGGGGGCGGGGGGCGTACTGACCGAAATCCTGCGCGATACGGCGTCGGTGCTGGTGCCAAGCACGCACGAGGACATCCGTGCCGCGCTTGGCAAATTGAAAATTGCCCCGCTTTTGGCGGGCTATCGCGGCCAACGGGCGGCTGATATGGATGCAATCATCGCCGCAGTCGAGGCCGTTCAGGCCTATGTCATGCAAAATGCCGACACGCTTGGCGAGGTCGAGATTAACCCGCTCCTGTGCACGCCGGACAAGGCCGTTGCCGTGGATGCTCTGATAAGAAAGGCCTGAGATATGGACCCGATCAAAACCCGCCGCGACGGAGCGATCCTTGAGGTGACTCTGGACCGGCCCAAGGCCAACGCCATCGATCTTGTCACCAGCCGCAGGATGGGTGAGGTATTCGCCGCGTTTCGCGACGATCCAGAGCTGCGCGTGGCCATTCTGACGGGCGGCGGAGAGAAGTTCTTTTGCCCGGGCTGGGACCTGAAAGCAGCGGCCGACGGGGATGCGGTAGACGGGGATTATGGCGTCGGAGGGTTCGGCGGCTTGCAAGAGCTGCGCGACCTGAACAAACCCGTGATCGCGGCCGTCAACGGTATCGCCTGTGGCGGCGGGCTGGAGCTGGCCTTGTCAGCCGACATGATCCTTGCCGCCGACCACGCCACGTTCGCCCTGCCGGAAATCCGCTCGGGGACTGTCGCGGATGCGGCCAGCGTCAAACTGCCCAAGCGCATCCCTTACCACATCGCGATGGAGTTGCTGCTTACCGGCCGGTGGTTCGACGCAAAGGAAGCCAATCGCTGGGGTCTGGTGAACGAGATCGTCGCCGCGGATCAACTGATGGATCGCGCCTGGGAACTGGCCCGTCTGTTGGCCTCGGGACCGCCCCTGGTTTATGCCGCGATCAAGGAAATCGTACGCGATGCCGAAGATGCCAAGTTTCAGGATGCCATGAACCGCATCACCAAGCGTCAGCTCAGAACCGTGGACGTTCTCTATGCCAGCGAAGATCAGCTGGAAGGCGCGCGCGCCTTTGCCGAGAAAAGAGACCCGGTCTGGAAAGGGAAATAGGCAGACGTTTACCGTGATCGCAGAGCGTGAATTTACCATTTACTGATCCGCACGGCACGTGCACAGTTAGGCATGCCGTATTTCGAACGAAAACCATATGTTAGTGCATCTCGGGCGGTCAGCCCGATTGCGCCGCAGCCCGACGATCAACTGATTTCCGATATAGCGCGCCGCGTGCTCGAAACAGAGCGGGGCCCGCGGCAACATCTGGACGGTCCGTTCAGGTGTCGCAAATCCTGTCACCCCGGCAGCACCGCCACCATTCTGCTGTCCTTTGAAGCACCCGAAGGCGCGGCACCTGTTCAGATGCAGTTCGAACCGGGTGATCTGACCAATCCGAACGGCGACATTCTGCCGGCCAACCGCATCAGTGTGATCCCGCCACAAATCCAGCTTGAACCGGGGGAAGCAACGGATGTTGCTGTTGCGGTGACTATACCCGACCTCTCCAAACCCGGTGAATATCATGGTCGGATCGCCTGTACCGGAACGGACCAGACCTCGGTTGTGGTGATTTTCGAGGTGGCGGGCGCTCAGACCTGACGGGTCACCAGATAGTCCATGAACTGTCCCAGAAATGCGCGCGGCGCGTCTTCTGTGCCCGCGAACACCCGCGCGAACTCATTCCGGGCCGCGGCCAGCAGATCATTCGCTGCGTCCTGCGCATAGCGGATGCTGCCGTAGTGGTTCATGCGCTCCAGCACCCAGGCGACATCTTGCGTCGACCGGGCATCACGCGGGTTTGACAACATCTCGGCCAACCGTGCCTGTTCAGGCTCTTCCGCTTTCAGGCCAAGCTGGCCCAGCATCAGCGTGCGTTTGCCTTCATAGATGTCGCCGCCGATTTCCTTGCCGTAACTGTCCTGTGAGCCGACGAGATTCAAGACGTCGTCCTGAATCTGAAACGCTGCACCCAGGAAAAAGCCGAAGGCGTTGAAATCATCCAGATTCAGCGCACCGGACGCGACATCATGTGGCCGCGCAATCAGGGCCCCGATGCGCATCGGGTGAATGAAACTGTACCAGCAGGTCTTTTTCAGACACATCCTCAGATAATCTGATGCATCGACGTTCAAACGATTGTCGCGGATCCAGCCAAGCTCCAGCGCCTGACCTTCGATGGATTGCTGCAACAGATGGTCGAACTCATCCACCACGCGCATACCGGTTTCCGGGCCCAACGGCCCCAGGTTCTGACGCAGCAGACGCAGGGCAAGCGATTGCATCCCATCGCCGGTATTGATCGCCAGGGGAACCCCAAGCCGCTTGTGCATACATTCGCGCCCGCGCCGGAAATCGCTTTGATCTTCGATGTCGTCGTGGATCAGAAAAGCGTTGTGCAGCAGCTCAAGAACCGCGGCCGAGACCCTTGCATTCTCGCTGTTTCCGCCGAAGGCTTCGCATGTCGCCAACAGCAGGGCAGGCCTCAGGCCCTTGCCCGAGGTTTCGATGTAATCGCGCATCGGGCCATACAGATAGGCCTGAGGCTCACCCGTCGGCAACAGGCCCAAAAGCGTTTCGCGCGCCTGATCCCCGTAGAAGGTCAGGGTTTTTAGAAAATCCTGTTTCGCCGCAGGATCCAAATGCGCGGTTCCGGATTTCACAGGCTCAGCCCTTCTGGATGATGATCACGCGGCTTTTGTTTTCCCGCGCGCCGGATCGTTCCGGACCGGCGCCAAGCGCAGAAAGCGGTTCGTCAGAAATTGGCAACGCCCTGGACAAGGCACCTGATTGACCACTGTCCCGACCCAGATCATACGCGACATCTTCCGCCAGCTCATCCCCCGGGATCGGCAGATCCGCGGTGGGCTCGTAGTTCGCGATGAGGTCGAACAGCTCTTTCGGGGGGCAGATCATTCGAAGCGCTTCGGCAATGGCTGGCTCCTCGGTGATGCCGCCGGGTTTTGAATATTCCGCCGCCGGTTCCCCTATGGCGGCAAGAGGGCCATCACCGCCACGATCAACTCCTGCCGTGTCCTGACCCATTTTCAGCGCGGCTTCGACCGCAACCGCGAACCGGTTGTCCCACGGAAGGCCAGCCTGATAGCGGGCGTAATCATAAGCGCGCAGCGGTTTCAGGATGTCGGGCTCGTGCAGGTCCCAGATCTGGCAGGGCTCGGCATCCGATCCACTGCGTTGAAGAATGGCGTTGACGGCCCGACGCGCGGCCTCGTTCGCCCCTTCCATCGTGGCAAGGTCGGTAAAAGTGCGGACGTAATCCGATGCCAGGAAGAAATTCGGGATCAATGTGGCCGCATCCGGGCGCAAGCGCCAGCTGTTGATACGGTTGACCAACAAGGGTTCGACATTGCTTTGACGCTTGGGGTCGTTCGGGTCTTGAACGATATCAGGATCGAGGAACCAGTAGTGCATATCCTCGTCCCGCAGAATGGTTTGGCCATCCACGTTGATGCTGCGCTTGAGCTGTTCCCAAACCTCTTTTGCGATCTCTTCCCGGGTGCAATCGCGCGCGGTTTTTCCGTTCAGCCCCGGCTTGTCCCATTCGGAGATATCGATTGACAGCAGGCCTTTGGTCTTTCCTTCGGCCCAGTTTTCGAAATTGATCCCCGGCCAGAACTGTTTTTGCGACACAGCCGTCAAAGCCCATGGGCTGTCGATGAAAATGACGTGGCCATGGGTCAGCTCGACATCCTTGGTCAGATAGAACTGAATGCCGTTCATCCATTGCACGTCATCGGCCAGCAAAGGCAGTTTGGCAAGTGCAGGGTCAACCGCCATCATTTCCGGGGTCACAAGCGGTGCCATGCGTTCAATCGGCATGGCGCTGATGAACCAATCCCCCGTGACCTGCTTTTCTTCACCATCCTGTTCGACCGTTGCGCCAATGATCTTACCGTTTCGGCACTCGATTCCGGTGACTTTGGAGTCAAAATTGTACACGACCCCCTTGCTTGTCAGATAATCCAGCCACGGTTGAATCCAGACAAGATTGGTGGGCCCGTTCAGCAGCCTGTTGCAGTGGGGTTCGGGCGTGGCAATGCCCAGCTGAAGCTGAACCGCAATGTCCCCCACTGTCTTCGTGCTTGCCGTCGTGGCCTTGGCGGCCACCAACGAACGGGTCAGGCCGATGGCAAGGAACTTCTGATAGGCTTCCGAGCGGTCCTGCGCACCGATGAAATCCCACCAACCGATCCGTTCATATTCGTCGAACCGGCGTTCCTTGCAAGAGCTCGCGATCCGCCACATGCAGGCGACAAAATGCTCGACATCCTCATACGCAATCTGGTCCCTCGGCGAAAGCGCGAAGGCAATGGTCTTGAAGGCATCCGCAACATCCTTGAGCGTGCGGGGGAACCGTTCCGGGACAATGATGCCGGGCTTGTCAAACTGGCTGACCAGAACTTGCGTGGTCGGGACAAGATTGTCAAAGCATGTGCCCTTGTCGTAATACGGCGTTCGGGCCATCGTGTCGGTGATATGCCGATAAAAGTTCGGAAAGAACCTGAACCCATGTTCACCGGGCAGCCAGGGCCGTTTCACGCCGGGCGGATAATTGGCTCCATCCATCTCGGCCCATTTTTCCAGTGCCTTGATGTGTTTCGCTTTCGAGCCATGATCCCCCTCACCCTTCATTACGGGAATGCTGCGGGCTTTGCCGCCGGGGATCAGCTGGCGTTCGTGGACTTCTACCTCGAACCCGCGTTCAATCAGTTCGTGCGCGGCGCTCATGCCAGCCACGCCTCCCCCAAGAATGACAACCTTGTCAGGCATCGGAAATTCCTTTCGCGGAATAGACGTCAAAGCGCAGGGTGATGTCTGACAGGCTGGCTTCGCCAATGCCAAAACCCTGCACCCGATTCATCCAGCTGTAATGCGGATTCGAGGTCAGGTAACGCGGTGCAAGCCGTACCGGAGCCGAAGCGGGCAGATTGCCCTTGGACAATGCCGCATATCCGTCCGGGCCGAAGTCACACACACCCGTATCTTCGAATAGGATCGGGGCTTGTCCGATGGACGGTCTGATAAGCGCCTTTGCATGAAGCAGTCCCACACCATCGGGCCGCACGCGCATCCAGTCTCCTCCGATCGGCTCGATCGTTCCCTTTAGATGTGGGCCTTCGACGGTGCCCCCTTCTTTGATGGCGAAATGCAGCCAAACCCCATCCGGCGTCTCGCCCGAGGGATGAAAGCTGCTATCGAACGGCACCAGAAATTTGGCAACATGTTCCAATACCGGCGACGTCACTGTGGTTTTTGCCGGTTCCGGCGCGGCAGGTTCAATTTCTTTTTCGGGCCCGGGGTCAAACTCGCGCCCTCCCGACGTCAGCACCGGACGCCAGGACAAGGTTTTTTCCTGTTTGACCGACGGCAGAATGGCTGCGAATTGTTGAAACCCGGTTTGCGGGTCCCGCAACAAGGGCCACCCGCGAATGGCACGCTCGGGGCCGCCATCTTCCGAACAGATCAGACGTAGCGTGTCATGCGACGACACGGATGGACCGGCTTCCACCAACACCCGACTGAGACCGTCTACGTTGATCGCCTCGGACCAACGCAGCGTCACGCCCCGATCTGAAAACTCGCGCACGACCCGATCTCCGGTCAACAGGTTATGGTGCGGACGGCCTTAGCTTCCTTGATCCTGAGATGGAACTTCTGCTGCACGCGGAAGACGTGCTCGCCCTCGGCAGAGGTTTGCAGATACTTCACGGCGATATCCGAGGGCACGACGATTTCAACCGGTGTACCCAGCAGGGACACAAGCACTGCCTTGTCCTGGGGCAGGGTGCTGGAACGCAGCAACGGCCCGTCCAGGAACGGGAGAATGCTGTCACGTGGCAGTACCATCGAATTCGGCAGCGGGGTCGTGACCGCACGGAACAGACCGTTGCCCATCACACAGGCATAGGGGCCCAGATAGCCATGCGTTTCTAGCGTGCTGATGCCCTCGACGACGGCCTCGAAAACATCGGTTCCGCTGTAGTTCTTTTTGGTCGTGGATTTGGTTTTGCCTTCGCCCGCTTCAAGCAATCCCGGATATTTGCCACCGCCGCTGATCGTATAGATCTGCGGCAATGAGGCGTGCGCGCCGCCGGCGTGTTTGGGGGCCTGTCCGGTGCCGGGTTGACCGTTGAAAATGATGTCATCTTCTACCCGTGCCACAACGGCGGCCGCTCGGCGGAACATGATCTGAGCCGCCGTCAGTTCCGGATCAGCCACCTGTGCGCCTTTCAGGTACACGTTCACCGATACGGTGGTAAGTCGCAGCGTGTCATAGTCGTTCACGTCAAGACGTTCTTTGGATGCACCAGATGAGTTCTCGACCAGATCCAGCTTGTTCAGCGGGACGGACTGCGTGTCAGCGGGCAGCGGTCCGTACAGGGGCAGGAAACTGGCGGCCACTCGGGCGCGAAGCGCCTCATCATGGACGGCCTTTTTCACGGCGCTCCACTGATCTTCATTCCAATCCAATGCATCGGTCATTGCAAATCCCTCTCGGTGCTGCTGCCCAATTTGGCGGGGCAGTCAATCTTGTTCATTTTTCTTCTTTCAATCTGCCCAGCAGATCGCGGGCCCGCTGCTCCTGAACAACTCCACGGCAATCCCGCGCAAGCGAAAGCGCTTTTTCCGCCTCGCTGATTGCAGCGTCCAAGTCCCCCTTTGCGGCAAAAGCCTTTGCTCGCACACGGTGATATTCAGGTTTGTTCAACGTCTCGCCGCGCTCCCAGCCGGGAATGCAAACGGTTTCCAGCCGGTCCAAAGCCTGATCAACGTCTCCGTGATCAATCATCAACTCAGACAGAACAATCTGATTCTGAGGAAAAGTAAAGTTTCCACCAGATTTGGAAATCAGGTTCATGCATGTCTCGATGCGTTCCGGAACACCTGCGATATCGCCCTTTCCGGCCTGCGCGAGGCCCATATAGATGTCCTGCATCGCGTGAAGGTAAAGAAACCCTTCCTCATCCGCGACTTTTCTGGCTTCTTTCATCGTTACGTCAAGCCGGTCCCATTCCCCCGCATAGGGCAGGAACATGCTGCAAGCGCCCATCACGTAGACAAGGTTGGGTGCGTGGTTCAGCGCTCTGCTGACCTCAATGGATTCCAGACGCGCGGCCTCGGCTTTTTCGAACTTTCCTTGCTGCCACAGCAGGCATCCCTGAATGGCCAGCAATGACGCGGCCGTGGAAGACTGGGTCATGGGCATCATGGCCATATCCAGCTCGGGTGTGATCAGAGCGAATGCGCGTTCCAGCTGTTGTTCGCATTCCGAAAATTCCCCGCGGAAGTAATGAGTAAAGCTCAGCGCCCGTGCCGCCAGCACATTGGCGACGGGGTCGTCGGACATGCCGGCCATCATATCCAGCGCTTGTCCCATTTCCATCGCTCGGTTCATCTGACCGGCAACAAAGAAATGGGTCCAACGGCAGAAGGTTGCGGCAAAAAGCGTCTCGCCGTCGCCCAAAGACTGGGCCAGTTCCATCGCCCGGGCGGCAGTCTCGCCGACCTGATCGGACGACCATCCGTAAATCGCCATATAGGCGGGCAGAATGTTCATTTGAACCCGAAGTTCGAAGCCATCGCGATCCGCGTTGACCTTCATAGTTCCGATGTTGCGCAGGGCGGCCCGGAAAGCGGAAATCGCGGGCAGGTTTGCCAGTCGGGACAACGCCAGTTCACCTGCCGTGACCCAATTCGTGACAGCCTCATCTTTCAATCCGCCAAGATCGCAATGATGCGCGACGGTATCAGGAGCCGGGCTGCCGAATGCTTTGTGACCGTCCAGCAATGCTTGGGCGATTTTCAGATGCACCTTCTGCCGGTCTTCCCGCAGTAACGAATTATAGGCCGTATCCTGAACCAGCGCGTGGTTGAACGTGTATGTGGCCGACCCTGAATCGCTGGTGATCAGCACGACGCCAGCCGCCATAAGCTGCATGAGGGCGCTTTCCACATCCATGTCTTCATGCGCCACCGCGTGGATCATCTGAGCGGTGAAACTGCGCCCGATGACCGATCCGAGCTGGGCGACTGGTTTAGCATGTTCCATACGGTCAAGACGCGACATCAGCGAGTCCTGAAGGGTGGCCGGGACGCTCAGCGCATCCAGAACCTCGGCGTTGATCGGGGCATCCTGGGGCAGCTGGTCCAGAACCGCCTTTGTCATTTCTTCGATATACAGCGGCACGCCATCCGCCTTTTCGATGATCTGCCTGATCAGGATGACAGGCAGGCTGTACGGCTCGGCCACGCGCCGGACCAGTTCGGATGCCTCGGTATTGCCAAGCGGAGACAGATCAATGCGCGCGGCTCGGCTTTCGAAATGTTCCGGAGGTTCGTATTCAGGTCGGTGCGACAGAACCACCAGTACCGGAAAGTTGCTCAAGGCGGATGCAAGCGCATCCAGTACATCCAACGTGGTCGCATCGGCCCAATGAACGTCTTCGACCACCAACAACAACGTGCCGCGCCTGTCACACAGGCTGCCCAGACTGCGCAGCATCACGTCAAGGGATTTGCGCGCCTTCTTCAACGGGTCGGATTCTGACGGGGCGCCGGTCTCGATACCTGCCAGATCCAGAAGAACGGGCAAGTCTGCGTCACTCAGCCGTGAGGCCGATTGCACGAAGTCCGAAATCGCCGCCCGGATACTGTCATTTGATTTGTCGCCGGAAACGCGCCTCAATTCTCCGACAATGGGGTGCAGCGGAAGACTGGTCAGGTGCGGGATGCACTGCAATGTAAAGGGTTTGACCCCGATTGTTTCAGACAGTGACTTGATCAGCCTCGACTTGCCGATTCCCGCAGCCCCCCCGACAAGCGCCAGCCGGCCCGAGCCTTCCTGCGCTTCGCTCCAAAGCCGGGTCAGGGTTGAAAGATCATCATGCCGGGCGACAAGATCGACCGCGGATTGACCCACCCGCGCGTCGAACCGGCTGGTGGACATGATTTCCGACACCACGCGATACACTTTGCGCTGATTGTCAAAGCCTTTCAGCTCGTGGCTGCCGCGTGGCTCGAATTCAAAGGCACCCTGGGTCAGCCTCCGGGTCTCTGATGAAATGATCACTTCACCCGGTTCGGCCAGCCCTTGCAAGCGGGATGCAAGATTCGCCGTTTCACCCACCAGAAAGTCCTGAGATCCCAAGCTTTTCGAAGAAACAACGCCCACGACAACCATTCCGGTCGCAATGCCTGCCCGCAGGTCAAGCTTTTCTCCAAACTCGTTTTCAAGGTTCTGAACGGCCTCGATAGTCTCCAAAACGGCTCGTACGGCCCGTTCGGCATCATCTTCCATGGCCTTCGGGTATCCGAAATACACCATTATGCCATCGCCCTGCCGATAGGCCAGATGGCAGCCGTGCTGTTTCAAGGTGCCGATCGCCGTATCCAGATACAGGTTCATGATCTGCATCAGGTCTTCCGGATCATATCGCTGAGCCAGCCGTGTCGACCCCACAAGATCGCAGAAAACCAAAGTCAGTTGCCGACGCTCGGCCTTGGACTGGACTTCGGGCCGCTTCGACGCTTCCTGCGATTTCAGCCTGGCCTGCGCCTTTCGAAAGCGCTTCCTTTCACCAACCGTCAACCCGAGATCACGCAGTTCCGGATCAGTCAATTCGTCCAGAATGTCGTCGTCCACGCCCTCTCTCTGAAACAGAGTGGCATAGTCATTCAGATCTGCCAGATGAAGGACTTTTGAAATGCGTGGTGATGCCTCAAGGACTCGCGTCATTGGCTTGCGACTCCTTCCATAACTGTCCCCCTGTTTTCCCCTTAGTACATAAACATAATGTATATGTATAATCCAAAAATAGAGAGGAATTCATGCTGAATCCATAGCAGGAACAGATGGCACTGTTAACTTGTTACATTGATTGACCGATTTACTTCATAATTACCACACCGTCACGCGCTTTTCCTTGAATATCATAAGGTTCAAGTCTCAAGTTGACTTCACTGGCAAGGTTTTAGGGGGACCGGATATGCCGGTCTGCCCCTGACGCCACGTCACGGCTGAATGAGGTTCAAAAGTGCCGTGGCCGACATGAGATACCGGGCAGAATAGCAGACTCGACCCCGGCACCAGCAAGAAGCCGAAGCGCGCTACGAGCAGATACACTTACGCTCCGGCGCATCCCGTATTTTGCCCGCCCGTTCTTCAATGGGATACAGGTATCAGGGAAAGCGGCTCAAAGATCTGAGATAAGCTAGGAAACATCCGGTATCCAGGGCGGATCTGGCTGTGGATGAAACCCTATTCCTCGGCCACGGCTCTTACATGGGCCGCAAAAGACGGGGCCAGCATCAGGGACTTGCACCGCTCGAACCGGTTCGTGGCATAGGCCCAGAAATCTTCGGCGGGGTTTTCATCCGCATGCTGAATCAATCCCCATAGCGTCCACAGCAGGTCGCACATGGCTTTGTATATCACCATGCGCCCGATCTGAGCCTCGTTCGGCGGGCCGTCGAAATAGGCGGTTAGCATTTCCAGTTCCTGTTCGTGGTTCAGCCCGGCTTCGACCGACAGATCACCCAGATCCCAAAGGGCATCGTTCATGCCTGAATACTCGTAATCCACGATCCACATGCGCTGGCCGTCATCCAGAAAATTCTCGCACAGCGGGTCGCAATGGCTCGGGACCAATGTCCCAGGTTTGTCCCGCAGCACCTCGCGGATCGGGGCCGCCTCGGCCACGACGTCCGCGTACCCGTCCGGCAGGGTCGCGTTTTTGTCCGCAACCACCTTCATGTAGTCGTTGATCATCGAAAACAGCTCGAACCGAAACTTGAACGGCTCGGGGGCATCGTGCAATTGCCTCAGCGCCTTTCCCGCGCGGGCGGCAGACCCGGGGCGCGTCGCAAACATCTCGGGTGTCATCGTCACGATGTCGGGCACGCAATCACTGATCATCACGCCGGATGATGCGTCTGCCCACAGAACTGCGGGGCCGACCCCGGCTTTTGCGGCCACCTGCGCGTTGTGGATTTCAACCGCGCGGTCGATATAGGCTTCGGTGCCCTCGCCGGGGATGCGCACGATCACCGTCCTTGGCCCGCCTTCGACGCGGTAGACCAGATTGGTCAACCCGCCCAGCCGGTTGGTGCGAAGGTCCGACTCGGCAAGGGTGTCAAACCCCGCCACATTGCGAAGGGCCTGCATGATCTCAAGTTTCGGCTCGGTTTGCATCGCTCTCTCCCTCAGGCTTTCAAACGGCTGTTTGCCGGGTCGTAAAGCGGTCCGTCCACATGCTGGATAGGGTGACGCTCTCCGAACACTTCCACTTCGAATTCTGACCCACCAGCCAATCCCGCAGGCAGATAACCGTAGAGGACGGTCTTGCCGACGGTAAACCCATAGCCACCACTGCACGCCAGCGAGACTGTTTTGCCGGAATGCAGTATGGTCTCTCCTCCGGTGATCGGCAGCCGCTCGTCGGTGATGAACGTGCAGAGCTGCCGCTCGGGGCCGGTCGCTTTCTGCGCCTCCAGCACCGGTCGCCCGATGAAGCCCTGTTTGGATTTCAGATGGACCCGCGCGCCAAGGCCCGCTTCGATTGGCGAATAGTCGGGGGTGATGTCGGCGCTCCAGTAGAGATAGCCTTTTTCCAGCCGCAAGGACTCGATGGTGCGGTAGCCGATGTCGCGGATGCCATGGCTTTGACCGACTTGCCAAAGCAGGTCATAAACATGCAGGGCGAACTCGGTCGGGATATGCAGCTCCCATCCCAGCTCTCCGACGTAACCTATGCGGATCGCGCGGACCTTTGCCGTTCCCAGGGTGATCTCTCTGGCCGTTGCAAAGGGAAACGCATGGTTCGAGACGTCTTCTTCCGCGACAGCCTGCATCACATCCCGCGCCTTGGGGCCGCAGATATTGATGACGGCGCGTGCCGATGTCATTTCGATCAGCTGCGCGCGCCCATCGCGGGGCAGGTGACGTCGGATCCAATCCGCGTCATGCACGCCGAATCCGGACCCGGTGACGATGTAAAAATGGTCCCGCCCCAATCGGGTGACGGTGATATCGGCTTCAACCCCGCCGCGATTATTGCACAATTGGGTGTAGATCACCGTGCCATCCGGCTTGTCCATATTTGAAACGGCAAGGTTTTGAAGGGCCTCCAGTGCGCCGGGGCCGATCAGTTCGAACTTTGAGAAGCTGGTTTGATCGATCAGAACGACCCCGTCGCGCGCGGCCTTATGTTCCTGTTCGGCATAGGTTTTCCAACCCGGCGACAGGAAATCCAACTGATCCACCGGCTCTACACCGGCCGGAGCGAACCAGAGCGGCCGCTCCCAGCCATTCTTGGACCCGAACACCGCGCCATGTTGTTTCAGCCGCTCATGCAGGGGCGACAGGCGTAGGTCTCTGGCCGCTTCCGCCTCCTGCCCCGGATATCGCATCTTGTAGTGATGCGCGTAATGCTCGACCGCGCGAGGATACATGAAGGCGCGCGTGGCGTGATGAGGACTGAACCGGCGAACGTCCAGAGGCCACAGATCAAGGCTCGGGCGGCCTTCGACAATCCACTCCGCGATCATCTCTCCTGCGCCACCACCTGCCGCGATGCCGTACAGAAATCCGGTCGCCAGCATCAGGTTTCGCAGTTCAGGCGCCCATCCCATGACAAAATCGCCATCCGCGGAATAAGGGATGGGGCCGTTGATCACCTGCCGGATTCCAACCGTGTTGACGACCGGCGTAACCTGACCTGCCAGTTCGGCAAGGGGGGCAAACCGCTCCAGGTTGTCGGGCAAAAGCTGCCGGACAAACGCGCCCGGAATACCCCTGTCGCCGAATGGCAGCGTGTTGTCCTCATACCCGCCGATCACAAGCCTCCCGCCTGCATCCGGTTTGTAATACACCAGCCGTTCGGGATCCCGTAGGGTTGGCAAGCGTTTTACAAGTTCCGGGTCGGGCATAGGTTCGGTGACGATATACTGGTGCTCGACCGCACAGGCCGGAACAACGACACCGAGTTTCGCGGCCAGCTCGCGGCTCCACATTCCGGCGGCCAGAACGACGGTGTCCGCTTCATAGTCCCCTTCCGATGTCATCACTTTGGTGATGCGATCGTTATGGATCTCAAAATCGGTGACCTCTACGGATTGGCGGATCCGGGCACCGTGCATCCGGGCACCGGACGCAATTGCCTGACACAGGCCTGCGGGATCGACATGACCGTCCGACGGGATGAAGGCCGCGCCTTCCAACCCTTTCGCGTCGACATAGGGGAAAAGCGCCTTGGCCTCGGCGGCCGAGATTATTTCCATCTCCAGATCAAAGCTGCGGGCCATTGTCGCAAGGCGCTTTGCTTCCAGAAGCCGTTCCTTGGTTGCCGCCAGGCGCAGGCTTCCGACTTTCTTCCAGTCGAATTCCATCCCGGTTTCTTCGGCCAGACGATCATACAGCGCCACGGACCGTTTCAGCATCCGCGTCGTGTTGCGAGATGACCGCAACTGCCCGACAAGCCCCGCCGCATGCCAGGTGGCCCCCTCGGTCAGGGATGCCCTTTCCAGAAGAACAACATCCGTTTCACCGGACCGTGCGAGGTGATACGCGATAGAGCATCCGATGATGCCCCCGCCAATGATGAGATGTCTGACCGAATGCGTTGTCATGCGCCCACCCACTTCAAATGATATGTTGTCATCAAAAGTCGCAAAACAACAAAAAGCAACAAAAATGTTTAAAATGTGTTGAAGTTAGTCGGTTGAACAGCGTCAACCTTGCAAGTAACCTGATGAAATCAACAAATATCGCGGCGCTTCATGTCGAAATACGAGCAAGACATCCTCAGCACGGTAAACCTGCATGGGCGAATTTCGGTCATGGAGCTGGCGCGCATTCTCAACGTGTCGGACCAGACCGTAAGGCGAATCGTGAAGCCGATGGTCGCCAAAGGCAGCCTGTCCAAGGTGCATGGTGCATTGGTCAGCACTCAAAATGTGCTGGATCCTCCGTTTCTGGCCCGCATGGCGCAGAACCGTGCCGCCAAAGTCGCGATTGCCGACGCCGTTGCGGCGCGGATACCGGACGGTTCGGCCATTGCCATCGACACGGGGTCGACCTCGGGCTTCATCGCTCAGGCACTTCGCGCGCGCAAAAACCTCACTGTGGTGACAAACTCGGCCTTCATCGCCGCCACGTTGTCGATGGAAGAGGGCAACAGGGTCTTCATGGCGGGAACGCAGTTGCGCAACCACGACGGCGCCGCTTTCGACCGGGTCGCCTATGACGTAATTGCAGGGTTCTCGGCCCGGACTGCCATATTGTCGGCGTCACTGGTGCATCCCAGCAAGGGCTTCATGGTCTATGATCAATGCGAAGCTGATATGGCCCGCGCGATGTCTGATATTGCGGACCAAACCTTTATGGCGGTTGATTCCACAAAATTCAACGAGGCCCAGACCAGCCCGGCTTTGCGCCTGCCCGGGTTGACAGAAAAAGACGTGCTCATCACCGATCGCACATTGCCCGCATCCTTCCAGTCCTTGCCCGGAGATGCGGAATTGGTGATAGCGGGCGTGAAATCACAAGAAGACAGTCATTGACTTGGTGACGACACTGCCCGGCCCGACGTAACTAGCCGGTTCCACCGAAACGGTGAAACCGGCTGTGTTTCAGGCTGTTGCGCCCTTGATGCGAATGGCAGTGCCGAGGCTGCCTGCACAGACGCCGACCACAATAGCGATGATCAGTTCCAGTGGCTCTACATGCGCAAACCGGAAGCCTGCGAAAACCAGCGTTTCGAATACGCCGACTGCGCCGCCCAATGCCGCACCCAGCCACAGCTTGCGGGTCATCATGCCTAGCGCCAGACCGAGTATGCCGGGCAAGCTCAGGACGTTGCCACCGATGGTTCCAAGTAACTCTAACATCTCTGCCCCCACATCAATTCGAGCTGTTGTTCAGGAAATCGCGGATGTCGTCACCCGCGGCAGCGTGCTCCTGCACAACTTCATCTTCCAATCCAGCAGTCACCTTTTCGTATGTTTCCAGATAGTTGGGTGGCAGGCTGTGGGCGATACCCTGGTGGCAATCAATACAGGTCATACCGTTGTCGATGGCGCGTTGGTGTTCCGAGGCAGCGCGGGTTTCCTGAATGGTGAAGTCCATGTAGTCAAAGTTGTGACAGTTGCGGCACTCGCGGCTGTCAGACGCTTTCATTTTCTTCCAGACGGCCGAGGCCATCGCCAGGCGGTGATCCTCGTATTTCTCGGGTGTGCTGATGGTGCCCACCAGTTCATGATAGACGTCCTTCACGGCCATGATCTTGGCTTTGATCTTGTGGTTCCACTCATCCGGAACGTGGCAGTCTGAGCAGATCGCACGCACGCCGGAGTGGTTGTTGTAGTGGATCGTCTCGCGATACTCACCCAGGTTCGTTTCCATCGTGTGACACGAGACGCAGAACTCTTCGGTGTTGGTCAGTTCCAGGGTCCAGTGAAATCCGCCCCAGAACAGGATACCGGCCAGAAATCCGGCAAGGATCAGAAAGCCCGAGCTGAACATTACCGCCGGCGTCCAGATCGCGTTCCAAAGGCGACCCAGAAAGCTGCGTTTTTCAGGGGAGTCTGCCATGTCGGTGCTCCTTTCAATCTTGTGTTGAATCAGTTGCCGGTCGAGGGCTGGAACACGTTTTCAACAAGCGGCGGCGCGTCCGCCTGCGGAACGTGACATTGGTTGCAGAAATAACGGGTCCCGGCGACGCGATCCAATTCGCGGCCTTCGCGATCCAGATAGTGTGTCATTGAAAGGGTCGGCGCGTTACGCTCACCTGCCTTGGACCAGTCATGGCAGGACAGGCACTGATTGGTGCGCACATCAATCTGATATTGCTCGATCGAATGCGGAATCAGCGGTGGCTGCTGGCGATAATTACGTTGCATCCGTCCTTCGACATTTTTGTGAATCTGATCCAAAGGGATCGGCTCGTCTACGTCCGCGCCCCGCAGCGTTTGGACTTGAGCGGACTGGGCAAAGGCCCATCCGCTCAGCAAAACTACGGGTAGAAGGGCAATTCCGCCTGTAACGATTGATCTTTTCATCTTGGCACTCCCCTAGATAGGTCTGGCAGCGCGCGGCTCAGGCGCGGCAACTGGATCGGAAGGTTGAACGACAAGGTCGTCGAACCGGTGAGTAAAGTTGAAGACGTCGACTGCGCAGACATCGATGCAGCGTCCGCAGTTTGTGCAGTCGGGTGACAGGATCAGGGGCGAGCTTCCCGGCTTGCCTTTCAGCGCGGGTGAGATCACCTGATTTTCAGGACAGACCGCATAGCAATCCATACAGTCATCACAGGCCGTGCGATTGGCGGCACTGACCCGCAGCAGGCTTTTCGACCCGATCAACCCGTAGAACGCGCCCACCGGGCACAGATGGCCGCACCAGCCATGGCGTGAGACGAAGACGTCAAACACGAAGATGGCCGCGATCATGGCCCAGACAAAGCCCATGCCGAATACCAGCCCGCGATGCAGCATGGTGATCGGGTTGACCAGCTCCCACGCGATCACACCACTCAGGCCCGAGACCAGCAGCACGGTTGCCAGAATCCACAGCCGGGTGCCGCGCTTGGGTTGCCAGCCTTTCGGCAGGTCCAGTTTGCGGTGCACCCAGTTGGCCGCGTCTGTCACCGGGTTTATGGGGCAAACCCAGGAACAATAGACACGGCCACCAATCAGGGCATAGACCACCAGAACGATCAGCCCGCCGATCAGCGCAGTCACTTCGGGCCAATGACCTGCAACCAAGCTTTGCATCAGGATGAACGGATCGGTCAAAGGCAGCACGCCCAGCGTCAGTGATCCTGCCAAATTGCCCTCGACAATCCAGATGCCAAACCACGGGCCCAGTAGAAACAGAACCAGAAAGAACAGCTGGCTTGCGCGGCGCATCAGCAAAAAGCGATGCGCCCCGATCCACCCTTTGCCTTCAACGGCCTCCTGACCGACGGGCATGTGCGTGCGAGTACTCATTGCCCCACCCCCGGCAGATCATATTGAGGCGCAAAACCGCCGGGCGCGGCAAGATTGTCGGTTCCCGGTCCGGGCAAACGGTCCGGAAGATCGATGATCCCCTCGACCACCGGTGCGCCTTTGGCGGCTTTTTCCTCCCAACCCTTGCGGTAATGCTCGGCCGAACTGCCGCGCGCCAGCCGGGCCGGCAGAACCTTGATGGCGGCCTCGGGCAGAACACAGCTTTTCTCGCACATGCCGCAGCCGGTGCAGCGGTCGGCATGAATGGTTGGAATGAACAAAGCATGATGACCCGACCGGGTATTATGCGCCGTCTCCAACGTGATCGCCTCGTCAATGACGGGGCAGACGCGATAGCAGACGTCGCAGCGCAGACCGAGGAAATTCAGGCAGTTTTCCTGATCGACCAGAACGGCAACACCCATCTCGGCATCGTCGATATTCTCCAGCCCGGGGTCCAGCGCCCCTGTTGGACATGCGGCGACACACGGAATGTCGTCGCACATTTCGCAGGGAACATCCCGGGCGATGAAGAATGGTGTTCCCGTCGCCACCGCATCCGAGCCAAGCTCGGCCAGTTTCAGGGTATCGTACGGGCAGTCCCGCACGCATAAACCGCAACGGATGCAGGCCGACAGGAACTCCTTCTCGGGCAATGCGCCGGGCGGGCGCAATGCATCGGCGGGCAGGGCGCGGGCGTCGCGGGCCAGATAGGCCAGCAACGATCCGGCGACCACGCAGCCGCCCGCCGCCCGCGCCGAGTCCTGCAGGAACCGGCGCCGCTGCGGCGAAAGGGGTTTATCGACAAGAGACATGGGAACGACCCGTATGATCCTTGCTGGTTACGCGCGCTCAACCTTGCAGGCGCACTTCTTGAAGTCGGTCTCTTTCGACAGCGGGCAGGTTGCGTCCAGCGTCAGCTTGTTGGTCAGCTGGTGCTCATCGAACCACGGCATAAAGACCAGACCGCGCGGCACCTTGTTCCGACCCCGTGTTTCAACACGGCTGGTGACCTCGCCGCGGCGGGTCGACAGAACAATCTCCTGACCCCGGCGCAGACCCCGATCCTTGGCGTCCTGCGGGTGCATGTAGACGACAGCGTTTGGATAGGCGCGGTGCAGTTCCGGTACCCGGCGTGTCATCGACCCTGAATGCCAGTGTTCCAGCACGCGACCGGTGCACAGCCAAAGATCGAATTCCGCATCCGGCTCTTCTGCGGCAGGTTCATAGGGCGCAAAGATGATTTTGGCCTTGCCATCCTTGTGGCCATAGAATTCCACGCCAGCACCTTCGGACACGTAGGGGTCATAGCCTTCGCGGAAACGATAAAGCGTTTCCTTGCCATCCACGACCGGCCAGCGCAGACCGCGGGCCTGGTGGTAGGTTTCGAATGGTGCCAGATCATGCGCATGGCCGCGCCCGAAGTTGGCGTACTCTTCGAACAGACCTTTCTGTACGTAAAAGCCGAAATGCTCGGATTCGTCATTGTCAAAGCCCTCGGCAGTTTCCGACAGCGGAAACTTGTCGACGCTGCCATTGGCAAACAGGACGTCATACATGGTCTTGCCACGATGCTCGGGCATGGCGGCCAGCAATTCTTCGCCCCAGACCTCTTCGACGGTGAAGCGTTTCGAGAACTCCATCACCTGCCACAGGTCCGATTTGGCCTCGCCCGGTGCCTTGACCTGCTGCCGCCAGAACTGGGTGCGGCGTTCGGCGTTGCCATAGGCGCCTTCCTTCTCGACCCACATGGCGGTGGGCAGGATCAGGTCGGCGGAAACCGCAGTGACCGTCGGGTAGGGGTCTGAAACAGTGATGAAGTTTTCCGGGTTGCGATAGCCGGGATAGCCTTCCTCATTGATGTTTGGCGCAGCCTGCATGTTGTTGGTGCACTGAACCCAATAGGCGTTCAGATCACCATCCTTCAGCTTGCGGTGTTGCAGCACGGCGTGGAAACCGGGCTTGTCAGGAATGGTGCCAGCGGGCACGTTCCATGCGGTTTCGCAGATCTCGCGGTGCTTGTCGTTCATCACCACCATGTCGGCGGGCAGGCGGTGGGCAAAGGTACCAACCTCGCGCGCCGTACCGCAGGCCGACGGTTGACCGGTCAGCGAGAAGGGCGAGTTGCCGGGTTCCGAAATCTTGCCCACCAGCAGGTGCACGTTATACATCAGCGAGTTCACCCACGACCCACGGGTATGCTGGTTGAAGCCCATGGTCCACAGGCTCATCACCTTGCGGTTCGGATCGGCATATTGCTGGGCCAGACGCTCCAGCTTGTCCGCCGGAACACCGGACAGTTCCGACGTGTATTCCAGCGTGTATTTCGAAACGGCTTCGGCATATTCCTCGAAGCTGATCGGCTCCAACTTGCCCGAGTTCGGGTTTTCAGCCTCTTGTTGCAGGGGGTTGTTGTCCCGCAGGCCGTAACCGATATCGGTGGCGGTTTTGGTGATGTTGACGTGGTTCTTGACGAACTCTTCGTTCACCGCGCCATTCTGGATGATGTAGTTCGCAATATAGTTCAGGATCGCCAGATCGGTTTGCGGTGCAAAGACCATGCCATTATCGGCCAGCTCGAACGAGCGGTGCTCGAAAGTCGAAAGCACATGCACTTCGCAACCCGGTTTCGTCAGGCGGGTGTCGGTCAGGCGCGACCACAGGATCGGGTGCATCTCAGCCATGTTCGATCCCCACAGCACGAAGGTATCGGCGTGCTCAAGGTCGTCATAGCACCCCATCGGCTCATCAATGCCGAAAGTGCGCATGAAACCAACCACGGCCGAGGCCATGCAGTGACGCGCATTGGGATCAATGTTGTTCGACCGGAACCCGGCCTTCATCATCTTCGCGGCGGCATAGCCTTCCCAGACCGTCCACTGCCCCGAACCAAACATCCCCACGCTGGTCGGGCCCTTCTTGGCAAGGGCCTCTTTCCATTTGGCGGCCATCACATCAAAGGCTTCATCCCAGCTGACCGGTTCAAACTCGCCATTCTTGTCATACTGGCCGTTGGTCTTGCGCAAAAGCGGTGTGGTCAGGCGGTCTTTGCCGTACATGATCTTGGACAGGAAATAGCCCTTGATACAGTTCAGGCCCCTGTTCACCGGTGCGTCGGGGTCACCTTGCGTGGCGACCACGCGGCCGTCCTTGGTGCCCACCAGAACCGAACAGCCTGTGCCACAGAACCGGCAGGCAGCCTTGTCCCAGCGAATATCGGGCGCGCCGACCTGAGCGTTGGCCTGACCTGCGGCCATGGGAATGCCCGCAGCCGAGGCAGTGGCTGCCGCTGCGGACGCTTTCAGAAATGTACGACGGGATTCAGAGATGGTCATTGCATGGGCCTCCTGCTGGACGGTTGGCTTGGAGCATCAGGACGCGGAGCCGTCTCCGCGAGATCTTCGAAATGGTGATAAGTAAGTGACAGTGAGATCACTCCGGGGATCTGGTGCAGATCCATGATGGTGTCCGAGGCCAGCTTGTCGGCCGTATCCTCGACAACAACTACAAAACGGCCGTCCTCGGCTTCGGCATGAAGCTCGACGCCCTGAGTTTCGGCCATCGCCGCGCGTGCGGCATCGGTGTAATCGGGGGCGATGTGGACCAGACAGCCACAGATGTTCATTGGGTCACCTCCGGGTGGTGTGGGACGGGGCGGTGCATCACGATCGCCCCGGCGGGGCAGGCGGCGGAACAACTACCGCAACCGATGCAGGTTTCTGTTTCAAGCGCCGGTTCCGCGCGTCCGCCCAGTTGCAGGCGAAAGCGGATGGCATCCTGTTCACAATTGTCCTGACACAGGCGGCAGCTTACGCCGTTGGTCGACAGGCAGCTTGTGTCATCGATTCGTGCGCGCCATGGCCATTCGGCAACACGTTCGGTCAGCAACGCCGGGGTCGGACAAACGTCGGCGCAGTCACCACACAAGGTGCAACCGCCTGCGGACAGGTCCAGAACGGGGAAACCGGCATCGTCGAATGTGATGATGTCTTCAGGACAAGCCGCGGCGCAGTCTTCGCAACGTGTGCATAGATCGCTGAAGCCAGTTGCTACTGCCCCCGGCGGACGGATCGCATCTGGGTCCTCCCGCAGGACACGCGCGCTTAGAAAAGCGCGTCTGCTGGTCATCTGGCTCATAGCTGGCGACTCGAAATTGGATTGATAGGTTCGCGTCCTTACTTCCTAGCTGCTTTCAGCAGCGCACGAATTGACCTATATCATACTTTTTCGGATTTTTTTGTTCAGTCTGAGATTTGTAATTCTTCATTAAACGTTTAATTCGATACGGGCGTCGGGGAAGAACGCTAGGATCTCTTTGGCTCTGTCGGCGGATGCCGCGCAAAGCGCAGTGGACAACCCATCCGCAATTGCCGCTTTCGGGGAAGAAACCGAAACGGTCCTGTCGTGGTTTGAAGGCCCATCCAAGGTAATGATGTGCCCGACGCCTTGGCCGAGCTGAGTCGCCAGCGTTGAAGATGTCGCCACTGCCCGATCGCTCAATTCAATCCGCTTCAGAACCGTTTGGTCCGGCGCCGCCAATCCAACTTTCCATGGCGCACCGTCACCACGTGCACCCAGGGCGGCAACCTCTCCCATATTGACCAGAACATCACGCAGACCATAAGCACGCAGCAGGTCGGCGATCCGGTCGGTGATCGCGCCCTGCGCTATACCGTTCAACGTCAGCGCCGATTTTCCGGGCACCGGAAGGCGAATGGCCGAGGCGTCGAAAATTACCTTTTCCCAGCCTATTGCCTGTTGAACTTCAATCAGATCGTCCGGGCGCGCGCCCGCAGCCAATGCCGCCCACACGGGTTGAATGCTTGGATCAAATGCGCCACCCGATGCCTGATGCAGCGCTGTGCTGAGGCTTAGCACCTTCAACAATTCAGGAGCGGGCGCCGTCAGCACACCATCGCGGTTCAACCGGCTGAGCTGCGATTGCGGACGATACAGGCTGAAGATGTCTTCCAGCCGGGCAATCTCGGTCTCCATGGCGGCCATGATGGGTGCAGCTTCGGCGTCCGTCAGACCCACAAGGCGCAGGCTGGCGGTGGCACCCAGCGCGGTCCCGTGCCAGCGCGCGTCCGAGGCCGCAAGTGGTGTGGCCGCAGCACAAGCGGCTGAGATGATCAGAAATCGGCGGCGCGACAAGGCGGTCATACGGGGGTCTCCAACGACAGTTCAAGATCGACAGGGCCAAGCACTTCGGTGTCCGGAATGTCCGGCAGGCCCAGTGCCGTTCCGCCGTAAATCTCAATGAATGCCTGTGCATCGGCAGGATCGGCAAAAGGCACCACTTCGCGCGCACCCATGCCACCTGCCACATTGGCGCCGACAACAAAGGTCGCGCCATCCGCGGCGATCCAGTTCGAGATACCCGGCTGCCGCCAGCTTGGCGCAATACCCATGTCGCTGACATAGACGGCTGTGATGTCGGCATCACGTTCAGGGCTTTTGAGGTATGCCACCATGTCGCGCACCTGCGCAAAAAACAACGGTGCGGGATATCCTTCCAGATGGATCTGCCCCTTGGGGCCGCCATGTTCGGCGATGTTCATCTGGCAGAAATAGCTCAGCGCGTCCGGGGTCAGATCCACCGGATCGGGGGCCTCGGCCAGGTCTTCCTTGCAGGCTGCCAACGCGACCAGCGCGATCAAGGCGAGACGCTTCATGGCTCGACCCTACGGAATGCGAGGCGGGCGAGGGCGAAGCTCAGCACCGGCCAGATCAGCAGGGAGACGGGTGCAGCCCAGACCGGCAGGGCCTGCGCCGCTCCTGTCATGCCGGATGCCATGGCAACGCCTTCAGTCGCCGCGATGTTCCACAGACGGAACGCGTCGGCCGGGTTGGCGACCATCACCCAGGGAAAGACGGATTGGGTGAAGCTGCCGCCCTTATCCATGACGACGGCCCCCAACAGGCCCAGATCATAGAGGACGACAAAAACCAGCCAGAGCCCGGCCGACATCCCCGCCGCCGCCGTGGCCCCCTTTGCCAAAGCGGACAGCAGGTATCCCAGCGCCAGAAACACGGCGCCCAACAGGATCGAGGTGAGGATCAGGCGCACCAGTGCCATCAGGCTTTCCGGTCCGGCCCCGCCAAAGAACGCGGCCACCGCGCCCGCGGTGCCGAAACCGACGGTCATGGCAAAAGCGAGAGCGGCCAGATGGGCAGTGAACTTGCCCAACAGGATTTCTCCGCGTCCGGCCGGATAAGACAGCAACAGCGACAGGCTGCCCCGGTCCACGTCTCCGGCGATGGCGTCGAACGAGATCATCAGCGCCAGAAGGGGCGCGAGGTAAACCGACAGCGTGGTCATCGACGCAACCGAAACGGTCAGCATGTCAACGCCCAGCGTTCCGGTTGGCGCACTGCCTGCAAAGGTCAGCGCCAAGGCGAACAGCACCATGATCAGCGTGGCAACCAGCAGCCAGCGGTTGCGGCGCAGGATCAGCATTTCAGTTCGGGTGATGGCGAGGAAGCGGGTCATTGCAAATCCTCCTGTGCATAGTGGCGATAGAGGTCTTCCAGCTTGGGCGGGGTCATTTCCAAATCCGCTATCGCGTCGCCCAGCCCGGCGATCCGGCGCAGGGCCTCCATCTTGTCTTCGGGTGTGCAGAGCAATTCAACGGATGCGCCGTTGATCCGGCTGCCGCCCAGCTCAGCGGCCAAAGCGTCAGGGTTGGCACTGGCGCGTACCTTCAGGCGGATCGGTAGACCGGCCAGCGCTGACAGATTGTTCAGGGTGTCATCAGCCACCATCCGGCCCTTGCGCATGATAGCGATCCGGTCGGTGCGCGCCTCAACCTCGGTCAGCGCATGGCTGGCAATCAGCACCGCGGTACCCTGCGCGGCCAATTCATCAATGATGGCATAGAGGTCCTGCCGCGAGATCGGGTCCAGCCCGCTTGTCGGCTCATCCAGTAACGCCACTTTCGGTTGGCCTAGCAACACCTGCGCCAGTCCCAGACGTTGCCGCATGCCTTTGGAATACGTTCCGATCCGACGGTCCAAAGCGTCACTCAGGCCGACACGATCCAGCAAACCGGACACATCGGCTTTTGCGCTTGAAAGCTGCGCAAACAGGGTCAACTGCTCACGCCCGGTTAGCGCGGGATGAAACGACACCGCTTCGGGCAGATACGCTGTTTCGCGCCGGGCCTGAGCACTACCGGGGGTGGCGTCTCCGATCCGAATGGCTCCGCCATGGATCGGCGTCAGGCCGAGGATGGATTTGATCAGGGTCGACTTGCCCGCGCCGTTATGGCCCAGCAGCGCAACGCGCTGGCCGGGGGCAAGAGACAGGGTGATATCGTCAAGAACGCGGGTTTTTCCTCGGTCCTTGAGAACATGGTCGATTGACAGGGCCTTATCCGTCATGAGGCACCTTTTTCATAGCTGGGGGTTCAGGGGCTTGCATCAATGGGTTGCTGTCCATCACGCCGCCCGGCAACAGGGCCGGGAAGGCGGATTGCGACCAGCGCACCAGTTGCACGGCGGGGGAGCCGAGCAGTAATTTGGCTGCGGGTTGGGTCCACAGCACATGGTCCATCGAGTCGTTTGGCCGATACGGGGCATCGGCGATGCCGTTGCCATCCACGTCATAGGCGGCAAAATCGGACCAGTAGTTGCCGCGCCCGTCTTCGGACCACTCGACCCATTTGGTCGAGACGTATTTCACCTGTGTCCGGTTCCCGATGAAGGAATTGCCAACGATGCGGTTGCGTTCGCTACCGGCGGTAAAGTGGATGCCGATGCCGCATCCCTGGAACCAGTTGTCGGTGAATTCGTTCTTGTTGGAGTTATAAAGGAAGGTGCACTTTTCCTTGGCACCGATCACCACGTTTCCGGTGATCTGACTCTTGTTGGCATAATTCAGCATCACGCCATGTTCACGGTCACCGATCGAGACATTGTCTGCGACCTTCACATTGGTCGTGAACATCACTGCATAGCCCAGATCGTTGCCGATCGAGACATTGTCGCTGACCACCGAATTGTCGGCATACATGTAATGCACGGCAAAGCGCAGATCGCGGAACAGGTTGCCGGTAAAGGTGTTCTTCTTGGACGAGTTCACGAAGATCCCGTCGCGCCCATAGCGGATGTGATTGTCCTCAACCCGCGCACCGGGCGCATTCCAGACATAGACGCCATTGCCACGGTCATTCATCCGCTGGTCCTGACGCCCTTCGATCCGGTTGCCACGCACAATGCTGTCCTTGGCACCATGAATGTCGATACCGTAAAGATTGCCCAGCAGTTCATTGTCTTCGATCACCGGCGCGCGGGCCGTCTTGGTAAGCTGGATGCCACTGTCGATCCCGTCATGGCTTGAACCCGAGCCGATCACTGTCAGGCCGCGCACGGTCACGCCCGGGCCGGTTACGGTGATGACGCTGCCGGTGCCTTGCCCGTCAATGGTGGCCTGTCCCAGCCCGTCGATCGTGACGGGCCGGTCCAGAATCAGATGTTCGGCATAAACACCGGGGCTCAGGCGGAGGGTATCTCCGTCCGCCGCCTGAGCCAGTATTTCATTGATGGCCCCCGCCCGGTTGGGCACATCCCAGTCCGCCGCCCAAAGGGGCGAGCCGAGCAGGAGCGGTATGAGCAGGGGCCAGCGCATGGGTCAGGCTCCTTGCGGTTCGACCAGCATCCGGCCGCGCATTTCCATGTGCAGCGCATGGCAGAACCACTGGCAATAGAACCAGTGCACGCCCGGACGGTCGGCGGTGAAGGTGACCGAGGCGGTTGCCATCGGTGCGACTTCCATCGCGATTCCGTAGTTGCCCAGGCAGAAGCCGTGGGTCACGTCGTCCACATCATCCAGGTTGGTGATGTAAACCGTGACCTCGTCGCCCTGTTTGACGGTGAACTTCTCGAGGCTGAAGGTCGGCGCCTGCGAGGTCATGTAGACCCGCACCTTGTTGCCGTCCCGGATCGGTTCTTCCGCACCTTCTTCCAGATCGATACCATCGGCTTCGGCCTGTTTGCGGGCGTCTTCCCAGGTAACGTCGTTGCGATCCCAGACGTTGACCGGGTTCACGATGTCGCTGCGAACGATGATCGAGTCGTGCGGCTCGGCAAAGGTCGGGCCGTCGTGCACCACTTTCATCTCATCCGACGAAATGTCGATCAGCTGTTCGTTCTCGGGTTTAAGAGGACCCACGTTCAGGAAGCGGTCTTTCGAGAACTTGTTCATCGAAATCAGCCACTTGCCGTCGGCATCCTTGGTCTCACCCATGGAAGTCGAGTTGTGACCCGGCTGATAATGCACGTCAACCTTCGAGATGATCGGGTCCACGTCCTCGCCATTGTAGGCGCGGATGGCCTTGTCGATGTTCCACTTCACGATCTGGCTGTCCAGGAACAGCGTGGTGAACGCGTTGCCCTGGCCATCATAGGCAGTGTGAAGCGGGCCAAGACCCAACTGCGGTTCACCTACGATGCAGGACCGCGGGTCGGCGTCGCTTTCGAACAGGGCGTCCAGCTTGGTGACGTCCATGATCGAGACGGTTGGCGACAGCTTGCCGTTGATGCAGACGTGCTTGCCGTCTGGCGCGGTGTTGATGCCGTGCGGAGAGTTCGGGATCGGGATGTAACGGGTGTATTTCTTGTTCTGCCCTTTGCGCCCGTCCAGAACCTTGACGCCTTTTAACTCCTGATAATCGCCGGCTTCGATGCCTTTTTCGATCTCGGCGATGTTGAAAACGACGACGTGGTCCAGCTCGTTCTCGGTCATCTCGGCCAGGTTCATGCCCATTTCCGAGTTGTACGAGGTCGAGAAGGCGTATTTGCCCTGATAGTCGCAGTCGGTGTTGTCGAGGTTGCCCGACACGATCACCTGCCACGCCACTTCCATGGTATCGCCGTCCAGCGCGGTGAAGATGTTCACGTATTGCGACGGATCGTCCAGCACGCTGCCATCGTTGACCAGCGGAGTTTCATCTTCACCATTGGCAAAGACATAGCCGGTGCGCGGGAATTTCTGCGGACGCAGACCGTGGATCGCCTTGGCGTTCGGGATCTCGGTGATCTTGTCGCATTTCATCACGTCACAGCGGACACGCGCGACGCGGGTGTTGGCCTTGTCGTTCATGAACAGATAGCGGCCGTCATAGGTGCCGTCGGTGAACGACATGTGCGGGTGGTGAAGGTCGCCGTTGTCATAGGTTTTCATGCCGCGCTTGGCGAGAAACTCCTTGGTTTCAGGCAGCAACCCTTCGGTCATGATCTTCAGTGACTCGTTGGTCTGACCCCAGCCCGTGGCCGAGCAGCGGTTGAACACCGGCACCCGCATCAGCTCGCGCATGGATGGGAAGCCCAGAATGCGCAGCTCGCCGGTCTGACCCGAGGACCAGAAACCGTAATACTCGTCCAGTTCGCCCGGTTCGAGATTGGCATTGGCCGCGGCGCTCGCCTGCTTCGCGGTCATCAGGGTCGAGCCCAGACCGGTCCCGGCCAGCACGGCACCGGTTGCTGTTGCACCCAGCATCCCACGGCGTGTGACGGTTAGTTTGTTGTCATGTTCCGACATGTTCGTTCCTCCTTTTAGGAAACGGATTGCGGTTTGGCGTTCGGATGGTTCGCCGGTGGTTGTCCGAGTGGGGTCTTCATCTGGACCGACCCTGTCTTGGCCCGCCGTTTCAGCTGGCGGATAACGACAGGACATTTGTCCTCGGACTGGTAGAGCACCTGACAATGCAGGCAGGTGACGCACTCGTTCGGATTTATCTCACCGGTGGGGTGGATCGCCTGAACGGGGCATTCATTGGCGCAGGTCTGACAGGGCGTGCCGCAATCCTTGTAGCGGCGCAGCCAGTCGAACATGCGAATTCGGGCAGGGATCGCCAGTGCGCCGCCCAGCGGGCAGAGATAGCGGCAATAGAACCGTTCAATGAACAGCCCGATCCCCAGCAGGGCCAGCGCAAAGACCACGAAAGGCCAATCGCGCATGAATTTCAGAATGATCGCCGTTTTGAACGGCTCGACCTCGGCATATTTCTCGGCCAGCGGGATCGATACGAAACTCAGGCCAAAAAGACCCAGAAAGATCATGTATTTCGCGGGCCACAGGCGTTCGTTCAGACCCCAGGGCAAAGTCCATTGCGGCACTTTGAACGCCCGCGCGATCTTGTTGGTCAATTCCTGCAACGCGCCGAACGGACACAGCCATCCGCAATAGGCCCCGCGACCCCAGAACAACAGCGCGGCGGCGACGGCGAACCATTGAATGAACACCAGCGGGTCCAGCAGGAACGCATCCCACGAGAATCCTGTGCGCAGGCTGCCTGCCAGTGCCATCAGGTTCACCACGCTCAGCTGCGCGTTGGCGTACCAGCCGATGAAGAACAGGGTCATTGTCAGGTAACCGATGCGGAACCAGTAGAAGACCCGCGCATTCATTGTCGCGTGGAACTGGAAGAAGAACGTCGCGGTCAGGACCAGCAGCATGACGCCAAGAACGGCGATTTCAACAGTGCGATCCTTCCAGATGCGCTGCCACAGGGCAGCCTTGGCGGCGGCTTCGCCGGTCGCATCCTCGACAACCTTAGAGGCTGCGACGGGCAGCAGGTAACGGTCGGGCAGTTTGTAACCCAGATCGAATGTCAGAAAGGTTTTCTCAACGGCACCCACGGCACGCTGTACCAGCAGTTGCAGGCGGAACGGCTCGGTCGGGTCGAACTCGGCATCGGCGGGGATCTTGAAGATGTCCAGCTCTGTGAAACTGGGCGCATCCGGGGCTGCAACCTTGCCAAGGCGTACTTGCTGTTTGTCGAAGAACCGGACCGAGTTGTCGCCCTGGATCAACTGGATCCGATCGAAAATTCCGCCGCGTACATAGCCTGACCCCTTGAAACTGTAGGCACCGCGCCCCAGCACCAGAATGGCCTGTTCGCCCTCGTCCAACCAGTTCACAAGGTTCTGGTACTCGGCGTCGCCCAGCAGTGACTTGCCGATCGACGGAACCGAGACAAGCGCCATATGCATGTCGATGAACGTGTCATCCGGTTCACCCGGTTCGGGCCGCTTGATCGCGCGCTGGTCTCCGGTGGCCTCGAAGGCGGCATTGACCTGCCCGACATCCAGCGTCAGCCGACGGATCGAGCCGTCGCCCGAAAGGGTTGACCAGTCATGGACCGCATTCTGCGCCATATCGACTTCGCGCTTTGGCCCGTCGGCCTGCAACGGTGACAGGCCGCCCAGACCCAATGCACGCGCCACCTTGATACCGCCACGCACAAGGCTGTCGTCGATCACCATGATCGTGACCGTCGCGCCCGAGATGATGTCGAGGTCGTGCCCCTCTCCCCCGGTTTCGGCTTCAACCTTAAGGTCAAGGCCCGCATAGCCTTCGGTCAATTCAACCATGCGGGAATTGGGGATGCCGATCAGCACGATGGGTTCCGAGTGCTTGACCAGTTGCACTCCGGTCAACACCGCGTCGTTGTCGATGGCGGCAACGACGTGGATCGGTTTGCCGGAATAACCCGTCGTGCCAACAAAGTCCGAGGTCAGGAATGCCCAGGCAATGATCTCGCCGCCCTTCAGGACGGGGGCGACCTTGACGTCATCGCGCACCGGGCCAAAGGCATCGGCGCCGGGGGCCAGATCGGCAGGTTCGATGTCGGGCAGGAAACTGGCCAGGCTGTCGGCATGGGCGCTGATCGCCATCAGGCAGGACAGAGTGAAAGCCAGCAGGAAATGGATTGCGCGACTTACGACCACGGCGCACCTCCGGTTGCTAGGGTGGACGCCACGGACGCGCGCAGGGCGCGTTCAGATTCTTCTTGGGTCGCGAACGGGGGGCCTCGGGTTTCGGGCCACAGTCGCCTTGAGTTGTACAAAATGCACAGATCCCCGATTGCAGCGGGTACTGTCCGTACATTTTCGGATTGCATCAGCAGCGGCAGATCCGGCAGCGGGGCTGCCGTTGTCACCGCGCACAGCGCGCAATCGGCGCATTTCGGGCAAGGCGCGGTCGGGTCATCAGTGCCTTCCTCAAGGTCCACTTCAACCCAGACCGCCCCTGCCTCCGAGCAGATCTCGATCCACATGCTGTCCCCGGGACTCGCCAGCACCGGGCCAAGCATCTGCAAAAGCAACAGGAAAATACCCACCAAACCGCACACCGCGCGGGACACGCGATCAAACAGGCTATGCGGGGGGCGGACGGTAGGCATTGAGAATCCAGCTCGGCGTTCTTTTCTGAAACTTAGGGGATTCTTTCAGGCGGAAACTTGACTTAGGTCAGGTGCCTGAAAATTTGCACCTACCCGTCGGCCTCATCCATCAATCCACGCAGCCACCGACCGGCCAGCCATGCCGCAGGAATACCCAGTGGAATCGACCAGAGGATTGCAGGCACCGGTTCGATTGCGCCGAACCCGACGCTGTGCAGGATAAGCCCGAGCAAAAACAGGTTGATGGCCACGGTCAACGCCGTGGCCGGATACAGCAGAATGGCCAGTTTCCAAACTGGCCATTTCCCCTCAGTGGCTGGTTCCTTCCGAGAAGGTGATCTTGTTCCAGACATTGTATTTCCCCGAAGGTTTGCGCATCGGCAGGCGGCGGATTTCCTCCAGTGTCTGCGCGTCATAGACGATCACTGCGCCGTCATCTTCCCAGATTGAAACCAGCGCGTGGCTGCCATCTCTGGTGAACTCGACATGGGCCACGGTCTTGCCCGGTGCAGGGCGCAGGGTCTTTACGATTTCAAGGCTTTGCTTGTCGATGACGTGCATCGCGTCCTTGTTGGGGCCAAAGAAAACATCGGCCCAGACATAAGGCGAATTCTCATGGCTGCGCATGAAGAACCCGGGCCCTTCGGTCTTGATCCGTTTGACGGTTTCCCAGCTTTCCATGTCGATCACCGACACGGCGCCGTCTGTCAGGTGCGGCGTAGCCATCACGGTCGTATCGCCGTGTTTCCATGTGATCCCCGAGCCCAGATGCGGCATTCCGGGCAAATCCAGATCGGCCACCTTGTGCCCGATCACCAGATCAATCACTTGCCCGCCCTTGCCATCGCGGGACGCCCCCATGACATATTCATAACTCTGGTCGAAAAAGAAATCGTCCAGATAGTCAGCTGTGGTGATCTTGCGCACAGGGAATGGATCAGGGTTCTTGAACTGGCCTTCGATGCGGAAATCATGACCAAGCCCGGATTGCGGGGGATTGGCGCCGTAGAACACTTCCCAAATCTCGGGCACATCCTTCAGCGCCAGAACAAAGCTTTCCCGCGGAGGGGCCTGGTAGACTGCAGAGACGCGGCTGGGCAGGCCCTTCTTGCTTTTGACCTCGATGACCTTTGCGACGGAAAGGTCTTCGGTGGACAACACCGTCAGGCTGTTGGGCAGGTAGTTCGCCACGGCCACCCATTTGCCATCGCCCGACATGGCGATGTTGCGGCTGTTCAGGCCGGCACGCACGCGGCCCACCTGTTTCAGCGCCCAAATGTCGTACTTCTGGACCCAGCCATCGCGCGACATGATGAAAACATACCGCCCATCCGGGCTGAACTTGGGGCCGCCATGCACGGCGAAGGGGGTTTCGAACCGGTCCAAAACCTCGAACGTGTCGCCGTCCAGAACGCTGACATGGTGATCGCCGGTTTCCACAACCAAGGTGATGTTCATCGGGTCGCTGTCCCAGACGGGCGCATCCACCGGCACATATTCCTCGTCCAGCGTCCGGCTGGCCAATATCTGGGCCTCGCCCCATTCGGGGTCGGATTCCAACGGCGACTTCAACCAACCGGCCAGCTCTTCGATTTGCAGAGCATCCAGCTCGTGCGAGAAGGCCGGCATTTGTGTCGCCGCGCGCCCTTCCGCGATTACCGCAGCGACCCGGGGACCCCGCATGCGTTTGAGCGTTTCAGGGATCAGCGCGGGGCCAACCCCGCCCAGACGGTTCTCGCCGTGGCATGAGGCGCAATGTTCGGCGTAATCCGATTGGGCATCCGCCCAGGCGGTGCCCGCCAGCAACACCGAGCACAACGTACCGAATGTGAGTGTCTTAAAAGAACTGATGCGCCGGATCATGGCTTTTCCCCCGAAACGGTGTGACCTGAAGGCGTTCCCCTGCGTCATCCACACCGATTTCCTGGTTGGACAGGTAACAGGCCGGATCCTCGGCCCACGGATCACCGGTCAATTGCAGGGCGCGGATGCGGGTATTGCCGCCGCACACGTCCTTGAGTTCGCAGGCTCCGCAGCGCCCCTTCAGCGGGCGTGGGCGAGTGCGGAGCATGGCAAGCATCGGATCATCGCCGGTCCAGAGTTCGGAAAACGATTTGGTCTTTACGTTGCCCACCGTGTAGTCAGACCAGTAAGTGTCCGGATGGACCCGGCCGAGATTGTCGATATTGGCAACGCCCAAGCCACTTGAGTTTCCACCCCACGCAGCCAGGTGCGCGCGCACATGTGCAGCCTTTTCGGCGTCGAAATGCGTGCGAATCCAGTTCAGGAAATATCCGGCATCAGCGTCGTTGTTCCCGGTCACGATATCCAGCGGACGGCCGCCCGATGCGGCTTCCCAGGCGCGTTCCAGCAACAGATCCAGGCCTTTGCGCGTGCGCTGATGCGCGGCATCTTCGCCCCGGTTCTTGTCGCCGCGCCCCGCATAGACAAGATGCGACAGGTAGAATTTGTCGACACCTTCATCATCACAAAGGCTCAGCAAGTCAGGCAAGTGATGTTGCGTGCCTTCGGTCAGGCAGAACCGCAGGCCAACCTTGATGCCGCGCTTTTTACACTCTCGCACGCCGCGCAGGGCGTCCGCAAAAGCGCCCTCGACGCCACGAAACCAGTCATTCGTCGCTCCGATCCCGTCCAGCGAAATGCCGACATAGTTGAAGCCCACATCCGCGATCATATCGGCGGTTTCGTCGTAAATCCGGGTTCCGTTGGTCGACAAGGCCAGCATTGGCACCAGATCACGGGCGCGTTTTGCAATGTCGAAGAAATCGAACCGGTCCAGCGGTTCCCCACCCGAGAGGATCAGGGCCGGGACGCGAAACTGGCCCAGATCCTCAAGGGTTACCATGGCTTGCTCATGGCTGAGCTCACCTGGGAACGCGACATCCGCCGAGACGGTGTAGCAATGGCGGCACTTCAGGTTGCAGCGCCGCGTCAAGTTCCAGATAACAACCGGCTTTACCGGACCGGGGCGCCGTTTGCGCACCGGTGTCGGCTTGACCAGCTGATGCATGTATTCGGTCAGGCGGAACATGTTTCAGCCTTTCTGTTTCAGGCGCAGCCCGGTCTTTTTCAGGATGCGCGTGGAATAGAGGATGTCGCTGCCGCAGCAGGCCGATCCCAGAATCGCGGCAATCTGGCCGCGTTTATCTTCGACCTCATCGCGCGAGCTGCCGTGGACCATGGCGAACAGGTTGTAGGGCCAGTCGGGCAGGGCGCGGGGCCGTTCATAGCAATGGGTGACGAAAGGCAGTGCCCCGATATGAGCGCCCAGTTCGGTGATCAGGTCATCCTGCACGTCCCAGACGGTCATGCCGTTCGACGTCATGCCCAGCTTGTAATGGTTGGGGGCTGCCGCGATCCGTCGGATCACCCCGCGCGCCTTCAGCGCGGCCAGCCGGTCCAGCAGGGTGGCCTCGCTCAGGCCCAGATCGGCAGCGACCTGCGCATAGGGCGCGACCACCAAGGGCAGTCCACCCTGGAGCGACTCGATAATCTGTCTGTCTGTTGCGTCGATCATGCCGCCACCCGGAAGCCGATGAAAAATTCCTGAAGTTTGGGGAAACGGAGAACACGGATCCCCGTTTCCCGTTCGATGGCATCGGCGGTGGCCTCGATCCCCTCGGGCGTTTCGGTGGCCAGCACGAACCACATGTTCAGCCGATGCGTGCGTTCATAATTATGTGCCACCTCGGGATGTGCATTGACTTTGGTCAGGACGGTTTCGAATTCTTCGTCTGGAACGGCCATTGCGCAAAGGCAGAAAGCCCCACCCATGGCCGCGGCGTCAAAAAACGGACCGAACCGCGTGATGACGCGGTCATTTTTCATGCGGCTCAGACGCGACAGCAATTCCGCCTCGGACAGGCCAAGCTCTGTGGCGACGGTTGCGTAAGGGCGCGAAGTAAGCGGCAGATCCTCTTGCATACGATTCAGGATCGCTCGATCCGTTTGGTCCAGCGTCATGCGGCGACCTCCTTTGCCTGAATCAGCGCGCCGGTCTGTTTGAAACAGCGGGTTGAGAACAGGACCTTGTTCCGTGCGCCGGCCAATTCGGGCAATGCAATCGCACCCGCCAGAACATCCAAAGCCTCATTGCGTGTACGGGCGTGGATCATGGAATACAGGCGATATGGCCAGACATCGGGAACCGGATTACGCTCATAACACAGGGTCACCCCCGGGAAGGCGGCCAAAGCCGGACCGGCGGTTTCAATCTGTTCTGCCGGCAGGTCCCAGACCACCATCGCATTGGCCGACCAGCCAAGCGCCCGGTGACGCACAATGACGCCGAGTCGCGAGATTATTCCGGCGGCATGCAGGGCTTCGACCCGCTCCATCACGTCGGTCACATCCCGTTTCAGCGAACGAGCCAGAGCGGCATAGGGTTCTGAGACCAAAGACAGCCCGGAACTCAGAGACTGTAGCAGGCAGCGATCGCCCTCGCGCATGACGGATGCATCGACCTTTCGCGCCGTAGGTACGTTTTTGACTCCGCCAGTCATGCGAAAACCAAGATCCACGTTGAAAGGGCGTACCAGCCGCAGGTCCAGCACCTGCAATCCGGTGGATCGACTGATCCGCGCCAGAGTATCGTTGACATGCGTGCGGTCCGGTCCGGTCGCAACAAACCACAGGTTCCACGCGTCTTCGCGTTGATAATTGTGATTCACGCCGGGTTCGGCATCGATCAGGGCGGCAACCTCCTCCAACCGATCTTCCGGAGCCGCCACGGCAGCCAGGGTGCTGGCCGTCACCGCGCCGGGTGTGATGGTGGCGCCAACCCGTGTAATACGGCCCGTGGCGCGCATCCGGGACAAGCGATGAATGACTTCTGCTTCGTCCAGCCCGAGTGCGTTACCCAGCATCTGGAACGGTCTCTCGGTGATCGGGAAGTCGCGCTGAAATTCGTCCAGCAGGCGACGGTCGATCGGGTCCGTGATATGTCGCATCGTTTACAGCCCCGTTCTGTGCGCACGGGCGGTGAAGAAGATGCCAGACGGGCTGTCGGCGTCGATCTCGCGCAGTTTTTCAAAACTGTGCGTGTCGTAGACCATGACCTTGTTGGCGTCGCGCACGCTGATCCAGACTTCATGCCCGCGCGGCGTGAACTCCATGTGCAAGACTGCGGGGCCGGGCTTGAATTCGTGGATGATCTGTTTGCTGACACTGTCGATCACCTGAATAGTGTCATTCAGCGGGTGGGCGAAATTCACCCAGACCTGCCGTCCATCGGGGCGGGCCATGGCAAAGACCGGTTGCCCGTGGGTTTTGGTCCGTCCCGTTTCGGTCAGAGTGTCGGCGTCGATCCACAGAACCTCGTGATGGCCGACAGCGGGCAAAACGAACTCTCGGCCCGTCAGCGCCCAGCCTTCCAGATGAGGCATCTTGTAGACCGGCATTTCTTCCTGACCACGCCCGTAATCGGGAAGAACCCGGATCGGTTCGGGTGTTTCGGCCCACAGATCCAGCGCGGTCAGGCCGTCCTCGCCAAACAGACCGGTGATATAGGTGCGGCCATTGGCAGTGATCAGCGCGTCATAGGGGTTCTTGCCCATGTCTGGGATCTTGGTGATCTCTGGTGTGCCTTTTGCGAAATCGGCAATCCAGGTTTCCCCAGTGTCCCACATCGTGAAAACGAACCGCCGACCCGGCGCATCGACCAGGCCGATGGTTTTGCTGTCGGTCGGGATGTCAGCGACCATCTCAAGCGTGTCCGCATTAAACACACGCACGCCGCCGGGTTCGTAATTCGACACGGCCACAAGCTTGCCATCGTCCGAAATCGCCCCGCCGATGGCGTTGCCGGCCTGCACGACGCGGTTCACGATCTGGCGGGTCACGATGTCGATCTTGGTCAGCCCGCCGTCGCGGCCAAACACATAGGCAAACCGTTCATCAGGCGAATAGACCAAAGACGCATGCGACAGATCACCCAATCCCTCGATCCGGGCCAGAGCTGCACGGTCGGATTGATCCACAAGAAGCACCGAGCCCTTGGCGCGTTCGATGACCAGACCAAGGTCGCCTGTCGCGGTCGGTTCAGCCTGCGCTGTGGTGATCATCAATGTGGCTGCAAGGCCAAGAATGAAATGTTTCATTGTGCCTCCTGTTCCAGCAGGTAACGGGCGATCCATTCGGCCTCTTCTTCACTGATCAGGGGCCGCCATGGGGGCATCGCGGTGTCGGGGATGCCGTCAAGGATGACGCTGGTCAAAACATCCGCGTCGTAATGTTCAAGTGTCTCACTGCGCAGATCGGGACCAAGACCGCCTTTCAAGGACAGGCCGTGACAGGAACCGCAATCCTGATGCACAAGTCTTTTCAGGGTATCGGGATCGATGACATCCGCCGCGAAAGCAGAGGTCGCGGCCAGAACGGCAATGGTCAGACAGGTTCGCGCCGCCCACCCCGAGCGCCCCGGCGATCTGTCGGTGCATGTTTGGACAATCCCCTGATCTCGTCTTCCCAGCTTAGCCATGGGCCTGTTCCAGAAGCTCGGCCACAGGCCGTTCGGCATAAAGCGAAACCACCTTGCCAATGATAAACAGCGTCGGCGCCTTCAGGTCGGCCGCGCGAACATCCGTGGCCAGCTGGTCAAGCCGTGACACAAGACGACGCTCATCAGGTGTCGTGGCCTTGCCCACCGCCAGAACCGGCGTCGAGCCCGGCAGGTTTTCGGTCATCAACCCCATGGCGATCTGACCGATATTGGCGACGCCCATGTAGACCACCAGTGTCGAGTCCGGATCGGCAAGACGTTTCCAGTCAAGATCCAGTACTTTGTCGGCCTGCCGATGCCCGGTGACATATTGAACCGAAGTCGCCAGCCCGCGATGGGTCAGCGGCACACCCGTCGAACAAGACGCCCCCTGGGCTGCCGTGATGCCCGGTGCGTATTCGACAGCGACACCGCGGGCCATCAGATAGGCAGCCTCTTCCGAGCCGCGACCAAAGATCATGGGGTCGCCGCCTTTCAGCCGGGCAACCGTGTGACCTGCGCTGGCTTCTTCAAGCAGTATTTCGTTGATGCGGTCCTGCGGAACGGTGTGGCATTTGGGGGCCTTGCCGACAGGGATCAGCCGGGCGCCTTCCGCGTGCAAGTTCAGAATGTCGGCGGACACCAGCCGGTCATAAACCACGACATCCGCTTCTTGCAGCATCCGCAGTGCGCGCAGGGTCATCAGCTCGGGGTCGCCGGGGCCTGCGCCAATCAGAAAAACCTTACCGCTCATGTGCAAACTCGCTTGGTCTGAAAGTCTTCGAGACCCGGTATCCCATGCAGATCCGCTGCGTTTGCAAGACGTTGCTGGGTAGGCCGGGCGTGTCATGGGGGAAGATTGGCCCAATCGAAAACCAACCTCCTTGACATAAGTTAAGGAGCGCGGGATTTGCGCCCGCGCTCCTTCATCTTGCCTGTATTGTGCCTTGTTTCAGGGTTCGACGGTGATCATTCCGATCATGTTCTGTGTCTCCCAATGCGGGCCGCACAGATAGTCCTGTGGGCCGGGCGTGAGAAAGGTCAGTTCAACCGATTCCTCGGGGAACAGCCGATCACTTTCAGGTTGGCTGCCATCCTTCAACAGAACGGAATGGCTGGTGCGTTTGTCGACGTTCACCCATCGGACAGTTGTGCCTGCCTTCACCGTCAATTCGGATGGGCAAAAATTGTATTTGTACATCAGCACCACTTCGGCGTCTTCGACGGCCGACGAAGGCTGACCGAACAACTCGACATAGCGCTCTTCGGCCTCGGCACAGATTTCGGCGGTTTCGTCCGCCCAGGCGGGCGCGGCCAGAAGCAGCAGCGCGGGAAGAAGGCGAAGGGGTTTCATGGTCCATGTCTCCTTTCCAAAAGTGGCCGGGGCCGGTTTACCCGGCCCCGATCCGTCATTGTTTGACTACGTTGATGAACGCGCTGTCATCATCCAGCGCCAGGCTGGTATTCAGCGTCACGTGGTGGAACCGTGCGGCGGTAAAATCGTCGTGGATGGCAAAGCCAACGGTATAGGTTTTGCCCGCCTCCAATGGCACATCACCGGGCGCGCCCGAATTCAGGGGGCGTGTAAACACCACGGTCCACATGCCACCGGACAGTTCGGCCGATGCGGCGATTTCACCATCATTGACCACGCGCTGCTCCAACAGATAGCCATTGGTGGCGCTTCCGTCGGCGTAGACACGCATCAGGTCAAGATAGGTGCCGTCGGCCAGATACTGCTCGATCTGTTCCTCGGCCTTCAGCTTGTCCCAGCCCCCCAGGGCCTTGCCGCGGCGACCTTTGATCTCAACATCCGTGCGGCTTTCGCTGATGTACTTGGTAACGGTGTCCGTGGCATTGAGGCGACCGGTAACATCCGCATTGGCGGCGATCGCATCCGCTTCGGGCGCAAAAGGCATATAGGTGTTGTCGGCGTGGCACGAAGCCCAGCATCCCACCTGATCGCCAAGCTCGATACCAGTGCCGGTAATCATCATGGCAACCTTGATCTGGTTGTCCGGGTCCATCTTGCCGCCATCGACGAACGGGGCAGGGTTGTGACCCGCGTCCGGCCATTGCAGGCGAATGTACAGGTTTTCGTCGTCATGCGCCGCCTGAACGGTTGCGTCGATGACACCGCGTTTGCCCGGAATCGGGGTTGGCTCAAGATCTCCACCCGCAACGATCTTGTTGCCGATGGTGTCCAGTTCCTTGGCGTGACAGGTGGTGCACTGATCCCCGCCTTTGGTCAGGGGGCGCGCGCCACCATGGAACTTGCCATTCTGGACCCATTCAAACGAGGCCTGACCAGGGTAGAAGAGTTTCAGATCCGCCGCGGCCACTGCGTTCCAGTCGATGTTGGACCCAACGTCGCTTGCTCCGCCAGAGGGCGCCGCGGCGTCTTCACCGGAGGTTTTTGCGCGTTCTTCCTCTAAAGCAGCGTCAACAGCCGCTGCGATCTGGGCTTGAACGGCCTCTTGCTGAGCCTTTTTGGCGGCTTTTTCTGCTTCTGCTTCAGCGGCCTCTTTGGCTTCGATCTTTTCGAGACTGGCCAGATATTCCGGAGGGATGGGCCGGATGAAGTCCGGGTTCGGTGCTTCAAGCTTTTCCAGATACTCTTCGTCCGCCCGGTCGCGTGCATCCGAGTGTGCAATCCCCTTGTGGCAGTCGATACAGGTTTGTCCTACAGTCATCGCATTGAGGTGCTGCTGACGGGCGCGTGGTTTCTGGAATTCGGGCATCATCGATTCGAAATCGTGACAGTTGCGGCATTCGCGCGAGTCTGTGGCCTTCATCCGCTCCCATTCGTTCATGGCCAGATGTACACGTTTGGCCTCGAACTTTTCACGGGTGTTGATGGTACCGACCATCTTGCCATACAGCTCTTTGGACGCCTTGATCTTACGGATCATCTTATGGGTCCAGTCTTTGGGCACGTGGCAGTCGGAACAGACAGCCCCCACGCCCGACCGGTTCACGTCATGGATCGTGCCGGTGTATTCTTCGTAAACAAAATCTCGCATCTCGTGACATGAGATACAGAATTCCTTGGTGTTTGTGGCTTCCATTGCGGTGTTGAACCCGCCCCAGAAGATGATGCCGGCGGCAAAGGCCCCGGCGATACCGGCCACAGGCATTCCCCATAGGAAATACCGGCGCCAGATCGGTTTTTTCTTTTCCGGTTCGGAGGTCATATCCGGGCTCCGTTTTGGCTGTATTGTCTGGCCCTTGGTGGCAGGCCGGTGAGTTTGGCTGATGACTCAAACAAGGAAAGGGCGGGCGAGGGGCCCGCCCTTTCCTGTAGTCGTCCTGACCTCGTCAGGTGACGTGGTTCGACCGGTTGTAGACGTTGAACTTGCCGGTCGGGGCGTAAAGCCCCTCAATCCGACCGATTTCTTCCAGCGTCTTCGCGTCGAAGATCACGATCTGACCGTTGGGTTCCTTCGAGTCTGACAGGTTCCACTTAGAGACCCAGACCTCGGTGCCATCCGCGTTGAATTCGAAGTGAACAGCGGCGCTGCCTTCGTCTTCGGTGATCTGGATGGTTTTCACGATCTCACCGGTCTCTTTCGAGATGACCTGCACAGATTGCTGAATCTCAGGCTCCGGGTGCTTGGTCTGGTCAGCCCAGATGTAGTCCGAATTCGGGTGGGTGCGGACAAACAGGCCGGGGCCGTCGGTTTCCACTTCGTAGCAGATCTTCCAGGCATCATCCGGGCGGTTTTCCGGATCGTTCCCCCAGACAGTCACGGTGCCAACGCCAAGGTGGGTTGTACCAGCGACAGGACCGCAGTTCGGGTCGACCCAGTTGGCGCCGGGACCGGGGTGCGGCAACGCGGCTGTGTCGATCATCGCCTCAAGCTTGTGGGTTTCGGTATCGACCACCACCATCTTGTTCGACGCGTTTGCGGCGATCTGGAAGTAACGGCCTGTCGGGTCAAAGAACCCGTCATGCAGGAACTTGGCGCTGTCGATCTTGTCGATCCGCAGGTTGTCCAGATCGGTATAATCGACCTGCCACAGCTGTCCCAGTTCTTTCACTGCAACGATCCAGGTGGGTTCGTTCGGAGTGGTGTAGATGGCAGCCACCCGGGCTTCTTCCACATACTCGCCGTCAACGTTCACGCCGCGGGTCGATACGACCTTGACCGGTTCCATGGTCTGGGCATCAACGATTGCAAAGTGCGGCGGCCAGTAGCCACCACCGATGACGTATTTACCATCGCCGGAAACGGCGACGTCACGGGCGTCATATGCAATCTTAACTTCGGATACCAACATCTTGTCCGGCGTCTGCCAAAGGTCGATCTTGGTCATCTTGCCGTCGCGACCCATGGTGTACCAGAACCGGCCAGGCTGTTCAGGCTCTTCCAGCGAGTGGTGCTCGGATGCTTTCAGAACGTGCACTGCATAACCGGTGGGGATGTGCGTCAGCACTTCTTTGGTGTCGCCGTCGATCACGGCCACCTTGCCGACGTCACGTTCGATGACGACAAAGAAGTTTTCCCAGTTGCGGCCGTGCAGCGGCTCGGTCGGATAGTCCTCTTCTTCGACATAGACCTTACGCGTCGCCATCATCTGTTCCAGCGACATTTCAGGTGGTTTTGGCGGCTCCATCATGATGTAGGTCGCCATATCCTTGATTTCCTGCTCGGTCATGATGTCCGAGAAGTTGTTCATGCCGCCTTCGGTACCCCAGGCGATAATCTTTTCAAGACGTTCCTGCCCCAGTTGGAGGGTGCCGCCTTCTGTTACTGTGCCGTCGGCTGCGGTCTTTTTCCAATGCGGTTCCAGGTTTTTACCCGTGGCACCTTTGCGCAAGACGCCGTGGCAGCCTGCGCATTGTTCGAAATAGAGCTGTTTAGACGATTCAAAGGCTTCTTCGCTCAAAGTTGGCTCTTCGGCGAAAGTCGGAGCAGCGACGCTGCCCAACAACATTGCCAATCCGACCCCGAAGGCGCGGCCGGGTTTGTTGTAGCTGATTCCAAGTGACATGATCACTCTCCATATGCGTGGTGAGGCGGTGTCGAGAGTGAAACATCACGTGGATGTCATCCTTGACCAAAGTCAACGGGAAGGGCGCAGACCAGGCACTTTGGACAGAAAATACGGATCAAAACCCCCAATAAAACTTGTGTTTTTCACACATGTTTAAGCCCGGTCTTGATTTTGGTTAAGGGCGCCGGGTCTTGTGGGCACTACACATTGTTCAACGGCGGAAAAAGCTATGGAGAGCAGGCATGACAGCTGTAATCGCGCGTGTTTTCAGTGAAGGGTTCCGGGTCTTTTTTCTTTCGGCGGGTCTTTACGGTATGTTTGCAGGGGTCGCGTGGGGCGTATGGTTGGCGTCGCTCGACGGGCTGATGCCCTACATGGAACAGAGTTACGCGATGCCCCCGGTGATGTGGCACGCGCATGAGATGATTTTCGGGTATGCAACGGCCGCCTTGGGGGGGTTTTTTCTGACCGCCGTGCCGAACTGGACCGGTGCGCCCGAGGCGCGGGCCCGTTTTATTACGCTTGTCGCATTGATCTGGATGGCCGGGCGTCTGGCGGTCTGGTTTTCCGGAGTGTTGCCACCCTTGTTCGTCGCTGTTGTGGACCTAAGCTTTGTTCCCATTCTGGCGCTGAAGATTGCCAGCCAACTGGTTCGTCGGCCAAAGCCCCAGAATATGGTGTTTCTGTATCTTCTGGTTCTGATGTTGGCCTCGAACGTTATGGTTCATTTGGAATGGATGGGGGTCACGGTGGATACGCTGAACACCGGCATTCGGGCCGGGCTTTTGACCTTGTGTTCGATGATCGCGATCCTGGGTGGCCGGATTACGCCGGCTTTTACACGCAATGCCATGAAAAGAGCGGGTCAACCCGAAGCATCGTGGCCGGTATCCGTGGCCAGGCTGGACAGGGCGACGATGATTCTGGCGCTGTTGCTGCCCCTGCTTGTGCTTGCACTTGATGTCGGGCCTGTTGCGGGGGCCGTTGCTTTGGTGATGGGCAGTGTTCAACTGATGCGCATGGCGCGTTGGAGAACAGGCTGGGCCTTGCGTCAACCGATCCTGATCGCGCTGCATCTGGGTCTCGGGATGCTGGCGCTGGGTCTGATTCTCTGGGGGTTGGCTGCCATCGGGATGGGAAATGAGATCGGCGCGCTCCACGTTCTGGGCATTGGTTGCGTTGGCGGCATGACCCTTGCCGTAATGAGCCGCGCCGCCTTGGGCCACAGCGGCCGCCCCCTTGTCGCGCCAAAGCCCATGGCGATTGCCTATGGCTTGATGGCGGTTGCAGCGCTTGTGCGTTGGCTGGGATCCGACATGACAGGAGGGTACATGACGGCGATGCTGACTGCGGATGGATTTTGGATCGCAGCAATGGGGCTGTATCTGTTTGCCATGTGGCCTGCCCTGACCGGCCCCCGCGCCGTGCAACAGTCCTGAAGTCTGTTCGGGCGGCGCTTATCGTTTAGCAATCAGAGGCCGCTCATTCTTGATATGACGATGGACCAAGGCACGAGCGCGTTTCCCTTTTTCCGGTATCCGTCGTGCGGCCAGCGGAACGTAATTGCACTGATCCAATTCGGGGAACAATTCAAGAATTTCCGCCCGTGCGTCCGGGTGAACACTGGACAAGGCCTGCGCGCCGGTAAGCAGGCTTTCGGAGGGTGCGCCTTCCGCATAGATGATTTCGTGACGGTCGAACAAAAGATGGACATAGGTCACAGCACAGGTGTCATCAGCGATTGAAATGCCGGGCACGCCGACAAGAATGTGAGCAGGAACAAGAACCTCTTCGGCGTCGAACATTCTGACGGCAATCGGCGACCGGACCAGCATACGGTGTTGCGGTGACACGAAAAGATCACGCTGGGGCAAGTGATCACCCAGTGAACCGGCTTGGATCCGGATGGGCTTCAGCCTGGGACGGGCGCGAAGCGCTGCTTGGTCCAGATGCCGCGTGCCGATCCAGCGTATGTGTTGCAGTCCGTTGTCCGCGGTGACGACCGCGTTACCCACCTTCAAATCCTCGATAGTCCTCGGACCTTTTGGAGTCATTATCAATGTTCCGGCTACGAAGCACGGCACGTCAATGATAGTAGTCGGATCTGTTGTGTCAGGAGCATTGGTCGGCGTAACATTCACGATGTTCATCGAGTATGTCGTGCCGGGCACAAGGGGTTCAGAGGTTATGTAACCACCCAAAGTTCCGGCAACTTCCACACGATAAACTGTAATCGTACCCCCGCCTGGTTTGGACAGAATATAGGATTCTTCCAGGTAAATTGGGCCACTAAGAAAGGTGGTCGAGCCATCAAGGGTGGTGATGGTGCCGGTCTGCGTCAGATCATCGCCGTCTTCGTTGTCGAAGCGGTCACCGTTGAAAACATCGCCAGTATCGACAATGGGTGGTCCGCCGCCGTTTTGAATAAATCCACCGGCTGCGTCTGTCACGCTGAACAAACGACGATCCGTGTCAGGATCAAAATTGACATCCAATGTAACCGTATCCGGCCCAATCGTATTCACCGTGATTACGCCGGGCGTATAACCGATATAGGAATAGTTTGCCATTTTAACCCATCACTCTTTGACGCGGAATTTACACTTGTTCTCTCAAGCGCTTGGATAGCTCTGCCATACTAAAATGTCGACGCGACATTCCTCACGATTGGTTAAGATATCAAGGCGAACCCCAGGCTTTTTCGTGGTTCTTGCTGTTTGTCAGGCATCTGACCTCGTTCCAGAGCATACTTGAGAAGTCTTGACTTTCGTTAAGGCACTGCCGCGTCCCGCCCGTCATGTTGCTGACACTAGCTAATCTGCGCAAAGGAGAGCGCAATGCGAGACGTCATGACAAAGAGCATGGCCCGCAATATTTTTTATGGCGGGTCACTGTTCTTCATTCTTATCTTTCTGGCCCTTTCGGCCCATTCCCACTGGTATATCGTCAATTCCGAAAATGCCGCAAAGCTGGATGACAGTGTGGTCCGGGGCAAGCATGTCTGGGAAAAACACGCGTGTGTAAACTGTCATTCGATTCTGGGTGAAGGGGCTTACTTTGCTCCGGAAGTCGGCAACGTGATGACCCGCTGGGGCGTGCTGGACGACCCGGAATCAGCCTTTGAATCCCTCAAGGGCTGGATGGAAGCACAACCGACCGGCATTCCCGGTCGTCGGCAAATGCCCAATTTCAACCTCAGCGACGAAGAACTCCGTGACCTGACCAACTTCCTGATCTGGACGGACAACATCGACGCGCAGGGCTGGCCGCCCAACGAGGCAGGCTGAGAAAGGGAACGAAACAATGAAATACGAATCCCAAAAAATCGCCTATGCCTACTTTGCGGTAGCCATGGCGTTGTTCGCGATACAGGTGATCGGCGGCCTTCTGGCCGGTTTCATCTATGTATTCCCCAATTTCCTGAGTGAGCTTCTGCCGTTCAACATCGTGCGGATGCTGCACACCAACTCTCTGATCGTCTGGCTGATCCTGGGTTTCTTTGGCGCGGCCTACTTCCTGATCCCGGAAGAAGCCGAGCGCGAGATCCACTCGCCCAAGCTGGCCTATCTGCAACTGATCATCCTTGTTGTCGGTACATTGGGCGTGGTCGTCACCTATGTCTTCAACCTGTTCGAAGGCAACTGGCTGCTGGGCAAAGAAGGGCGTGAGTTCCTGGAACAGCCCAAATGGGTCAAGGCCGGTATCGTCGTGGCTGCATTGATCTTCCTTTACAACGTGTCGATGACCGTTCTGAAAGGCAAGAAGACAGCCATTACCAACATCCTGCTTCTGGGCCTTTGGGGTCTGGCGCTGCTGTTCCTGTTCGCCTTCTACAACCCGGGCAACCTGTCGCTGGACAAGCAATACTGGTGGTATGTCGTCCACCTGTGGGTCGAAGGTGTGTGGGAACTTATCATGGCCTCGATCCTGGCCTATCTGATGCTCAAGCTGACCGGTGTGGACCGTGAGGTAGTCGAAAAATGGCTATACGTCATCGTCGCCGCCGCGCTGTTCTCGGGCATCCTTGGCACAGGTCACCACTATTACTGGATCGGTACGCCTGCATACTGGCAGTGGATCGGTTCGATCTTCTCGAGCCTCGAGGTGATCCCGTTCTTTGCGATGATGGCCTTTGCCTTCGTCATGGTCTGGAAAGGCCGTCGTGACCACCCCAACAAGGCCGCGCTGCTGTGGTCGCTGGGCTGTGCTACGCTTGCGTTCTTCGGTGCCGGTGTCTGGGGCTTCCTGCACACGCTGCACGGGGTGAACTACTATACCCACGGCACGCAGATCACCGCAGCCCACGGTCACCTGGCCTTCTACGGCGCCTATGTCTGCCTCAACCTGGCGATCTTCAGCTATGCGATGCCGATCCTGAAGAACCGTGATCCCTACAATCAGGTTCTGAACATGGGCTCGTTCTGGCTGATGACCAGCGGCATGGTCTTCATGACCTTCGTGTTGACCTTCGGCGGCACCGTGCAGACACATATGCAGCGCGTGGTCGGAGACTACTTCATGGACGTACAGGACCAGATCGCGATCTTCTACTGGATGCGTCTTGGCTCTGGTCTGGTCGTTGTCCTCGGGGCGCTGCTGTTCATCTATTCGATCTGGGTTCCCCGCAAAGAGGTCATCGAACCCGGCGCGGCTGAAACCCCTGCGGAGTGATGGATATGGATGGCTCCATGAACCTGAAAGAGGGGGCGGCAAACGCCCCCTTCTACCTGCCCCAGGGCGATGAGTGCGACGTCTTCAACGCCGCTTACAAAAACGACCTGCCGGTTCTGCTGAAAGGCCCGACGGGTTGCGGCAAGACCCGGTTTGTCGCCCATATGGCCGCGAAGCTTGGCCGCCCGCTTTATACAGTGGCCTGCCACGACGATCTCGCTGCCGCCGACCTGATCGGGCGCTATCTGCTGAAGGGCGGCGAAACCGTCTGGGTCGATGGCCCCCTGACCCGCGCGGTGCGCGAAGGTGCGATCTGCTATCTCGACGAGGTGGTCGAGGCCCGCAAGGACGTGACCGTGGTGCTGCACCCGCTGACCGACGATCGGCGCATCCTGCCGATCGACCGCACCGGGGAAGAGCTTGAGGCCGCGCCCGGTTTCATGCTGGTGGCGTCCTACAACCCCGGCTATCAGAACATCTTGAAAACCCTGAAACCTTCGACCCGCCAACGGTTCATCTCGTTGGAGTTCGACTTTCCCTCGCCTCAGATGGAAGCCGAAGTGGTCGCGCAGGAAAGCGGCCTGCCGCTGGAACGCTGTAAGCCGCTGGTGCGGTTGGCGGGCAAGCTGCGCGGGCTCAAGGGTCAGGACCTCGAGGAAGGCGTGTCCACCCGGCTGGTCGTCTATGCTGCGACGCTGATCGCGCAGGGCATGTCCACCGACCGCGCCATCCTTGCCGCCATGATCGAACCTCTGACCGATGACGAGGATATCAAACGCGGGCTCCTCGATCTTGTCACCGCCGTCTTTGGGTGAGGCCGGCGATGGTCAGGATCGACTTTGAGCCATGGGAACCCGAAGAAACCATCGGGAAACTGTGGCACACCCTTGCCAGCCGCCTCGATGCACCCCAGGTGCATGTTGGAGCCGCGGTCGACCTTTCCGAGGTCGCGGGGCGGCTGGCAGTCCTCTTTCGGGGGCTTGGGGGTAGTCCGGGCGTTGAATTGCGCCCGGTCTCACCCGAGGTTTCGCGCCACCGCCTGAGTTGGCGCCGCAAACTTGCAACCGAAGTGGAATTGATGCCGCGCGCCTCGTTCGACGGAGAGATTTTGCGTCTGCCCGACCGTCTGGCAGTATTCCCCGCGCGCGAGGCAAACGGCGCGCTCTATGTCTGGTTGGCCGCCGCCGCGGCCCATGCCGGAACCCGAATTGACGAAGAAGATCCTCTGCGTGCCGACCTGCGTGCCTTGATCGCCGCCCGGCATATGGTCGAGGCGACTCTGGACGATGCGCCAGGCTTGCGTCCGCTGTATACCGAGCTGTGCAAGGGTGTGCTGTATCAGCGCGACATCCCCAGCCTGCCGCCTGCCGAGGCCGCGGTCGAAGAACTGATCCGTCATATGCTGGGCGATCCCAAGCCCCTGTCGGGTCAGGCCGAGCACCTTCTGGCACTTGACGACGACCTGATCGCCCCGCGCGGCTATCAGCCGTTGCGCCCGGTTCCCCTGTGGCCGGAGTTGCGCGCAGTTGGGTTCTCGGAACACAACGAGGTTGAAAACCCCGATACCGAAGGCCCGCCAGAGGAATCTGGCGAAAAGACACACCGTGCCCGGCGCCGCAAATCGGATCAGGCCGAGCGCAGCGACAGTTTCATTCTGCACAAGTTCGAAGCCATCCTCAGTTGGGCCGAGTTTCTGAATATCAACCGCCGCATCGATGACGACGATCCCGACAACGCCAAGAAGGCGGCTGACGATCAGGAAGAGATCGGTCTTGGTCAGATCTCAAAGGCGCCGCCTACCAGGTTGAAGCTTCACCTTGATCTGGCGCCCGAAGACGTCAACCGCGAACGCCTGTCAGGCCGTATTCTATATCCCGAATGGGACGTGCGGACGGGTCAATACCTGCCGGATCATGTGAACGTTCTGCTTTCGGATGCCGATATCCGCGACGATGCTGCCGAGTTCGGCAAGGATCCGGCCACTGCGCGGCGCATTCGTGCCGTCAAGCGCCAATTCGAGGCACTGCGCCCGGGGCGCGTGATGACCCGGGGCCATCTGGACGGGGACCAGCTGGATATGGAAGCCGCCGTTCGGGCGCAGGTTGACCGCTGCGCAAATGGTGAAGGGACGGAACGCGTCTGGATGCAATCCCGCCCCGAGGCCCGCGATCTGGCGGTGTCAATCCTTCTGGATGTCAGCCGATCCACCGAAAGCGCGGTCACAGGCCGCGCCGTGATCGATATCGAACGCGAGGCGCTGGCGGCCTTGGCCTGGGGCCTGAATGCTTGCGGTGACGATTTCGCCATTCATGCGTTCAGCTCCCTCAAGCGTCAGCGCGTCTATGTGCAGCGTTGCAAACGGTTTGACGAACCGATGGGAACCAAAGTTGAACAGCGCATCGCGTCGCTGCGCCCCGGACATTATACAAGGTTGGGCGCGGCAATCCGACACTGTTCAGCAGATCTGGCCAGCCAGTCCCGCAAGCGCCGATTGCTGCTGGTCATTACCGACGGAAAGCCAAACGACCTGGATCACTACGAGGGGCGCCACGGCATCGAAGATACCTGCATGGCCATACGCGAGGCGCGCCGGGCCGGACAGTCGGTGTTCGGCGTTACCATCGATAAAACCGGCAAAAGCTGGTTTCCGCGCATGTTCGGGCAGGGCGGTTTCGCCGTCATTCCAGATCCGCATCGCCTGACCATGGCCCTGCCGCAGATCTATCGCCAGTTGGTCGGCGGATGAGTGATGCCCCTCTGATCGACGAACTGCCGGGCGAGTTCCTGATGTGGGTTCTGATCATTTCGGAACTGCTGGTCTTTGGCGCGGGGATGATCGCCTTCATGGGGGTACGTCTGACCGATCCGGCGGGCTTTGCCGAGGCGCAGTCGCATCTGCATCGCACGGGTGCGGCCTTGAACACGGCGGTATTGGTGACATCCGGCTATCTGGCCGCACAGGCGTTGCATTGGCGGCGGAGCATGCAACGTTTGCGGGCCCGTTTGGCGTTGATCTTTGCCGCGCTTCTGGGTGTCGTGTTCCTGATCATCAAGGGTACGGAATACGCCGACAAGGCGTCTCAGGGGATAGGATACGAAACGCATCCATTCTTTCTGTTCTACTATATGCTGACCGGCTTTCATGCCGCGCATGTCCTCGCCGGGGTTGGAATTCTGTTGCTGGTGTCCTGGCGCGACGACCCCAGTAACGTCGAAGCGGGCGCGCAGTTCTGGCACATGGTGGACCTGGTCTGGATCATGCTGTTTCCAGTGATCTATCTGCTGGGATAGTCGGATGCCCCAACCTTCATCTTTGACGAACAGTTCACGTCAGAGGTCGCCGAACTCTCTGACCCAGGCGTGGCTTGGGCTTTTGGCACTCAGCGTGGGATCCGCGCTGCTGACCTTGATTGGGGCACCGACCGCGATCATTGCTGGCGGTATCCTGTTGTTGGCGCTGATCAAGGCTCGCGTGATCCTGAAACACTATCTGGATTTGGAGAACAGCCAAAGCTGGCTGCGTGGGTTCACCATGGTGTTGACGGGATTTTCAGTAGTGATCTTTGCGCTCTACCTGATCTGAGGCAAAAAATGCCGCCCCGAGAGGCGGCATAAGTCAAGCAAAGGGGGGTCTGATTACTGAGCGGCCTGTGGGATCCGCGCGATCTGACAACGCTGCCAGAGCGCTGACAAAGCACCGACCAGATGATCGATGTCCTCATCTGTGTGGACCGGGGACGGCGTGATCCGCAAACGTTCGGTGCCTTTGGGGACAGTGGGATAGTTGATCGGCTGGATATAGATGCCGAATTCTTCAAGAAGCGTATCCGAGATGAACTTGCACTTCAGCGGGTCGCCCACCATCACCGGGATGATATGGCTGGGGTTCGGCAGATGCGGTATCCCTTCCGCATCCAGACGGGCGCGCACCTGATCCACACGGGCTTTTTGCAGATCACGCTCGGCGCTTGACTGTTTCAGATGCCGGATAGATGCGGCAGCACCGGCCGCGATCGAAGGCGGCAGGGCCGTGGTGAAGATGAAGCCGCTGGCAAAACTGCGAACGAAATCGCACAGCGCTGCGGAGGCTGCGATGTAGCCGCCAACCACGCCGAAGGCCTTGCCCAGCGTGCCTTCGATCACGGTCAGGCGATCCATCAGGCCCTCACGCTCGGCAATGCCACCACCGCGCGGGCCATAGAGGCCGACGGCGTGAACTTCGTCCAGATAGGTCATCGCGCCGTATTTCTCGGCCAGGTCGCAGATTTCCTTGATCGGCGCGATATCACCATCCATGGAATAGACGGATTCAAAGGCGATCATCTTGGGCGCGTCGGGGTCGGCGGCGGCCAGTTTGGTCTCCAGATCCGCAAGGTCGTTATGTTTCCATATCACCTTCTGCGCCCGTGAGTGGCGGATGCCTTCGATCATCGAGGCATGGTTCAGCGCATCAGAGAAAACGATCAGACCGGGGATCTTCGCAGCCAGCGTTCCCAGAGCGGCCCAGTTTGATACATAGCCCGAGGTGAACAGCAAAGCGGCCTCTTTGCCATGGAGATCTGCCAATTCTGCCTCAAGCAGAACGTGGTCATGCGTCGTGCCCGAAATGTTGCGCGTTCCGCCCGCACCGGCGCCACAACGCTCCAGCGCATCGTGCATGGCGTTGATGACCGCAGGGTGTTGCCCCATTCCAAGGTAGTCATTCGAGCACCAGATACGCACATCCCGCTGGATCGAACCATCGGTCTGGCGAGCGTTCGGGAAGGCTCCGCAACGTCGCTGCAAGTCGATGAAAACCCGATAGTTCCCTTCATCTTTCAAAGCGTCGAGGCTCTGGCTGAAAAATCGCTCGAAATCCATCTGACATGCTCCCCGGATAACTGGCTGTGAACCGAACCTAGGACAGCGACGGGCCCCGTGACATGACAATTGTCAAGTTGATCTTCAAGAAAAAGGCTGGCACTGCCACGCCGGCTTTGGCATAGCAGGGCATTGGGGATGATATCCCGGGCCATCGCCCGGACTGGATGAAGAAGGGAGTGCCTTCATGTCACACGAGGCACAAAAGGCGATTGCGCGGCAGTCTCTGCTTCTGCGCAGCTTGCCGGATCAGCATGTGGATACATTGCTGCGGCAAGCGATTTGGCGGCAATATGACCGTGGCGAGACGATCTTTCTGCAAGAGGAAGAAGCCAAGGCCGTGCACGTCGTGCTGGCGGGTTGGGTCAAGCTGTTCCGTATCTCTCCGACCGGGGCAGAAGCGGTGGTGAGCGTTTTCACCCGCGGAGAAAGCTTCGGTGAGGCCGTTGCGCTGCGCAACGTGCCGTATCCCGTGTCCGCCGAAGCCGTCTCAGCCTGTGAAGTGATGCATATTCCCAGCCCGGTGTTGCTGTCCCTGATGAAGGAAGACCCGGAAATCGGCGTTTCAATTCTGGCTGCGACGTTCACGCATCTGCATGCTCTGGTGGCGCAGCTGGAGCAATTGAAGGCGCAAACCGGGGCGCAACGCGTTGCAGAGTTTCTGTTGAACCTGTGCGATCGCGAGTCCGGTCGCTGCGAGGTGGAACTGCCTTACGACAAGATGCTGATCGCCGGACGTCTGGGGATGAAGCCCGAAAGCCTGAGCCGCGCGTTTTCGCGGTTGAAACCCATTGGCGTCAAGATCAACAGGAACCACGCGGATATCGCCGACATGGACGATTTGCGCAACTACGCCGAAAGCGACACCAGCGAGAGGTGATTGATCACCGTCGACCGGACCCTTTGACGTTGCAAATTCACGGAAAGCCCGTGATCCGAAACTGGCCCGCTTCAACGGGGGCTCCAGTCGGACGCTTTTGCGCGTGACCGGCTGTCTTCCACGCTTTCCAAAACCTCACTATCCTGATCAGCAGTGCCATCCATCGGCACGAGTCTTTTGCATGAAAATGAAGGGCACCTGGTCCATGATAGACGTAGCGCTTTCAAACTATCCCCGCGCAAGGTTGATGACATCGGTCACACCGGTCGAACGGCTTGAGCGTCTTTCTGACCAACTGGGGCTGGACCTGTGGATCAAGCGCGACGACCTGACCGGGCTCAGCTTCGGCGGAAACAAGACCCGCCAGCTGGAATTTTATATGGGCGAGGCGCTGAGGCAGCGGGCGGACACCATCCTGATCACAGGTGCCGTGCAATCCAATTTCGTGCGCACTGCGGCAGCTGCGGCGGCAAAGCTGGGAATGTCATCCGTTCTTCAATTGGAGGACCGCGTGACGAATATGGGCGAATACTACCATCGATCCGGAAATGTTCTTCTGGCACAGCTTCTGGGGGCGGAACATATTGGCTATCCCAGGGGTGAGGACGAGGCGGGCGCTGACGGCGCTCTTCACGAACGTGCCGAGGATCTGGTTGCTATGGGTCGAAAACCATACGTGATCCATCTGGGCATCGATCACCCTCCGCTGGGGGCATTGGGCTATGTGGCGGGGGCGGCCGAGTTGCATACTCAGATCAGCGATTTCGACGCCGCAGTGGTGCCGTCTGGAAGCGGGGCAACCCATGGCGGGTTCCTGGCCGGATTGCGTTTAGTCGGGCAGTCTGCGCCGGTCTACGGCATATGCGTGCGTCGCGATCAGAACCAGCAGCACGCGCGTCTGCAAAAGGTCCTGAGGCGATTGGCGACCATGATGGGTTTCGACCCTGCTTTGGTCATGGAAGACATCTGTACCTGGGACGGCGCTTTGGCACCCGGATATGGGCGGGTCGGTCGAGCAACCCGCGAGGCGTTGACCCTGATGGCGCGCTCCGAAGGCATCTTTCTTGACCCTGTTTATTCTGCCAAAACCTTTGCGGGGCTTCTTGGACTGCTTGAACAAGGCATCATCAAAAAAGGTCAGAAAGTTGTTCTGCTGCACACGGGTGGTCAACCTGCGTTGTTCGGATACCAGGACGAGTTGCAACCGAGTTGAAACAGCGCAGCATTTTGCCTTTGGTCCTGCGGGGCGACAGGATGAACGGAAAGGTGTTGCCCGCAGAACTGGCCGGGTAAGTACTCTACGACACTTTCGATTGATTGAGCAAAGACATGGCCCGCGCGACATCGCGGGTCTGCGCGCCGCCAACGATCATAGCCAGAATCTTTCCAAGATCCGGCGGCGAGGCCGGTGAGCAGCCAAAGCGGTCGCAGGTTTGCACGTAATCCACCGCTGTGCGCAGTTCGAACATTCTTGCCTGCTGTTTGCGTGCGGTTTCAAGAGCCTCCGTGAACAGATCATCTGCGGCAGTGCCCATGGAGCGCACCAACGCCTGTATCCGATCCGTCTCGGGCTGAGCCCAGGCTTCATTGGTCAGAACCTGTTGTTCACGGGCTTCATCCAGCAGGCGCTGAGCCGCCTTCGGGTCGTTCGCCTTCAATGAAGCTTCAGCAAGGGCCGTCAGGAACACCGGTTTGTAGTTTCCGGCCCCGCTGGCCCACCAGGCTTCGGACGCGTCGCGCATTGCTCGGATCGTTTCCGGGCCTGGCTTGATCTGCGCGTCCGCCCAACACCGCCAGACATTCGCCGTCAGTGTCATGAAGGGGAAGGTGTGTTTGGTTGCCAGTTCCTCAAGGCGCGCGGCAACGTCGTAAACCTGTTCAGGTTCACGCCGCAACAGGTGCAACATACACAGATATGTCAGCGTCTGTGCCAGGCTATGAGCGTGATTGAGTTTCTGCGCCGCCGAGATCGCCTGATGCTGGATCTCGAGCGCGCGGTCGGGTTCTCCGCGCAACCAGACCGTCATGCTCAGGAAGCAGGATGTAATGGCAGCATGATCCGTGCCGTAGACATAGGCAAGACGGCTGTGCTGCTGAGGATCATACAAGTGCAACGCTTGTCGCAGATGTGCATAGGCGGCGTCCTGCTGCCCAATATGCAACAAGACGGCACCCATGGCCCGATGGGCAATCATTATGTGATGCGTTTCGTCGGTCAGCTTGGACAGGTCCAGCAACTGCGCCGCGACGTCCTTGGCAAGGTCGTATTCGCCGCGGACCAGATGATACGCATAGAGACCATTGAGCACAGGGAACAATTGTTCGGTTTCGCCCAGCCGATTGCACAGGTCGCGGATCCGGGCATACACCGCCCCCGTTTCATCGGCCGCGATGCCAGCGGTCGAGCGCAGAACGCCGGCCCGCAAGGTCTGGATCTTGGTTTCCATGCGGTCGCGGTCAACCGAGTCTTCCTGCTGTTCAAGCAACGCCAACGCACGCCCCAGCTGAGTGGCTGCTTCAATCCCGGCCGAGCGTTCAACGGCACGTTGCCCGGCCAGATACCAGTGTTCTATCGCTTCGTCCGGCATATCTGCCATCGTGTAGTGATGAGCCAGAATTTCCGGACCGGCAGAATTTTCGTGCAACGAGGCAGAGTTCAGTGCTTGGACCACACGCGCATGCAGCGTTCGCCTCTCGCGTTTCAGCAGGCTGTTGTAAGCGGTGTCGCGAATGAGAGCGTGACGATAACTGAACGTTTCCTCGGGCTCTGAGTCTGAAACGATCACGATCCCGGCATCCACCAGCAAATCCAGACCGGAACGCAACGCCCGTTCATCAAAACGGGACACGCTTGCAATCATCGGATAAGAGAATTGCGGGCCAATGACAGCGCCGATCTGTGCCACTTCCTTGGCCGAGCTCAGTCGATCAAGACGAGCCATCAAGGCATCATGCAGTGTCTTCGGCACAGTGGCTGATGGCGTGGACCGGTCGATCGTATAGGCGTCGGCGCGTTCGGTCAGAAGATCGGATTCCAGCAGATCCTTCGTCACCTCTTCTACGAACAGCGGGACACCGTTGGATCTGGCGGCAATCAGATGGTGAACTTCGTCAGGGACGGTCTTGCCCTTGGCAACATCGTTCACGATCTCTTTGACCTGCGCGAAATCCAGTTGTTGAAGCGCGACGTGCATCAGGTTGCGTGATTGTGGCCAACCCGGATCAAAGCCTGTCCGATAGCTCATGACCATCAGCAGGCGCGCGTCCTCTATCCGGGTTACAAGCTGATCAAGCAGAGTCTTTGTCGTTGGATCGATCCAATGTGCATCTTCAAACAGCAACAGGGTCGGGGTTTCCTGCGCCATGCCGATCACATGGTTGACCAGCATGTCCAGCGTCTGCTTCATGATCTGCTCAGGGGTCAGATCCAGCGGGCCAAGCCTGTCTTCAAACGGGACCGACAACAGTGCCGCAGCCAGTTTCAGTGACCCTTCAGAAGGATCGCCCAGAACGCCGTTGATCTTGTTCAATTTTTTGTCCGCACTGTCACCGGCCCGAAGTTCGGCCGCGTTTTCAAGCTGGCGTATGATCGGATACAACGCGCTTGCGTCATGAAAGGGCGAACACTGAAATCGAAGCTGTCGGTGTTTTGCATCCGGGATCGTGCGGCGAAGCTCTTCGATCAGCCTGGACTTTCCTATGCCCGCCTCGCCCGAGACCAGCACCACCTGACCTTGACCCTGACGGGCCAGCTTCCACTTGCTTTGAAGGGTTTCATGCTCCTGCGCGCGCCCGACCAATGAACTCATCCGGGCGTCGTCTGCCGCAAGAAAACGGCTGAGAGTCTGGCGCGTGCCGGTGACTTGCCAGGCTTCGACCTCTTTGGCAAAGCCTTTCAATTGAAACGTGCCCCGGCGCACATATTCGAACGCATCACCCGCCAGTTCCCGCGTCGTCGGCGCGACGATCATTGTCCCCGGATCAGCCATCGATTGAAGCCGTGCGGCCAGGTTCGGGGTCTCGCCCATGGCGGTGCCATCCTCGAACATCTTCTCTCCACGCAGGTCACCGACGACAACCAGGCCGGTCGCGATCCCTATGCGGACTTCAAGATGTGCATGCGTGCGGAGTTCCGGAATTTCGCGAACGATCCGAAGACCTGCATGAATGGCGCGTTCCGGGTCGTCTTCATGCGCATGCGGAAAGCCAAAAAACACCATGATACCGTCGCCATAGTAACTGGCGATATGCCCGTCAAAAGCGGCGACAGCAGCGGCGCAGGTCTCTTTGAACAGCCTCAGAACCTCGGCCAGATCTTCAGGATCCAGCTTTTGCGATATCGCCGTCGATCCAACAAGATCAATGAACATGACCGTCAGCTGTCTGCGCTCTGCAATGATGTTGGGTTCTTGATGCGCGCGATGTGATCCCGCAGCCTGCCCGGTTTCATCCCGTATTGCTTTCAGAAAGCGGCGTCTGGGTCCAAGGGGCAGGCCGATCGTGACAAGGTCATCGTCGCTCAGTTCCGGCAGATCACCCAGTTCGACCTCGTGCCGGGAGAAGGCATCGACATATTTGGACAAGCCGTTTCGGATCAGCCATTCATCAATGTCAGCCATTTGACCACCATGCATGACCGCAACCAGGCGGATCCAAGCATTCCCCATTTCCCTATGGTTAAAAGGACCAGCCCCGGGCATAGTCCGGGAAAACACAGTTCTATCAAGGACGACCCGCGAATTCCGGTCAAGTGTTCAATTTAAGGGTGAGGAAATTTCATTGCACGAAACTGTATCGGAGCCTGCCATCTCTATTCGTCGGTCCGAAAATCGATGTGAATGTGATTGCCGTCCGGATCCCAGACGTTCAACTGAACGGTGTCGATCGCCGTCAGTTCTACACGGCGATAGGAGACGCCATTTGTTTTAAGATGCGCTTCGAACCGATCCAACCCTGTCGCCGAAAAAGCGAAATGCTCAAGCTTTAGGTCTGCGTCCGAACCCGTGGCCTCGGCCTCGACACCGACCAGATGCACGAAAGCGTTTTCTTCGACATAAAGCCAGGCTCCGGGAAAAGGGAAGGGCGGGCGTGGCCCGACCCGCATCCCCAGCAAGTTGCAGTACCAATCGATCATCTCGTCCAAACGCGTGGTGCGGAGGTTGACATGATCCAGTGACGTGATCTCCATGGCCTAGCCTCGGGTCCATTTGATCGAACATCCCATTGATGGAATCTGGTCCTGGGGGCCTTGCCCGGTCTCGGCAATTTGCAGCATCGCATTGACCAGTTCTGGTTCGCGCTTGCCTGTCTGGCCGCGGCCCAGATTGTCCAGACGGCCCCGGTACTGCAACTTTCCATCCGCATTCAATCCGAAGAAATCCGGAGTGCAGACAGCACCATAAGCCTTTCCTACGGATTGATCCTCGTCCACGAGATATGGAAAGTTGAAGCCGTTCTGCCGTGCGAATTCCAACATGTTTGGCGGCGAATCTTCGGCGTAATCGCGATAGTCGTTCGACATGACCGCCAACACGCCGATCCCCTTGGACATCAGCAGGTCCGTGTCCTGGGCAAGCCGGTCCGTGATCGTTTTGACATAGGGGCAATGATTGCAGATGAAGGCGATTAGCAACCCGTTTTGCAGGTGATCGGACATCTTGAAGGCCTGACCGTTCGGGTCCTTGAGCGTGAAGTCCGGGGCTTCCCAACCGAAATCGCAGATCGGAGTGTCGAGCAGCATGATTGTCCTTTTTGTGACCAGTTGGCATGTTCAGGCCAGCTTAGCTTACGGGCGCAAACAAGTAGAGCGTGATTTCCGGCACGATGTTTGCGACGGAATGCGCCTGCAAACGTATCTGGTTCAGATCAGCAGCGTTGACAGGCTTGGGTAATAGCTTAGCAGAAGCAACACCAAAGTTACTGCGATCAGGAAAGGCCAAAGCGATTTCAGGATTGAACCGGGCGATGTGCCGCTCATGGACGAGGCGATGTACAATCCGATCCCGACTGGGGGCGTCAGCAGCCCAAGCACAAGGTTCAGGCAGGCAACAATGCCGAACTGATAGGGGCTGATATCGTATGAACCGGTTGCAATCGGCAGCAGGATCGGAGTGATCAGGATGATCGCGGCGATGCCATCGATCACCATTCCAACCAGCAAAAGCGCAAGGTTAACGATCAGCAGGAACACGAACGGGTCCGAGGTGACCGAGGTGATTAACCCAGCCAGTTGCTGCGGTATTTCCTCATAGATGATGACCCAGCCGAACACGCTGGCGGCCGCGATCATGAACAGGATCATCGACGCATTGGCCGCCGTGCGTTTGAACATCTGTGCCAGGTTGCTCGGCTTCAGGTCCCCGTAAACCAACCAGCCCACCAGAAACGCGATCAGGGACGCGATTGCAGCGGATTCGGTCGGTGTGGCGATCCCGAACAGAATGCCGCCTATGATCGACATCGGAATCAGCAGGGCAGGGGCCGCGCTGATCAAGGCCTGGACGGCTTCGGCACGCGTCATCCAATGCCCTTTCGGAAAGCTCTGCCACCACCCGATCAGGGTGATGACCGATGCAAACGCCCCGGCAAGGATCAAACCGGGCAGGATTCCTGCAATGAACATGTCACCAATCGGGATCTGAGCCAGAACACCGAAGATGACAAACATCATCGACGGCGGGATGACCGGAGCCAGCAGCCCGCCCGCGGCCGTCGTGGCAGCGGCGAAACCCTTGTCATAGCCCTCCTCCTCCATCGCGGGGACCATGGCGCGCGACATCACCGCGATCTGCGCCGTCGCAGACCCGATGATGGCCGCCATGAACATGTTTGCCAGCAAGTTGATATAGGCCAGCCCGCCGCGAAACCCGCCGACAAACACCCGGGCCAGCGCGACAAGGCGCCGGGTCATGCCGCCTTCGTTCATCAATTCTCCGGTCAACATGAACAGAGGAATTGCCAGCAGGCCGTAATTCTCGAGACCGCCGAACATTTTCTGCGCGAAGCTGTCATAAAGAACCGTGTTGCCGCTTTCCCAGATGTACCAGATGGCCGTGATTGCCAGCACGATCGCCACGGGCACGGACAGTAGTAAAGTGGCCAGAAAGACGATGGGGCTCATGGCTGTGCCCCTTTGCCCGGGGCGCTCAGCAGATGCATGGTGGAATGTAGCGTCGCGCCCACTGCGAAAAGCCACATCACCAACCAGAACAGGTACTTTGGCAGGCCCAAGGTCAGCGTGGGCTCGGCGTAGATGAAATTGAATGTCTGACCTTGAAACGCCGCCACGTCAAATCCGCTGCTGGCGATGTCCAGCGGAAGGAACCAGCGCCAGCAGAACCACAGCATCGCAAGGGAAAAAGCAAACACGACCACGTCCACACCCTTGCGGATCAATGGTTTCGCGCGTTCGGGCACGTTGTCGGAAACGATGGAGATCGACACAGAACTGCGATGGTGCAATGCGGAAGACGCGCCCAGAAAGGTCATCCAGACCATCGCGTAGATCGCCAGCTCATCAACCCAGAACAGGGCGTTGCCCGCCGTTCGCGTTACGACATTCAACAAGATCAGAACCGTAATGCAGACTGCCAGAAAGGCAGCGCACCACAACTCGACCCGCGCCAAGCCTGCCGACAGCCGATACAACATCGCTGTTCTCCCGTGAAAAAGGGCGCAGGATCGAGCTGCGCCCCTTTCGTCATGCCGTTTTCGTTATTTTGTTTCTGCCGCAGTCTGCCGCAAAGCGTCAAGGGAAGAGGTCTTCTGGGACCAGATCCCGTTCCACTCTTCGATCGCGTCGCCAAAGAACGAGGCATCGACCTTTTTGTAGGCTTTGCCAGTGCCCTCGATCTGCTCCAGCCATTTGGCATCGTTTTCGACGTAGGCATCAATGGTGCTGTCCACATGTTTGGCCATGAGTTCCGCGATAATCGCGCGGTCTTCTTCGGACAAACCAGCCCAGACCTTGGCCGATATCAGCCCGACCATCGGGAACATCATGTGATCCGACTGCACGATCGTGTCGGCGTGTTCATAATATTTCAGAACCCAGATCAGCTCGGCATCCATGTCGATGGCGTCAACCTGACCATTGGCCAGCGCATCATAGACGGCAGGCAAGGGCATGGGCGTGGGTGCTGCCCCCACCGCGTTGTAGAAATCCAGAATCGGTGTGAAGGGCGTGATACGCAGTTTCAGGCCTGATAAATCTTCGGCGGAGGAAACCTCGCCCCGGCTGACGATCTGGCGCAATCCTGCCATCCCATATCCCAGTCCAACGACACCAACCTGCCCCGGCAAGGGTTCCAGCATGGACTTGGCCGTATCGGATCGCAGGATGCGCCCCGCGTGCCCAATGTCATCTGCCAGATAGGGCGCATAGAACGCCCCCAACTCGGGCGCGCGGTTGGAAACCTCGGCCACCGTCATGAAAGCCATGTCCAACGCGCCGGTCTGCAATTGTTGCAGCATTTCTGCCTCGTTCCCCAACTGGCGGGCCGGGAAGACCGATACCGAATGCGCGCCACCACTGGCCTCATTCAACTCGGCCCCAAACGCTTCGGCGGCTTTGGTCCAGATATGCGGTGGCGGCGTGATCAGACCTAACCGAAACTCTTCGGCGTGAGCGGCAACAGACGCCAGTGCCAACGCAGCCGCAGAGGCGGCGATTTTTGCGAAATGTCTCATTACTTCCCCTGTTTGATCTTGTTTTACAACGTGACCCAGCCCTCGGGCGGTTCCTTTCCCGGGTGCACAGCCTGACAATTGGGGCAGGTGCGGTCTTGTTCCGAGGCATAGAACTTCTGATAAACCGGAGGCAGGTCATCAACGATGGACTTTAGCTGCATTTCCGCTCGATGCACCAGTGATCCGCATTCAAAGCAATACCATTCGATGGCGTCCAGCTCTCCGGTCTGGCGCTTGGGTTCAATCACAAGCCCGATCGAGCCTTCCTGAGGGCGCTGTGGCGAATGGCGTACATGCGGAGGCAGCAGAAAAACCTCGCCCTCACGGATCGGAACATCATAGAACTCCTCTCCGTCATAGATTTTCAGCACCATGTCGCCTTCAAGCTGGTAGAAGAATTCTTCCACCGGGTCATCGTGGTAATCGGTTCGCTTGTTCGGGCCACCCACAACGGTGACCATCAGATCGGCGTCTTCCCAAACCTGACGATTCCCTACGGGCGGTTTGAGCAGATGGCGATGCTCGTCGATCCAGGCCTTAAAGTTGAACGCTTTCAGTTTTGACATGTCCCACTCCCTATCCCTGAAAGTTTGGCGCGTTTTTCCATGACCGCAAAGAAATTATCAGCATCTCGCTATCCGATTTCCTTATACTGCCCGGCCTCACCCTGCTCAGACGCGCAGCCCGCTTTCTTCAAATGCTTTGCGAATGATCGCTTTTTCCGCTTCGGTCAGTTCCAGCATCGGCGGGCGTACGCGGCCACCGACCTGACCCAGCAACTCTTGCCAGTACTTTCCGAATGCAGTGGGTTTGCCCGCAGGGCGCGCGCGTTTCATCGCGTCGCGGACCGGGTTCAGACTGTCAAAGACACGCCGCGCTTCATCGGCCTTTCCCGCAAAGGCCAGACGCGTGTATTCGTTCATCCGCTGATCAACCTTGCTTTGCAGCTGATAGGGCGGGGACGAGCAGAGATACAACTTCCAGTCCAGTTCCAATATGTTGTCCAGCCATTCATGTTCGGCCGAGGTCGAGACATGGATCCTGTCGCCCACCATGTGGGTCAGCTTCACGTACATCTCACGCGGGACCGAGTATTTTATCGCAACGATATTGGGTAAGTCCGCGATGCGGGCGCATTCTTCGGGCTGCATCAAATAGCCACTGTCTGGATGGCTCCACATGGCGATGCCGATATCCAGTTCGTCACAAAAACGCTTGTAGTACTGGTACAAAACCTCTCCGCGATCCTGCACAAAGCTCAGAACCGGCGCGTGCAGAACGATGTAATCCGCGCCGCAATTCTGTGCGTGATGCGCCAGGTCCAAGGCCGTATTCATGTTCTGGTCCGAGACCGAGACGATGACACCGGCTTTGCCTGCGCATTCGTCAACGGCAATTTCGAAGTTGCGCTTGCGCTCTTCGATGCTCATCGAAAAGAACTCGCCCTGTTTGCCGGCGACGAAAAGGCCCTGGATGTCCAGATCGTCGATCCAATGGCGGATGTTGGCGCGCAGTCCCGATTCATCCAGAGACAGGTCATCATTGAACGGGTTCAGTGCCGCTGCCCATATCCCAGTCATATGTTCGCGGGCATAGGCCTTCGCGTCGTGTTTTGAGTATTTCATTTCCAACGTGGTCCCCGTGGCTTCAACAGGAACAAAACACACCAGGCGGGTCGGTCCAGTGCCATTTCAGGGAAATGGATATCTGAAAAAAATATACCACAAACTTACCAATTCAGATTTTTTCAATGCTGGTCTAGGGTCCAGACATGAAGATCGCAGTCATCGGAACCGGCGCAATCGCGCAGTTTGTGCAGCGCATGTTGCCAGAACATGGGCATGAGTTGGCAGCCATTCTGGTCAGACCACACCGCGTTGATCCAAAATCGCCCAAGTCAATTGGTTCGGTTGATGACCTGCCGGCCGGAATCGAAATGGTTCTGGATTGCGCGGGGCACGAGGCACTGGCCGGTTTGGGTCCGGACATTCTGGCACGAGGGCTGGATATCATCAGTGTCTCTGCCGGCGCACTTGCGGATCAGCAGGTCAGTGATCGGCTGGACAGGGCCGCGCGAAAGGGCGGGGCGCGGCTGCATCTGGCAAGCGGTGCCATAGGTGGGCTGGACTGTCTCAGCGCCGCAGCGGTCGGGCCGCTCAAATCCGTCACATATGTGGGGCGCAAGCCGCCGGCGGGGTGGAAGGGATCCCTTGCCGAACACAGTCTTGACCTCGGCAATATCACCGCGGCTGAAACCCATTTTCAAGGTTCCGCAAGAGAGGCGGCGCTGGCTTACCCAAAGAACGCAAATGTCGCCGCCGCCGTCGCCTTGGCGGGCGTGGGGTTCGATAACACACAGGTTCGTCTGATCGCCGATCCGACGATCCACAAGAACATTCACGAGGTCGAGGCCGAGGGCGATTTCGGCACGTTTCAGTTCCGGATCAGCGGTACCGCGCTGCCCGACAACCCGCGAAGCTCGGCGCTTGCGGCCATGAGTGTGCTGTCCAAGCTGGATCAGCTTTGCAAGCCGATTGTGCTGTAGCCATGGTTGGGCGTCACTCTCGCATCGTTGACCGCGCCTTGACCCGCCTGAAGCTGCGGCAGCTGCGTCTGCTGGTTGCAGTTGGCGCGCATGGAAACATTCAGAATGCTGCGCGTGAGCTGGGAATATCTCAGCCAGCGGCAACCAAGATGATTCAGGATCTTGAACTGGATTTCGAAGTCAAGCTGTTCACGCGCACCAACCGAGGCGTTGTGCCAACGGTTTTTGGCGAAACTCTCATACGTCACGGGAAACTGATATTTGCTCAGGTTTCCAATGCCGCGCAGGAACTGGACGACCTGAACGAAGGAAATTCCGGCCGTGTCGTGGTGGGAACACTGCTTGCGGCGTCAACCAGCCTGCTACCTGCCGCCATTGAACTGCTGCTGGAAGACCGCCCGAACGTTGCGGTCAAGATCAGCGAAGGGACAAACGAGGTGCTCATGCCCCGGCTGCTGTCGGGTGAGATCGACATGGTTGTAGGACGCCTGCCGTCGCACCGGCATCGCGACAAGATTCGACAGGAAAAACTGTTCGAGGATCGGATATTGGCCATTGTCGGCCCTCAACACCCGCTTGCTGAGCGGGACGCCGTGACCTTTGCGCAAACCAAGCCGTTTGGCTGGATTCTTCCCCCGCAAGAGACCACGTTGCGACGTCAGGCGGATCATTTTTTCGTCGGCCAGCAGCAATACGTGCCACCGGTCGCCATTGAATCCGTGTCCTACCTGACGAACCGGGCGCTGCTGCAATCCCGCGACCTGATCGGCCTTATGCCGGCCGAAGTCGTCGTCCAGGATATCGAAAACAACCATCTTGCCCAGCTCACCTGGGAGGTTCCGTTCGGGCAGGGACCAATTGGAGTGTCTTTCCGCGCCGACGACGATCTGTCGCCCGCTGGGCGCGCTTTCAAAACGGCCCTGCATCGGGCGGCGCAGAGCAGACAGACCAGATATCCGCCAATTTGATATCCGTATTCGCGCAATGCGCTTGAACTCATGCGAGGCATCGCGCGATCAAAAATCAAGGCAAATGGAGGCGCCAGTTTCATGTATCCAGAGCTCAGGCTGTTCATTGGCGGCACGTGGCGAAAAACCGGGCGCGATATCCCGGTTGTCAACCCGGCAACCGAGGAAGAACTCGGTCGGTTGCCTTGCGCATCGGCGAAAGACCTGGACGACGCGCTGCAAGCGGCCGTCGAAGGCTTTCGACTGTGGCGCCGCACATCGCCGCGGGAACGCGCGGATACGATCCTGCGGGCGGCAGCCCTCATGCGTCAGCGGCAGGAAGAAATCGCGCATTCCATTACGCTGGAGCATGGCAAGCCTTTGAAGCAGGCCCGGCTGGAGGTCATTCGAGGCGCCGAGTTCTTTGAATGGGATGCGGGCGAGGCGATGCGGACCTATGGCAGGATCATTCCGGCGGCGCAGGGTCACAAATTTGCAGTTCATCACCAGCCTGTCGGCGTTGTCGCGGCATTTTCTCCGTGGAACTTCCCCATGAGCCAACCTGCCCGGAAAATCGCGGGTGCTTTGGCCTCGGGCTGTTCAGTGATCCTGAAAGCGGCAGAAGAAACGCCTGCCGGCGCTTTGCACATAGCAAAAGCGTTCGAAGATGCCGGTCTGCCGGCAGGGGTTCTGAATTTGGTGTTCGGTGAACCATCCGAGATATCCGGTCATCTGATCCCGCAGGACCCCGTTCGCTTGGTGGCCTTCACCGGATCGACAACCGTCGGGCGTCATTTAACCACTTTGGCGGCCCGGCACGACACCCGAGTGCTTATGGAGTTGGGTGGCCACGCGCCGGTCATCGTTTGCGAAGATACGGATGTGCAATCGGCGGCCGTTTCAGGCGCGGTCCGCAAAATGCGCAATGCCGGTCAGGTCTGCACATCCCCAACCCGTTTCTTCGCGCATGAGAGTATTTTTGACGCCTATGCGGCCGGATTTGTTGCGAGGGCCAAGGCCACAGTTGTCGGCAATGGGCTTGACGCAACCGTTGAAATGGGCCCAACGGCCAACGACCGGCGCGTGCCAGCCTTGTCAGAGCTGGTTGAAGACGCAGTGGCGCAGGGGGCAACGCTTGCCACAGGTGGATCGCGGCTGGGTGAGCGGGGATATTTCTTTAAACCCACGGTGTTATTGAACGTTCCTAAAGCGGCGCGGATCATGCGCGAAGAGCCGTTTGGACCGGTTGCGGTGATCAACCCGGTGGCTTCGCTGGATGAGGCGATCGCTCTGGCGAATTCAGTTCCCTACGGGCTGGCGGGGTACGCTTTCACCAATCGGGCGGATTACATCGACCGTCTGATCGACGAGGTCGAGGTCGGCAATCTCTCGATCAACACACTTGAAGCATCCATGCCGGAAACGCCCTTTGGGGGCGTGAAATCCAGTGGCTATGGTCGGGAAGGCGGAACCGAAGGCCTTGAGAATTACATGACGGTCAAGAACGTCTGGCATTCGGCCAGGATCTGCTGAAAAAGATCCCGACACCTGCACTTGTCGACTTTTCGCGACCAAGCCAGCCTTTTTCCTTTCGAAATCGACCAAAGGGCCAGCGCTGCGATTGTGATTTCATTACTTGCGGAACCGAAAGACGTGACAATGTGCCCTTTCTGATGGGACGCCCGAACGCGGATCATGACCTATGTCAATGACAGTAAACCCGCCTTGCTGTCCATTGGCCGGGAATTTCTGGCCGGACCGTGCGACAAAACCATCGCGTCCTTTTGCCGGTGATGATCAGCGTTTTGGCTGACCTGCGGGGGGTTTCCCGCCGGGTGGCCTGAGCTCCGGAGGGACGGATGAACACTTGGCTGACGCTATCTGCACCAATCCCTGCCAAGGATACCGAGGGCTTCGAGAGAATGGCTGGGCTGCCCACCGTAACGTCCACCTTTGGCATGAACTCTGACTGCGCGCGCGTGTCTGAGCTTTGCGGCCAACCCGAGCAGGATTTGTCGTCCGTGAAAGAAGGCGATGACGGCACAGGTCGCGCCGCACATGGTCGGCATAACGTGGGTACGCTGCCGGTCGTTGCTGATCCCAGCTCGGACTTGGAAAAATTCAACGACGGCCTGCCCAATCTGGATCCGGACGAACAGCCGGGATTTGCAGGACGCTTAATATTTTCGGAGATTCAAAATGGCTGATGGATGTGCCTGTGACCGCCACGCCGACATGTATCTGACTGTCGAGGACGCCCTTGAACGCGGTCTTTCCGTCGCCGATCCTGTTGCCGAAACCGAGATTTTGCCGCTGGAACAGGCTATAGGCCGGGTTCTGGCCGAGGATTGCGCCAGCAAGGTTGATATGCCTGCCTTCGACAACTCGGCCATGGATGGCTATGCCATCCGCACCGGTGATCTGGGTGACGGGCCGGTGTTCGAGCTGCCCATCGCCGGGCGCGTGGCTGCGGGTGACTGCGGCGACCATGATGCACCCGAAGGCAGCGCTTTGCGCATTTTCACGGGCGCTCCGGTGCCACCTGAATTCGATGCCGTGCTGATGCAGGAAGATTGCGATCTTTTGATCGACAGGATTCGATTCAGCCGCCGCCCGAAACCCGGCCAGCATATCCGACGCGCAGGGGAAGATCTTTGTGCCGGGGGTCCGATCCTGCGACGCGGCTGTGAAATTGGACCGCGCGAGATGGCCGCCCTGGCATCCGCCGGGTATGGTGAGGTCCTGGTGTTTCGAAAACTGAAGGTCACGATCTTTTCGACAGGCAGCGAACTGCGTCAACCGGGCGAACCCCTCGACCCCGGCCAAATCTACAACTCGAACCGTTATATGCTGCTGGCGCTGTTGCAAAAACCCTGGATCGAACTGATCGACCGGGGACCGGTCGTGGATGACCCGACCCGTCTGGAACAGGTTCTGCGCGAGGCATGCGTTGCCTCGGATCTCATCGTCACGACCGGGGGCGTGTCCGTCGGGGATGAAGATCACATGCCCCGGCTGTTCAGCGCGATTGGCGGCGAAACCGATGTCATGAAAGTGGCGATGAAGCCCGGTAAACCGGTCATGTTCGGGCGGCGCGGGCGTGCTCTTTACGTTGGCCTGCCTGGCAACCCGGTGTCAGCCTATGTGACATGGCAGATAATCGGGTCGCAGATGATGGCGCGGCGCGCAGGCTTGTGCCACAGACCTCAGGTACCTGTTCAGGCCGTGCTGGCCGAACCGGTGCAGCGTCGCGCGGGTCGGCAGGAATATCGTCCGGTCCAGATTGACGGTACCTCGCCGCGTGGCCTTCCCAATGTACGTCTGATGGCGCCCTCCTACAGTGGCCGTGTTGCCTTGCTGGCGCAGGCAGACGGGTTGGCGATCATACCGGCCGAGATCGAAGACCTGCCCGCCGGGCATTCGATTGAATTGTTGAGGTTCTGATCTTCGCACCAGGTGCGTTGCTTTTTATCCTGCAACCTCAACGCTGCGGTCATGGTGGGCACCCGGAAAATTGCCCGGTCGCGCGCCAATCAATCCCAATACCGGTCTGAAAATTGTCGCAACCGATAAACTCCGTGACGGATTACGTCGTGACTGGGGCTTTTCCGGCGGCACATGATGCTTCGGCGCACTGAGGGTTAAGGACACAAATTCATGCGGTATTCGGCACTCGCGATCATGCGGCAGGTTTTGAACGGGCACCGGGGCTGGACACCGGCTTGGCGTGATCCCGAGCCTCAATCAAGCTATGATTTCATCGTGATTGGCGGCGGCGGCCATGGCCTTGCGACGGCATATTATCTGGCCAAGGAACACAACGCCGCCAAGGTGGCCGTTCTGGAAAAAGGCTGGATCGGTGGCGGCAACGTCGGGCGCAATACAACGATCATTCGCGCCAATTACCTGTTGGATGGCAACCAGCCATTCTATGAGCTGTCGCTGAAACTGTGGGAAAATCTTGAACAGGACCTGAACTATAATGCGATGGTCAGTCAGCGCGGTATTCTGAACCTCTGTCATACGGACGCGCAGCGTGACGCGTATCGTCGTCGTGGCAACGCGATGATGTTCACCGGCTCTGGGGCCGAACTGCTGGATGCAGAGGGCGTTCGCGCCATGTATCCGTTCCTGAACTTTGACGATGCGCGCTTTCCGATCAAAGGCGGTCTGTTGCATCGCCGCGGTGGTACGGCGCGTCATGACGGTGTCGCTTGGGGCTATGCCCGTGCCGCGGATCAACGGGGGGTCGACATCATCCAGAATTGCGAAGTCACCGGGTTCCGCATCGAAAACGGAAAACTGCTGGGCGTTGAAACCACACGGGGTTACATCGGCGCCAAGAAGGTGGGCGTGGCGGTTGCCGGGTCTTCCGGTCGCGTGATGGCACAGGCGGGGATGCGCCTGCCGATCGAAAGCCACGTGCTACAGGCCTTTGTGACCGAAGGGCTGAAACCGGTGCTTGACGGGGTGATCACGTATGGCGCCGGACATTTCTATGTCAGCCAATCGGACAAGGGCGGTCTGGTCTTTGGCGGCGATATCGACGGCTACAACACCTATGCACAACGCGGCAACCTGCCTGTGGTCGAGGACGTGGCCGAAGGTGGCATGTCCCTGATGCCGATGATCGGTCGCGCGCGCCTGCTGCGGATGTGGGGCGGCGTGATGGATATGTCGATGGATGGTTCGCCGTTCATTGATCACACCGGAATTGAAGGGCTCTATTTCAATGGTGGCTGGTGCTACGGCGGGTTCAAGGCAACGCCAGCATCTGGTTTTTGTTTCGCGCATCTGATGGCCACCGACCGACCGCATGACGTTGCATCTGCCTATCGTCTGGACCGGTTCAGAACCGGGCAGATGATTGACGAAAAAGGCGTGGGCGCACAGCCCAACCTGCACTGAGGAGGCCCGGACATGATCATCAATCATCCACTGCTTGGCCCGCGTGACGCGTCCGAATTCACCTATCTGGGCGACGCGAGTCTGATCAATCGGCCCGACTGGCAATCCGACACGGCCGCCGCCGAGTTTCACGACTATGTCTACCTGCGCGACAACCCGGCAGGAACCCACCGAGAGCTGTGGTTTCACGAGCAGGGCGACCGCTCGTGGCTGGTTGTGACACGCGACACGCTGACCCATGAAATTCTGGCTACAGAACTGGCGCGGGATGTAGCCCGCAAGACGGGACGGGGAAAATGACCCAGAACAATCGTTTGCAGGGCGGTCTGATCGACCGGTCCAAAAAGCTGCGTTTTACCTTCGATGGCAAATCCTACGAAGGCTATCAGGGTGATACGCTGGCCTCGGCGCTGCTGGCCAATGACGTGCGCCTGGTTGGCCGTTCGTTCAAATACCACCGTCCACGCGGTGTGCTGGCCTCGGGTTCGGAAGAGCCCAACGCGCTGGTCGAGCTGCGCACAGGCAACAGGCAGGAGCCCAACACACGCGCGACCACGGTCGAACTGTTCGACGGGCTCGAGGCGACATCGCAGAACCGCTGGCCCTCGCTCGCCTTCGATGCGCTGTCGATCAATGATCGGCTCTCGCCCTTTTTGACGGCGGGTTTCTATTACAAGACCTTCATGTGGCCTAAGGCGTTCTGGGAAAAGCTATATGAGCCGATGATCCGCAAGGCGGCCGGTCTGGGCAGCCTGACGCAGGAGGCCGACCCGGATATCTACGACAAGGGCTATTTGCATTGCGACGTCCTGGTTATCGGCGCCGGTCCCTCCGGCCTGATCGCGGCGTTGACGGCGGCGCGGTCTGGCGCGCGGGTCATTCTGGCCGACGAAGACAGCCGGATGGGTGGGCGTTTGTTGTCTGACTGTGACCGGTTCGAGGGCATTTCGAATGCCGATTGGGTCGCGCAGACACTGGGAGAGCTGGCATCGATGGACAACGTGCGCCTTCTTACGCGCACCACCGTGTTCGGCGCCTATGATCACGGCATTCACGGCGCGCTTGAGCGGGCCTCGGATCACCTTGCGGTGCCCGAGGCGGGGAAACCACGCCAGATTTTGTGGCGCATCTACGCGAAGCACACGGTGCTTTGTGCCGGCTCTGCCGAACGTCCGATTGCTTTCGAAAACAACGACCGACCGGGCATAATGCTGGCGGGCGCGATGCGGGCCTATGCAAACCGCTGGGCCGTGACACCGGGCCAGCGCGTGGCGATCTTCACCAACAATGACGAAGGACACCGCGCCGTACAGGATTTGATCAAAGCCGGGATCAATGTTGTTGCCGTGATCGACCCGCGCCACGATGCACCGCGCATTGCCGAATGTGAATTGCTGGCCGGGGCGCAGGTCACGAATACGCAGGGCCGTTTGGGGCTGAAATCGATCACCGTGCAGATGGCCGATGGTCAAACCCGCCCCATCGAAGTAAGCGGTCTGGGCGTTTCGGGTGGGTGGAATCCGAATGTGCAACTGACATGCCATCAGCGCGGCCGCCCGCAATGGTTCGAACCGCTTGCAGCCTTCATCCCACCTGCCGAACTGCCCAAGGGTATGAGTGTCGCCGGTGCCGCCGCTGGCAACCTGACCAGCCACGGGGCGATCGCCTCGGGCACCAATGCGGCACTTGCGGCGCTTGACGGGCTGGGGATCAGGGCCTGCCCGGTCGACCTGCCGAAAGCCGAGGATGATGAGATCCGCATCACCCCGTTGTGGCATGTGCCCGGCAAAGGCCGCGCCTGGCTGGATTTCCAGAATGACGTGACCGTCAAGGATGTCAAACTGGCCGAACAGGAAGGCTTCCGCAGTGTCGAGCATCTGAAACGCTATACCACCCTTGGCATGGCGACCGATCAGGGCAAAACCGCGAATGTCGGCGCGCTGGCCGTGATGGCCGAGATCACCGGCAAGAGCATTCCAGAAACCGGCACGACCATCTTCCGGCCACCCTACACGCCCGTGGCGATGGGGGCCTGGGCCGGGCGCTCGGTCGGAAAAGAATTCAAACCCACGCGACTGACGCCCAGCCATCAATGGGCCGAAGAACAGGGCGCGGTATTCGTCGAGGTGGGCCTATGGCTGCGTGTGCAATGGTTCCCCAAGGCTGGTGAGACCCATTGGCGCGAATCCGTGGATCGCGAAGTTCTGGCCGTACGCAGCGGTGTCGGCGTCTGCGACGTGACCACGCTGGGCAAAATCGACGTGCAGGGCGCGGATGCCGCGGAATTCCTCAACAAGATCTATTGCAACGGCTTTGCCAAACTGCCGGTGGGCAAAACCCGTTATGGCTTGATGCTGCGCGAAGACGGCATAGCCATGGATGACGGCACTGCCGCCCGCTTGGCCGAAGATCACTTTGTGGTCACCACCACAACCGCAAACGCGGTTGGTGTCTATCGCCACATGGAGTTCGTGCATCAATGCCTGTTTCCGGACATGGATGTGCAGATGATCTCGACCACCGACGCCTGGGCACAATATGCCATAGCGGGCCCGAAATCCCGTGAGTTGCTGCAAAGGGTCGTTGATGACGGCCATGACATCAGCAACGAAGGTTTTCCCTTTATGGCGTGTGGCGAGGTGACCATTGCCGGGGGGGTCCCGGCGCGGCTGTTCCGCATCTCGTTCTCGGGTGAGTTGGCCTATGAGCTGGCTGTTCCTACCCGGTACGGTGACGCGCTGATCCGACATCTGATGGCGCTTGGAGAGCCCTTTGGCGTAACGCCGTATGGCACCGAAGCGCTTGGCGTTCTGCGGATTGAAAAGGGCCATGCCACCGGAAACGAACTGAACGGAACCACCAGCGCCCACAATTTGGGCATGGGGCGCATGGTCTCAACCCAGAAAGACAGTATCGGTGCGACGCTCAGCGCACGCGAAGCTCTGACCGATCCGGATGGTCTGGCTTTGGTCGGCATTCAGCCGGTCAACAACGCCGATGCCGTGCTGGCCGGAGGCCATGTGTTCGACGAGGATGCGCCACACCTGCCGGAAAACGATCTGGGCTATGTCACATCGGCTGCCTATTCGCCGCACCTGTCCAGCAGCATCGGACTGGCCTATGTAAAACGCGGGGCGCAGCGATTGGGCGACACCGTGCAGATTGTCAGCCCGGTGGATGACACCAACATCAAAGCGACGCTTGTCAGCGCGCATTTCGTTGACCCCGAAGGAGAACGGCTCCGTGCGTGATTTTGTTGCCAAGACCGCCATTAGCGGCAGTGAACCCAAACGGGACGTGGTCGGAACTCTGACCTTTCAGGAACGAGAGGATGTGGCACTGGCATCCGTCTCAGCCAGGCTGGGACACGAGGAAACCGTCAAAGCCAAACTTCAAACCGTTTGCGGAATCCCGGTGCCTGAGGCGGGGCGGTGGGAAAAGGGCGAAACCAGCAGCCTGCACTGGCTGGGCCCGGATCAGTACCTATGCGAAGAAGCTTTTGCAGGCCCGTTGGAGTTGGCCAGGCGTATGGAAACCGAGCTGGTCGGCATGGCGTCGGTGACCGATCAGTCGGACGCGTTCACACGCATCGACATGACCGGGCAGGGTGCCACAGTCTTGCTGCAACGCCTGACCGTTCTGGATGTCGAGCAGATGCAGGCCGGAGCCTTCAACCGCACCGCAATCCATCATGTGGGGTGCCTGCTGCGCTGCAATGAGGCGAGAACGGATTTTTCGATCTACGCGCCACGCAGCTATGCGATTTCAGTTCACCACATGCTGATTGAGGTGGCCAGGGCCCTGTGAAGGACGGTGTCCTAAGGACAAAGCCGCGTGTCTGGCGCCGCGGCTTCGTTCCTTGCGCTCCTGAGCTGGCGGCAGACCGAATGCGCGCCGATAGTTGCTTGAAAACGAACTGGCGCTGTCATACCCGACCGAAAGCGCGATTTCCTGCAAAGGCTGATCGGTGTAAAGCAGCTTCTGCCGCGCCGCATCCAGTCGCAGTCTGCGATAGTACCCTCCGGGGCTGATCCCGGTTTCCTTCTTGAAATGCCGCTCCAATTGCCGGATGGACATGCCAACGCGTTTCGAAACCTGCTCGATCGAGATCTTGTTTTCGATGTTGTTTGCAAACAACTCGATGGCCCGCCGCACCGGGCGCGGCAGGGCATTGCGGGTCTGATTTTTGCTGTAGCCCGGCAAAACCTGCAACGTATCCGCATCACGCAAAGTCGCGTATTGGAACCAGCAGGCCGTTTCGACGGCAACCGCATCGGACACCTCATCCGAAATCACGCCCAGCATGAATTCAAAAACCGCTGAAGTCCCGGCAAAGGACATTCGGTTGCGATCTATCGTATAGAGCGTGTCGCACAGGTTCACCCTGTCGAATTGTTCCTTCAAAGCAGCGGTATAGCAGAAATGCGCGCTACAGCTGTAACCATCGAAGAACTTTTCTTCCGCCAGCGCAAAAAGTGAACCGCTGACCGAACCGATCCGCGCGCCACGGGACAAAAGCCGTCGCAGCGCTCCGCCCGAAGCCTTGCGATCCTTCAACCGGGCTGAGGCCCCGGCAAAGACCAGCACGACGTCGGCTTCCTCCACCTCGGACAATGCCTTGTCAGGGTTGATGCTGAGGCGTGAGCTGGACATGATCTGTTGTCCATCTTCCGAAACGACAGTCCAGCCAAGACCATCGCTGCGGCTGATCTCATTGGCCACGCGCAGCGGGTCGATGGCCATGGACAGGGCAGCAAGCGGGAAATCTTCGAGGCACAGAAAGGTAAAATGGGTCATGCTTTGTCTCTTTGCCAGCACGATACCCCAACTACACCGATTTCGTCAGAACACCAAACGATGGGCGCGGCCGCGCTCGTATAGTTTTCGGTTCAACTCATCCGCTTCGGGCGCGCCGTATTCCAGCGCGAACACAAACGCATGTGTAAGGTAAAAACAAGCAGCGTCGAGATCCTGGTTTTGCTCGGCCCGGTCGGCTGCCTCGTGGTACAGCCGGATCAGCGCAGGCACATCATTATCCGCGTGAGCCTGCAACAGGTGCTTGTCGAGTTCTTGCAGATCCAAGGTCAGCCTCTTACCGGAAACGCGAAGTGTGTTGGCCTGTACGCAATCATACGCTTTCTACCTTTTTGCGCCTGAATCCTGATTTCCCAGCGCCGTCAACGATGCGGACCGGCCCTTGATGAACCCATCACACGCATCCGCACGCGTCTTTGCGCAATCTTGGAACATCGCCTGCATCTGCGATGTTCCTGATTGCAAATGACCGCGCAGGATACTTCCGTGGCGCCCTCAGCCCATGATCCGGCCGGAAAGCCGCCTATGCCTCGGCACGGGCTTTTTCGATCTGAGTGGCCACCCAGTGGTGGAAACAATGCGTTGGGCCATCCATCGCGGGCGAAAAACGGCCGCCGTCGAATTTGACACCGTGACGGCCTTTCTGCATGCCCTCGACCACGAACACATCCTCTTCGAAAACGGTTTTCCAAAGCTGCGCATTCTTTGCGCGCAACGCTTCGTGCTCGGGTGCGTCTTCCGGTTTTTTGGCGTAGTACAGCTCGATCCTTTCGTTTGACCGTTCATGCGTGATCGGATCGATGATGAAGGCAAATCCATGGTCGCGTTGAACACCCAGCAAGGTGTTCGGGTACACGACGATGTATTCCGCCCCTTCGTTCCACTTTTCGCTGAGATTCTGGAAGTCATCCAGTTTTTCGCCGTTCTGACCTTCGAACTGGCGATAGACATAGGTGCCCTGACCCGAATACTTGCCCGGTTCATTGATGTTGTAGTGGTCTTCCAGGCGCGAATAGCTGTTGAGACCCGGGTGAACCCAGGGCAGGTGATAGCTTTCGCAGAAATTCTCGACCGCCAGTTTCCAGTTCGACTTCAGCTCGAGCCGGACAGACGCGCCGGCACCGCCATGATACATGGGCTGTTCAAAATCTTTCCAGCGTTCCATCAGCTCGCCATGAACCTCTTCGAACTCCGGGGCGTTGCCATCCACATTCACGAAGACAACATCGCGCCAGACATAGGAACGTATGCGGATCAGGCCCAGTTCAGCAAAGTCCAGATCTTCATGCGTGTTCTGTCCGGGGCCTCCGACATGCGGCGCCGTGCGCAGCTCGCCATTCAGGCCGTAACACCAGCTGTGATAGGGGCAACGGATCGCGCCGCGGATTTTCTGCGGCTTGTCGACCAAGATCATTCCGCGATGGCGGCAGGTGTTCTGGAAAACGCCGATCTGTCCGTCACGGTCGCGCACCATCAGAAGCGGCACGCCGAGAAAGTCGATCGGAAAGGCATCACCCGCTTCGGGAATGTCCTTGCCAAAACCGATGCCCGACCAGTTCGCGAACAGGACCGCCTCCCGTTCCTCGGCGAAGATATCGGGATCGATATAATGCTCGTTCGGCAGGCCCTTGGCGGTGTTTACCGGGGTCAGAACAGACGAAAGCGCTGAATGCTTGTTCATCGGTTGCTCCTGAGTAATTCGGAATGTGTTGAACGTTACCCCCATTGGCCGGTCGAGCCGGCTTCATTCAATATCAAAAAACCTCATGGCCGATTGAGGCAGACTAAACCGAACCGCCGGACAATTCATCCAGCAACCAGTTTTTCAGCGCCAGGGCACCTTCTGTCAGCTGGTCGTCCGGGCGACCGACGAGGTAAAAGTTGTTCGGGGCAGGGATGCTGAATTCTTCTAGCACAACAAGTTTTCCTGATGCCAGCATGGGCTGGATCAAGCGTTGCCACCCCAATGCAAGCCCGGCCCCTTTGCGGGCCAACTGCAACGCCAGAGCATAGCTGTTTACGCGCGACTGTACCGGTACAACTCCGGTATATCCGAGGTCGTGAAACCAAGATGGCCAGGTGGTCCAGGTGTTGTCCTGCGTTTCAAGGTGGATCAGGCGACGTTCGACCAGGTCTTCCAGGCTTGCCCCCTTCAGTTCCAGGGCCATCTCGGGGCTACAGACCGGCGTCAGAGTATCGCGGTACAGTTTAGTATGGTTCAGCTGCGAGTTCACGTCACGACCGTAGCGGATGAAAAAGTCGATATCCGGCCTGTCCGAGAATGGCTTGTCCTGTGCCATCTGGTTCACTTTCACGTGCGGGTAGTCCTGCCAGAACCGGATGACCGACGGAGAAAGCCACAACGCCGCCACAGCGGTAGTGGACCCGACCGTCACTGGACTTTCTGAATCGCCGCTGCGAATCTTTTCGAGCACCTTCGATATCTGCCGGAACGACGAACCGAGCACCTCGAACAGGTCCTGGCCATCCTCGGTCAGTTCCACGCCCCTGTGCTTTCTGACGAACAGCGCCGAACCCAGTTCACTTTCCAGCGCCTTTATCTGGTGGCTGACAGCGCCCGGCGTAACCGACAGTTCGCTGGCCGCTTCTTTGAAGCTGAGATGCCGCGCGGCGGCCTCGAAGGCCGACAAGGTCGTGAGAGGTGGAAGATTATAGTGGCGTCGTGACATGGTTGCTGCGTTGCTCAAAAGGTAGAGGTGAGTTACATTCATCCGAATGTGAGAAATTTTGCAATTGAAATCTATGTTTTTTCCTGCTGTTTGCGATCGGGTACAGGACCAAAGTCGACCGAGAACGAACAGGATGTGTGATGGATACACAAGTTGCCCGCCTCGTGCGCAAAACACGGCTAAGCCCGGACACGTCCGATTTTTGCTTTGAAATCGAAAACGGCCGCTTCACAAGCCTTCAACCCGGCGCACATGTCGATATCCATCTGGCCGACGATCTGGTGCGGCAGTATTCACTGTGGAGCTGGAGTCAGGACGGCTGCGTAATCAATGTCGCCGTCAAACGCGAAGATGAAGGGCGTGGCGGCTCGGTGGCCATGCACGCGCTTCAAGAAGGGGCGATGGTCGAAATCGGCGGGCCGCGGAATCACTTCAAACTCGAAAACCACGATCGGTATGTCACGTTGATCGCAGGCGGCATCGGGGCAACTCCGCTGGTTGCAATGGCGCGGGAATTGATGAACCGCGGGCAGGATTTTCGGGTCTACTACCTTGTAAGGTCAAGAGAATTTGCAGCGATGGACGCGCAGTTCAGGGCCCTTGGGCTGGATGAATGGTATCATTTGCATTGCGATGACACAGACGGCTGGTTTGATCTGGCATCGGTCATGCAATCGATGCCCGTCGGTGCGGATGTGTATACCTGCGGACCTGAACCGATGCTGAACGCTGTTCTGGAAGCAGGTGCATCCTTGCGTGGCGGGGCAATCCATTTTGAACGATTTGCACCCGCTTCTGACATCGACCACGATCCAAACGCGGAATTTCAGATCGAAATTCAGTCAACCGGCGCGGTCTACCCGGTCGGAAAAGAGGAAACTATTCTCGGAGTATTGCAAAACAACGGCGTGCAGGTCGATTTCGGCTGCTCTGAAGGGTTGTGCGGGTCATGCATTGTTGACGTAGTGTCAGGGCAGGTCGATCACCGCGACGGAATACTCACACCGCAAGAGCAGGAAAGCCACGAATTCCTGTGCACCTGCGTTTCGCGGGCCAAGTCCGATAAACTGGTCCTGAAGCTGTGAAGGACGTAGTGGTCACAACAAATCATGTCGTCGCATTGTTCTCGCTAACATCGCAATCGAGTGAATTCGGTGGTCGCTTCATGTGATCGAAGTGTCGGATTCTCAGGTTAGAACATCTCACCCTTGCTATAGGTTTTTCGAAACTGGAAACCCAATAACCACTTAAGATGCTGCGACGACATTCAACCACACGCTGACTTATCACCGGGATCGGTGATGACAGCAGGCAGCGAGCAATCGGGAGGAAATTTGCAGTAAGAGACGTAATGGGAGCAAGCGTTGTTACTGCAAGCCCAAGTTTGGGCTGAACACAACTCAACATCGGTTCGTGCATCGTGCATGATTGTCCACGTCGTGCAACGCGATGTTTTCCAGCATTTTTTCAGAAGAACAAAGAACGACACACTCGAGGAGGAACGTGCGATATGTCGATACCCGAACCTTTCACGGACGTTGAAATAGAAACGGCTGATTCCGGATTCTATGAAAACTACAGCGTCCCAATTGCCCTGATCAGCAAAGCCATCATGGTCGGGCTGGTGCTGTGGGCCCTGGTTTTCCCAGCGAATGCAAACAGCACATTGGGCAGCCTGAACAGCCAGTTGCTGGAAGTCTTCAACAGCTTCTACATCGTCATTGTCGGTTTTTTCTTCTTTTTCCTTGCCGTTGTTGCGATCATTCCGTCCACGGGTCGTAGGATCATGGGAACGCCGGGGGAAAAGCCCGAGTTTTCGAACTTCTCATGGTTCTCCATGATGTTTGGTGCCGGTCTTGGTGTGGGGCTCATGGTTTTCGCCACAGCAGAACCGCTGGGCCTTTGGGGGTCTAACCCTGTGGTTTTGTCGGGTGAAGTTGCAGGAAATGACCCTGAATCCGTTCAATCGGCTTATCGTTTCACTTTCCTGCACTACGGCTTTCACGCCTGGGCGATCTATGTGGTAACCGGCCTGTCCCTGGCCTACTACGCCTATACACGCGACATGCCTCTGACGATCCGCTCTGCGCTGACACCGTTGTTTGGCCGTTTCGTCAACGGCTTTTTCGGCCACGTGGTTGACGTTTTGGGCGTTGTCGCAACGATCCTCGGCGTGTCCGTAACCATCGGCTATGGCGTCAGCCAGTTCATCGACGGCCTTTATGCCATCACCGGCATGCAGTGGATCATGGATCTGGGCGGCGAGGTGCCGACCCCCAGCAAGGTCGGTCTGATTTCAGGCTTGGTCGTTATCATGGGCCTGTCGATCATTTCGGCGGTTTCCGGTGTCGGCCGGGGTGTCAAGTACCTGTCCAACCTGAACCTGGTGCTGTCGATCATCCTGCTGGGCACTTTCGTGGTCTTCGGTTCGTTTGTCTTTGCCATGACCACTTATGGCACTGCGATGATCGACTACATCCTGCACTTCCTGTCGCTCAGCTTCAATGCCTATGGCCCGCTGTCGGCCGAAGCATTCGCAGCGGCTCTGCCGGCCGAGGCGCAAGCACATGCCGCAGATCTGATGGGTGGGGCGACCAATGCCTGGGGTAGCTTCGACGGCTTCAAAAGCGGTCTGGAAGGTGCAGCGGCCGAGTTGGACGAAGCAACCTTGGCCGCGGCCTACGCTGCGGGTGAGCAAGGTCGTCAGTTTGGCTGGCAGGCAGGCTGGACCACCTTCTACTGGGCGTGGTGGATCGCATTCTCGCCCTTCGTGGGGCTTTTCCTGGCGCGCATCTCCAAGGGTCGGACCGTCCGCGAGTTCATCTTGGGCTGCGTGTTCGCGCCTGCGCTGGTGTGCTTTGCCTGGATGACCGTTTTGGGCGGCACAGCGATCGATCTGGAACTGGCAGGCGCGGCAGAAGGTGCGATCATCGGCGCATCGAACACCAACAAGCTGTTCACGACATTGTCCTTCATGATCGATGGTGGGCTGCTGTCCATGCTGAACGTTATGTGCGTGATCCTGATCATGACCTTCCTGGTAACCTCGGCGGACTCGGGTATTCTGGTGATGAACACCATCATGTCGGGTGGTAGCCAGGAAACCGGTATCAAGCACCGCATCATCTGGGGTGTGATCCTGACGGCAGTGATCGGCGCGCTGATCCTGGCGGCGGGTGAAAACAACCCTATGGATGCGCTGCGCAATGCCATGATCATCGGCGCGCTTCCGTTCACCATGGTGATGGGCCTGATGTGCGTATCGCTGGCCAAGGCGCTGTTCCGCGACAGTCAGCGTGACAAGCACTCTGCCAACAGCGCGCAGGCAGCCGAGTAAGGCGTAGGCACAAGAAAAAACCTGGTCAGGCCGCCCTAACTGGGCGGCCTGTTCTTTTTCGGTAAAGCGTCGCCTTTGACGTGAAAAACCCCAATATCACCCCGGGGCTAATGCCGTAATGAACGGCGAACCAGGTCTGCCCCCTACCGACCGGCCGAATACCCCGTACTTCCGCCACCTCTGGCTGCTGAGGTGACGGTTTGCGCACCGGACCGGCGAGGGCCGCATCACCTGTCACGGTCGATTTCCTTGCGGCTGCAACTTTGGATGCAGGACTGCCTTAGGGCCGCGGGCAGGGACTTAGAACTTTCGTCGAATGTCCCGGCGAAGGGTGGAAAGTTAGTCTTTCGATCATGCGCGTACTCACAGGCATTCTAATGCTGCTTTTCGGCGGCCTGGTGATTTTGGTTGAACCTGTGTCGCGCGATGATATCGAATCCTACATCCGCGCGCCGTTCGCATTGGGGGCGGCGTTGTACGAAAACGGCGTCTACAGTCTGCTGAACTCCGGCGGGGCCGATGCAGGCTATGTCTTTGAATCGAAACCCATGGCGCCATTGCCCGGTTTTTCAGGCGCACCAATCAACATGTTGATCGTGCTGGATCTTGAAGGGCGTTTTCTTGACGTGCAGTTGATTGAACATAACGAACCGTTCTTTGTTTAAGGGCTCGGAGAGCCCCTTTCCACAAATTCTTCGAGCAATACAGGGGCCTTTCGATCTCGGATTCCATCGTTGTTGGAACCCCGTACGGCGGTGCAGCAAGCGGGTCGTCATTGGTCTATCTGGACGGGGTTACAAAGGCGACGGCAAGTTGTGCGGATCGTGCATGAATCGGTCATGGGCGCTGCTTTGACAGTCGCGCGCGAGAAAATGCAGGGATTGGCAACCGCGCCGCCTGCATTTCCGGATCCCGATTATCAAGAAGAACTCAACTGGCAGGATCTGATCGATCAGGGCATCGCCACATGCAAGGTCTACACGAATGCGCAAGTTGACGCTCTGTTCAATGGCTCCCTTTGGGAAGATGACGATCCCGAGCCGCAGTACAGTCCCGACGACCCTTATCTGGATCTGTGGGTCGTGGATGTGGGCCCAAAAGCCATCGCTCACGCTGCCTTGACCACGTACAGTTATGAAGAGGTGCAGCGCTTCATGGAAATTTCGGACAATGACGAGCCGATCCTTGTGATCGAAACGGTGCGCCATGGTCCGGTCAGCGAAGACTTTGTACGCAATACCGCGCCGGACTGGATTTCGGCCGAGCAGAGCGGATTGCCGGTCGCTCTGCGTGATGCCGATCTGCTGGTCGAGTTGGCGGATAACATGCCAGATGGCGTTGCCATGATCCTGCGCACCGACCGGCGCCTGGGGTTCGAACCTTCCCGAGAATGGGTGTTGAAGGTTCTTGCAGTTCGCGAACATGGCATGTTCCAGCCTGAAACAGGATCCGTCACTTTGGATGGTGCACATATCTCACCTGAAAGGTTCTTTGATCGACCAGAACAGATTGTTCCGGCACAGCCCTGGCTTGAAGCGCTGCGAAATCGCCAGTTGGATCTGGTTTTCCTGGGTGTGTTTCTGGCAGCACTGTTGGCCGTTTAGGCCCTGCGAATGAATGCCCTTGCGGCGCGACCATTGTTCACTCCCGTACGTCTTGGCGTTCTTGCCCTTGTCACAGTTTTCGTGGGTTGGTGGGGGCAAGGGCAGCTATGGATCGTCACGGTCTTGGGGGCATTGCGTACGGCATTGGACGGCGGCAGTTCTGCCTTCCTGTTCTATGATCCGTTCTCGTTGCTGATCTGGGCCGTGACCCTTGCGGGTTTGATTGCTTGGGGCAGGGGATTGTTCTGCGGATGGCTCTGCCCTTTCGGTGCCCTTCAGGAATTCGCACATCATCTGGACAAAGCCCTTCGTATCCCTCGGATTGAACCGTCAAAAAAATAGGCAACCGTCTGAAATGGTTGAAATACGCGGTACTGACGGCCGTGCTTGCGTTGTCTTTGCCGCACCTGATCAGGTCGATAAAGCGGCAGAGGTTGAGCCCTTCAAAACAGCGATCACGACCTTCTTTTTTCGCGAATGGTATTATGTCGCCTACGCCATCTTCTGGCTGGTTCTGGGAATGGCGGTGTTCAAGGGCTTCTGCCGATATGCCTGCCCCTTGTGCGTGTTCCTTGCGATCGGTGGGTTGCTTCGGGGCCGCGACTGTATCGAACGCCGCGCCGAATGCGGGTCACCCTGTCAGCTACGCGAGGTCAAATGCAAATTTGGCGCGATCACGCAAGCCGGGCAAATTCAGTTTGATGAGTGTTTTCAGTATCTCGACTGCGTCGCCATATATAACGACCGCAACCGCTGTGTTCCCCTGATCGTCGCGGCTCGCCGCCGCACGAGAGAGGTTGCAGCCGAATGATCAACCGTCGCCGCTTTCCTGCCGCAGCACTGGCATCTCCGTCTCATGCACAGCCTATCCGTCGGCGTGGCTGCGCCATGGGGGCCGAAATCAGCCTGACACTGGATGCTGACCCTGTGGAGGCAGAACATGCCATTGCCGCTCTGCGATCCATTCTGGAGGAATGCGAGGCGCTCTTCAGCCTGTACCGCCCGAACTCTGCCCTGTCGGAGCTCCACCGGAAAGGGTATCTCAAAAGCCCCGATCCCGCTTTTGTGTCTCTTTTGACAGCGTGCAGCGCGGCTTACGACCTCACAAATGGTCGCTTTGATCCCACAGTTCAGCCAATTTGGCTTGCCGCGTCCGAGAATGAGGCTCAACACGCGCGAAGGCTGATCGGATGGAACCGCGTAGGTCTAACTAAGGAACTCGTGCAATTGGGCCCTGATCAAGCGCTTATCCTGGACGTCATCGCTCAAGGTTTCGCCACCGATCTGGTCGTTCGCGCCTTGCGCAAAGCCGGGTGGGAAAAGGTTCTGGTCAATATCGGAGAATATTATGCAAGTGGTCGTCAGCGGCTGCTGGGCGTCACGGATCCAGTGCACCGACTTGTCGAAGTCACGCATTTGAAGGACCGCGCCATTGCTACGTCCAGCGCTGACGTCATGCGCCTGCGGTCGGGCGGCGCTCACATCATCGACCCGATGGGCGGAAACGTACCGCTTTGGTCAACGGTCAGTGTCCAGGCACCGGATGCTACGACGGCAGACGCGCTTTCAACAGCATTCCGTCATGCTTCCGAGGCTGAAATAGCAGCGACCCTTGCGCAGGCAGCAGGTGATGGCATCGCGATCTGTGTTCGCCCCAATGGGAAAGTAGTCATGCTTCAAGGTTAAAAAGCCCCGTATCACACCGGGGCTTTTTCGATTTTCCCGAACAATTCTTTACAAGCAGTCTTCAACCGCGCGTTTGGTCATGACCGAAACAAGATGCGCTCGATACTCCTTGCTCCCATGCAGATCCGCAATCATGTTCGCCGGGTTTACGCGCAGGTCCATAAGGGCATCAGGGCGAAATTCCTTGTTCAGCGCCTGTTCAGCCTCGGACCACCGGAAAACGCCGTCCTCGCTCGCGCCGGTTACCGCGACGCGCACTCCGTCCGCAAAGCGGGCCAGGTAGACCCCGACAAGCGCAAAACGCGAGGCTGGCTGAAGGAACTTCCGGTAGCTCGCCGCTTGCGGCACCGGGAAACGGACCGATGTGATGATTTCACCCTCATCCAGCGCCGTCGTGAACATTCCCTGGAAAAAGTCATCGGCGGCAATCTGGCGGGTATTGGTCACGATAGTCGCCCCTGATCCCAATACCCCTGCCGGATAACAGGCCGCAGGGTCATTGTTGGCAACCGAGCCGCCAATCGTCCCGCGGTTGCGAACTGCCGGATCGCCAATCTGACCGGCCAGCGCTGCAAGCGCTGGATACGAGCCCACGGCCTCGCGGGCGACGACAGCGTGGGGCGTCGCGCCACCGATCGACACCGATCCGTCATCCTCGATGCAAACGCCTTGCATCTCGGGAATTCCGCTCACCGACACCAACTTGGACGGGGCCGCCAACCGTTGCTTCAATGTTGGGATCAGCGTCTGTCCGCCTCCCAACGCCTGCGCATCCTCTGCTGCCAATGCTGCAACCGCGTCAGCAATGGTCGAGGGCTTCTCAAACTCGAAATTGTACATTTCGTTCTTCCTTTCCGAAAAGGCGCTGATCCGCCCTTCATCTGGCTATAAAAATCCCGGGGAGCGCGAGGGGCTGGCCCCTCGCACCTTAACCTCTCAACCATGCATCGCCGTCCAAACGCGTGACGGGCTCATCGGCATGTCGATATGATCAACAGCCCTTCCACCTGAGTTCAACGCATCCAGCACCGCGTTGACCACCGCAGGCGGTGAGCCGATCGCACCGGCCTCGCCGCAACCCTTCACACCAAGCGGATTGTGCGTACACGGCGTCTGGCTGGAATGATCTACGCCGTAGAATGGCACGTCATCCGCACGCGGCATCGCATAGTCCATGAAGGACGCACTCAGCAGCTGGCCGTTCTCGTCATAGGCACAGTTCTCCAGCAGGGCTTGACCGATGCCCTGACCAATACCGCCATGCACCTGGCCATCAACGATCATTGGATTGACGATATTGCCAAAGTCATCCGCAGCCGTGAATTTCTCAATCGTGACCTGACCTGTGTCTGGATCAACCTCGACCTCACAGGCATAAGCCCCTGCCGGGAAAGTAAAGTTGGCCGGGTCGTAAAACGCGGTTTCCTCCAGTCCCGGTTCAACTTCCAGCGGATAGTTGTGCGGTACGTAAGCCGTAAGGGTCACATCCCCCCACGCCACCGACTTGTCGGTCCCCGCAACACTGAACTGACCGTCCTTAAGTTCGATATCTGCCTCGGACGCTTCCAGCAAATGGGCTGCAATCTTTTTGGCCTTGTCGATCACCTTCTCGGTGGCCTTGACCATAGCCGAGCCGCAGACCGCCAGCGAGCGTGAGCCATAGGTGCCCATGCCAAACGGGATCTTCGAGGTGTCACCGTGCACGATCTCGACCATTGACTCGTCGATGCCGATCATGTCGGCCACGACCTGCGGGAACGCTGTTTCATGGCCTTGCCCGTGGCTGTGTGCGCCAACCATCACACTTATCGAACCGGTGGCGTTCACCCGAACTGTCGCCGCGTCGTAAAGACCCGCACGGGCTCCCAACATGCCGACGATATTCGAAGGCGCGATACCACAAGCCTCGATATAGCAATTGACGCCGAGACCGCGCAGCTTGCCTTTGGCCTCACTCTGCGCGCGTCGTGCTGCAAAGCCCGCGAGATCAGCCGCAGTCTCAAGCTTGTCCATCGTCCCGTTGTAATCCCCGGTGTCATAGGTCAGCGCCACCGGCGTGTCATAGGGGAACTGGGTGACAAAGTTCTGTCGCCGCAGGGCGATCGGATCGACACCCAGTTCGCGCGCGGCTTTGTCGATCACACGTTCCAACTGGTATGTTGCCTCAGGGCGGCCCGCGCCGCGATAGGCGTCCACCGGCACCGTGTTGGTGAACATCGCCTTCACGTTTACCTGAATGACCGGCGTCTTGTAGTTGCCCGCCATCAGCGTGCCGTGCAGCCAGGTCGGGACCGAGCTGGAAAAGGTGGATAGATACGCGCCCAGATTGGCATATGTGTTGGTACGCAGGCCGACGAAATTGTTGTCGGCATCCAGCGCCAGCTCGATCTTGCTGACATGGTCGCGGCCCTGTGCATCCGACATGAACGCCTCGGACCGGCTGGCCGTCCACTTGACCGGGCGGTTGCAGGCCTTGGCGGCAAAGGTGCAGAATGCCTCTTCCGCATAGTGGAAAATCTTGGTGCCGAAACCGCCGCCCACATCCGGTGCAACGACGCGGACCTTGTGTTCGGGCAGGCCGAGCACAAAGGCGCACATCAGCAGCCGGATCACATGCGGGTTCTGCGACGTGGTATAGAGCGTATACTCATCCGTGCCCCGGCTGTATTCCGCCACGGCCACGCGCGGTTCCATCGGGTTGGCGACCAGCCGGTTGTTCACCAGTTCCAGCGTGCTGACATGCGCGGCGTTGGCAAACACTTCGTTCACCTTGGCATCGTCCGCCTCACCCAACTGCCAGTCATAGCAGATGTTGTTCTTCAGATCGTCATGGACCAGCGTCGCGCCATCCTGCGCGGCTGCCTTCATGTCGATCACCGCGGGCAGTTCTTCGATATCCACATCGATTGCCTCAGCCGCGTCGCGCGCCTGTTCAAGGCTGTCGGCCACAACGGCAGCAATCGGATCGCCAACATGGCGCACTTTGCCTTGCGCCAGAATGGGGTGCGGCGGCTCTTGCATCGGCGCGCCGTGCTTGTCGGTGACTTCCCAGCCGCAGGGCATGCCGCCCACGCCTTCGAAATCCTTGCCGGTAAAAACCTTGATCACGCCCGGCATGCCTTCGGCCGCCGAAGTGTCCAGGGATTTTATCCGGCCATGCGCGATGTCGGACCGCAGAAAATGCACATAGGCCTGGCCATGTACGTTGATGTCGTCGGTATAATTGCCTGCTCCGGTCAGAAAGCGTACGTCCTCGCGCCGCTTGGAACTGGCTCCGATGCCACTGTCTTTGGGCATTGCTTATTCTCCTCCCATAAACGGATGCTGCTGCATCCCTCACTCATCCCACGGGCGTGTTTCCGACGCCCGCAGCGGCATCATTCCGCAGCGATGCTGCCCACGTCCTGGCCGGATGCGGCCATGATCGCTTTGACGATGTTGTGATACCCAGTACAGCGGCACAGGTTGCCCTCCAGATACTTCCGGATTTCGGCCTCGGTTGGGCGCGGGTTCTCTTTCAGCAGCGCGGCGGCGCTCATCACCATGCCCGGAGTGCAGAATCCGCATTGCAGACCGTGGTGATCCTGAAACGCCTGCTGTATCACGTTCAGTGAGCCATCCGCTGTTGCCTGGCCTTCGATCGTGCCGACATCGGCCCCATCTGCTTCGGCGGCCAGCATGTTGCACGATTTCACCGCTTCGCCATTCACATGCACCACGCAAGCTCCACATTGCGCGGTGTCGCACCCCACATGCGTGCCCGTCAAAGACAGATGATCGCGCAGAAAACCGGACAACAATGTCCGGCCCTCGACGTCTCCGCTTACGGCTTTGCCGTTCACGGTCATGGAAATTTTCATGACTTTCTCCTCCCTGAATTCCAAAGGATCAACCGCCTAAAACGCGCTTGATCCAACCTTTCTTTTCTTCGCCGGTCTCGCCTTCTTCCGAGGTTTCGGGCTCGGGCACATCCTGAGGTTCGACCGCGTTCTGGAAGTTCTCAAAGAACTGGTCGGCCATTTTTCTGGCAACCCCATCAATCACGCGCCCCCCCAACTGAGCCAGCTTGCCACCGACGCGTGCATCGACCGCGTAGGTCAGTAGTGTGCCTTCGGGGGCATCCGACAAGGTGACGTCGGCCGCACCCTTGGCAAATCCGGCGGCTCCTCCCTTACCTTCACCCGATAACTTCACGCTTTCAAGCTCCACGAGATCAGAAAGGGTCACAGAGCCTTTGAACGTCGCTTTGACCGGGCCTACTTTCTGCACGACGGTGGCCTCGAACCCGTCTTCGACCGAGCCTGTCATCTCCTGACATCCCGGCACGCATTCCTTCAGAACATCAGCCGACAAAAGCGCGGCCCAGACTTTGGAACGCGGCGCGGCGATGACGCGGCTGTCATTGAGTTCCATTTCACTTCTCCAAGTATATTTTTGTTACGCTACGCGGTGTTCGCAGCCTTGCCTATAAGACCTTGGGTGTAGTCACCGCAGCATGGGCGGCGAATGTGTAAGGCCGTGACGTTTGAAGATTTCGGCGATGCGCCCATCCTGCAACGCCGCGTAAATGGCATCGTCCACAGCATAGCCGAGGCCGCGATAGGCGAAATGAACGGCCACGCCAGTGGTCCATGGACTGACGGCAAAACAGGGCAGGGGTGGGGTATGGATGTCAAGCTCTGGCGTCAGCCTGGCCTCAAGGTTTTCGCCGGCAGCCACCAGATTGAAACGCGCGTCAACACCCAGCTCTTCGGCGATCAATGTTCTGGTGTCGATATCCACGCCCTGTCTCTTGCCGTCTTTCTCATAGGACCACGGGGCAAAGTCGTCATAAGCCGCAAATTTGATATAGCCGCGCGCGACGATGGTATCGAGATCAGCGCCAACGATATCCCGGCTGGCGTTTTGTGGTTTGGGTTGAGGCACACGATCCTCGCATCGGGCCATCGCCATTCCGGTTGAAAGAGTGGCAGCCAACAGGGAGAAAAAAAATGTGCGTCCGATCATGTGTCTCAGTCTGCCGTCCTATTGCGCGGCAGACAATCTAATTGTCAGTTGCTCCGCCGCCTATGAGAAATCAGGGCTGTCGCCCGAGATCAGAACAGCGGCGCGAAAGGCCACGCTGTCAGCCGCAGGGCGCCCGATCCTGTTTCCACGGTGCCGGCAATCTGGCTGAGATCCGACTGAAGCGCTGCGGCATCACCTTCCCCACCGTCGGCCATCGAGGCCAGCAGGTCGCGGGGCGACGTCTCCGTGCGAAAACGCCATGCCACCTGCGGTCAGGCCAGCCAGCGCTGTGTTGAAAAACACAAGACCCATCGTCTCCTCCTTCTGATGCTGGCTCTGGTCTTAGCTCAGGGAAAACCATCGTGAAATTCGACCTTGTTTGCAGATGAGCCGCTGCGTGCGACTAAGGTCGAATGGCATGCCGCCCAAGGACTCATTTTAGTGGAGCAGCATCGGAGGAGGAGCAAACACGGCCATGTTTTTTGCGTCTTTGCAACTCTTGTTCTGTTGCCAATGGTTGCTGCGGCTGAGGTCTCTGTATCTGCTGTCTATCTTCATCAACAGGTCAGACGACCACCGGTTTTGTCGAACCTTGACCCATTGCCCGACGATCTGGGCACGGCAGGTGCAGAACTGGCTTTGTCAGACAACCTGACAACGGCCAAGTTTCTGGGCCACACGTATGAACTGACAGTTTTGACCGTCCCGGAAGACGGGAATTGGCTTGATACGGCGCGCCGGGCCTTGTCCCAGACAAGCTTCCTGATATTGGACGCTCCGGCGCAGGCGCAACTGGCGGTCGCTGATCTTCCCGAGGCCGCCGACGCCGTCTTGCTCAACGCGTCTGCCCGCGACCGCGACTTAAGACATACCGCCTAGCCGTGCCAACCTGCTGCACACCATGCCGTCCGATGCGATGCGCACGGACGCTCTGGCACAATTTCTGGTCAAAAGGCGCTGGGACGATCTGGTTCTGGTCGCCGGAGAACACCAGTCGGACATGGCCTTTGCTGACGCAATGAAACTGTCCCTGACCAAATTCGGACTGGAAATTCGGGCGGAAAAGACCTGGCGTTTCGATGCTGACATGAGGCACAATGCGGCGCAGGAAGTTCCTGTTTTCACAAAGGATTTCGTGGACTACGATGTCACGTTGGTCGCGGATGAGCTGGGCGACTTCGCAAGATATATACCGTTCAACACATGGGAACCCAGGCCGGTCGCAGGTTCGGAAGGGTTGCGACCGGTCACGTGGTCGCCTGTGGTCGAGCAATGGGGCGCGGTTCAGTTGCAGAGCCGGTTCGCCGATCAAGCAGGCCGGTCGATGAGGCCAATCGACTATGCGGCATGGGCTGCGTTTCGGTCCTTGGGCGAGGCCGTGGCCCGAACGCAATCTGGCGATCCCGCGGTTCTGCGGGACTACATTCTGTTGAAAAAATTTTGAACTGGCAGGCTTCAAGGGCCGGGCGATGAGTTTCCGCGCCTGGAACGGTCAGTTGCGCCAACCCATCCCGCTGATGACGGATCGAGCGGTTGTGGCCCTCGCACCGCTCGCGGGTTTCCTGCACCACAGGACTGAACTGGACACTCTGGGAATTGACCAGGCCGAATGCCTGTGCACGGCCTTTAGCGAGGACTGAAGGTAAAGTTTTCCGTCTTTTTGGCCGCTGCTGCATTTTGCACTCCGGCGGTTTCGGACGAGATTTGGATCAGCAATGAAAAAGACGACACGCTCAGCGTGATCAATATCGAAACGTTTGAAGTGATCCGCACCCTTAAAACCGGAGAATGACCACGCGGGATCACATTTTCCAAGGACTACTCGGTTCTCTACATCTGCGCGTCAGATAATGACTCGGTGCAGGTCATGGATCCTGAAACCGGAGAAGTCCTTTATGATCTGCCGTCGGGCGAAGACCCCAAACAGTTCGTTTTGCACCCGAATGATCGGCATCTGTACATCGCCAACGAAGATGACGCGATAACAACTGTCGTCGACACGGTATCGCGGACCGTAATTGCCCAGATAGACGTGGGTATCGAGCCGGAAGGGATGGCGGTTCCACCAGACGGCACGATCGCTGTCACCACGTCCGAGACCATCAATATGGCTCATTGGATCGATACTGAAACACAGGAGTTGTTCGCCAACGCCCTGGTGGACTCGCGCCCGCGCCACGCGGAATTCGTCAAGGGCGGAACCGAACCTTGGGTCAGCTCTGAAATCGACGCCGGAAACTGAATCAAGCTCCTGAATTTCAGCGGCAATGGTGGTCGGTAGATTTTTGGGCGGCCTGAAAGGTCAAGGAAACATATCCCTGCATTCTGGGCGGGACGTCGCGGGACAGACCCGTTCCGAACGACACGTGCAGGGCCAAATGGCGCAACCGTATCAAGATCATGTTCGTCCGGGAGAAGGATCGGCGCCGCGTCGCAAACCGTTGCGACAGATGCCCGAAAGTGGTCCGATAAGTCACCGCTGGTGCCGCCGAAACCATGAGTGTGGAGCCCGGATAAAATGCGCGAATTGCCCCCACGACCATTGTGCAATTTCGCCGACAGACCCGCCTGCGAATAGTTGCCGTGCCAACAGCTCTGACCTGTCGGCGATTCGGTGCGGAGGGAAGACACAAGTCTAGGGAGGACACCGATGAACCGGTTCACAATGGCGGCAGTTGCAAGCGTGATTGCAGTGGGCACGGCCCATGCAGAAGTTACCGAGGACGATCTGGCCAACGACCAGTCAATTGCGACCCAAGTCGTAACAGACGGCATGGGGCGCCATTTGCAGCGCTACAGCCCGTTGGACATGCTGAACAAAGACAACGTCAAGAACCTGTTGCCGGCCTGGGCGTTCAGCCTTGGTGGCGAAAAACAGCGCGGGCAGGATACCCAGCCGCTGATCTATGGCGGCATGATGTATATCACTGGATCGTATTCGCGCCTTTATGCAATTGATCTGGAAACCGGCAAAGAGGTCTGGCAATACGAGGCGCGCCTGCCCGAAGGCATTCTGCCTTGCTGTGACGTGGTGAACCGGCGTGCCGCCATCTACGGCGACAAGGTGATTTTCGGCACCCTTGATGCCCGGATTGTGGCCCTGAACAAAGACACCGGCGACGTCGTGCGGCGTGATAAAATCGCGGACTACAAGGCGGCGTATTCTTACAACGCAGCTCCGCTGATCGTTGACGGGCTGGTGATCACCGGAAATTCCGGTGGTGAGTTTGGCATCGTTGGCGCTGTGCAGGCACGGGACGTGAACACCGGTGATCCGGTATGGAACGCCCGGTCATAAAAGGCCATATGGAGACGCTGAACGATGAAGAAAGCACCATGACGGGCGAGTTGAATGCGACGTGACCCGGCGACATGTGGAAGACCGGCGGTGGCGCAACCTGGCTGGGTTGTTCCTATGACGCGGACACGGATACGCTTGTTTTCGGGGTCGGAAAACCGGCGCCGTGGAACTCGTGGCTGCGCAATGCGGGCACGCCGACGGAAGGTAACGCCGGAGACAACCTTTACGCGGCCAGCCGCATCGGAATCGATCCGAAACCCGGCGAAATCAAATGGCATTTCCAGACCACGCTGCGCGAAGGTTGGGACTATGACGGTGTAAACGAGGTTGTTGCCTATACCGACCGTGAAGGAAACAAGCGTTACGCAACCGCCGATCGCAACGGGTATTTCTATTTTCTGAACCGCGAAGACGGTGCCTTTGTATCGGCCAATCCGTTTGTCAAAGACATAACATGGGCGTCCGGCGTGGATGAGACCGGCCGACCGGTCTTTGTCGAAGAAAACCGCCCCGGGGATCCGTCGTCAGCGGCTGATGACAAGAAGGGTGAAGTGATCTTTGCATCGCCTTCTTTCCTTGGCGGCAAGAAATGGATGCCGATGTCCTTTTCGCAACGTACCGGCAATTTTTATGTACGGTCGAACGAATGGGGCATGGATATCTGGAACCAACCGAACTCGTACAAGAAGGGTGCCGCCTATCTGGGCGCAGGCTTTACGATCAAACCCAACTACGAAGATCACATTGGGTCTCTCAAGGCCATCGATCCGGATGCCGGCGAATGGGAATGGGGATACAAGAACAACGCGCTGCTGTGGTCAGGCGTGATGGCAACAGCCGGTGGCCTGGTGTTCTTTGGCGCGCCTGAAGGTGAGTTTATCGCGCTGGACGACGAGACCAGCGAGAAGCTGTGGTCGTTCCAGACCGGCTCGGGCAGCGTGTGACCTGGGAACAGGATGGTGAACAATATGTCGCGATCATTTCCAGCTGGGGCGGCACTGCACCGCTCTGGGGGGGTGAGGTGGCCAAGAAGGTCAACTATCTGAACCAGGGTGGTACCTTGTGGACCTTCCGCCCGCCAAAGGAACTGGCATCGGCGAACTGACACGGGATCCAGCAAAACCCTGATGCGTACCTCTGATCCGGGGTGCGCGTTACTATACGACCTTCCGCCAGTATGCGTGGTTTTCATTCATCGCTAGGATTGGTTAGGCTGGAGACCATTTGAATGCAAAAGGCTATACCAGATGCTTGCTGAATCCGCCGCGCGCAATAATTTCGAAAACGTGCTGATCGTTGATGACCATCCATTGTTTTGCGACGCCTTGTCGATGACCTTGCAAAGTGTGGCTCAGATCCGGAAAATCCATACGGCAGACCGGCTGGAGGACGCCTTGGATCTGCTGGCAAGTGGGCTGAAACCCGATGCGGTCATGCTGGATCTCAATTTGCCGGATGTGGACGGCCTGGAAGGTTTGATCCGCTTGAAGGCTGCCGCAAACGCACCGGTGATCGTAGTGTCGTCGCTGACGGACAACCGCGTTGTCAGCCAGGTGATACAGGCCGGCGCATCAGGCTATGTCCCCAAGCACAGTCAGCGCGACGTGTTCCGCACTGCATTCGAGACAGTGCACGCCGGTGACGTTTTCGTGCCAGAGGGCTGTGTTTTGATTGACACAGAGGAAGAGGACGAACACGACGAAGCGGTCAAACGACTGGCGACACTGACAAATCAACAGGCGCGCATCCTGCAACTGATCTGCGAAGGCAAACTGAACAAGCAAATCGCCTATGACTTGTCGATTTCGGAAACGACGGTCAAAGCGCACGTGACAGCAATAATGCGAAAACTGGGTGTTCAAAGTCGTACGCAGGCGGTTCTGATCGTCAAGAAAGCGTCCTTTGCCAGTGTCTTGCAAGACCAAGGCTAAGCGTCATACTCTCACGTCATCGTCGCGCTTTTAGGGAGGAGGCACGATGGACCAAGCAGTCGGGTGGGCAACAGCCCGGGCCCGCACGCCAGGCATCGTCAAAACGGCTTTTGCACGCCACGACACCGGGCAGTCGATCGAGACCCTCAGACGCCAGTTGGGTGATGACCCACTTGCGCTTGTCATTCTTTTTGTCAGCCCGAACGCCGATGCATCCGTGGTGATCGCGGATGCCGAGCGCGCCTTTGCGCCGACCCCGATTGTTGGTTGCACCACCGCCGGAGAGCTGGCGGATAGTGGGTATTGCGAAGATCAGATCGTCGCGATCGGCCTGCCGCAATCCCATTTCGACATACGCACGGTTCTTGTTCCGGATCTGAACGAATTCGAGTCCGACAGCATCATCAAAGAGATGATCCACAACAGAAATACGATGATGGCGAACGCACCCGACTGGAGCCATGAATTCACGTTCCTGATGATTGACGGGTTGTCGACAAAAGAAGATGAACTGACGTCGGAATTGGCTGTGGGGCTGGGGCCGGTGCCATTGTTCGGCGGTTCGGCCGGGGATGGAACCAAATTCGGGCGCACTTATGTTCTGTATCAGGGGCAGGCAAGAAGCAACGCAGCCGTACTCACGCAGGTTCGCACGCGGTGTCCGATCAAGGTGTTCAAGACCGATCACCTTCTGCCCACCGCCTATCGCATGGTCGTGACCAAGGCAGACCCGGCAAAACGCATCGTTCAGGAAATCAATGCCGAACCCGCTGCCCGCGAATACGCCCGTATTCTCGGCAAAGACCCGGAACAGCTCACCACATTCACATTCGCGGCCCATCCAGTCGTTGTGCAAATAGGCGGGCAACACCATGTCCGCGCGATCCAGCAGGTAGCGGGAAATGGCGATCTCGTCTTTTTTTCGGCGATTGACGAAGGCTTGGTCCTGACGCTGGCAGAACCTCGGGACATGGTTGAACATCTACAGGAAGAAATCAGCCTGTTGACCGAGAAGCAGCAACCCGACACCATTTTGGGTTGTGACTGCATCCTTCGCCGGCTGGAGGCCCAGCAAAAGCAGAAGACGCACGCGATCTCGGACATCCTGTCTCGCCATCACGTGGTCGGTTTCTCGACCTATGGAGAGCAATTCAATTCGATCCATGTGAACCAGACCCTGACCGGCGTGGCGATATACCCGCCCGAGAAAGAGTAAGGTATGATCGAGCATCTCACAGACCCCTCGGACTCCCTTGAACGTCAGAACGAAAAACTCAGGAAAATTGCCGAAGCCCTGATGCGGCGGGTCGAAGAATCCACCAATGCCTCTGGCGCGGCTTATGCTCAGTTCCAACGGGCGGCGGTGCTTGAACAAGAGGTTCGCGCCCGAACGGATGACCTTGAGCGCGCGCTTGAACTTCTGAATGACTCCAACGCCAGGTTGGCGCAGGCCAACAAGGAAACCGAAGCAGCGCGCGCAGATTTGGCAAATGCGATCGAAACGGTGCAGGAAGGCTTTGCCCTGTTCAATCGTGACGAAGAACTGGTGCTGTGCAACAGCAGGTTCGGGATGCATATGCCCGATATTCAGGAACAGCTGAACCCCGGCTTGTGTTTTGCCGACTACGTGGAACTGGTCAGCCGATCCAGGTTCCTGTCCTTGCCAGAGACAATGAGCCCAGAGGACTGGGCCAAAAGCCGTCTGGATCGTCACGCAGATGACCACGTGGTGTTCAATGTTCGTCTTTCGGGCAATCGGTGGACGCAAGTGTCAGAACACCGCACGCCAGACGGGGGCACCGTGATCCTGCAAACCGACGTGACAGATATCATGCGGATCGAACGGCAAGAAAGGGATCGCATTCTTGACGACAAGGCGCGGCTGATCCGCGCCACGCTTGAACATATCGATCAGGGCGTCTGTATCTTTGACAACAAGCACCGCATGATCGGGTGGAACACCCGCGCAAGCGAGCTTTTGGCCATACCGATCACTCAGTTTCAGATGGGCATGCGGTTTGAAACCCTGTCCAATCGCCTGGGCGACAACATCAGCTTTCAGAAAGGCATAACCGAGGCGGATCTGCTGGATTGGGTCAGCCGACCAACCTACCGCCGCCCTCTTCAGTTCCAGATGCATCAGGGGCGATCGAAAATCCTGTCGGTCTTTGCGCAGGAAATGCCAGACCGGGGCTTTGTGATTTCCTTTACCGATGTAACTGCGGAACGGAGGTCTGCGCAGGCCTTGTATGAAGCCAAGGAACTTTTGGAACAACGTGTGGCGTCACGCACAATGGAGCTTGCGGATGCGCTGAACGAGGCTGAACGGGCGAACGCGTCAAAATCGCGTTTTGTGGCCGCCGCCAGCCATGACCTGTTGCAGCCTCTGTCTGCTGCAAAGCTCTATGTTGCGTCACTGGGCAGCGGTTTGGACACTGACACCGCCCGGACCGTTGCAGCAAAAGCAGAAAGCGCCCTGAACAGTGTCGAACACATTCTCGAAGCCCTGCTGGACATCTCAAAGCTGGATTCCGGGCGGGCCAAGGCGCATCTGTCCACAGTGTCGGTGGGCGAGCTTTTCTTGCAGATGGAAGACGCATTCAAGCCCGTCGCCCAGGCCAAGGGTTTGAGTTTGCGTTTTGTTGACACAAAGGCTCTGGTCACAAGCGATGCCAGTTACCTTCGGCGTATATTGCAGAATCTGCTGTCAAACGCGATCCGGTACACCGAGACCGGCAAAGTTCTTGTTGGTGTCAGGCATCGCAAGAACGCAATTGCTTTGGAAGTCTGGGATACGGGCATTGGCATAGCATCAGATCAAAGAGATATCGTGTTTCAGGAATTTCAGCGTTTGCATTCAGATGCCAGCGCCGCCGAAGGAATGGGGTTGGGTCTTGCGATTGTCGAGCGGGCCTGCGGGTTGCTACAACACCCCATCCACCTGTTTTCCGAAGTTGGAAAGGGCACGGGGTTTTCGGTCGAAATACCTTTGGCCCGGGTGAAACCAGAGGTTTCTCTCTGCTCTTCAGTGGTACAAAAACCAAACTTGAATGTGCTGGGCAACACCGTCGCCCTGTTGATCGAAAACGATGAAAACCTGCGCGGCGCGTTGACCATGACCATCGAATCCTGGGGCGTCGAGGTTCTGGAATGCGAAAGCGAAAGCGAAGCGATTGGCCTTCTGCGCGAAATAGGCATCCTGCCAGACTTTGTTGTCGCCGACTATCAATTGAACAACGGAAAAACAGGCACGGACGCCATGCGCGCCCTGACGGATGAATTCGGGCATTTGCCCGGCTGTATTATCTCAGCCAATCGATCACAAGAGCTTGTTCAGCAGTGCAAACAAGCAAAGCTGCCGCTGTTTTACAAACCGATAGATCCGCAACTGCTAAAATCGACGCTGGAGGCCTCGGTCGCGCGCGTCATCTGAGTTTTTCCGGTTGTCGCACATTTCCAAGTTCGGCCGGGTGTCTTTCAGAAGTCTTCCGTCCGCGGGTTGGCGTTGGTCTGATCCAGCATCGACACAACTTCCGCCTTCCATCCCGCTTTTATTTTCAGCGCCAATTGCGAAGGGGGGCGGTGATCCGGCGACAGGATGGCGTATTCGTATCTGAGGGGGTCCTTGAAAGGCAGGAATACCACACGGCCATGCGAGATATTCAGCTTCCGTTCCGTCGCAACAGTCAACGGATCGACAATCGAGCAGCACTGCCCCGATCCAACAAACGGAATGAGCGGAAGAAAATACTGGCACGTCACACTAGGTTTGTAAGTGGCGGCAACCATCTGAAAAGCGCGCTGCACTTTTTTCTGAAAAGGGTGGGTGTCATACAGTCCACCCATTGGCACATCATCGAGATCCGAAATCGTCACAGCCTTTTCTTGCGCCAACGGATTGTCCCGATCCATTGCGCAAAAGCAGTCTCCGCTGATGATCTCTGCCGTAAATTGTGGCTTCTTTCCGACCGGGTGTTCGAAATCAGCAAACCCGAAATCAATGTTCTGAGTGCCTGCAAGTTCCATTATCTGTGGCGAACTGCGGGTGGACAGCGTAACCCGGATGTCCGGATTCCCGCCAACTGAACGGCTTATGAAATTCGGGAAGGCAAAAATGGACGGTCCCGGCATGGCGGCAATGTTCAGGCTGCCTGAATTTCCTTTAAGAAGACCGTGCATCGTACTGGAAACCGTAGATAATCTGTCCAGTATTCCGGTGGTTTCTGCCAACAGGTAATGCGCCTCTGGCACTGGGATCAGACGCCGGCCTTTTCGTTCGAACAAGGTCAGTCCCAGACTCCTTTCCAGGTTCTTGATTGCCAGGCTGATCGCGGGTTGTGTCCTGTTCAGCTTCTTCGCGGTTTGAGAGATGGACCCGGTTTCCATCACCTCACGAAAAACTGTCAATTGAGCAAGGTTCATATCTAAAACATAAGCTAAACTTTCATTTTGTTAAATATAACAAATTTGTATTTATGCTAAAACTCCATAGGCTGAACGGATCAGAATTCGAACAAACCGAATCCAATGATCCACAACTGGGAGCTTACGATGAAATTGATGAAATGCCTGACGGGTTTGGCTTTGGCGGGTGCATTGGCTGCACCGGCGTTTGCACAGGACCCAACCTTTTTTCGCATCGGCACCGGCGGTGCAGGCGGCACTTATTTCCCGATCGGCGGGACCATCGCCAACGGAATTTCGGCCCCTCCAGGCTCACGCCCCTGCGAAGAGGGCGGCCAATGCGGCGTGCCCGGGTTGATCGCGATTGCACAGTCGACAACTGCGTCAGTCTTCAACAATGCCGCCGTGCAAAACGGCGAGCTTGAGGCCGGCCTGGCCGCGGCAGATGTAACCCGTTCGATGTATCTGGGTGAGGGCAAGTTTGAAGGCAAACCCCACCCGAAACTGCGCATCGTCGCAAACCTGTTCCCGGAAGACCTGCACCTGGTGCTGCCAGCCGGTCAGACGATCAACGATCTGAGTGATCTCAAAGGCAAGCGCGTTGGTATTGCCCAGGCTGGTTCCGGCACGCAGGTGGCCGTTTTGCAGATGCTGGACGCCTGGGGCGTCAATCGCGACAATATGGACGAGGCCGAGCTGAACAACAGTCAGAGCGCCGAGCGTTTGGCCGACGGTCAGCTTGACGCCTATTTCTACGCAGCAGGCTGGCCGGTTGCCGCAATGGTGCAGCTGTCATCGACCAAGGGCATGAACCTGCATTCCTTCAGCGATGAAGATCTGGCAAAGATCAACGAGATCATTCCTGCCTATATCCCGTCCGCTATCCCGGGCGGTGTATATGAAGGCATCGATTCCGAAACCAAGACCCCTGCGGTCAGCGCAATGCTGGTTGTGTCATCGGATCTGTCCGAAGATCTGGTCTATCAGCTGACCAAGGCCCTGTGGAACGACAACACGCGCAAGCTGCTGGACAACGGCCACGCAAAGGGCAAGCAGATCACGCCTGATACTGCCCTCGACGGCGTCGAGGCGCTGGGTGTTCCGCTGCATCCGGGTGCTGAGAAGTTCTATAAAGAAGCCGGTCTTCTTCAATAACCACACCTGACTGAAACCTGTCGTCGGTGCCCCTTCTTGGGGCACCGCACTCTGGAATTTTGCGAAATCGGGGGGCCATCATGTCCGAGACCCAGAAACTTGATGACCACGAACTGACGGCCGAGGAGCTGGCGGCCATCGAAGAACAGTTCGACGAAGGCGCCGCTGTCCGGCAGGTCACGCCCACGGCAGGCAAGGTGTTGCGTGTCGTCGCCCTGATCTTTGCATTCTACGAATTCTTCACGGCTGGGTTCGGCTTGCCGGCCGACCACTGGCATATGGGCATCTATCTGGCTCTGCTGTTCATTCTGGTCTACGCCACGATCCCGATTGTCGGGACCAAAAGTCTCTATGCTCTCAAAGTCAGTCGCTTCCGCATCGGCAACGTCCCTCTTTATGATCTGGTGTTCATGGCGCTTGGCATCGTCGCCGCGCTTTACGTTGGTTTCGCCTGGCGCGGCATCCCGTTCCTGGGGATCGAGGAACAAACCTTCCGCATGGGCAACCCAAACAGCTATGATGTGATCCTCGGCGTCATCATCATCCTTCTGGTACTGGACATTGCGCGCCGCACGCTGGGTTGGGTATTGCCGTTGATCATCTGCGTATTCATCTCATACGCGCTGATGGGTCCCTATTTTCCCGGGTTGCTGCAACATCCGGGCGTGAACTTCAAAACCTTCGTGTCGTCGATGTACTTCCCGCAGGAAGGAATCTATGGCGTGACGCTTTGGGTTGTTTCGACCATCGTGTTCCACTTTGTCCTGTTCGGCGTGATCGCTCAGCGAACGGGGCTTGGACAATTGTTCATTGATAACGCAACCATTTTGGCGGGTCGCTATACGGGCGGTCCGGCCAAAGTGTCGGTGGTATCCTCGGCCTTCTTCGGCACGATCTCGGGCTCTTCGGTGGCCAACACCGTTTCGACCGGCGCGCTGACAATTCCCAACATGAAGCGCCTTGGATACCCCGGTCACTTTGCAGGCGGGGTCGAGGCCGCGTCTTCGGCCGGTGGTCAGATCACTCCGCCCATCATGGGCGCTGCGGCCTTCATCATGGCCGAGTTCCTCGAGGTGCCCTATACCACCATCGTGATCGCAGCGATCTTTCCGGCGATACTGCACTATGTCGGCGTCTTTGCCGTGGTGCACCTGATGGCGCGTAAGCTGAACCTGCAAGGTCTGGCGAAAGAGCAATTGCCACAGCTCAAGGCCGTCTGGGCCGAGGGTTGGGCCAATATCGTTCCGTTGATCGGTTTGTTGGTCGTCCTGTTTACCGGCTACACGCCGTTCATGTCGGCCTTCTGCGGTATTTCGCTGGCGGTTATCGCGGGCATGTCGCGGATCAAGCAACCGCCAACACTGATCTACGCGGCGGCGTTTCTTGCGTTCGTGCTTTGGAAGTTCTCCGACGGTGGGTTTGACCTGTCCATGACAGCGATTCTGTGCGGATTGTCGGTGATTGCCACGCTCAACCCGCAGAAACGGATAGAAGTGCCCGAGATGTTGGCCGCGGTCGAACTTGGGGTAAAGTACTCGCTGGCCGTGGGGGCCGCTGCCGCCGCTGTTGGTATCGTGGTGGGTGTCATCAACACTACCGGCATCGGCTTTCGCATCGGCTTCATGGTCACGCAGGGCGCGGGCAATCTGGCATCCGATCTTTACAACATGATCTCGTTCGGCAGTTTCCAACTGTTTGCGATGGAAGACCTGCAATTGTTTATCTCGCTGGTCTTTATTGCCATCGTCTGCATTCTGATGGGTGCCGGCATCCCGACCACGGCGCTGTACATCATGCTCGTCTCGGTGGCGCAGCCTGCGCTGGCGCAGTTGGGGGTTCCACCCATCGCCAGCCATCTGTTCGTGTTGTATTATGGCGTGGTCTCCGAGATCACACCTCCGGTCTGTACGTCGGCCTATGCGGCGGCAGCGATTGCGAATTCCAACCCGTTCCGCACCGGGCTGTCCGCCTTTACGCTGGGACTGGGCAAGGTCATCGCGCCAATGGCGTTCGTCTATGCGCCGGTTTTGCTGTTCGTGTCTTCCACCGGGTTCGATCTTTGGGAATTCACCTATACCGCCGCCAGCTGTATCGCCGGTGTCATCGCCCTTTCGGCAGCGGTCGTGGGGTATTGGTTGCAGCCACTCAACCTCGTGTCGCGCATCCTGATGGCCATTGCCGGGGTTATCTTCGTGGCGCCCACGCTGACGGCTGACCTGATCGCATTGGCGGTGGCGTCTCCTGTCATCATCACACAGGTGATCGCCCGCAGCCGAATTCAAGCAACGGTCTGACATGCCTGAACAAGTGACCATCATCGGCGCCGGGATCGTCGGTCTGTGCTGTGCGCTCTCGTTGCAGGAGCGCGGTATTGCCGTGCGTCTGATCGACCGTGGAGAACCGGGGCAGGAGACATCGTTCGGCAATGCCGGTGTCGTCTCGCCCTGGTCGGTCATTCCACAGGCCACGCCGGGTATCTGGAAAACAATCCCCGGGATGCTGTTGGACCCGAAAAGCGCGTTGACCGTCAGACCTGCGTTCTGGCCCAGGATGATACCTTGGGGCCTGAGGTTCCTGAAGAATTCAAGCGTGAAATCCGTACGCAATATCTCGGACGCAATGGAGGTGCTGTGCCGCCCTTCGATAGATCTGTACCGAAGACATCTGCAAAATACCGGGCACGAAGACCTTATTGTTGATTCCAACTATGTCCACGCGTTTCGCAACCCGGATCAGGCTGACCTGAAAGAATTGGGATATCTGATCCGGCAGGAAAAAGGCGGACATCTAGAGCGGATCGACGGACCAGAATTGCGCCGGATCGAACCTGCGTTATCCAGAGATTTCAAGGCTGCGATCCTGATCAAGGGACAGGCGCGGGTCACGTCTCCTGGCCGGGTTGGTGCGGTTTTGGCCGACAAGGCCCGTCAACAAGGCGCCGAGTTCGTGCGGACAGAAGTCAAAGAACTAAAGCGCACGGAAGACGGCCAATGGCATTTGACCTCGTCGGCCGGCGCGCTTCACGCCGATACTGTCGTGCTGGCCGCCGGTGTTTGGTCTGCCGAGTTGCTGAAACCCTTGGGTTTGCCCGTGCCACTGGTGGCCGAGCGTGGATACCATGTCCAATTCCCGACCCCCTCTGCCAGCCTGGAAAACTCGGTGATGGACGTGGACGCCAAGGTGGTGGCCAGTTCGATGCAGGACGGTCTGCGCGTGGCGGGCACGGCCGAATTCGGCAGCATCGACGCGCCGCCAGATCCACGCAAACAGTCGCTTCTGACCGCACAGGCCCGCGCAATGATGCCGGATCTGAACACCTCGGATACACAGTTCTGGATGGGCCGACGCCCGTCTTTTCCCGACAGTTTGCCTGCGATCGGTCCGGTTGAGGGGCACAAGGGCCTGTTCACCGCCTTTGGTCATTCCCATTACGGTTTGATGATGGCCCCCAAAACCGGCGAGCTGGTGGCTGATCTGGTGTCAGGGCAGCGCCTCAACATCCCATTGGATTCAATCGCCTTGTCGCGATTTTGACGCGTAACAACCACCGTTTCTAAGAAGGATTACCCAATCATGCCGATCTATCAGGGTGGACAGAATATCTGCGGAGCCTCAGTCGGGGTTTTGTGTCTGGAAAGCTATTTTCCCAAACCTCCCGGTCATATCAAGAACCCTTCCAGCCTGCCGTTCCCGGTGCTGTACGAGATGATAGATGGCGTCACGGTGCCAACGCTGCTGAACAATCCGACGCCTGATCTGCTGAACCCATTCATTAAAGGCGCGCAACGGCTTGAGGCTGAAGGCGTACGCGCCATTACCGGAAGTTGCGGGTTTCTCGCCCTGTTCCAAAAAGAGTTGGCCGCGGCCGTATCGGTGCCTGTCTTCGCTTCGAGCCTGATACAAGTGCCGTTGGCCTTTCACATGACCGGGGCCAGCGCACCGGTCGGGGTGATTACAGCGGATTCGTCAGCGCTGACGCAACGCCATTTCGAAGGCGTTGGAGCAGGGGGTGTTCCGGTGGCCGTACAGGGTCTGGAACACACCAGCGAGTTTGCCGAAGTCATCCTGCGCAACGCGCGCACCCGTATGGACACAGATCTGATCGAGGCCGAAGTGCTGGACGCTGCGCGCAGGCTGAAGCGCGATACGCCCGAAATACGCTCCGTGGTATTGGAATGCACGGATCTTCCCCCTTATGCAAAACGCATTCAGGAAGACCTGAAACTGCCGGTCTTTGACCTGACGACGCTGGCGCAAATGGCGCATAATGTAAGCGCGCGCACCGGGTATTGCGGGCTGATGCCGTGGGGGTGAGGCCCTTGCAGGCTGGTGTTTCCTTTCAATGGCTCAGAAGCGTCGAATAGCCGCGAAAACAATTGCTATCCGCTGATGCCTTTGGACGGACCGGTACAAGGGACTTTCCCTTGCTGAAACGGCTGGTTAAGAAGCCCTTCCACTGCCGTTTCAGGAGGCCCCCTTGGACCGTATCGCCCGCACCATAGCCACCGAGATCAATGCACGTCCCGATCAGGTCGGTGCTGCGATCAATCTATTGGACGACGGAGCGACGGTTCCTTTTGTCGCCCGCTATCGGAAAGAAGCAACCGGTGGGTTGGACGACACCCAATTGCGCCTTCTGTCCGAACGTTTGACCTATCTGCGTGAGCTTGAGGCACGGCGGGAAACCATCCTGAAGTCGATAAAAGAACAGGGGAAGCTGACCGAAGATCTGAGTAAATCGATAGCTCGGGCAGAAACCAAGGCCCAGCTGGAAGACATCTATCTGCCTTACAAGCCCAAGCGGCGCACCAAGGCGATGATCGCGCGTGAAAACGGGCTGGAACCCCTGGTCGAAGCCATTCTGGCCGATCGCGATGCGGACCCGGAAACACTGGCCGGGGCATACCTGAGCGAAGCTGTCGCCACCCCTCGTGACGCGCTGAACGGCGCGCGGGACATTCTGACCGAACGATTAACGGAAAATGCGACACTGCTGGGTGAGTTGCGGGCCTTCATGCAGCGCGAGGCGCTGCTCAGTGCAAGAGTTGTCGACGGGAAAGAAAAGGAAGGCGCCAAGTTCAGTGATTATTTTGACCATTCCGAACGATGGACGGATGTTCCATCGCATAGGGCTTTGGCAATGCTGCGGGCGTCAAAAGAAGGCATTGTTTCACTTGATATCGCGCCGGAACTGGAGTTAGGGGCAGCCCGGGCCGAATCCATCGTGGCCGCGCATCTGCAAACCCGTGGCCAAGGACCGGGTGATGCCTGGTTGCGCAAGGTGGCCGGGTGGACCTGGCGGGTCAAGCTTTCGCTGTCGATGATGGTCGAACTGATGGCCGAACTGCGCAGTCGGGCACAGGACGAGGCAATTCAGGTCTTTTCACGCAACCTTAAGGACTTGCTGTATGCTGCTCCGGCGGGTGCCAAGGCCACTTTGGGCCTCGATCCCGGCATCCGCACCGGCGTAAAAGCGGCGGTGGTTGACGCAACGGGCAAGGTCGTGGCCACTGACACGCTGTATCCCTTCCAACCCAAAAACGATTTGCGCGGAGCGCAGGCTACCATCCTAAACCTGATCTCGGCCCACCAGATTGAACTGATCGCCATCGGAAACGGAACAGCGAGCCGCGAAACCGAACGGTTGGTTGCAGATACTTTGGCTCTGCTCCCCAAGGCGGTAAAAGCACCGACCAAGGTAGTAGTGTCCGAAGCGGGGGCTTCGGTCTATTCCGCGTCGGAACTGGCAGCACGAGAGTTTCCCGATCTGGACGTTTCGCTGCGTGGGGCGGTGTCCATCGCCCGGCGATTGCAGGACCCTTTGGCAGAACTGGTCAAAATCGAACCGAAATCCATCGGCGTGGGGCAATATCAGCATGACGTTGACCAGCACCGCCTGTCGCAATCCCTGGATTCCGCGATCGAGGATGTCGTGAACGCGGTCGGGGTTGACCTGAACACGGCCTCTGCACCTTTGCTTGCGCGTGTGTCGGGGCTGGGCCCCGCGCAAGCCGAAGCCGTCGTCGCCCATCGCGATCTGAACGGGCCGTTCCAATCGCGCAAGGACCTGTTGTCCGTTGTCGGGCTGGGTCCGCGTGCCTTTGAGCAATGCGCCGGGTTTCTTCGCATAAGGGACGGCGCCGAACCGCTTGATGCGTCGTCGGTGCATCCCGAAGCCTATGACGTCGCCCGCCGCGTCGTGTCGGCCTGCGGGCGGGATATCAGGCACATCATGGGCCATGAGGGGGCCTTGAAAGGGTTGCGGGCACAACAATTCGTAACCGAAGATTTCGGCCTGCCCACGGTTCTGGATATCTTTGCCGAGCTTGAGAAACCCGGACGAGACCCCCGGCCCAGCTTTGTCACGGCCACTTTCGCGGATGGCATCGAAGAGATAACCGATCTGAAGCCCGGAATGGTTCTTGAGGGCACCGTGACAAACGTGGCAGCCTTTGGGGCATTCGTGGATGTGGGCGTTCATCAGGACGGTCTGGTTCACGTTAGCCAGTTGGCCGACCGCTTCGTCAAGGACCCGCATGAGGTCGTCAAGGCCGGGCAAGTCGTGAAAGTGCGCGTTGTCGAGGTGGATGTACCCAGAAAACGGATCGGGCTTTCGATGCGCAAACAGGGCGGCGGTGGAAATCGGCGCGCCTGATCTGCAATCCGCACATTATCCAGGCTTAACGACATAAAGGCGTTTCCCGCCGGAAATAGCGTGCAGACCGATACGGGCAGCCGGCATGCGTTGTTTTCATTGCGCGCTGAACTGGGTATCAGCAAGAGAGCTCTCAGTGTCGCCAAACGGATCGAAATGGAAACGACAGTTCATGCAGTACCACAACACGCCTTACGACAAGCTTCAGGTCGGTGATACTGCCGAGTTGGCCCGCACGTGCTCGGTTGATGATTTCTATGTGTTCGCCAACAATTCCGGCAATCACAATCCGCTTCATCTATCCAGCGAAGACGGCGACGGCGACCACATCAACGAAGCGGTTGCCCCTGCCATGTTCGTGGGGGCCCTGATCTCGGCCGTTTTAGGGAACGTTCTGCCGGGGGCAGGGACGCTCTATAAATCGCAGCGATTTGATTTTGTGGAAAGGGCGCATGCCGGTGATGAGCTGGTATCCAAAGTCACCCTTCTGGAAAAGCGACCAAACCGGGAAGTTGTATTTGAAACGGTCGTTACGCGCCCATCGGACGGTGCCGTGATCGTCAGCGGGCAGGCCGTCGTGATCGCGCCGGAGAAAGAGATGGTGTTCGCCGAGTTGGATCTGCCCGGGCTGGTGGTGAAACGTCATCGTCACTTTGATGCCATGCTGGAAAAGGTGCGCCCGTTGCCGCCCATGCCGACCGCCGTTGTAGCCCCGGAAGAGCCCAACGCCTTGGGTGGGGCGCTGCTGGCCGCGCATGAGACGATCATCACACCCATTCTGATCGGTAACCCGGACAAAATCTCTCACGCGGCCGCCGAAATCGGAGCGTCGTTGGATGGGATTGAAATCATTGCGCAGAGCGATCACGTCGGCGCGGCCCATGCGGCGGTCGATCTGGTTGCAGAAGGTCGTGCGAAAGCGCTGATGAAAGGGCATCTGCATACGGATGAATTGCTGAAGGCTGCGCTCAGGCGTGAAAACGGCCTGCGCACCGGCCGCCGCTTTACCCATGTCTTTGTCATGGACGTGCCCGGCCAACCCAGACCTTTGTTGGTGACGGATGCGGCGATCAATATCGAGCCGGACCTGGAAACCAAGATTGATATTGTCCAGAACGCAATCGACCTGGCCCTGTCGCTGGGGATCGAAAACCCCAGGGCGGGTGTTCTGTCTGCCATCGAAACCGTCAATCCGGCGATCCGATCCTCGGTTGATGCGGCTTTGCTGTCGAAAATGGCGGAACGCGGTCAGATCACGGGCGGGCTTGTTGACGGCCCCCTTGCCATGGACAATGCCGTCAGCCTTGCGGCTGCGCGTTCCAAAGGGATTGTGTCGGATGTCGCGGGCAAAACCGATATTCTGGTGGTGCCAAATCTGGATGCCGGGAACATGATGGCCAAGCAGCTGACCTATATCGCCAATGCAGAAGGGGCCGGTCTGGTCATGGGGGCCAAAGCTCCGATCATTTTGACCAGCCGCGCCGATGACGACAAAGCCCGGCTGGCATCCTGTGCCGTGGCGGCACTGCACGAAGCCTTTTCCTTACCGCGCACCGGAGCACCCGCATGACACATGTCGTGACACTGAACGCTGGATCGTCTTCCATGAAATTTGGTCTGTTCGAGCTGACCGATGACGATCCGATCATGGTGTGCACCGGCGCGGTCGAGCGGATTGGAGAACCAGAGCCGTTTGTCAAGGCGAAGTCTTCCGACGGAAGTGTCCTTGCCAGCGGCACCGCCGGAGAAATACGCGATCATGCCGCAGCGCTGGACTGGGTTTTGAACCTGCTTGCGCGCTCATTTCCAAACAGCGACGTGACTGCGGTCGGGCATCGTGTTGTCCACGGTGGACCTGACATCGACGCTCCGGTGCCATTGACCAAGGCGTCCATTCAAGAGTTGGACAAGCTGTCGCCGTTCGCGCCTTTGCATCAGCCGCACAATCTGGCCGGAGCCCGGGCCGCGATGGAACGTTTTCCGAATGCGGTTCAGATCGCCTGTTTCGACACCGCCTTTCACCGCAATCATCCGTGGGAGAATGACGTTTTTGCCTTGCCGCGCGAGTATTACGACAAAGGTGTTCGGCGTTATGGCTTTCACGGGCTCAGCTATGAATTCATTTCGGATCACATGGCAAAGACAGCGCCGCTTTTGCACGAAGGGCGCGTGGTCGTGGCCCATCTTGGCAATGGTGCATCGATGTGTGCGATGATCGGAGGGCGTTCCGTCGGATCGACCATGGGCTTTTCGGCACTGGACGGGCTGCCGATGGGGTCACGCTGTGGTCAACTTGATCCTGGCGTGGTCCTGTATCTGATGGACCAGGAAGGGCTGAGCGCTGACGAAATCTCAGACCTGTTGTTCCGGAAATCTGGGCTGTTGGGCCTGTCCGGGCTGTCCAACGATATGCGTACCCTGGAAAAGGCGGACACACGCGAAAGCCGACAGGCGATCAGCTATTTCACCTTCCGTATCCGGCGCGAGCTTGGCGCGATGGCGGCCATTCTCGGCGGTATCGACGCCTTGGTGTTTACCGGTGGGATCGGAGAAAACTCACGCCTCGTGCGTGACCGGGTGTGCTCTGGGATGGGATGGCTGGGCATCGAGCTCAATCCTGATGCAAATGCGGACAATGACCGGATCATTTCAACCGATCTGTCCCGCGTCGTGGTCATGGCAATCCCGACCAATGAAGAACTGGTCATTGCCCGTGCGGCGGCTGACCTGTTGGCCAAACGCCCACGGCTCAGAACTGCCTAGCGATCTAAGTTTCGACATAGGTCCAGCGATAGGCAGGCGGGGTCGGTCCCTTGTTCCGGCCGCCTTGCTGCATCTGTTCCCACGCATGGGCCAGAATGCCAACCGATCTGGATAGGCAAAACAGACCGCGTGCCAGTGGGGGCGCAAAGCCCAACTCGGCATAGATCACCGCGGTGGCGCCATCTATGTTCATAGGAACAGGCTTTCCTTTGCGGTGGGCCAACTCTGCCTCGATCGCCTGTCCGATCTGTAGGAACTGACCATCACAAGCCCCGTCCGTCACAGCATCACGGACCAACGCCATCAGACGTGGTGCGCGCGGATCCGTCGGCGTGTGGAAACGATGGCCAAAACCCGGCAATATCTTTCCTTCACGCTCGATCCACTCGTCCAGCGTTTGATCCAACCGGCCAGGATGTTGCGCCACGAAATGGTACAGCATAACCGCTTGCTCACCAGCCCCGCCGTGAATATCCCCCAACATGTTCACAGCGCTCGCCATCGCGTTGTTCAGCGGCAGCCCGCAGGTCACGGCCATGCGCGCCGTTGCGATGGAAGGGGCCTGAGGTCCGTGGTCCACGGCGGCAACCAGCGCGGCCTCGAACAACCGGACCTGCGCCCCAGATGGTCGGTCGCCACGAACCATGAACCAGATCATCTCGCTGAAACTGAGATGTCCGATCAGATTCTGGATCGGCTCTCCGCGCAGGTCGATCCGGCCCGGTTCCATATCGATGATGGAAGTCGTCCACCAATTGGACACATCGCTCATATGATGCCTTCCTTGCTCAAAGCGTCCATTTCCGCGCCGGTCAACCCAACTTCAGACCAGATGGCTTTATTGTCTGCTCCAAGTTCAGGCGGCGCGGTTTGGGGCATTTGCCGTTCGCCGTCCATGACAATGGGGCTGCCTGCAAGTTTCATGTCTTCGCCCTGCACTCGAAAAGATCCGATCAGGCCACGACCGGCAAGCTGTTCGTCATCAAGCGCCTCGGGCACGGTCAATACCTGCCCGGCCGGCACTCCGATTGCGGTGAGTTCGCTGACCCAGTCCGATGCCGCTTTGGTCCGCAAGGTCTCCTCCAGCGCCGCGCGCAGGGCATGGCGATTGCGCTTGCGGTCTTCGCGCGTTTCATAATCCGGGTGGGCCAGCAGGTCTTGCCGGCCCAGATGCCTGGCCAGTGCCTGCCACTGTTCGTCGCGGTTGGCGGCAATGTTGATGGGCGCGTCAGAGGCTGCAAATGTTCCCGACGGTGCTGACGTCGTGTTTTCGTTGCCATGGGCCCCGGGAATGGCACCGGCGATCAGATAGTTCGACACGACCCAACCCATTGTCGAGATCACGGCTTCGGACATCGCCACATCCAGATAGGCCCCGCGAGGATCCGCGTTCAGGGCGGCGGACACTGCAAAAGCAGCCGTCATCCCACCGATCGTGTCCGCCAAAGGATAGCCAACGCGATAGGGTGCGGTGTCAGGACCGCCGGTGACAGACATCACGCCACTGATACCCTGCACGATCTGGTCATAGGCGGGATCGCCTCGGCGGGGACCGTCCTGACCGAATCCGCTTATGGCACAGTAAATCAGGCTGGGGTTCACATCGCGCAAGACGCCATACCCAAGTCCAAGCCGATCCATCACACCGGGGCGAAAGTTCTCTACCAACACGTCGGCTGTCTGGACAAGGCGTTTCAGGAGCGCCTTGCCCCGTTCTGATTTCATGTTGAGCGTGATGGACTTTTTTTCAGCATTCTGCGCCAGAAAGCTGACGCCCATACCGGCCTTGTTTCTGGCGGGATCAGCACCCAGGACGCGGGCAAGGTCGCCACCGACAGGGCGTTCGACCTTGATCACTTCGGCACCCATGAGCGCCAGTTGATAGCAGCAATACGGACCCGCGAGGACATTCGTCAGATCGAGAACCCGTATTCCTGCCAGTGGCTCAGTCACCGTCGGCAACCCCTGCGGCCCGGGCACGCGCGCGGCGTGCGCGATAGCTGGGCAACAGCACCAGCAGCACCGCGACAACAAGCAGACCCAGCGTCATCGGACGTTCCCAGATGAAAGCAATACCGTCATAGAGCTGCATCGAGCGGGCAAAGTTGTCCTCCATCATCCCCCCGAGGATGAAACCGATCAGCAGCGGCGCAAGCGGGTAGTCGGCAAATTTCAACGCCGTGGCGCAAACACCGAAGCCAACAAGTATCAAAAGCTCGGTCGCATTGTTCTGCCCGATATAGGCCCCCATCAGAGTGAAGAACAAAATGAAGGGGATCAGGTAATTGCGCGGTACCGAGAGAACCTTTGCGATATATGGGATCAGCGGCAGGTTCAGGATCAGCAGAACGAGGTTGCCAATGAACATTGACATGATGACGGCCCAGAATATCTGCGGCTCGTCCAGCATCAGCCGTGGGCCGGGTGTCACGTTCAGGGCAATTAGTGCGCCAAGCAGGATCGCGGTTGTGCCGGACCCGGGAATGCCCAGTGTCAGTAGCGGCACGAAAGAACCGGTGCATGCCGCGTTGTTCGCCGTTTCGGGCGCGGCCAGACCTTTTATTGACCCTTTGCCGAATTCGTCCTGCTCCTCTTTCGGGGCAATGTTGCGCTCGACCGCGTAGCCGAGGAAGCTGGCAATCGTTGCCCCCGCACCGGGCAGAACCCCGATGAAGAAGCCCTGTACAGATTGGCGGCCGATCACCGGCGCGATGGCCTTGGCTTCACTGCCTGTGATGCGCAGGTCCTTGATCTCGCCGTCATCCCCCTGAAGGTTCTTTGGTTTGAGTACCAGAAACAGCGCTTCGGGCAGGGCGAACATGGCCATGGCAAGCGTGATGAAGCCAAAGCCCGATTGCAGATCCATGATACCCATTGTGAAACGCGGCAGGTTGAACAATGCACCTTCACCGACCGTTGCCATGATCAACCCAAGTAGCGTCATGATGACGGCTTTGGCCACTTGACCGGTGCCTGCGAAGGCTGCGATTGCCGACAGGCCCACGACCATAAGCGCGAAATACTCGGCTGAGTGGAACAGCAGTGCCACCGAAGACAGAGCAGGGGCAAAGACCATCAACAAAATGGCCCCGATCGTACCGCCGGCAAAACTTGCAATAGCTGCAACAGTCAACGCTTTGCCTGCTTTGCCTTGGCGGGCCATCGGATAGCCGTCGAAACTGGACGCAACAGTGCCCGCGACCCCCGGCGCGTTGAGAAGGATTGAAGATGTCGAACCGCCAAAGATGGCGCCGTAATACACTCCGGCCAGCAGGATCAGCGCTGCGGACGGGTCGCCCATGGAAATCGCCACCGGGATCATGATGGCGATGATCGACATCGGCCCAAGACCCGGAAGCATGCCGATGAACGTGCCGATCAGGCACCCTGCGACCACCATCAGCAGGTTTTGAATTGAGAATGCCGTTTGCAGACCGATCAGAAGTCCTTCGAGCATGTCAGCCTCCGAAAATGCCCGGCAATGGGCGCATGTAGATGCCAAGAACTTCCTGAACCAGATACCAGACCGCGCCTGTGGCGATCAGCGCGACGGGTAGCATGACGTGCCATTTGCGCTCACCCAGAATGAAAGACCCGAGGATCAGAAAGGCCGAGGTCGAGATCAGAAACCCAACAGGGCGCAGGCAAAGCGCGTAAATCACCATCAAGGCCAGCAACATAAGCGCTTGATCAAGATGGTATTCCCCCAGTCGCCGGTAATCGATATCGGCTTCCTTTGGTTCCGCCTTTTCAAAGCCCAGCAAAATAATCGTGGTGGTGACGACACCCAGAACCGACAGCACTTTGGGGAAGGTGCTGGGCCAGATCGGATTTCGTTGCATGAAAGGGGGCAGGCTGCCGTCCATCGTGAACCAAGCGGCGTAGCCATATGTCAAACACACACCCAGAAGAATGAGCGCGATCCAGCGATCCAGCGCCATGAGAGCCCCTCCCTGTTCCTTTTCGTGGGAAGGCAGAGCGGCGGATCCGCTCTGCCGAAAATGGACTTAGAGGAAGCCCAGCTTTTTCATAAGATCGCCGATCTGCTGTTCCTGCTGCTCCAGGAACGTCTGGAAATCTGCGCCCGAGTTGTGGATGTTGACCCAACCATTGCGTGCACGAACCTCTTCCCATTCCGGGGTGTCGTACATCTTGGCAATCGCTTCCTGGTAGGCGGCCAGCTTTTCTTCGGGCAGGCCGGGGGCCGCGAAGAAGCCGCGCCAGTTCACGAAGGTAGTATCAATACCCTGTTCCTTCATCGTCATCGCGTCAGGAGCCGCATCAACGCGCTCTTCGGATGTCACGCCGATAATCTTGACTTCACCCGCATTCGCCAGATCGACCGCTTCCGAAAAACCGGTGGACAAGGCGGCGATTTCACCCGACAGCAGGGCCGCCATGGCTTTGCCGCCCGCATCATAGGGGATGTATTTCACGCCAAGCGCATCCTTGCCCGCTGCTTCCATCACCATCGCGGCGACCAGATGGTCCATGCCGCCGGGAACCGAGCCGCCACCGATCGCTGTGCCGCCTGGGTCCGCATCAAACGCGGCAAGCAGATCCGCCATCGAGTTGATCGGGCTGTCTTTGCCAACAACGATCGCGGCATAGTCGCCGATAGTGCCCGAAACCAGCGTCAGATCGCGGAAGTTGTGAGGAAATACACCGGTCAATGAGCGGATCACGATCGGCGTCGAATTCACCATCAGAGTGCCATGATTGCTGTCGGCATTTTCAATCAGATATCCGATGGCTTTGCCGCCACCGCCGCCCGACATGTTTTCGTATGACGCCGTGCCGACAAGGCCAGCTTTTGTCAGCGCTTCGCCCGTGCCGCGCGCGGTTCCGTCCCAGCCGCCACCGGCGCCACCGGGGATCAGAAAGTGAATGCTGTCCACGACCTGATCTTCAGCCATGGACGGCCCGGCCAGACCAAAGGCAGCCACAGCTGCAATCAGGGCGCGACGGCCCAGTGTGAATGTCGTCATGATGTCCTCCCATTTGACAACCAGCCGCATGGCGGCTCAGATTGGGTGGAACAAAAACACATCAACCTGACATCAACCTGTCACGCAGAAAAAATAGCAAAAATCCCATGAAATTCCTCCTTGTGGAAGACAATCTTGATCTGGCGAACGCCATCTGTTCGCGCATGAGGTTAGACGGCCATGTGGTTGATCATGCGTCTAAATTGGACGAGGCGACTGCCTTTACCGAAACTCAGGAATACGACCTTATTCTGTTGGATATCATGTTGCCGGATGGGGACGGGCGCGACTTTCTCAAACGGCATCGCGCAGGTCATCTGGACACCCCCGTGATCGTTTTGACCGCACGCAGCCAGGTTTCGGATCGAATCGGTTCGCTGGATCTGGGGGCCGACGACTATGTCACTAAACCGTTCGACCACGCCGAACTCGAGGCCCGCTGCCGGGCCGTTCTGCGTCGCAAATCCGGGAATTCACGGACAACGATTGAAGTGGGCGGAATAGTCTTTGATCCATTGGCAGGCCATCTGACCGTAGGGGATGAGACTGTTTCGTTGCGCAACCGGGAGCTGCGCCTTCTGGAACTGTTCATCAGCGCGCCTGGTCAGGTTTTTTCGAAACAGAAACTGACCGACCGGCTTTTTTCATATGATGACGATGTCTCGGACAATGCAATCGAGGTTTACGTTGGCCGCCTTCGTAAACATCTTGAAGCGTCGGACCTGAAGATCACCACGCTTCGCGGTCTTGGATACAGGCTGGATCATGCCTCCTGATCCTTATGTGTCAGGATCTCTTCGGAACAGGCTGGTCCTGACTTTGATCGGCGGTGCCGCTATATTGGCGTTTCTTCTGTTTATCGCGGTTCGCAACTATGCCGCACAGGTCGCGCAACAAGGGCAAGACAACATCCTGGGGGCGTCGGTCACCTCAATTCTGGACGCAGCCGCCTTGCGCGACGGTCAGTTGGAGGTTGATATTCCCTATGCAGCTTTCGCCATGCTCAGCACACCGTCCGACGACCGGGTTTTTTACGCGATTTTTCAGGATGGCGCGTTTTTGTCAGGATATGAAGATCTGCCGCCGGCCACAGGGCAATTCGACGGCAAGTGGAGCTTTCAAACCAGTCGGATACGGGGTGAAACCATACGTCAGGTCAGTGCTCGGCGAACGCTGGTGGGCCTGAACAAACAAACCGTCATCGAGGTCGCGTTGGGCCAAACGCAGGACGCGCTTGCGGAAACTCTGGACCAGATTTCACGCAACGCGGCGATTTTGGGCATCGGGTTCTTTGCTCTTGCCGCTGCGCTGTCATTCTGGGCCACCTCGTCCACGATTGGCCAATTGAACAGGCTTACGACCTCTGTCACCCGGCGCGGTCCGCAGGACCTGAGCCCGTTCAAAAAGCCCGTACCCCGCGAAATGGCGCCTTTGGTGGCGTCGTTGAATTCTTTGATGGGGCGACTGGATCAGTCACTGAGCCAATCGGAAGATTTCATCGCCGAAGCGGCCCACCGGGTGCGCACCCCTTTGGCAACCGTTCGATCTTATGCCGATGCCACGTTGCAGAGGGTTGAAAAGGAAGAAAATCGCGAAGCATTGCGCTCGATGGTGCGGGCGATTGATGAAAGCTCGCGCGCGGCGGGGCAATTGCTGGATCATGCGATGATCACGTTCCGCGCCGATCATCTGGAACGCGAAGACATTGATCTCAATGCTTTGGTCCGTGATCTGGTGCAGCGTCTCACGCCAATCGCCGAGATGAAGGACTTGTCGCTTTCCCTGAGTGGCGATCCAAAGGTTTCCTACTCGGGTGATCCGATTCTTATTCAAAACGCTGTGCGCAACATGATCGACAACGCTCTGAAATATGCCCCTACCGACAGTGTCGTACGCATCGAGGTCGTTTCGGAGCCACGCATTCAGATAATTGTCAAAGACCGTGGGCCGGGGTTTCCTCCTGACGAGATCGGCACTTTGACGCGCCGTTTCGAGCGCGGGAAGAACGCAAGCGGAACCATCGGATCCGGATTGGGCCTTACAATCGTTCAGGACGTTGCATCTGCACATGGTGGCACACTGGAATTGACCAATCGACAGGGGGGCGGCGCGTGCGTTATCTTATCGCTTTAATTATCTTCAGTCTTCCTGTCGTTGCTGCCGCCCAAACCTGGGAGGACAGGCAGGTTTTCAACGCCTCGGCGGATGAGGCGCATCTACGCGTGATCTCAAGCACGGACACCTTTCTGTTCGAACCCTTGATTGCGGGTTTCATCGAAGAAAACCCCGGTATCTCTGTCGAATACCTAGTGACCGGCACCGCAGATATTGACCGAATAGTCCGCGCCGCACCGGAAGACTTCGATGTCGTCATATCCAGCGCGATGGACCTGCAACTGAAGCTGGCAAACGACGGTTTCGGGCGTATCATCGACGACATACCGCTGCCATCCTGGGCGCAATGGCATCAAAGCCTTTTCGCGTTCACATCGGAACCGGCGACAATCGTAATTAACCGCGCGGCCTTTGCTGGCGGCCCCATCCCCGAGACCCGGCAACAACTGATTGAAATCCTTCGTTTGCGTCCCGATGATTTCAGGGGCCGTGTGGGCACCTATGACATCCGTCAATCCGGTCTGGGATATTTGTTCGCAACGCAGGATGCCCGCGCGTCCGAGACGTATTGGCGGCTTATGGAGGTGATGGGTGGATTGGACGTGCGCCTTTACTGTTGTTCGGCGGATATGATCGATGACCTCGTCAAAGGTGAGATTGCAGTGGCTTACAACGTTCTGGGCAGCTATGCCGAAGCCCGCGCTGGAAGCAAGGACACGGTGGAAATCATTCTGCCGTCGGATTTCCAGACGACCATGATGCGCACGGCCATGGTTCTGAATGGCACCCCTCAACCGGACGCGGCCACGTCTTTTCTCAAACACCTGATTTCCAACCAAACCAAACGGGTAGGCGACCCCGTTACCTTGCCGCCCTTGGCCCCACACGAAACTGGCACCGATCGGGAAACGATTGGGCTGGACCCAGGGCTCATGACATTTCTGGACAGGCTGAAACGCCGCCGTTTTTTGGCTGAATGGGAAAACGCGGTCATCCAGCGATAACCGCGTCCGCATCATTCGCGAAACGCGCGGTTGAAGTAGTCTGCCATCGGTTTCACAAGATAGGACAACGGCGTGCGTTCGTCGGTCTTGATCAATGTCTCAACCGGCATACCCGGCAAAAGCTCCTGGCCATTGAGCCGGTCTATCTCACCGTCATTCAGCACCACTTCGGCGCGGTAAAAGGTGAAACCGGACTGTTCATCCGTGAACGTGTCCGCCGAGACGTTGTTGACCTGTCCTTCAAGTTCGGGCGTTTCGCGTTGATTGAACGCCGGAAAGCGCAGGGCAACGGATTGCCCGACATGCAACTGATCCACATGGATCGCATCCACCCGCGCTGCCACCAACAGCGGCGTATCCTGCGGGACCACATACATCATGGGTTCACCCGGCTGAATGACCGATTGCAGGGCAAAGACCTGACTGCCGTAAACCGTTCCGCTGACAGGTGCGCGAATTTCAAGCCTGGCCAGACGTTCCGCCAGGGACAAACGTCGTTCCCAAAGCTCTGCCACCTGCGCCTGAACGTCCCGCAAAGTGGTGATCGCTTCTTCCCGCCGGGTCGCGGTCAGTTCGACAATCTTGATCTCGGTTGATGCAATCTGTCCTTTAAGGCGCGCAACGGAGGCTTCCAGTTTGCCGATTTCGCCTGTCAGACTGGCTTCTTCGCGTTGCAGCGCCAGCACGCGGCTGTTTTGTGTCAGACCCCTGCTCAACAGGCTTTGCTGATCCTTCAACTCCGCCTCGATCAACTCTGTCTGGCGGCGCAACGAGACCAACTGAGCCTGCGTGCCTGCGATCTCGCTTTCTATCTGAACCAACTGTTTGCGCAGTTGTTCGTCCTGCTTGGACAGCGTTTCCAACCGGGCATCGAACAGGTTCTGTTGCCCTGCAATCAGGTCCGGATCGATATCGTGTTCTTTTTGAACCTCAGCCAGGCGCGCCGCCAATTCTTCGGATGTCAGGCCATCCCGCTCGGCCTCCAGCCGGGCCCGGCGGGCCAAAAGATCAAAGAGTTGAGATTCTACAATCGTCTGTTCCGAAGACAGAAATGTGTCATCCAACCGCAAAAGCAAATCGCCCGAGGCAACCGTATCACCGTCGCGCACGAAAATCTCGCCAACCACGCCGCCGTCAGGATGTTCAACGACCTGACGGTTGCTTTGAACTTCGATGACACCCGAAGATACAATCGCCCCGGCCAGCCGCGTTTTCACGGCCCAAAGGCCCAACCCGCCGACCAGAATGCCAAGGGCAAGAAATCCCACCAACGCAGGTATTTTGATGCCCCAGACGGGGACGGGTGTCTTGGTTGATTTTTTCGCCATTATTCACCTACGGGGCTAAGCTTGCGCTTAATCGCGCCCGCATTCTGGACCATTGCGTTCAAAACCTCATCGCGACTGCCGAACCTCACCACCTGGCCTTTTTCCACAACAGCAAGATCGTCACATTCCGAAATAGCCTGCGGGCGGTGCGTCATAATGATGGCAGCCTTTCCCGTTTCCTTGAGGCCGCGCACGGCAGCATTCAAAGCTTCGGTGCCATCTGCGTCGAGGGCCGAGTTCGGCTCGTCCAAAATGAGAAGGACCGGGTCGCCATACAGCGCTCGGGCCAACGCGATACGCTGTTTCTGGCCGCCCGACAACTGACTGTCATTGCCTTCAAGAAAGGTGCCGTAACCCTTTTCCAATGACAGAATCAGTTCGTGTGCCTTGGCCTTCTTGGCCGCCGCCACCACCGCTTCTGAATCCGGGTTTTCCGACATCCGTGCAATATTCTCAGCAACGGTTCCGTTGAACAGGGTCACCTGCTGCGGCAAGTATCCTATGTGGCTGCCCAGATCGTTGGGATCGTATTGGTCCAACGTGGCGCCGCCCAACCGGATCTCGCCAGCTGCCGGTCTCCAAAGCCCAAGCAGAGCCTTGGCCAGGGTCGTTTTGCCCGACCCACTTTTGCCGATCACACCAAGCGCCTTTCCCGGCTCCAGTTTCAGGTTCACATTTCGCAAGGTTGGCGCAGAAGCACCCGGAGGGATTACCGTCAGGGACTTGGCTTCCAACTGGGATTTTGGGATCGGCAAACGAATCCGCTGTTCCTCTGGCGGTGTCTGGTCCAGAAACCGGTTCAGCGAATTCCAGGCCGTGCGGGCCCGTTCGACCAAACTCCATTGGCCGACAGCCTGTTCCACCGGGGCCAAAGCCCGTCCCAAGAGAATCGAGCCCGCAATCATCGCCCCGGGCGTCATTTCGTTTTGCAATACCAACCACGCGCCCAAAGCCAGCATGGCAGATTGCAGAAAAAGCCGAAGCGATTTCGTCAGCGACGTGAAGCTACCAGTCCAGTCATTAGCGGAAATGCTTTGACGCAAAGCTTCGGAACGCTGGTTCAACCACCGCCGGGTCACGTCCGCCTGCATTCCCTGAGAGCGCACAACCTCTGCTGCTTGCCTTGCGTGTTCGGAAAAGGCATTCGCCCGCGCCGCCGCGGATTGTGCTTCGGCCACCTTGCGACTGGTCAGGGCCTGGTTGAGCAATGCGATCAGCACAAGCAGCACGCCACTTGCAACGGCCAACCAGCCAAGCAGAGGATGAAAAATGAAAATCGCCCCCAGGAAGACAGGCGTCCACGGGATATCCATAATTGCAAGCAGCACGGGCGAAGAGCACAAGGTGCGAATGGTCTCGAGATCCCGCAATGCAGTCGCCGGAGCCGATCGCACCTGGGGCACCAGAGACCGGCGCATCGTGGCTTCGAAAACGCGCTCATCCAGCTGCGACTGGAACCGTGCACCAAAGCGGGCAACGATGCGACCGCGCGCATAATCCAGCATGGCCATCAGCGCATAAAGCAAAGCGACAAGCAAAAACAGTGCGGTCAGAGTTTCAACTGCCCGAGAACCAAGAACCCGATCATATACTTGCAGCATGAACAGCGGACCTGTCAGCATGAGCAGGTTGACGAAGATGCTGAACAAAAACGCCAAGGCCAGAAAGGCAATGCCCTGATTGCGCACGTTGCGCAATTCATGGCGAGGGGCCGCTGATAGGCGGTGTTTAGGTTTCACAGTTTACATTCCACATCATTCGGACAGGCATCGCCGCATTTAGAAAGTTAGTTCAGCATTGCCAAGTTTGCACATGTTTTTTTGAGCAAGAAACCGCAGACAGCGGGATGGAAGAAGCACTTTTTGGCCAATGCCACAAAGAGTGTTTCAACCTTTGAACGCGGTGCTTCCGGCGCGCGGAAACTATGCGGTCGCGGCCCAAAACACCTGGCTAATTCCGAGGTCTGGAGCAGCGCAAGATCAGGTTAGCGGCGACGGGCGCGCCGATGATGACCAGCACGATCCGCGTTAGGTGATGGCTGATTACAAAGCCCAGATCAGCGCCCGAGACGATGGCCAGAACCGTCATTTCGGCCTGCCCCCCCGGTGCGAAAGCCAGAAAGGCTTCGACGGGCCGCCCCAAACCAAGAGACGTGACAATGGCAGTGAAACCTGCTGCCAGAACTGCAAGTACGAAAACATATGCAACGCCCGCAGCAACAACCCGGCGCAGCTCCCCCCAGGTTACGCCAACAAATTTTTCTCCAATCGCGCAACCGATGAAAAACTGCGCGACCAGCACGGCTTCGCGCGGCGGGCGAGAATGAATGAAATCCCCCAACGACAAAGCCGCCGTTAGGATCATCGGCCCAAGGATGGATGCGCCGAAAAGCCCTATTCTCTCTCCGCCTTTCCAGCCGATGAAAGCCGCCAGAACCATCAGCAGCAGTTCATGAACAGGAAGCTCACGCGCCGGCTGTCCTATGGGATTGGTGAGTTCCGCATCGTAGAAAAGCGTCAGGAACAACGGCGCCAAAGTGACGATGATCAACACGCGCGTACCGTGGATCAGGGAAAGGGTTCTTGGGTCGGCTCCGGCTTCGGCGCCGAAAATGATCATGTCCTGCAAACCGCCCGGCATCGCTGCGTAAAATGCGGTTTTTTCGTCAAATCCCCAGATTTTTCGAAAAAACGGCACACCAACAAAAGCAATCAGGATAATGAAGACGGGAACCAGCATGATCGATGTGGCCATCTTGGGCAGTTCGACGAAAAGTGCCGGCGTGATCGAGGCACCGACTGCTACGCCCAGAATCGTTCTGGCGGCAACGGAAATCTGCCCAAACCCTTGCATTGGCGCCTGGGCAAGCGCGGCGATCAGGCAAGCTGCCATGGGGCCGAACAAGAACGGCAGCGGCAGGTCCAACACCCAAAAGACCGCTGTGCCAAGCACTGCAATTCCAAACGTCACCGACCTTTTTACAAGGGGGGAAGGGTGGTTCTTCAAGATGAGCAAAACCTGAATTCCATTGCCATTGACCCGTAATGTGTTCAACTGTATTCCTTTGGATACAAAGTGCAAGCAAGAACATGATGACCTTTCAGGACGACTCAATTCAGCCAGGCCCCCAAGGCAATTCCGTGTATCAACGGTTGCTGGACGAGATTCGCGAAGGGGCGCTTTTGCCCGGCGATCGCTTGAGAGAGATTGACCAGTCCAATCGGTTGGGCGTCAGCCGAACTCCTGTCCGCGAAGCGATCCGACAGCTCGAGGCGGATGGGCTTGTCACGCATGTGCCAAGGCAGGGCGCAACGGTCCGAAGCCTGAGTTATGCCGAGGTAATGGAGCTTTATGAGATGCGTGCCGTGCTTGAAGGCACTGCGGCCCGTCTGGCGGCCCGAGCCGCGTCAGATATCGAATTGGACGAACTTGAGGTTCTGAACGACCAACTTGCCCAGGCAGGTACGGGGCCAGAGGCCGCCCGGATCAACAGGGTATTTCACGCCACCCTGTTGGATGTGGCCAAAAACCGGTTTCTGGCGAAATCCATGCTTTCATTGCAAAAAGCGCTGCTGATACTCGGACCGTCGCAACTGTTGGACAATGAACGGGCGGATGCCGCAGTCGCGGAACACAGGCGCATTATGGCAGCCCTCAAGTCGCGTGATAGTGCTGCCGCCGAGATGGAAATGCGAGCACATATTCAAGCCGGCCAGAGGATGCGCATTCGCGCCCTTCAGGAGCGCGACCGCACAGCCGATCAGGACCAATAGAACCAACGGATTATTCCTCCAAGAAACGTTGCCTGGAATATCACCGTGATCGATGGCGGCAGTTCGCGCGGCACCCTATGGGTTTTGGACGTTGCCAGACCCGCCTGGAAACTCCGGTGCTGCCTTGCTGGCGGCAGGGTGTGTTGCCGCGGCTCCGCTCTGGCAAAAGCCCGACCCAATTCCTGGCGACCCGTCAGCTTGGGCTGGCGTTTTTGCTTTCGTCCAGCTGTTAGGTTCGACAGAGCTGACAACGCGGGCCCGGAAGGCCGGGGTACTGATCGAAATCGCAAGCCTGAGCAGCGAACTACGCCAGAAACTGCACCGTCAGTTTGACAGAACGGGCCGCCTCCAGCGCCAATGCACATCTATATCCAAAAGCTGTCTTCTTCCAAAAGGGGCATCAGTGCCGGGCTGATCTCGTCACCCTCGACGTCCACATTGCCACTCGGAACGGCGGCCAATGCGTCTTCGGAAACGGAAAGCGCTGTGTCCTGAGCCTGATGCAAGCTCACCAGCGTGTAGACGTCTTCTGCGTCTTCGGGCGCCTCAAGATCAGGGGCGAACTTCAGATAATCGACCGTTTCATCCCAATCGGTCTCTCCCAATACTTCTTTCTGATCACCTTCCGAAAGCCGAGCGAGCTTGGGCAATTGGTACCCCACAGTTCCACTGCCATCGATATCAAAACCATAGAAGGATTCGACCGCCACCACGTCAGCGACGGTGTTGGAACTGACATATACACCATTGGAATCCGTGACCCATTCACCGTAGGACCCATCCGCATTCTTCCACAGCACCCGGTAGCCGCCACCTGAAGCCTCGGCGTGAATGGCCTGCCAGCCGGAGAAGCTGTTCGGTCCGACGGTGGCGTTGTTGAATGTCAACTTGGTGGTGCCGCCAATCAGATACTCACCTTGGGTTGTCGCCCCCAGCGTTGTCGCGCCGCTGGATTCAATGCTGATTGTTCCATGCCCCGTCAGCCCGTCATTGTTCAGGTCAACGCCATAAAAGACCTCTACATCCGCAACATTGCTGATTGTTGTGCTGCTCTGGAATTCACCGGCCGCATTCGTCGTCCATTCACCGTAGGACCCTTCCGAGTTCTTCCACAACACCCGATAGCCGCCACCGGATGCCTCGGCCTGAATGGCCTGCCAGCCCGCGAAGCTGCCAGGACCGGCATTAACCTGGTTGAGCGTCAAGTCGATGCTGCCGCCGATTACATATGCGCCATTGGTTGACGATCCCAGCGTCGTGGAACCGTTGGATTCGATGCTGGTCGTGATATGGCCGATTTGCCCATCATTGTTCAGATTTGCGCCATAGAAGACCTCGACATCCCTAACGTCGTCTATGATGCGGCTGCTGACAAAACGACCACTGGCATCCGTCACCCATTCCCCAAACGTGCCATCCACGTTTTTCCACAGCACTTTGTAACCGCCGCCCGAAGCCTCGGCCTGAATGGCCTGCCAGCCGGGAATACTGCCCGGGCCGGCTTTGACACCGTTGAGGGTCAGTTCAATGGTGCCGTTAATCAAATACGAACCCAGGCTTGACGAAACGAGCGTCGTGGAGCCGTTGGTTTCAACCGTGACCGTACCATGCCCCGTCAGCCCGTCATTGTTCAAATCAGCGCCATAGAAGGTCTCAACATCAGCCACGTTGCTGATGCTGCTGCTGCTGAGGAACTGACCATTGGCATTTACGGTCCATTCCCCGTACGTCCCATCCACGTTTTTCCACAGCACTTTGTAACCGCCGCCCGAAGCCTCGGCGTGAATGGCCTGCCAGCCGGCGATCGTGTTTTGACCAACAGCCTGACCATTAAATACCAGCGTCACGTTCGAGCTGCCTGCATCCAGAACGTAAATGCCCTGACTTGCATGTTTCAGTGTGGTGCCGGTCGTCTCGATATCCGAAAGCTGCATGGCAGCTTCGATATTCGAACGAGTATACGCCTGTGATCCATTCAGGAACTGAATGGCCTCGACGTCATCTTCCACCGTGAAGGTGATACGTGAAACGGCATCGACAAATTCGTATTTCGTGCCGTTTTTAATGAACAGATAGCTGCTGATGGCGCTGACAAATCGGACTGTGTCAGTACCGCTTCCTCCGGAAAACGAGCCGTCATTGTTGGTCACAATGGCCCAATCGTCGCCCTGGCCGCCGAAAACCTGGTCTGCACCGGAACCGTTCGCCAGATAAATGGTGTCGTTCCCCAAACCGCCATAAACGGTGTTGTTGTTGGTTCCGTCGGACACTGAATAGATTTTGTCGTGACCATAGTTGCCATTCAGAACGTTCTGAGCGGTATTCCCGACGATCACGTCGTCACCGGTCCCACCGATCGCGTTTTCAATCACAACGCCATGCGCGATTGTAAAGCCGCCCTTTATACCCTCTGCGTAAGACACTACGCCGCCGCCGGTCTCGGAATAATCCAGTGTTGCGGCCCGCAAGTCGATCCGCGCCTTCGAACTGCCGACATGCTGGATGGTATCGTTTCCACCAGTATCCCAAATAGACTGATAGCCGGTACCCGCGACGTTTGCCCAAGGAAGCGTGTAGGTATTATTGGCAGAGTTGTGGCTGGTATTGGCGCCATACATCGCCTGCAACGCAGCAATGTCCAGTGCGCCGAGCCCAGTTGAACCACCATAAGTCGCGTTGACAGAGAGAATTCCGTTCTTTTCGGTCCAGCCATCATTATACGACATCACCGTGTAGACACCCTGATTCAGGCTGCCGGTCCCGAAAGAGTCAAATGGCGATGTAACGCCATTCATCACGGTTGTACCCAAACCGGTGTCGTGGGGATGACCCAATCCCAGCGCATGGCCCAGTTCGTGGAGCAACGTAGTAAAGAAAAACCCGCCCGGATCGCCGTTTCCATTTGTTCCGGCAGTCCAGTAAGCGGTGTTGAAAGCGCCTACGGAGGGACCGCTTGATGGCGTATAGTGGTAGCCAAGCGTTCTGGGATTTGAAAAAAAACTTGTGGGCGCAATAACTTCAACCAAGTCGGCGGAAGCGCTGCCGGATTCGACAAAAGTCACATTTGCGACGGCCTCGATGGCAGAAAGAGCCGCTCGGAATTCCGCCTTGTATTCGGCAGTCCACGCTTGTGTGCCCGCGTATTGTTCGAAGTGATAAGAAATTGTGGTGGTCGAAGGATTGCCGTCAACGTAGGCAACATAACCTTGTATTGGACTGAGCGGCGAAGAAGCGGAAGGTCTTGGTATTATAGTCGTAGTTGCCATTGCTCAGCCCTGTACCTCGGAAGATTAGATTGCACTCGGATGCACGCTCAAATTGTTCTTTTTATGACAAACTACTATGCACCGATCTTTTTGAAACAGCAGGTGCACAATGTTTCAAATGACACTTTCTTTCAACGGCAGAACCGTCTCATAAGTGCAACAGAAACCCGTGTTCCTTGGCTGAACCGGGCATCTGCGACCGTTTAGGGTTTAGGCATTCTGCCAAGTATTTTTTCATTTTTTTGGACCCGTTCTCGGAGCTTTTGATCCGGTGGCAAACTTTCGCTTATTCCATGGACTCTGTAGTGGGGATTTGCCCAAGGCGGTGAACCGGTCAGAACCGCCGAGGGTAACATCCATGCCATTTTCGGCAGATTGCAGGCCCTATTTGCGCCAACGTCAGACAAAGCTCCAAGGGCCAGATACCGCACCGCATAGGCACCGAGCGAACTGAGCCTCGTTAATGATCTGTTACGTTAACCGTTCGCGACATACTCAGCAATGGCGGCCCGGCTGCCACGCTGCCATATCAGGGTCAGCCAGCGGGCAAAGGCGTTGGAAAACTGTGTACTGATCCCAAAGTCACCGCTGTAGAACCCCTGTTCCAGCCAAAGCTCAGGATCAGTTTTGGACGCTTTTGCGGTGCTGTTCAGGCCTTCCCACTGGGGATCATTGGGAGTGATCTCGGAGCCATCCTCACGAATACCCGCACACATCCGGCACCAGAACGCTTCGGCGAGAGCGAGCCCGTTTGCAGAAGACCCTGATGCAAATGCATCGCGGAGCGACGGTAGCAAAAATCCGGGATGTCTTGCCGATCCGTCGAATGCAACCCTGCGTGTGGTGTCGTGAATCGCCGTGTTTGCAAATCGGCTCTCGATCAACTCAAGGTACTCATTTGCAGTGGTTTCGGGAACCGCTTCGACATGCGGAAGGATTTCTTCGACCTGCACTTTTCGAAAAAACGCCACGATGTCCGGGTCCTTCATGCAGTCGGCAATCGTCGAAACACTCAGTATTTCTCCGACATTCGCCAACAGTTGATGACCTCCGTTCAAAATGCGCAACTTCATGGTCTCGTAACCATGGACGTTGTTGGTCAGTATTGCTCCGACGTTTTCGAGGGGCGGTCGCCCGGCGCAGAAGGCATCCTCGATGACCCATTGGCGAAAGTTCTCATGCGAGACGGGCGCTCTGTCATCGACGCCAAGGGCGCGGCATTGCGATACCAATTGGTCGGTGGTCGCTGGTACGATGCAATCCACCATCGAGTTGGGAAACGCGCCATGCCTGTCGATCCAGTCGGCCAGTTCCGAGTCAGACATGCGCGCCAATTCCACAACACAGTTTCGCAAAATCGTTCCGTTGCCCTGAAGATTGTCGCAGCTGAGCGCCGTGAACGGGGTCAACCCCTCGGCGCGCCGTCGTCTGAGCGCCGCAACCATCGCACCGAAAGCCGTACGGGGCTGATTGGGGTTTTCTGCGTCATGACGGATAACTGCGTGATCGAAATCGAATGCTCCGCTGTTGGCATCCAGAAAATAACCCCCCTCGGTAACAGTCAGCGAAACGATCCGGGTGGCCGGATCTGCCATCGCGTGGATGAGGGCAGCGTTGTTTTCCTCGATCGGCAGGTAGTCGATCATCGGGCCAACCACCTCGGCGGACATTCCGTTTGGCCCTAACTCGATCAGCGTTGTGAGGCAATCCTGCGCCAGCAATCGTTCTCGCATGACAGCGTCATAGCTTCGCACACCCGCTCCGACGATTGCCCAGTCATGGGCCAGCCCCTGCTGCATGAGCTTGTGAACATACCAGGCCTGATGCGCGCGATGGAAATTACCCAATCCAATATGAACGATGCCCGGCGTCAGATCCGAACGTTCGTACATCGGGGTCTTCACGGTGGTTGGCAGCTTGGACAGACTCTCTTGCCGCAGCCGTGCAGGGGTTTTTGCGTTCGCCACAGGGTCCATCAGCTCATCCAATTTCCGCCGTCGACGTTGTAAGTCTGCGCGACGATGTACCTGGCCTCATCAGAGGCCAGAAAAACCGCCATGCCTGTCAGGTCTTCCGCGCGCCCCATGCGGCCATATGGAACAGCTGACGCCACTTCACGCTTCTTCTGGCCAAGGGGCTTGCCTTCGTGTTTTGCAAAAAAGGCGTCCACACCATCCCAGTGTTCGCCATCGACGACACCAGGGGCAATCGCATTTACGTTGATCCCATGAGAAATCAGGTCCAGCCCCGCCGATTGGGTCAGGGATATGATCGCCGCCTTGCTGGCGCAGTAGACAGCGACCAAAGGTTCACCCCTTCGCCCGGCCTGCGAGGCCATATTGATAATTTGGCCTTTGGTTCCGTGCTCGATCATATGTTTGGCGACGGCCTGCATCGTAAACAGCGCGCCCGCGACGTTGATGTCAAAAACGCGATTGTAGTCGGCGCGCTCGATCTCGACGATTGGTGCGGCGGTGAAGATGGCCGCGTTGTTGATCAGAATGTCGATTGGGCCGAATTGCGTCGCGGTTTTGGCTATGGCCCTATCGATGCTCTGCTGGTCGGTCACGTCCATTTCGACAGCGAAAGCTGCCGCGCCAATTTCAGCGACCGCGTCCTGTGCGCGCTGGATGTCGATGTCGGCAACTGCGACCCGCGCGCCCTCTGCCACATAGGCCTTGGCAAATGCCAATCCAATGCCCCGCGCAGCCCCTGTGATCAGGGCGGTTTTGCCCGTCAGACGTTTCATTCGATCCGCAGACCGTCTGCGTCAAATCTGTGGATCACATCGGCGCGTGGGGTCAGATGAATGCGATCCCCATGGCGGAAACCAACCTCGCCATCGGCACGAACAGTGATTGTCTCGGCCAGTCCGGTGTCGTGGACGTGGAAAAATGTGTCCGAACCAAGATGTTCAGAGACGCTGACGCGCCCGGACCATTCTCCTTCGGAGTCCGACACCGCGATGTGTTCCGGTCGAATGCCGATCGTTTGTGCGCCATGCTTTGCCGCTTCGGGCCCTTCGATAAAATTCATCTTGGGCGAGCCAATGAACCCCGCAACAAACAGGTTGCGTGGCGTTCGGTACAGTTCCAGCGGGCTGCCAACCTGTTCGATCACGCCAGCCTGGAGCACAACGATCTTGTCCGCCATGGTCATGGCTTCGACCTGATCGTGGGTGACGTAGATCATCGTTGTCGCGAGGCGTTCATGCAGCTCGCTGATCTCCAACCGCATGCCCACCCGCAACGCTGCGTCGAGGTTTGAAAGGGGTTCATCGAACAGGAACGCGGCTGGCTCACGAACGATAGCCCTACCAATGGCGACGCGCTGGCGTTGACCACCGGACAACTGGCCCGGGCGGCGATCCAGGTAATCGGTCAGGTTCAGGACACTGGCCGCGCCCTCAACCCGCTTGTCGATTTCAGCCTGATCCAGTTTCGCCATGCGCAGCGGAAATGCGATGTTCTTGCGAACGGTCATATGCGGGTAAAGCGCATAGGACTGGAACACCATTGCCAGCCCCCGCTTGGCGGGTGGCACGTCTGTTGCGTCTGCTCCATCGATTTCTATGTGGCCACTGGTGATGTCTTCCAGCCCGGCGATCAGGCGCAGCAGCGTGGATTTGCCACAGCCCGAAGGGCCGACGAAAACGGTGAACTCGCCATCTTCGATGGTCAGGTCCAGCGGAGGGATGACCTGAACGTCGCCGAAGCTTTTGGTCACGGACTTGAGTTGTATGCGTCCCATGAGGAATGCTCCTTATTTCACAGCGCCGAAGGTCAGGCCGCGGACAAGTTGTTTCTGGCTGAACCAGCCAAGGATCAGGATGGGTGCAATTGCCATGGTCGAGGCCGCGCTGAGCTTGGCAAAGAACAGGCCCTCGGGGCTGGAATAGCTGGCGATGAAGGCCGTGAGCGGTGCCGCGTCAACAGCGGTCAGATTGAGGGTCCAGAATGCCTCGTTCCACGCAAGGATAAAGTTCAGCAGGACGGTCGAAGCGATGCCGGGAATGGCCATGGGGGTTAGGACATAGAGGATTTCCTCTTTCAGCGTCGCCCCATCCATCCGTGCGGCTTCCAGAATTTCACCCGGAATTTCGCGGAAATAGGTGTAAAGCATCCAGACGATGATCGGCAGGTTGATCAGCATCAGCACCACGACCAACCCTCCGCGCGTATCCAGAAGGCCCAGTTGGATGAACAGCAAGTAGATCGGGTACAGCACACCTACGGCCGGCAACATCTTGGTGGACAGCATCCACAACAGGATGTCCTTGGTTCGTTTGGACGGAACAAACGCCATCGCCCAGGCGGCGGGCACGGCGATGATCACGCCCAGCATGGTCGACCCACCGGCGATGATCACCGAATTCCACAGAAACCGCATATAGTCCGAGCGTTCCTGCACGATGGCGTAGTTTTCCAGCGTCCAGTCAAAGTTCAGGAACAACGGAGGGCTGGCAATGGCCTGCGCTTCGGTTTTGAAGCTGGTCAGGATCGTCCAGAGGATCGGGAAGAAAATCAGCAGTCCCACGGCCCAGGCAAGGGCGGTGTTCAGCGATTTGCGTCGGGATGTGACAGCGCGGGCCATGGGTTTTCCTCCTCACGCGTCCAGGTTCTTGCCGACGATGCGCATCAGGAAGATCGCAACGATATTGGCAAGGATGATTGCGTAGACACCTCCGGCTGATCCGAGACCAACATTCTGGCTCTCCAGCACACGCTGGAAGATCAGGTAGGTGAGTGTACGGGTGCCGAATGCGCCGCCGGTGGTCACGAAGATCTCGGCGAAGATCGACAACAGGAATATTGTCTGGATTAGGATTACGATGGTGATCGCGCGGCTCAGATGCGGCAGAATGATGTGGTAGAAGCGCTTCAGAACCGGTGCGCCATCCATTTCGGCTGCTTCCAGTTGCTCGCTGTCCAGCGACTGAATTGCGGTCAACAGGATCAGCGTTGCAAAGGGCAGCCATTGCCACGAAACGATCATGATGATCGAGGTCATCGACGCCTCGGACAACCACGAGATCGGCTCGGCCCCGAAAAAACGCCACAGATGGGCCAGCAAACCATTGACCGGGTCCATGAACATATTCTTCCACACCAGCGCAGACACGGTGGGCATCACGAAGAACGGCGCGATGACAAGGATACGGACAATGCCTTGCCCCCACATCGGCTGATCCAGCAGCATGGCGAGCAGAATTCCGAGAATGACGGTTATGATCAGAACACCGCCAACAATGACCAGTGTTGCCTGCACCGCGGGCCAGAATGTACTGGACGAGACAAAGCGGACGTAGTTGTCGAACCCGACCCAGCCCAGATCACCCCCGCGCAGAGGCAGATATTTTTTGAAAGAAAAGTACAGCGTCATCGTCAATGGCACGAGCATCCAGCCAAGCAGCAGGACCACTGCGGGTGCCATCATCAGGCGAGCAACGGATCGGGAGTGTTGAGTAGCCATTACGCAAACCCTCTCTGTTCAGGCGTAACTCAGCCTGCGAGAAAAACGCGAGTTGTGGAAGTGGAGAGAGCAGGGGACAGATCACCTGTCCCCTACTGGGAGGGATGCCTCAGTACCCTGCGGCTTCCATTTCTTCAGCTGTAAAGGCCTGCGCCTTTTCAAGCGCTTCATCTACAGTCTGCTGTCCGGCATAAACCGCCGAGAATTCCTGACTGACCTGTGTGGCAATGCCCGCGAATTCCGGGATCGCAACGAACTGGATGCCAGTATAGGGTGTTGGCTTGGCACAGCAGTTCTGCGGGTCGGCCAACAGGATCGACTCGAGCGTCATCTTTGCGAACGGAATGTCCTTGTAGTTCGCGTTCTCATAAAGCGAGGTGCGCGCGCCCGGAGGGACATTGGCCCAACCTTCGTTTTCCGCCACCAGTTCGATGTAATCCTTTGAGGTCGCCCATTCGATGAACTGCTTGGCTGCATCCTCTTTCTGGGTTCCCGCCGGAATGGCCAGTGCCCAGGCCCACAGCCAGTTGGCGCGCTTGTCGACGCCTTCCGAATTTGGTGCCAGAGCAAACCCGACCTTGTCCGCGACAGTTGAATCATCCGGATTTGTCACAAAGGACGCCGCAACAGTGGCGTCGATCCACATTCCGCACTTACCCTGCTGGAACAGCGAAAGGTTTTCGTTGAAGCCGTTGGTCGCGTAACCGGCAGGGCCGGATTCATTCATCATGTCGACAAAAAAGGTCAGCGCCTCTTTCCATTCGGGCTGATCAAACTGAGGTGTCCAATCTTCATCAAACCATCGTGCACCAAAGGAATTCGCGGTCACAGTGATAAAGGCACCGCCTTCACCCCAGCCCGCCTTGCCGCGCAGGCAGATGCCGTTGATGTCGTTGTCACGGTCCGTCATCGCAGCCGCCGCCTCGCGGATGAACTGCCATGTTGGCGCCTCAGGCATCTCCATCCCGGCCTTTTCCATCAGGTCGGTGCGATACATGATCATCGAGCTTTCGCCATAGAACGGTGCTGCATACAGCGTGCCGTCATGGCTCAGGCCACCCGCCATCGCAGGAAGCAGGTCGCCGACATCATATTCCTCAGACAGCCCACCCAAAGGAACCAACCAGCCATTTGCGCCCCAGATCGGCGTTTCGTACATGCCGATGGTCATGATATCGAACTGACCGCCCTTGGTGGTGATGTCGGTGGTAACACGCTGACGCAGGACGTTTTCCTCCAGCGTCACCCATTCCACGTCGATACCAGTCGCCTCGGTGAAGTTGTCGGTATAGCCCTGCATCCGGATCATGTCGCCATTATTGACGGTTGCGATCGTGATCGTTTCTGCATGGGCCGCGGCCGTTGCGACAAAGGTCAATGCCGTCGCCGCACGAAGTGCATTCTTCAAATACATCCTTGTCCTCCCTGAGCTTGGATGCCGTACTCGGAAAGTAGTGCGTAATTTGTCGCGGCGTCAATAAAAACTTTACGCGCGTTAAAAAATGAAGCTACGCAGAATCCCTCAAAACCAGTCTTGCGGGGAATAGCGTTTCCGATCGCGCCTGAAGTTTCCCGCCACTTTCAATGAGTTGGAACAGGGTTTCGACACTGCGCGCCGCTACATTATCATAGTCATGCGCTGCCGTTGTCAGGGATGGACATGTAAATTTTGCGAACGGGTGCCCATCATTCGAAGCTACACGCAACGTGCAGTCCTCTTTCCGACCGACCCGAATCCCCTGTTCGTAGCAAGCGGCAAGAAAGCCGATGGCAAGCCGGTCATTGCTACACAGAACCGAGTTCGTCCTCAATTGACGTTCCTCCAAGATCTTCATCGTGCCTCTGTGTCCAATTTCTTCAAACGCCCAACCTTTGCCATCAACCTTGAGAATATGCGGCTCATGTCCGAGGCGCTCCATGATTTCGACATACGCCTTGCGCCGTTTGTTGGCATTGGGGTTCGCGGGTGTTCGCATTTCGAAGAAGGACGGGGGTTCACCAGTGCGGGTCATGTATTCGACGGTTTGCGACACAAAGCTAAAGTTATCCGATCCGACAAAGGCTGCTCCCAGACCATCAAGATTGCTGTCGAACAGAACGGTCGGCACATTGGCACAGAATTTCTCGATCGCAGATCTGTCCGAAATTCGGCCCAAAGGGGCCAAAAGAACACCGGCGGGTTTCATCGATTGCAAGCCGTCCAGAATTTCGTTCTCCAGCTTCTGCTCGCCATGAGAGCTGAACAGGGACGGCCGATAACCTGCCGCAATGCAACTTTGTTCCAGATAGCGTGCAATCTCGACAAAGAACGGGTCCGCCAGATAGGGCACGACGATTCCGATATTCTTGGTAAGCTTTCGGTTCTGGTTCACCGCGTAAATGTTGGGGCGATAGTCGAACCGTTCCAGCGCCTCTTCGATTCGGGCCCGCGTCGTGGGGCGAACGCTGTCGGGATCGTGAAAGTATTTGGAAACCGTAGGGCGCGAGATGCCGCTGAGCGCTGCAAACTCTTCCATGTTCTTTATCTTGGTCATGCCAGTCTGCCTGCTGGTATTGTTCGTCGTGAACTTATCATAGATTTACATATTCTTTGCGCGCGCTAATAAATCAATAGCCAGAGCGGCCTCACGCAACCAGCCCGCGACAAGGCGTTCAAAGGGTTTCGAGAGCGACGCCGCCCTTTTGGCAAGATTCATTCAAATTGATGACAAGGCTGGCGAAACGTATCCAGGAAGGTCTGTGTGTAGCTTGGCCGGCGCTTACGGCCGAGAACTGTGGACTGAACAGCAGGCTTGGACGGGGTAAGAAAAAGGCTAGAATATTATGATCGAACACTAAACCCAAATTCTTGACGATCTTATCTAAGCGATTGGTTTTAAACTATGGATGCTATTGCCCAACTGACCAATTGGATGATTGCCGAGGGGCGTCGTTCGGATGACCCGGAAAAAGTTGTGTCATATTTCTGTTCGTCTCTGATCGAGGCGGGTGTGCCGCTCTGGCGGGTCAATATCGGTCAGCGTTTCGCCAATCCGCTGCTCATCGCATGGGGGATCGTCTGGACACCGGATGGCACCGAAAGCTATGACGTGACACATGAGACCATGCTGACGGATGGGTATGTCGGCAGTTCATTCGAATACATTCTTGAACACCGTAAGCCACTTCACAAAAGTCTGCGGCAATTGGATCCCAAGACCGAGCACTTATCATATCTTGAATTCGCTGAGCTGGGTGGCACCGATTACTATGCTACGCTGCTTTATTACGGAGACGGATCGCTGCACGGCTGCACTTTTGTCACCCGGTCGCCAGAAGGCTTCTCGCCCCGGCATCTGAAAATGATTGAGGGTGCATTGCCCGCTCTGTCCTCTGCTCTTGAACCTGTCACCATGCGCAAGTCGTCCAAAGGTCTTCTGAGAACCTATCTTGGCGATGGGCCCTCTGATGCTGTGTGGAACGGGCGGATCAAGCGAGGGGAACGCACAACCCTTGACGCAGTTGTCATGTTCTCTGACCTGCGCGGTTTCACCGCTCTTTCAGACAGGGCATCCGAAGAAGACGTTTTCGACATGTTGAGTGGATATTTTGATCTGGTCGTGCAGTCTGTCGAAGAGAATGGCGGCGACATTCTCAAGTTCATGGGCGACGGCATTCTGTCGATATTCACTGTCGAGACACAGGAAGGTTTGAACGCCCAATGCAAAAGGGCAGCACAGGCCGCTCAAAGTGTTTTGACCGGTTTGGCCGCACTCAACCATCGCCGCGATGAGGCTCAGAAGCCGCCGTTGGACATAGGCATCGGGATCAATGTCGGGCAGGTCAGCTATGGCAACATCGGCAGTCCCGGCAGGCTGGATTTCACTGTTCTGGGCAGAGCGGTCAACCTCGCAAGCCGTATTGAGGGGTTGACGAAATCCCTGGGCCACAGAGTTCTGGCGACGTCAGCCGTTGCCGCTGCTTCGCCTGAACTGTTCTCAGCTTGTGGGTTTCACGAAGTTCGAGGGCTTGCCGAATCCATCGAGTTGTACTCTCTCGTCGAAAAGGAGCCTCAAGCCAGCCCCATGCCGGATCGCCACATGGGTCCGGACAACATGGATTGAGAATCGCAAGCTTCTACATTGTCCGCAATGGCCGGTTTCGATTTGGGCTGCGGGCGACGAGGCCGCGCACTGCGCTGATTAAGGTCCCGTCGCAGGACCCTTGGACGAAATGTATTCGCGCTCAAGGACCTGGGCGCATCCGAAGCTGATGCTGCGGACACACCTGGCCTTTTCGCGTCACAAAGCAATCCGGGCCGAGGTCATGGCTTTTCCGTAACCACCCGCCATGAGGCCCGTGATTGCGCCATTCTCGATATCCAGATCGACCTTTATCAGGCTCGGGCTTGCCGGGTTCATAAACACCCCCTGTTCGATTTCAAATGATCGCTGAGACGTGCCGCCGAAATCGTGCAACACGCATGCAAGTGGCCCGGCCGCCATCCCAGTGGCGGCTTCTTCATCTATCGCGTATCTGGGTGCGAACATACGGGTTGTGGCGTCCCGGCTGGTGATTGAAGGGTCATTCGTGAATACGTAATAGCCAATCAGATCCAGTTTCTCGCTGATTTGCTTGATTTTGGCCAAATCTGGTCTGATTTTGGCAAAGCCCGCCGCATCCGAAAGACCAACGACGATGAAGCTGTTGCCGGTGTTGACCAGAACCGGAGCAAACCTCTGATCTAGGTCAGTTTTGTCGACCCCGAGAGAGCTCAGCACATCGTCGAGTTTCATGCCCTTTTCGATCCATTCCTGAGCACCCGAGTAGCGTGGGGCCAATTGTTCCATATAGGCGGCGCCGTCTTTCATGAATATGCGCCTGGGGCCATCAATAGTTTCCTTCGACGTATCGGGTTTGGGGATCCGACCCAACGCATCAAGGTGAGAGAAGGCGGCGATTGTTGCATGACCGCAATGAGCGATGCGCCGGTTCGGTGTGAAGAAATCCAGCTTGAAGCCTTCCGTCTTGGACCGCGAGACAAACGCCGTCTCGGACACTCCAACTCTTGCCGCCACGGTTTGCATATCTTGCGCGCTCAGATCATCAGCGTCCAGAACGACGCCTGCGGGATTTCCTCCGGTGCCACCGTCGACAAACCCGTGCACGATTTCAACCGTGACATCCCTGGCAGTGTTTGTTTGCGTATTCATTGATCGTCTCCAAACATGAGGCCGCGCCCTTGATCGAGGCGCGGCCAGTTGCGCATCAGTTGCCGGCGGCGGTGATGCGGTTCAGGAATGCAGTCATCTGTTCCGCAATTTCAGACCCATATTCTTCCAGCGCGAAGTGTCCGGTATCAAGCAGATGAAACTCAAGATCCTTCAGGTCGCGTTGATAGGGCAGGGCGCCTTCGGCCGGAAAGATGTGATCATTCTTACCCCACATCAGCAGCGCAGGTGGTTGATGCTCACGAAACAACGCCTGCCATTTCGGGTACTCGGCAACGTTGGTGCCGTAGTCCAGGAAAAGTTCAAGTTGCACCTCCTGATTACCTTCGCGATCAAGCAGGTATTGGACGTGCCAATAGTTATCCGGGCTGATCAGTTCCAGCCTCTGTACACCGTGGGTGAACTGCCACTTGGTCGCATCCAGAGTAAGAAACCCTCGAAGCTGGTCGCCATTCTCTTTCGAGGGGTCGGCCCAATAGGCTTTGATCGGGTCCCAGAATTCGCGCAGCCCTTCCTCATACGCATTGCCGTTCTGAATGACGAAGCCAGTGACCCGTTCGGGTTGTTCGGCAAACATTCGGAATCCAACCGGGGCACCATAGTCCATCAGATAGACCGCGTATTGATCGACACCCTTCCGATCCAGCAGAGACGTCATGATTTCGGCGATATTCGCAAAGGAATACTCGAAGTCTTCGGCTTGCGGCATGTCCGAGGCCCCAAATCCGGGGAAATCGGGCGCGATCACGTGATAGTTCTTGGCCAGTTCGGGGATAAGGTTGCGGAACATATGTGACGAGGTCGGAAACCCATGAAGCAAAAGAACGGTTGGCCTGCTCGGGTCTCCGGCCTCACGATAGGCGATATTGACCTCGCCGATTTTTTCTGCGCGGAAATTTACCGCTTGGGTGGCTTCAATGCCGGTCTCACTTGCGATTGCAGGGGCCGGAGTTAATGGCACCGCGATGGTAAGCGCGAGAAGACTTGCGCTCAGGATGGATTTCACATTGCGCGACATGGGTATTTCCTTTCTTGGGGTTTTGGGGGCGCGTCTGAACGCGCGGGGTTCAGCATCGGTCAGCGTTTCTGGCCGGGCTTTTCTTTGTGCTCTGTGTTTTGAGCTTTCAGTTCCGCCAGTTCATCGCGAAGCGGTGCCATATGCTCTTCAAACTCTTCCAGGGTCAGGCGTTGGGGGATGTGCTGCGGGCAGTTCCAGTCCATCGCTTCAAGCTTGATCACAATGGCCCGCTCCGGGTGGCCCCTGTAATTCGGGTCACTCAAACGTTGCGTCAGGGCCGGATCATCCGCGCCATCAACAAGTTTCGCCCGGCCCCAGATCTTGAGGCGTCTCCGGTTGGGATAGTCCATCAGGATCAGAGAAATGCGGTCGTTGTTCAGCAGGTTACCTGCGCTCAGATATTGCCGGTTGCCGCGAAAATCTGCGTAGGCCAGCGTCCGTTCATCCAGCACTTTCAGAAAGCCTGCCGGTCCGCCGCGGAATTGAACATAAGGCCAGCCGGTTTCAGAGACGGTCGCCTGATAGAAGCCGTCCCTTTGTGCGATGAAGCTGGCCTCGACCGGGCTGATGAGGTCTTCCTGAACAGCGCCGGCCAGAAACTTTGCATAACCTTCAGCCGATTTGTTCTTGGCCTGTGTTGCACGTACGGAAGGCGTAAAAGTGATTTCTGCAAAAGGACGTGACATTGAATTCTCCATCTCAGCCGGGCAGAGCCCTGGGGTTGAGGTGAAGCTAGTCCAAGCCTTGGTGTTGCAGAATATCCCTAATTGGCAATATATTATTCCAAAATATGGAATAGTAGTTTGGATAGATTTCACGCTCTGAGCGTTTTTGTGAAGGTGGCCGAGCTGAAAGGCTTCGCGGCCGCAGCGCGCCACCTCAATATGTCGCCACCAACGGTAACCCGACTGGTCTCCATGCTGGAGGACAGCCTGGGGCTTCGTCTTTTTGTGCGCACCACGCGATCAGTCATGCTGACGGACAGCGGGCGAAGGTTCTTTGAAGATGCCAGACGCATTCTGGTGGATCTCGAGGAGGCAGAGCGTGCCGCCGTCGGATCCTATGCCGAACCGACCGGGGAACTCAGCGTGACCGCATCGGTGTTGTTCGGCCGCATGTTCGTCACTCCGATTCTGGGTGAATTTCTGGAACTGCATCCAAAGCTCTCTGCGCGCACTCTCTATGTGGACCGCGTGGTCAATCTGGTGGATGAAGGCCTCGACGTCGGGATCAGGATTGGAAACCTTGCAGATTCAAGCCTGATGGCGGTGAGATGTGGCGCGGTGAGGCAGGTCGTGTTTGCCGCTCCGGCATATCTTGATGCGCGCGGCGAACCAGACACACCCGACGACCTGGCCAATCACGCGATCATAAACTCAACCGCCCTGCACGCCTCGGCCCAATGGCATTTTCAAAAAAGCGAAACGGTCGTGACAAAGCGCGTGAATCCACGCATCAGCATGAACACCAATGACGCGGTGATCGAGCTGGCGCTGCAAGGGCATGGCATCGGGCGGCTTTTATCCTATCAGGTTGCACCCTACGTTGCGGACGGGCGGCTCAGGACCGTTCTGAATTCGTATGAACCACCCGAAATCCCCATCCATCTTGTGCATCAAGAGGGCCGCACCGTGTCTGCAAAAGTGCGCGCTTTTGTCGATTTTGCGGCCAAGCGTCTCAAATCCGACCCCTATTTGCATGGATTCCGGCACAGGCCTGAGAGTTAGGCCAAAAGATCTGCCGAACCACACCATCCGGTCGCGGCCAGGGTCGCCAAGGCCCTGACCGACAGATCACTTTGGGCATGCGCTTTGAGGTGGTACAGCGCAAGGGCGAACATGTGCAACAAAGCTTGCCACCAACTAGATTTGCCGGCACGAAACTGAAATCTCAGATCCCGGGTGCACACGCTTTTCGAAGCGATAGGGCCAGCATTGAGCATGCAATCACGTTTGACCCATGGTTTAGTCGGTCTTGCCCCAGGCATCGTGCGCGATCAGCGCGGCCTCGACCCGGTTTCGGGCGTGGAGCTTGGAGAGGATTGCCGTCATGTAGTGCTTTACGGTTTTTTCCTGAAGATCCAGTTGATCTGCGATCTCCCGATTGCTCATCCCCTTCGCCACACGTCGAAGTATTTCTTCCTCGCGATGTGTGAGATCATCCAGAACATCACTGTCTTTGGAAGCTTCTGCCTCTCTGTTGATCTGAAGCAGCACGCGCGAGGCCAACCCGGGTGACACGAATCCTTCACCTGCGGCGATGCTGCGCAGTGAGGCCGTCAGTTCGCTAGCCGTCACACCTTTGACGATGTAGCCGATTGCCCCTGCTTCCAAAGCATCCGCAACGTCACTGTTGTTTTCCGAGACCGTCAATATCGCGATAAATGGCGGGTTTGCCATGGCCGCGATTTTTCGCGTCGCATTTATGCCGCCCCCGGGCATCGAAAGATCGAGGATGGCGATGTCAGGTTGATGAATGCTGACAAGTGAAATTGCCTCATCCGCGCTCGAGCCGGCAGCGAGAACTTCGAACCCATCGGCTTCGTCCAATGTCCGGTGCAAACCGTCCCTGAAAATCGGGTGATCATCCGCTATTACGACAGATGTTGTCATGACGTACTCATCTTTCTGGGAAATAGTATCATTGTGACAGAGGTACCTTTGCCAGGGCTTGACCTGACTTCGAACCTGCCGCCGATACTCTCAACCCGATCTCGCAAACCCAAGAGCCCCTGGCCTCCATCGTCACGCAGTACTTTTCCGTCCGAGGGGTCAAATCCGGGCCCGTCATCGTTGACATGAATGACGACCCGATCGTTATGCGCCTCGCAAATGACCGTGCATCGAGAATTCGGAGCATACCTGGCGGCGTTGGAAAGCGTTTCCTGAAGGAACCGGAAAACACACAGCTTGTCGGACACGGACAACTCGATCGTCTGGCTTCCCTGAAGTGAAACATCCGGCCGTAACGGGCTGTGTTCCGAGTGATCTTCTATCGCTCTTTTCACCACATCAATCAGCGCCAGATTGTCGATGTCCGGAGCGGACAACCCCCGCGACAACGCGCGAATTTCGGCCAGGGACTTCTGCAAAGACTGTTGAATCTCCTCGGCCTCAGCAGGCTTTTCATGCCTGTCCGAGAACGCCGCCTCCAACCTGAGGGCCGCGAGGGACAGATATTGAGCGGGACCGTCGTGAAGCTCGGAACCAAGCTTCTTCAGAAACCGGTCTGTTTGCGTGGCATATCGTTCCGACGCTTCGACCACGCGCGACCGCAGCCTGGCGTTCTGCTCTGCCATCTGCTCACTCTCTTTCAGACGCCGCTCCAACAGGCGCCCCTGACGTCGAATGGTGTTGTCACCGATTGCCACGATGGAAAACAGCACGATTGTGCTTGCTGCAAATGCTGACCCGACGACCAGCCAGCTTGTCCGGCGGGCTTTGGCCATATCAACTTCCAGCTGTTCGGCTTTCTCGTAAAACTCTGCAACTGCAATAATTTCGCCTGACCAGAGTTCGCGGATCGGGCTGTACACTTCAAGTAGCGGGATCCCAAGTGCTGCTTCTGCGGCGCTTTCGGCATGGTCGAGATCTTCGAAAGAACCCGAAATCGCTCCGCTCCAGGCTCGGCTCAGATCATCAGTCGGGTCGAAACGGCGTCCAATGATGGTTGGATCCGACGCGTGCGCGATCACGCCGCCTTGTTTCCAAAACTTGAAAGACACAATGCGGTCCCGCATCGGCTGGGTCATGAATATTTCGTCCAGCGCCCGCCTTGCTTGATCGGAAAGACGATCCCCGTATGCAAGTTCCTGGCTGAGAGGGGATACGATGCTCTCCATATACAGCGCTGCGGAATTGGCAGAATTTTGGACAACTGCATTCTCGATCCGATTTGACACCCATGCGCCAACTATCGCGATGGCCGTTCCCATCACGACAATGCAAGCCGCAAGAAAAACGCGCGACAATGACCAATTGCGAACTGACAGATCAGAAATCTCGGGTCTCATTTCGTGATCAACTATGAACGACATTCCCTGACCGCGCCACCGACCTTGGTCTGAACTCACCAGCGTTCGGATTCGGAACTCGGATCATGTCAGAACCCTCGGTCGCGCAATCGCGCAGGCGGCAGACAGAAAGCACGCGTGGCCTTGCAGGAAGTACACGGAGCTCGCTCAAAACTCCGTCCAGACGATCAGCGCATCGGCCCAAAGCCGTCCTTGGAGGAGCCATACCTACGGGCGAGATTTTTGATTTGTCACCCCGGCAGAACAATGGAAAGGCGTTCAACCAAAGCTCTTTGCACGATGGCAAATCTCGGAGTGCGCGCTATCTCGTCCAGAGCCGCCACCCACAGCGGGACATCTATTCTGGGATCAATTTCTGACGACCGATGAAGCCTAGGATCCGCGTTCCCAATAAACGAGGGCAGGATCGTTTTGCCCACCCCGGATGCTGCCATCTGTTGAAGCACCAAAAAGCTGTCTGCCCCGTTGGTCATTTCATCGGCGCTGACATGTTCGGCCAGCCATTTGGCGGGAAGCGAGCGGCTCAACGCTCCATCAAGCCTCATCCATTTTCGGTTTGGGGAACCGTCGTCAAAAACGCCGAATGACAATGTTCCCGCACGTTCGCTGACAAGCCCTTCTTCAAGTTTGATCGAGGGTCGCACTGCGATGTCCGCGGTCAACCTTGACAGATCATGATGGCTGTTGCCGCTTAACAAAGTCAGCTCCAAATCGGGATAAAGCCGCGATATCTCAGTCAGAATTTGGGGCAATACAAACTGACAAAGGCTGTCCGTAGACGCAATGCGGACCTGACCCGCAGGGGACCGGTTTGCCCCCACAATTGCCCGCTCTACGGAAAGTACGGCCTCTTCAACGCTTTCCATCGCCGAAAGAATAGCTCTGGCCTCGGGTAGGGCAGTGTACCCTGACGGGTGTTTTTGAAAGATCACGCATCCAAAACGGTCTTCAAGCGCGGCGACTCTGCGCAGCACCGTTGCATGAGTGACACCAAGCGCCCCGGCAGCCGCATTCAGTGATCCGTGTTTCCTTACGGCCAGCGCGTATCGAAGATCATCCCAGTTTTGGTTGTGCATAAATTAACAAGGAGCAACAAATAACAAACAATTACAAGAAAAAATGTTCAGGCTAGTATTCGACGCATTGAACAGGGAGACGCACAATGATCAAGAAAATCCCGGCCGTTGCGGCAGGTTTGTTGTCGGTAGCCGTTATTGGATCAGCCATCGCCCATGAAAGCGAAAATCCTGCGGTGAAGGCTCGGACCTCAATCATGCAGCTCTATGCCTTCAATCTTGGCACGTTGGGCGGCATGGCCAAGGGAGAGATTGAATATGATGCCGAGGCAGCAACACGGGCCGCAAATAACCTGGTTGTTCTGACGCAGATCGATCAATCTGCGATGTGGCCTGCCGGATCCGACAATGCGTCCGACCCGTCCACCCGGGCCTTGCCAGCCATCTGGGAGAACTTTCCGGATGTAAGCGCAAAAGGTCAGGCCATGGCGGAAGCCGCCGTTGCGATGCAGGCGGCGGCAGGCCAGGATGTTGATGCCCTTAAGGCGGCGATGGGTGATCTGGGCGGATCATGCTCGGCATGTCATAAGGCTTACAGGGCACCGAAAGACTAAAGGAGCGCTGGCCATGCGGCGTTTGTTCATTTTCGCCGCAGGTATCGCTGTACTGGTCGGGCTGGTCGGTTTGGTGCTGACCCGTCCGAAAACAGTTGACCAGACACAACTGAACGGGATTGTCCCTGATCTCAGTCGAGGTGAGGCAGTGTTTTACGCGGCTGGATGCGCGTCCTGTCATTCTGCTCCGAACGCAACGGGTGAGGAAAAGCTGGTACTCGCTGGCGGTCGTCGGTTTGCGTCGGATTTCGGCACCTTCGTAGCCCCGAACATATCCAGTGACCCGGTTGCCGGCATCGGATCGTGGTCCTCATTAGATCTGGCCAATGCTCTGCTTCACGGGACCGGGCCCGAAGGACAGCACTATTTCCCCGCATTTCCCTATACGTCCTACGCCAACATGTCAGCCGAGGACGTTGTTTCACTGCATGCCTTCCTCGGCACTCTGCCGGCGGTTCCAAGCCAAAGCGCAGCGCACGAGGTTGGCTTTCCTTTCAATATTCGACGCGGGCTGGGCGGGTGGAAGCTGTTGTATCTGAAACCGTGCTGGGTTGTGGAAGGCGATCTGACTGACCAGCAAATTCAAGGCCGATACCTGGTAGAGGCGTTGGGACATTGCGCAGAATGTCACACGCCGCGTAACGGGCTAGGGGGCCTGAAACGCGATCTCTGGCTGACAGGTGCACCAAACCCCAGCGGAAAGGGACGCATCCCCGGGCTGACTTCTGCCCAACTGGATTGGTCCGAGGCTGATATTGCCGAGTATCTGAAATCCGGTTTCACGCCGGATTATGATAGCGCGGGTGGTGAGATGGTCGAAGTCATCGAAAACACATCCCGCCTTACGGATGACGACCGTCTGGCGATTGCGGCCTATCTCAAGGCCGTGCCCGCGTCACCGACAGACTCGCCGTCAGAGTAACCCTCTTTGGCGCCATGCGGCCGATGCCAGATGTCCTTGCCAGCCGTCAGCACGAAGCCGCAAGGCCTATTCCCTTTTCGCCAAACTCCTGTTTTACGTTCTGGGCACCGGAACGCAGCACACGCCCGCGTTTCTGTTCAGGATTGATTGAGGGTCGTGGCCAAATGACACAAAAAATCGCGCTTTGGTCCATTCCGATATCCCTGGCGGTACTGGCCCTGAAGCTGCTGGCCTGGTGGCTGACAGGTTCGGTGGCGTTGTTGTCGGACGCGATGGAATCCACCGTCAATGTCGCAGCGGCCCTGCTGGCTTATTTTGCGGTTCGGGTCGCAAACAAGCCCCCTGATGAAAACCACCCCTTTGGCCACAAGAAAGCCGAGTATCTTTCCGCTGTCGTCGAGGGCGCATTGATTGTGTTGGCGGCGTTCTTGATCATCAGAGAGGCCGTGCTGGCCCTTCCCTATCCACATCTTGAGGATGCGCCTTTTCTTGGAATCGCCGTCAATGTCATTGCAACGGGCGTGAATGGCGCATGGGCCTACCTGTTGCTTAAAGTCGGCAGGCGCGAGGGTTCACCTGCATTGGAGGCAAGCGCGCGGCACATTTTTACAGATGTCATGACGTCAGTTGGTGTCATCGCGGGGCTCACACTTGCACTTGTCACCGGCTGGCTTGTCCTTGACCCGATCCTTGCAATTCTGGTCGCGCTGAACATCCTGTGGGAAGGTTGGAAAGTCATTCGTGCGTCCGTTGACGGCCTGATGGATGTGAGCCTTTCTGAACATGACTTGCAGGTTGTTTCCAGCACCATTGAAAACAATCGGGGCGCTGCGCTGGAATACCACGACCTCAAGGGGCGCAGATCCGCGAATGTCATCTTCGTCGAGTTTCACCTTGTTGTGGACGGCGCAATGCCGGTCAGCGCAGCCCATGACATCTGCAATGAAATCGAACACGCATTGGAACGTCTTTATCCGGGTTCTGTTTTTGTCATTCATCTCGAACCCGATGACGAGCTGAAGGGTAACGGAGCACAACCGAACCAGGTTTCTTAAACCACTTGGTGCAATCGACTACGACCGAAGTCGTGGTTTTGGCGGGGACGTTCGGCCCGCAATCCATCAGACCTAAGCCCGATGTTGGGACGCAAAGCCCCGGATAACCTGTCACCGACACCATGAGTTGGGTCGAACAGAACCGGAGGCGAAAAAATGAAACTTCAAGGAAAACTGGGCCAGCTTCTCAGCACAGCAGCACTGGCTTCGTTGATTGCCGCGACGCCTTACGTGCCGAAGTTTGACGCGGAAGGTCGCCTGCACCTTGAACCAGCCTATGCCTTTGCCAAAAGTGGCAGCGGAAAAGACGGGGATGGAGGCGATGACGACCGAGGGGATGATCGTGGCGGCGAACGGGACGACAACTCGGGGTCGGGCAACAGTGGTCGCGGTGGTGATCGCGACGACGACAGGGACGATGACCGCGACGATGATCGGGACGACAATTCCGGATCCGGCAAAGGTGGTCGCGACGACGATGACGATGACGACGATGATGACTCGAAGCGTTCAAATCGAGGCAGCGGCAAAAAGGATCAATCCCGGTTAGGCGGCGGGTCATCGCGCTCTGCCGGCATAACGAAGGTTGAGACGAACGCCAACGGCATCGAAGTGCGCTATGCCGATGGAACCAAGGAAGAAATCGAAAACGGTCGGTATGAAAGGAAGAATGCTCAGAACCGCACTGTGGAAGAACGGCTGGCGACAGGCGCCGATGTCTCAAGGCTCCGGTCATTGGCAGATGGTATCTCCATCGACAACGTGCGCTCGTCCGGCCAAGGAGGTACTGCGGGAAGCCGCCCGACGAAAGTTGAACGTCAGGGCAATAATATCGAAGTGAACTATGCCAATGGCTGGAAAGAAGAGATCGAGTTTGGCCGTTATGAGTTGAAAGACCCATACAACCGGACTGTCGTTGAGAGAAATGCAACCGCCGCTGACCGTCGGAGATTGCAGTCGGCAGGCAACTAGGCAACTACGTCAGAACGAAAGACAAATGGCGGCCTCTCATTGTCAGAAGCCGCCTTTCATTTACGTTATTGCCAGCGGATATCGGCGTACTGCATTGGGAACAATGGCTTCTTGCCCAAGGTGTTGGCTCAAGGTCCCACCCAACATGAAAGGCACAGGCTGCAATTCCGCAATCCGCTATTGGCGATGTGTCATGTATTTCCTGCCCTTTCGCGTTTGCAACGACCAGTCATCCTCTGGTTGTGAACCCTGATCCTAACGTTCACCGCGCCGATAGGGTGCCATCAGCGCGGCAGGCACCTCGGCCCTGCGGGCCACAAGAACGAGCGCGACGATGGAAAGCACATAGGGCGCCATCAGGAAGAGTTGATATGGCACGCCTTCAATCGCCGTTTGCAGCCGCAACTGGTATGCATCGAAAAAAGCAAACAGCACGGCACCGATCAACGCCTTGCCAGGCCGCCAACTTGCGAACACAACCAGTGCGATGCAGATCCACCCGCGTCCTTGAACCATGCCCGGGAAAAAACTGTTGAACGCCGTTGTCGTAAGGAACGCGCCACCCACTGCCATCAACGCTGATCCGACAACCACTGCACCAATGCGAATGCGAATGGGGTTCAGCCCCTGCGCCTCAACCGCGTGCGGGTTTTCACCGGTCATGCGAATGGCCAGCCCCAGCGGTGTCCGGGCAAGGGCGTAGGCCATCACAGCCACCGCAAACAGAGCGAGGTAGGTCGGCAGAGCCTGGGAAAACAGGATCGGACCCAAAATGGGGATATCGGAAACACCCGGAACATCGAGTGGCTGGAAAGGTACTATCGTCGGGGGCAGATCGCCCACTTCGACAAGCAACCGGTAAAGGTAGTAGGCCAGCGCGGATGCAAACAGCGTGATGCCAAGCCCCGAGACATGTTGCGACAATCCAAGCGGGACCGTTAGCATGGCGTGCAGCAATCCCAACATTGAGCCGCAAAGTGCCGCTATCATCAGGCCAACCAGCAAAGGCGCGCCCATGTAGACGGCAAGCCAACCGCTCATCGCGCCCATGGTCATAATCCCCTCGATCCCCAGATTGAGAACACCCGAACGTTCACAGAGCAACGCGCCGAGGACTCCGAAAATAAGCGGCGTTGCGATACGCAGCACGGACGCCCAGAGGCTGGTATTCAGCAGCAGGTCAATTGCATCACTCATCGGCGCACCCGGTAAGTTGTGAAAAGAAGGGCCACGATCATGGTGAGCAGGCAGAGCGCCACGATCACGTCGGCAATGAAGCTGGGAACGCCGGTTGCGCGGCTCATGGCATCGGCCCCGACAAAAACGGTGGCGACGAAAACCGCGGCGGCGACCACACCCGCCGGATGCAATGCGGCCAGCATTGCGACGACGATGCCGGCATAGCCGAATCCGGGGCTCATGGTTGTCGTGACCCCGGCTGTAACACCCATGACTTCGACGGAACCTGCCAGCCCTGCCAAAGCGCCTGACAGCAGGGCCACACCCATGATCGTTTTTGGAAGGGAAATTCCGGCAAAGGCGGCGGCACTGGCGTTCAAGCCTGCGGCGCGTGTTTCAGCACCAAAAACCGTGCGGGCCAGGATCAGCCAAACAACACCTGCTGCCGCGATGGCAAAAAGCAACCCGATATGAAGGCGTGTGCGGGGAATAAGATCCGGCAGGCGGTACACTCCGCTCACGGGCACTGAGGAAGGCCAGCCAAAGGCCATCGGATCGCGCATCGGACCCTCGATCATGAGGCCGACGAAAAGGATCACAATGAAGTTGAGCAGTAGGGTCGTCACCACCTCATCCACCCCGAAACGCAGGCGCAAATAAGCGGGGCCCGCCAACAGGGCCGCACCCGCCGCCATGCCCGCCAGCATCAAAATCGGAATCCCGATCCATCCGGAAACCCCGAGAGAATGCCCGATCCACGCGGTAATCAGCGCGCCGACGAAGAACTGCCCCTCGCCGCCGATGTTCCAAAGACGCGCCCGAAAGGCGACGGCCGCGGCAAGCCCGGTAAATATCAGCGGCGTGGCGCGGGTCAGCATCTCGGTGATCGAAAGGCGCGAACCAAGCGCGCCGGTCAGCATTTCACCATAGGCAGTCAGCGGGTTCACACCTGCCGCTGCGATTAGACCCGCAGCCAATAACAACGCGGTAAAGATCGCGGCCAGCGGAGCAATGACCACAAGGTACAGCGGTACATATGTGCGTCGTTCAAGCCGCATCATCATCTTCCTTCCAGACACCTGCCATCATCAGGCCAAGGCGTTGCGGGTCAGCCTCATCAGCGGATATCGGTTTCGACAATCGACCCTTTACGATGGCCTGTATCCGGTCTGAAAGAGCTACGGCTTCTTCCAGTTCCTCCGAAATTAGCAGGATCGCAGCACCCTCGGCCCGTGCGGCCAGAAGCTCGGCATGAACTGCGGCAATTGCCCCTTCATCAAGGCCCCGCGTCGGCTGGTTGGCGAGCACGAAACGCGGTCCGTTGGTCAGGACTCGCCCCAGGATCAGCTTTTGCATGTTGCCGCCAGACAGCAGCCGTGTGCGCGTGTCGGGACTGGCCCCTCGGATATCAAATCGTTCGATAAGCCCTGCGGTGTATTCTCGGGCAGCGCGTTGTCGGACAAAGCCTCGGCGCGAAAACTCTAGTGTGCGCAGACGTTCAAGAACTGCATTTTCCCACAGGCTCAATTCACCCACGACACCTTCTGCATGGCGGTCTTCCGGTACCCTGCCTGCGCCAGCTTGGATCATGCCGCGCGGGCCCAGATGGCCGATATCCTTGTTCAGCAGTGTCAACTTCCCGGCGCCAGGGTGGATCAGCCCAGACAACAGCCCGCCAAGCGAGGCCTGACCATTGCCTGATACGCCGACGATACCAAGGATCTCGCCAGCGTGGACAGTGAATGACACGTCATCCAGCCGCAATTCACCGTCTTTTTCCACGCGCACATCGTTTGCGACCAGAACCGGCGCGCCAATCTCGTGGTCTTGACGAACGGGCCGTTCCACTTTGCGGCCAACCATCAATTCCGCCAACTCTCCGGGGGTGGTTTCAGAGGTCCTGCGTTCCGCGACCAACCTACCGCCACGAAGAACGGCCACACGGTCAGAGGCCGCCATGACCTCATGCAGTTTGTGACTGATGAAGATAAGCGACAGACCCTCTTTCGTCATGTCGCGCAGCGTCTCGAACAGGCGCATTGCTTCGGGTCGGGCCAGAACGGCCGTGGGTTCATCCAGGATCAGTATGCGCGCGTCTCGGTACAGCGCTTTCAGAATTTCGACGCGTTGACGTTCACCCACGGAAAGGGACTTGATCCTGTCGTCGGGGTTCACGGGCAGACCAAACCGATCCGCGATCTGCAACAACTTTGCGCGCGCCTCGCCACGTGCGGACCGTGCGCGTGTCAGGGGTTCTGAACCAAGCATGACGTTTTCAAGAACCGTGAGGTTGCCCGCAAGCGTAAAGTGCTGGTGTACCATGCCCACACCCACCTCGATCGCTGCGCGGGGCAGACCCGGAGGCAACGCTTTGCCAAACACCCTGACAGAGCCTTCGTCGGCTGCGTAATGGCCGAACAGGATGTTCATCAGCGTCGTCTTACCCGCGCCATTTTCACCCAACAATGCAAGGATTTCACCCTGGGCCAATGACAGGGTCACATCATCATTGGCGGTAAGCGTTCCAAAACGCTTTGTTATGCCGTGAAGTTCCAGAACCTTGTTCATGTGGGCAGGCCTGCGATTGGAGACGGAAAGGTAAGTTCGGGCGCACGCGCCTCGATCAGAGCGCCAAGTTTCAGCAACGCAAGATCCGAGCCGGGTGGTCCCATCAGTTGCACACCGATTGGCAGGCCACTTGCCATTCCAAAGGGCAATGCCAAAGCCGGCAAGCCCGCGACATTGGCAAGTGCTGCGTTTGGGGCAAAGGCCTCCAACCGCGCCATGTGTTCATCCGCGGAGGCGCCAGAAAGGTCCAAAGTGCCGATAACAGGCGGCGCAAGCGATAGGATCGGCATCAGGACAGCATCCACAGAACTGAAAATCTTGCGAGCACGATATGTCAGGCGCGCAAGCTGTCTTGAGGTCGCAAAAAGCGCGGTGGCGGATGTGGCACGGCCCTCGGCAGCCATGGCAGCGGCAAGCGGTGGAACCTGGTCATCAGATATCCTGAGTGCAATGAGCCACTCGGCCAGCGAAACAGCCAGTATCGTTCGGGCAATTGCATGAGCCTCGGCCCCCATCTCGTCCGGGGTACAAATGTCATGCACCTCGCAGCCTGCATCGCGCAGAGCGTCAGCCGCATCCTTGGCGGCTTTGCACTGGTCAGTTCCGCAACGCTCGGGCAGTGCCAATGCAATGCGGGGGTGGTCCGCCGGATGTACCGGGGCCATGGGCTGGGCTACGGCTTGAAAGGCGGTTTCCACATCGCGTAGGGACCGCGCCAGAACCAGTTCTGACGCTATCCCCATCAGGTGATTGGCGAAATCAGGGCCCCCGGGCACCGCACCACGAGACGGCTTGAGCCCGGTCAAGCCGCAGCACGCGGCTGGGACTCTGATAGATCCGGCCGCATCCGTGGCATGAGCAATAGCGACGATGCCGCCTGCAACCGCAGCCGCGGCGCCGCCAGATGAGCCACCGGGCGTCAACGCGGGATTCCACGGATTGCGGGCCGCAGCCATGCCATCTGGTTCGCATGTCAGGGAAAGGCCGAATGGCGGTGTTGCCGAGACACCAAAAGGGATCAGGCCGGTCTGGCGCAAATCCTGCAACAGGCAGCTGTCACTTTCGGATTTTCGCCCTTGCGCGCGGATTGCCGCGGACCCGGCAGCAGCGGGCAGTCCCTTGGCGGAACCGCCGAGGTCTTTGACCAGGAACGGAACCCCGTGAAAGGGCCCACGTCGATCAGATGGCGCTGCATCTGCCGCCCTCGCGCCGGCGCGGGCCATGTCTTCGTCCAGGAACACCACTGCGCCCAGATCCGCCTGCGCGTGGCAGGCGGAAAGGCTTGCTTCCATCGCATCGGTGGCAGTGATCTGCCCCGCAGAAACGGCAGCAGCAAGAGCCGTGGCATCGGTCACGTCAAAGCCGCCGGGATCAGGAGGGCTCGCTTTCGTCGATCGGAACGTCCCATTCGCCGGATTGGATCGCGGCCTGTTTGGCCTCCATCGCAGGGACGGCGTCGGCAGGCACTTCGTCGGCGACATAGATCAGCTCATTGCCGCCATGAGCCATGAAGGAATATTCGGTATAATTGCGCCCGGTGGGATTGCCGGCCTGAACATCCGCCACGATGGCTTCGATGGTTGGCCCATAGTTCCATATCGCGTTGGCAAAGACCGTGCCGGGATAGCGCGGTGTATAATCTATCAGTGAACCGATGGCCTTCACGCCGCGCGCCTGAGCGGCGTCAGCGGTGCCAATGCGTTCACCAAACAGGATGTCCGCGCCCGCGTCGATCTGGGCAATCGCGGCTTCCTGCGCGCGAGCCGGATCAAACCATGCTCCGATGAAACCGTTAAGGAAAGTGGCGTCAGGGTTCACTTCACTGACGCCCATCCGGAAAGCATTGATCAGGAGGTTCACCTCGGGGATCGGATAACCGCCGACGGAACCAAAAACATTGCTTTCCGACATTTGGCCGGCAAGCATTCCGGCCAGATAGGCCGCCTCGTGGTTGCGGGTGCCGAAGACGCCAAAATTGTCGCCCTCCGGTCCGCCGGAGGACCCCATCAAAAACGCGGTATCGGGGTAATCACCCGCCACTTCGCGTGCTTCGCGTTCCACCGCGTAAGACTCGCCCCAAATGATTTGCGCGCCGCCTTCGGCGTATTCGCGCATCGCACGGGGATAGTCGGTCGGAGCCACACCCTCTGAAAACTCATATTCGATCAGGCCAGCCTCGGCGGCTTCCTGCATCGCCACGTGGATCCGGCTGTTCCATGCATTTTCGACCGGAGACATATGCACGCCAGCGACGCGGGTTGCAGATTGTGCATTGGCGCGGCGGATATAAGCCGGCAGGGCCAGCATGGCCGCGGCGCCGACCATCAGTTGACGACGTGTAGTGGTGAGTTTCATCGGAGTATCCTCTTCTGTTGGTGGCAACTATTCTTGTTCTTGGGCTTCCTAAATATTGGGCCTGGGCGCGTAATCCGCGGGATCCAGGGTCGAGGGGCGGCTGGGCAAGGAAAGCGCGGCCAGTCTTGGTTCGGTACGCGCCAGCACCTTGCCGTTTTTGATGACGGCAAGACGTGTGGCTTTCATACGAACAGCTTCAATCGGGTCACGCGCTTGCAGCACAACCATGTTGGCTGGGCCGCCTTTGCGAATTGTCGGGTCAGGCAGACCCATGGTCTTGGCACCGTTCTGGGTAACGGATGTGAAAGCCCATTCCATCGCTTCGCGGGATGTCATCGGCACCGCATGCACGCCCATATGGGCCACTTCCAGCATGTCGGCGGACCCAAGAGAATACCATGGATCCATGGTGCAATCCTGCCCGAAGGAAACGTTCACACCTGCTGCACGCAATTCTGGTACGCGGGTCAGGCCACGGCGGCGCGGATAAGTGTCCGAGCGGCCTTGCAGCGTGATATTGATAAGCGGGTTCGGTACGACGTTCATGCCGCTTTCCGCGATCAGCGGAACAAGCTTCGAGGCATAGTAATTGTCGTATGAATGCATCGCCGTGACGTGGCTTGCAGTCACACGACCCCCGAGCCCAAGGCGTGTGGTCTCATAGGCGAGGGTTTCCACATGGCGCGACATCGGATCGTCACTTTCATCACAGTGCAGGTCCAGCATCAGGTCGCGATCCGCGGCAATCTCGGCCAGCCTCGTGACCGATCGAGCGCCTTCCGACATCGTGCGTTCAAAATGCGGGATACCGCCCACCACATCGACCCCCATATCGAGCGCCCGGATCAGGTTCTTTTCGGCATGTTCTGATCGATAGAGGCCATCTTGCGGGAATGCCACCAATTGCAGGTCAATATAGGGGGCAACAAGCTTGCGCACTTCCAGCAAAGCTTCGACACCCACCAACGGAGTTGACGAAACATCCACATGCGAACGGATGGCCAGCAATCCCTGCGACACGGCCAGATCGCAATATCGCATGGCCCGCTCGATCACCGCTTCGGGCGTCAGAAGGGGCTTTAGTTCTCCCCAAAGCGCGATGCCCTCCAAAAGCGTGCCCGAAACATTCATACGTGGCGACCCGAGGCTAAGGGTGGCGTCCATATGGAAGTGCGGGTCGACGAACGGAGGTGAAACTAGGCGGCCCGTTGCATCAATTTCTTCGCGCGCCTCACCCATGATGTCAGCGGCAATTTCTGCAACACGGTCGCCGTTGATCGCAATATCCACCGGTTCGCGGCCATCCGGCAAGCTGGCCTTTCTGATGATGATGTCAAACATTCATCTGCCCCCTAATTTGACCACATGGTAAAAGTATTCAAAAAAATTGCTATTTATTTTTGCGATGTTTTGGAATTGGTGCCTGTGACGGCTTCTCAGCTGCTCATTATCAAAGCCCGACTGATTAAACTTTGGCCGTCTACAGCCCGGGATTTGGGGCAATGAACGCCCCGAGCCAAAAGAGCGCCCAATACAACCGCAAGATTGCTTGCCGATGCAAACAAAAGCTCTGCCCGCCACCGCACAGCAATATTTGATGACCGGTGCGGCGAACAGGGGCGACAGCCCACTGAAAAAAGCTCAACCGGAGCGTTGATTGGTGAAGACATTGCCAATCCGCAACCTACATTCGCCGTGTTTCATCTCGACCGGAATTGGTGATACCTCCTTGCACGTCATGACCAATGTCGCGCCAACGATCCTTTCCACGGTTTCCAGCCAGTTTATCGATGACTGGCTGACGGCATTGCGTACGCTATGTCCCGAGGTTCAGATGGCATCGCTTCTCGCCCGGTCGGGTTTGGTCGCGGATACGCGTCACCCTCATGGTCGCGTCACGCTGGATCAAATCGTGTGTCTCTATCAACTTGCCGCAGTTGAGACCGGTGATGAGATGATGGGGCTTTGGAGCCGCCCAATCCGGCCGAGAGCCCTGCAACATCTTTTGACGACAGTCCGGGAAGCCACGTCTCTTTCATCGGCACTTTATCGCTTTTCGACCTTCTGGAACTTGTTGCTGGATGACTACCAGTTTGATCTGGATGACGCCGATAACATGTTGGTGCTTACGCTGAAGCCACGGGGCGCGGCTCAAGTTCAGCGGTTCGGGCACATGCTGATACTCAAACTTGCCCACGGGCTCATGTCTTGGCTGGCGGGGCACGAAGTTCCGGTCAAGGCTGTCGATTTCGTGTTTGAGCGCCCCGACTTTGATCAGGATTACGCGGTCATCTTTCCGGCACCGCTACGGTTCGGCCAAGGTGCCACCGCGATTTCGTTCGATCCGAATGCGTTGGGTCCGGTGCAGGCGCGCAGCACAAATGACCTTGACAGATTTTTGCAAAACGCGCCCCGAGACTGGATCTTCACCAGTTCGCGAGAGCACACCCAATCGCTGCGGGTGCGCACCTATCTGGTCCAATCGGGATGGGACGCGGCAACCCTGACCCAGACGGCATCCGCGATGCACATGACCCCCCGCACCCTGATCCGCAGGCTGCATGCGGATGGTACATCGTTTCAGGCCATCAAGGATGCCCTGCGGCGTGATATCGCTATCCGTGATCTTCAGGCGGGTCGCAAAAGCGTTGAAGCCATCGCACATGATGTCGGATTTTCGTCGGCGGCCAATTTCCACCGGGCCTTTCAGCGCTGGACCGGAAGCACGCCAAGCTCATACCGCAGGGTGCAAATGTAGGGCGCCCGACTTGTCACTTTTGGACAATGATCTGTCATTGCACGAGATGGTCCCCAGCGGGCAGGATCGCTAGATCTTGCTGTAGAAAAACTTCTTTTCGGAAGTTTTGCCCTCAAAAACTCATCGTTCCGCTAATCCATGGCTTCCCGGTTGTGGCGCCATCTGAGAATGACCGTCGTGAAAGGATCCGCCAATGTCAGACAAACTCGACACCATACTCCAAGCCGCACGCGACCACGCCGTGCAGGTGATCCTGCCCAATGTGGATGCCTGGAACGCCGCGAAGAAGTGGCCGCGCGATGCTTCGGACAAGGCCGGAGCCGCTGGCCTGGCGGGCCTCTACGCCCCCGAAGAGTTTGGCGGTCAGGGCTTGCCGCTGGCGCAAGGCATTCAGGTCTATGAACAACTGGGACGGGGCGATGGTGCCTATGCCTTTGCCCTGTCGATGCATAACATCTGCACCTTCGCGGGCTGCGGTTATGGCACAGATGCCTTCAAGGAAAAGTGGGCGCGGGACCTGACATCTGGTCGCAAGCTGGCGAACTTTGCACTGACCGAACCACAATCCGGATCGGACGCAACAAACATGTATTCACGCGCCGTGGTCAATGACGACGGCACATGGACGATCAGCGGCGCGAAGGCATGGGTTAGCCTCGCGACCGAGGCGGACATCTATTTCACTGTGGTCAAGACCAGCGACACACCCGGCCACAAGGACATGGCGATGATCGCCATTCCCGCCGACGCACCGGGCCTCAGCTTTGGGCCGCTTTACGATACCCCGTCCTACAACTTCCTGCCCCTGGCCGAAATGTACATGGACAAGGTCGTGGTCGATGAAACCAACATCATCCTACCCATTGGTCAGGGTCTTCAAGGCGCGCTCATGGCCATCGACATTGCCCGTGTTTCGATTGCCTCAGGATGCTGTGGATTGATGCAATCTGCGTTGGATACGGCGTTGTCCTATTCCAAGAACCGCAAGATGTTTGGCGGCAGGAACCTTGATCTGGACGGGATCCAGTGGATGCTGGGCGAGGTTGCAACCGACCTTGAAGCCTCAAAGCTTCTCTACCGAAAGGCAGCAGACTCCCTTGGCACGCCCGAAGGCCCCTTGATGGCCGCTCATGCCAAACGGTTTGTGCCAGATGCCGCAGTAAAGGCTGCGAACACCTGTACGCAGGTCCTGGGTGGTGCAGGGCTGTTGCAACCCTACGGCCTGGATCGCTTGTCCCGCCTCGCGCAAATGCTGCGGATCGTGGACGGGACGACAGAAATCAGCCGTGTGGTCATCGGGCGGGCCTTGCAAAAACGCGCGGCAACTCTGCCTGATCTGCCGGTACCGAAAGGTTTTGGCGAGACCGACTGAATGTCCCGCACCGGTTCGATGGGCGCAAATCTGAGATTCTGCGCAGACATCAGCAAGATCAAAAGGTACCGCATTATTGCGGCCGGTTGCCTGAATGGTTGACCGTGGTGCTAACTCGCCATGAACAAGGTCGCGCAAAGCGTATGAAGTTTTGCTTTCTGACGACACTGACATGTGGGACGGTGAAAGGTGGGGGCAGGGGAGTCGGGCGCATCAATAATCCCGACCTCTCCATCCAGCCCGAAACATGCCAATCGCGATTACGGAACATTGCAATCTGACGAACCGGAAGCCTTTCAAGGCAGACATGCTCCGTTAAGCCGACGACGGCCTTGCGCATAAAGCGGGCTTTGCACAGGTCGGAATGCGGCCCAAGCCGGACATGAGCTCAGAGCTCAGTTTTTGAGGATGGTTTTCCAAAGCCGCCGTTCACACGCGGCGCTTCATGCACTTCGGCGGCATGTTCGCAACGCAGATTCACCGGATGTTCGAGTTAACAGGAAAACGTATCTAAGCGGAACGCCCTGACATCAAGGCCGGTTTAAAACAAAGTTCGGTGCTATCCCTGCCTTCATGATCGCTGCTTCAACATCATGCCCTGCGAAGAAACCGTATCCCGAGATGAGTGCGGAAGCTATGCCTGCTTCTCGTGCGCCCAGTATGTCGGTGTGAAGGCTGTCGCCAACCATCAGAACCCGGGACTTGTCGATGTGTCCGAGACGTTGGAAAGCAATATCATAGATATTGGCGAAAGGCTTTCCAAAGAACTGAGGGGCGACGCCTGTCCGGTCTGCCAGCCGGTGCGCGTAAAGACCGGGTTCCTTGGAAAAACCGTACTCGCGCGGAGCGACAATGTCAGGGTTGCCGACCAATACCGGGCGGGGACGCTCTTGCAAAGTGGCCTCCAACATGGCTTGTCGCGCTTCATTCCAAACCGCTGACCCGATCAACAAGAACCCGTCGACGGTTTCGTAGGGCTTCGGGTCATCCTCCAGGTAGGACAGTTTCAGCCCCTCCAGATCGCGAAGGCCGGCACTGGGGGCCGCCATCAATCCCCAATGCAAATCACTTTGGCCGTTCAGTTCAGACAACAACGTGGCCCGGCTGGTGATCACGTCTTGTGGTGCAAAATCGTAACCAAGCCTGTTGTACTTCTCCATAAGAGTTGCGTGGGGAAACCCGGCGGCATTCGACACGACCAGAACACGTTTGCCGGCGGCTGTCAGCGACCTGACCCGATCTGGCGTATCCGGGATCGCCGTATCACCAATATTGAGAACCCCGAAAGCATCGAGGAGGAACACGTCAAACTCATGAGCTATGTCCTCCAGCGTGTCCGCCTGGCGATAGCTCAATTCGGTAGATCTGGTTTGCGGCAGGCGATGTCGCACAGCCTCGTAGGCGTCAAAAGCTTCTTGCACAGAGAAACCGGTCAAATGATGGCCCCTCGTACTTTCGCCGAAACCCATTCACTGATCATAACCGCGACGAGAATGACAATCAGGATCAGGCTGACTTGTGGCCAAGCCAGAACGTTGAGCGAAGCCGACAATTGCAACCCGATACCTCCGGCTCCAACCAGCCCGAGCACCGTGGATTCGCGGATGTTGATATCCCAACGGAAAACAGCAATGCCTGCAAACGCGGGCAGGATTTGCGGTACGATCCCATAGGCCATGACCTGCCAGCGTGAAGCACCGGTTGCCGTGATTGCTTCGACCTGCGTGTGATCAATCTCCTCGATCGCTTCGTAAAGAAGCTTTGCGCAAAACCCGATTGAACGAATGGCGATTGCTATGACACCGGCGAAAACTCCGGGACCAATAATTGCGATCAGAAGAAGCGCCCAGATCAACGAGTTGATAGAGCGAGTCGAGACAATGACCAACAGGGCAATCGGCCGGATGAACAAGGCCGATGGCGTTGTGTTACGGGCCGCCAAAAAGGCGACGGGCACTGCCATGCACAGGGCAATGATTGTTCCCAATGTGGCGATATTTAGCGTGTCCCAAATCGGGCGGCCCAGTTGGGTGATGTACTCCCATTTAGGGGGCGTTGCCCGTGTCCAGATATCATTGGCGATGCGGGGCGCGTCCCAGACGAAAAACCAAGTGGTCGATTCCGAGATCAGCTGCCAGCAGTAAACAAAGATCGCCACGCCCAACAGCCAGCCGAACCAACGAACCAAGCTCTGACCGGTTGTCCGGCGACGCCAGATTTGCGCATCGTCGCGTTCAAGTATCGGCATTATTGAACCCTCGCTCGAATAATTCCCGAAAGGTATTCCAGAGCCATCACGATGCCGATAATCAGAATGAGAATGGCCGCCGCGGTGTCGTATTCATAGCGGTCGAATGCGGTGTTCAAAGTCGCACCAATTCCACCAGCCCCCACAAGCCCGAGGATCGCGCTTTCCCGGAAGTTGATGTCGATCCGATACATGGAAAGGCCCACAAGTCGCGGCATCACTTGCGGCTGAACTCCATAGTTGATCCATTGTGGCCAACGCGCTCCAGAGGCCTTGATCGCCTCGGCCTGAACCTTGTCCATGGCTTCGATATCTTCGGCCAGAAGTTTCGAAAGAAACCCTATGGTGGCGAAGGAAAGCGTCAGAAATCCGGCCAACGGGCCAAAGCCGAAGATCGCCACAAGCAATATGGCAACGATGATCTCTTGCAATGCCCGGCTTATCGCAACAATACCTCGGCAAATCATATAGACTGGCAATGGCGCGATGTTGCGGGCAGCCCCCAGCCCAATCGGGATCGATATCAGGATACCCACGACCGACGCGGCCACTGTCATCACGATACTTTCCAGAAGGCCGCTCCAAATATCTGACCACCGTGAAATGAAGTCTGGGCTGGTGAATGCAAGCACAAACGCCCAACCGCGATCCAACCCTTCATAGACACGACCCCAATCGACTTCGATGGTCATAAAGGCTGCGATCAGGTAGGCGAGAAATCCAAGGAGCAATGCCCAGCGGAGCACTGGGTTCTTGACAAAGGCAGGCTTACGCCAGCCTTTTCCCAGCATGTCGTCCAATTCTCGATGGCTCATTCTGCGGCCTCGACATCTTCATCTTCGTCCACTTTTTCGATGGTTGCCTCCCAGTCCTCTTCCCCATAGATCTCGGTCAGCTTCTCAGGGGTAAGGCCGGTGGGAAGCCCATCATACACAATTTCGCCAAATCGGAGTCCCACAACACGGGGAACAAACATCTGAGCGAGCGCCACATCATGGATATTGATGATGGCCGCCAATCCGCGTTCCTGACATAACTCGGTGATCAGCCGCATGATTTGACGGCTGGTCTTTGGGTCCAGCGACGCGGTTGGCTCATCAACCAGCAACAGTTTCGGGTTTTGAATCAATGCTCGACAAATGCCCACCCTTTGGCGTTGACCACCAGATAGCTCATCTGCCCGCTTGTCAGCCATGTGTAACAACCCGACCCGATCGAGCAAGCGGAAGGCTTCGTCCACATCCGACTGCGGATACCGCCGCAGGAAACTGCGCCAGAATCCCACGTATCCCAGCCTGCCGGACAATACGTTTTCCATCACCGTGAGGCGTTCGACCAACGCATATTCCTGAAAGATCATACCCATTTCGCGGCGTGCTTTCCGAAGCGCGCCCGATCCGAGCTTGGTCAGGTCAACCTCATCCAGAAGGACACCGCCGCTTGAAGGTTCAACCAAGCGGTTGATGCAACGGATCATGGTCGATTTGCCCGCGCCCGAGGGCCCGATCAACGCCAGAACCTGTCCTTTTGGAACCTCAAGATCGATGGCCTTCAGCGCCTGATCTCCGGTCTTGTATGTTTTCGTCAGCTTTTGAAGACGCAGCATGAAATGTCCCAGATTAGGGTGAACAGCGGGCCCTTTCAGGCCCGCCGGATGAGCCAAAAATTACTGGCAGGCGTAAGAGACGCCATTTGCCGCGTCAATTTTACGAATGACGTCCCAGAATTCCTGATAGGTCATCTCAAGGAATTGGCCTTCGTTCGATTTTGAGAACTCCGCCTCCAGTGTCGTGCCTTCCCATTCGAAACTAAAAAACGCATTGCGGATTTTTTCCTGCAACTCGGGCGTCAGGTTGTAAACGGTGCCAAACCCTGTGGTCGGGAAGGTCTGCGACTTGTAGATCGTAACGACATCATCTTCCTTGATCACATCGCGCGAGATCATCCGGGATTTTACCGAATTCGCGATGGATGCCGCCAGGTAATCCTTGTTGGCGACACCCAGGATCGAGTTGTCGTGCTTGCCCGAGTAGACAGGTTCGAAATCGCGTTCGGGCAGAAGATCAAAATCGCTTTTCAGGATCGCCGAGGGCGCTTTGAATCCCGAGTTGGATGTAGGCGATGTGAAAGCCAGTTGTTTCCCCTTGATGTCTTCGACCTTTTCGATGCCCGAACCTGGATAGGTGATGATCTCCATCTCGTAACCAAAATTTCCGTCCTTCGAAGCCATGATTGTGAAGGGGCGGAACCCGGCGCAGTTTACCGCCAGTGGGTTGGAACCGGTGTTGAAGCCTGCAATGTGCAAACGCCCCGAACGCATCGCCTCGATCTGGGCCGCGTTGTTTTGAACAGGGAAAAAGACGACGTCCTTGCCAGTTTCTGCTTTCAAATGGTCAAGAAAATCTGACCACGCGGTTTTGTATACGGCGGGATCTTCAACCGGCGTATAGGCAAAAATCAAAGTGTCGGGATCTATCTGCTCGGAAGGATCTGTGGGGATATCCGCGATCAAATCCCCGTCGGCATCACAAAAACGCTCGTCCAAGTCACCGCGTGGACAATCCTGCGCCGACGCCGTTCCACTTATCGACATGAGCGCGATTGCAGATGCCCCAAGCAATAGTTTGATATCGATCTTCATGTTTTCCTCCCAGTCAAGTGCGGTGCTTTTTATCCGCTGTTAATCAGTCATTTCATATCTACCCGGCGACGAGAACGTCGACCCGGGCGCTTTCAATGGCGTTACGCAATTCTCCTGTTGGTTTTTTGTCGGTGATTATCGAATCCAGGTCGTCAAGGTCCCCTACTTGAGACAGGCCTTTCCGGCCGAATTTCCCGGAATCGACAAGAAGGTGCCGTTTCTCGGCTCGCGACAGCATTGCCCTCTTTATTGCCGCAAAGCCGCGCACTGTTTCTGAAGGTCCATCGGTCGAAAACCCAGAGGAACCGATCATGCACCTGTCGACGTTGAAACGGGACAGAAACTCCAGCGTCTCGGTTCCGATCGTTGCAGACTCGGTTGCCAAGTATTCCCCCGGGCATAACAGCACTTGTGCAGCCCCATGGCCAAGGGTCATGGCTACGGGAATGGAATTGGTGATTACGGTGCAAGGTGTGCCAATATAAGCCAGTGCACGTGCCATTTCGATTGTGGTCGAGCCGGAATCGATCATGACCGTTTCACCGCTCTGGATCACTTCTGCCGCTGTGGCGCCAATTCGTTCACGCTCCTCAACCTGAGCGTTTGTTCGCTCATCCAAACCCGGATAGTGCCCTTGCGCGGCGGCCGATGCCCCCCCGTGTGCCCGCGCTATCAAGCCATCATTCGACAGAGCATCGAAGTCTCTGCGTACCGTCTCGGTGGAGACGTTGAACCGCTGCGCCAGTTCGTTGATGCGAACGTGCGGGCGCAGCTTCAGTTCCAGCAATATCTGCTGGCGCCGGTCGGATTTCTTTACCCGGCTGTGGCTCTTTTCAGACATTTTGCCGCGCGTTTTAGTTTTGGACATCCGACGACCCGACTAGGTTTCGAAATCCACTTTTGTGGGCTTTCGGTCATAATGCAATATTTTTTGTTGCATAACCCTCGGAACGTTGTGAGAATTCGAGCGAACACAAGTATTTCGAAGCGCAAAGCAAAGATGCACAGGCTGATCAAATTCAGAATACGAGCCAAGGCAAAGCGTTGACCGGCCAACTTGCCAATAAGACTGCTTCCTTTTGGTTCTTGATCGTGTGGCATTGAGAGGCGGCATGAGTGACAGCGAAACGGCAGATCAGATTGCGGCGCTTCCGATGCGCTGGGACAAGGCTGGCAAGTTGCGCGTTCTTATGGTCACTTCGCGGGATACCGGCCGGTGGGTTATCCCGAAAGGATGGCTGATGGACGGCAAAAAACCATGGCAAGCCGCTGAAATCGAAGCGCAAGAAGAAGCAGGCGCCGTCGGCACCATATCGAAACGGCCAATCGGTCATTTTTTCTATGATAAACGATACGAGGGGCAAAGCAGCGTTCGCTGCCGCGTCACCCTTTATCCGATGGTCGTCGAAAAGCTGAAGCGACGCTGGAAGGAAAAAGGTGAACGTACGCGTCACTGGTTTTCACCGGCAAAGGCCGCAAAGTTGGTTCAAGAAAGCGACCTGTCAGATTTGCTTAACAATCTGACAGACAATCCAGAAGTCAAAATTGTCATAAAGAAACTTCGACAGGCTGCATGAGGAAGGGCATGAAAGAACCGGGAAACCCGGACGCATCAAGCTCAAAGGGAGGAAGAAAATGAGTAAATTGATATCCACCACGGTTGGATCGGTGATCGCCCTGGCTGCGTCACTGTCGGCGGCACAGGCCGACAAACTGACATTTTATTGTTCGGCGCAAGAAGACTGGTGCCAACTGATGGCGCGCAGCTTTGAAGATGCGACGGGCATCGACGTCAACATGACCCGGAAGTCGTCAGGGGAAACCTTTGCACAAATACGCGCCGAAAGCTCGAATCCGAAAGGGGACGTTTGGTGGGGCGGTACGGGTGATCCGCATTTGCAGGCCGCCGAAGAGGGCCTGACGATGGAATACATTTCGCCAATGCGCGATCAGCTTCATGATTGGGCGATATCCCAGGCAGAAAGCGCGGGTAACAGAACGATCGGCATCTATTCGGGCGCACTTGGCTACGGCTACAATGCCGATCTTATCGCTGCAAACAACCTGCCCGAACCGGCCTGTTGGAAAGACCTGCTGAAGCCCGAATACAAGGGCCACGTTCAGATGGCGAATCCGAACTCATCAGGTACGGCCTACACCACGCTGGCGTCGATGGTGCAGATCTTCGGCGAGGATGAAGGCTTTGAGTTCATGAAGGGCCTGCATTCGAACATCAATCAGTACACCAAATCCGGATCGGCGCCGATCAAGGCCGCCGGTCGCGGCGAGAACACAATTGGTATCGTCTTCATGCATGACGCCGTGAAACAGGCCGTTTCCGGGTTCCCGATCAAGGTCGTCGCGCCATGCGAAGGTACGGGATACGAGATTGGCTCGATGTCGATTATTGACGGAGCCCGCAACGAAGAAGAAGCGAAGAAGTTCTATGATTGGGCTCTTTCGCCCGAAGCTCAGAACCTTGCTTTGCAGGTCAACGCGTTCCAGGTGCCATCGAACAAGAACGCAAAAACTTCGGAGAGCGCGCCAGACATGAGTCAGATCAAGCTGATTGATTATGACTTCAAAAAGTATGGGTCCTCGGACGAACGGAAGCGTCTGCTGCAGAAATGGGACGAAGAAGTTTCGACTCTGCCGCAGTAAATGACTGACCGGACTTCAAAAACGACCCATCCGGTTCTGATCTTCTGGATCACGGCCGGGTGGGTCGGATTCTGCCTGTTGCCTTGGTATATGGTCGACGGTGGCCTTTGGTCATTCGGGTGGCTTTTGGACGGCTATCCATTCGATGAGGATTACGCCCCCGCTGCGTTTCTGATTGGGCAGGGTGAAAAACTTTGGCTCGCGCCGCTTTTGATCGCACTGGCCCTGCCGCTTCTGGTGTTGAAGCGCACCAAATCTGATCCAGTTTACGCCCGCATACTGATCCTGTCAGGGGCGCTTGGCTTTGGCTGGCTGATCGCTCAGGGGTTCAGCATTGGCATCAGAGGTTTCAACTTTCATTGGTTGGAGGCGATGTTTGGCGAGCTTGGCGACCGTCAGTTCGGCATGGGCTATGGCGCGATGATATGCGCCTCGAGCTTTCTGTTCCTGCTTACTCAGGGGATTGCGGCAAGGGGTGCCATTAACGGTGACGTCTTTGTCGTAAGCGCCATCGGAGGCGTTATTACAATTGTCTCCGTGTTTGTCTTTTTTCCCATCGCGAAGATGCTTTTCGCTGCCTTCATCACCGAAGACGGCGCGTATTCCATCGCGGTCTTCTTCTCGAAGTTTTTCGATGATCGACTGTGGGGTCTGGGTTGTTTTCAGGGCGCGCGTTGTGGCGCCGCCTGGAATTCACTGTTCCTTGCCATCCTCGTTGGCGTCATCACCACGGTCCTGGGTCTTTGCTTTGCACTTGTCGTGACGCGCTCAGGCTTTCGCTACAAGCGCGCGCTGCGGGCTCTGACCGTTCTGCCAATAATCACCCCGCCATTCGTGATCGGCCTGGCGCTGATCCTGCTTTTTGGCCTGTCCGGCTCTGTCACCCGGTTCTTTGCCGAACTGTTCGGCACGCAACCGACACGCTGGCTGTATGGAATGCCGGGCATCCTGATTGCGCAGACACTCGCGTTTACACCAATTGCGTTTCTTGTTCTGATTGGTGTGGTTGAAGGCGTCTCTCCGTCGATGGAAGAAGCGGCGCAAACGCTCCGCGCCAGCAGATGGCAGACATTCAAGACGGTTTCCTTGCCCCTGATGCGGCCTGGTCTTGCGAACGCATTTCTTCTGGGCTTCATCGAAAGCATGGCCGATTTCGGAAACCCGCTTGTATTGGGCGGGAATTTCGACGTGCTTTCGACCGAGATATTCTTTGCCATCGTCGGCGCTCAGTACGATCAAGGCAGGGCTGCGGTTCTGGCCATGGTGCTGCTGTTCTTTACTCTTTCCGCCTTTTACGCGCAGCGTGTCTGGCTGGGGAAGAAAAGCTACACAACCGTCACCGGCAAAGGGGATGCCGGCGTCCATCCACTGATGCCCACTGGCCTTTCTGTTCCGGTACTGCTCGTCGCTCTGGGTTGGGCGCTGTTCACAATTGTTGTCTACGCGATGATCATTTACGGCAGTGTTGTCGAGCTGTGGGGCGTCGATAACTCGCTGACGATCAAACACTATATCACTGCATTCTCGGTCCGCTTCGAAGAAGAGGGTATTCGCTGGACCGGGGCAGCTTGGGACAGTTTCTGGACCACCATAACCATCGCGGCCATTGCTGCCCCGTTGACTGCCGCCGTTGGCCTGGTGACCGCCTATCTGCTGACAAGACAAAGTTTTGCAGGCAAGAACGCTTTCGAATTTGGAACAATGCTGTCCTTCGCCATCCCCGGGACAGTGATCGGCGTCAGCTACATCCTGGCCTTCAACGTTCCGCCGATTGAAATCACGGGTACGGGTGTCATTCTCGTGGTCAGCTTCATCTTCCGCAATATGCCGGTCGGCGTTCGTGCGGGGATCGCGAGCATGTCGCAGCTTGACCGCAGCCTTGATGAATCCTCGCTGACCCTTGGTGCGAACTCGTGGCAGACGTTCCGAAACATCATTCTGCCGCTGTTGCGCCCTGCGATACTTGCCGCGCTTGTATACAGCTTTGTGCGCGCCATGACGGCGATCTCGGCTGTCATCTTTCTGGTCAGTGCAGAATATGACATGGCGACCAGCTACATCATCGGTCGGGTCGAGAACAACGACTATGGCCTTGCGATCGCCTATTCGACGACGCTGATCTTCGTGATGCTCGCGGCGGTCGGCTTATTGCAACTTCTCGTCGGTCGGGTCCAAATTGGCCGACGCACGCAGCACGGAACGGAGACATCGCCATGACCGACACCAAAATCGGTTCCAAGGCTGCCCCGGTACGCTTTGAGAACGTGTCGAAAGTGTTCGGCAAGGATGTCGTCGCTGTCGACAACATCAACCTGAACGTCGAGGCGGGAAAGCTCGTCACACTGCTTGGCCCGTCAGGCTGTGGGAAAACAACGACTCTGCGCATGATTGCCGGGTTGGAAATGGCAAGCTCGGGCAAGATCCTGATCGGAGATCGGGACGTGACCAAATTGCCTGCCACCGACCGTGACGTATCCATGGTGTTCCAGTCATACGCGCTTTTCCCTCACATGAGCGTGCTGGAAAACGTGATGTATGGCCTCACCTTCTCGGGTTTTGCAAAGGATGAAGCCCGCAGCCGCGCTCTGAATGGATTGGAACTTGTTGGTCTTCAGGGGTTCGACAACCGTCTTCCCTCTGAACTGTCGGGGGGTCAACAACAGCGTGTTGCAGTCGCCCGCGCGCTGGTTCTTGAGCCGCAGGTTCTGCTGTTCGACGAGCCGTTGTCCAACCTCGATGCCAAGCTTCGCCGTCAGGTGCGAGAGGATATTCGGGCAATCCAGCAAGAACTTGGTTTGACAGTTGTCTACGTGACCCACGATCAGGAAGAGGCACTGGCGGTCTCGGATGAGATTGTCGTCATGCGCAACGCAGCAATCGCCCAAATGGGCACACCCCGCCAGCTTTACGATGCCCCGAACGACCGATTTGTTGCCGATTTCATAGGCGAGGCAAATCTTTTGGAGTGCCAAATCGTCGAAATCAACGGCGACGCGGCAACGATAGAAATAGAAGGTTACCGCCACACGCTACCACGTCGCGGATTGTCCGAAGGACCTGCAACCATCGCTGTGCGCCCCTCGCGTCTGGTCATCGGTTCAGACCAAGGCATCCCAGCCACGGTGGCCAAGGCGACCTATGTTGGCGTTCGGATGGAATATACGCTGACCGGTGCATTCGGTCAGGTTTTTGCTGTACACGATGACGTCGATACGCCGCTTGATCCCGGCACAAAAACCAAAATGGGCTTTGCTGACAAAGGCCCCGTTCTTTTGCCGGATTAAATGCCGAAACTCATTATCATCTCGCACCCCGAGGTCTCTGTCGATCCGGCCGTCCCGATAACTGAGTGGGGATTGAACGCTGTGGGCCGCAAACGCGCTACCGAATTTGCATCCAGTGAAGTCTTATCCAACGTGACGCAGATATGGACCAGTGGCGAGCGGAAGGCCCGCGAAACAGGTGAGATTCTTGCTGCACCACAAGCGTTACCCGTAAATTGCAACTGGGGTCTTGGTGAGAACGACCGCAGCGCAACCGGTTACTTGCCTCGGGACGATTTCGAGGCCGCCGCCGATGCTTTCTTTGCGCAGCCGGATACGAGCTATCGCGGTTGGGAAACAGCTGTCGAGGCGCAGAGACGCATTCATCGCGCAGTAACAGAGATAATCCAGACGCATGATGCCGGGGATCTTGCAATCACGACACACGGGGCAGTAGGCACATTGCTTTGGTGCGCACTTTCGGATTGTTCGATAGACCGCAAGTATGACCAGCCCTCACAAGGCCATTTCTGGCAGGCTGATCTAGCGACACTCAAACCTGATTCAGGTTGGGTCTCTTTGACTTAGACGTTAAGCGCTCCATGCGTTCTCTGCGATCTCACGTAACGTCTCGAACACATCTGGCGTGCCTGCGATCACGCGCCCACCGTCTCGGATCATCGCATCGGCGTTCTGATCCTCGACAACGCCGCCCGCTTCCGCGACCAGCAATTGCCCAGCCAGACAATCCCAAGCATTCATGTGTTCCTCAACGTAACCCAAAAGGCGTCCGGCAGCGACGTAGGCCAACGAAAGCGCTCCGCTGGCATTTCTGTGAAACATCGCCCCGTGCTCGATCAGATTCTCGATCACGGGTAAAACATGACGGCTTTCAATCCGGTTCGAGTATCCTACGGCCACGGTTCCGTCGCGCAAAGGCACTCCTGAAGCGACCCATATCGGTGATCCGTTAAGTGTTGCTGTTTCTCCGCGCGTTGCGACAAAAGTCTCATCCACGCTTGGATCATGGATCACGCCAATCTCCGTTTGGCCGTTGGTGACACCAGCCAGAACAATGGTCCACGCTGGAATACCGTTCACGAAATTCGTGGTTCCATCAATTGGGTCAATAACCCAGTCAAAGCCACTCTCTCCCGCTACCGCGCCATGTTCTTCACCGTAAATGCCATCTTTGGGCCAAGCCTCCGAGATCTTTTGACGAATGAAGGTTTCGACGCTCCTGTCCGCCTCGCTGACCCAGTCCTGAGCGCCTTTTTGATCAACGACAAGATTGACCCGATCTGCAAAGAACTTTTTGGCCATTACCCCAGCCTGCTCGCAGATTTCGGTGGCAAAGTCTCTGCGGTCTGAAAGTCGAGACATAGGAGCTCCTTTTTCGGTTGGAGAGTTGCCCAGCAACATTGCAGGCGAGCCAAGGCCAGGCAAGACAGATAGTCTTTTTGTTTATTTCAGGGGCATTGTTGACTCCGCAAACTTTCAGTTGCTGGTGTATTCCATCTCCCTCGCGCCCAGAGTGCCGGAGCAGGGGATTCTACCGATCAACTATGCTCAAGTAAGACACTCTGCGCCGGTTTCCAGGTTGCGAAGAGGTTTGCTGGCTTTCCGTTTGACGTGGACTTGAAGCGCTTAAACCGTCGAAACATTCAAAAAGCGCAAGAATCTTGAGGTGTTGAAATCAAGGTGAGACGAGACTCAGTCGCTCGATCTCACTCTTACGTACTCCGACATCCGAAGACTGTGAGCGATACCTGAACTGCGACTCCTATTGCCTTTGAGGGTAGGGGGCTCGGCCCATTTCTTCCATCATCTTTTCCCGGAACACCTCGGCGGGCGTCTTCCAGCCCAGGCATTTTCTGGGCGTCGCATTGAGGCGGTCACTGATCACCTTCAAGTCATGATCAGTGAGGGCCATAATGTCCCGCTTCCTTGGCGGCCATCTTTGAACGCGGCGGTTGGTGTTTTCGTCCGTGCTTTTCTGCAAGGGTGAGGACGGCTTGCAAAACCAAGTCTGCGTTCCGATCTCGGCCTGCAAATTGGGCCACGAGACAAACTCGGTGCCGCGATCGAAGGTGATGGATTTCCGTACCAGATGGGGCAGGTTGCCCACCGCCTTCATGATCTTGCCCATCACGGGCCTCGTGCGCTTGTTCGGGTTCTTCAGCAGCACCGTAAACCGGCTGACGCGTTCGACCAGTGACGTGACATTTGACTAGCCAAGAGCCTGTTTGAACAGCATCAAATCTCCCTCCCAGTGACCGTACTGACGTCGATGCGCCACGTCATCCGGGCGAAACAGGATGCTGACATCACAGTCAAACTTGGGGGGCTGGCGCTTTCTGGCGCGGCGTGGCCGACGAAACATTCGATGCTCGTGCAGATACCACCAGAGCTCGTCGGCCATGCCTTCTCCGGAATTGATGTAGCGGTAGATCGTTTCCTGACAGACGCGTAGCTTTGCGCCTTCATAGATCATTCGGTTGCCGATCTGCTCAGGCGTCCAGCCATTCTTTAGCCGCTCGACGACACGCTTGCGCAACTCGGGATGGCGGATCAGTTTACGTTGCCGGACGCGCCGATCCGCAGCTTTCCGATGCGCAGACGCGCCGTAGTAGCTATCGCATTTCGGCAGACAAGGATCCGAGAAGAAGTTTCGCTTGATCTCTCGATGGATGGTGGCTTTCGAGCACTTCAACACACGTGCCATTTCTCGAACAGGAACTTCCGCCTGCCTCCAGCGCTCAATTCTACGGCGCTCTTCGATGCTGAGTTGCAAATACACTGTCCTCACGCCATGACCTCCTCATTAGATAACCCATTGGTTTCTAATAGGCGTCGCACTTGGAAGTAGCGCGCACCCGGGCGCAATTATAATTCGTATAATGATGATTATGGTAAATTCATATGGTGCGGGTGGAGGGACTTGAACCCCCACGCCTTGCGGCGCCAGAACCTAAATCTGGTGCGTCTACCAATTTCGCCACACCCGCAACCAAGCGCGTTTGCGCTGGAATGAAGCGGTCAATAACAAAGCTTGCATCGGAGTGCGAGAGGGAAAATTCGAGGAATAGAAAGTTTGTGACTTGCCGGGCTGCCTGGTTGAAAACTGCAACCTGTTTTCGGCCTGGTTGATACCGCAAGCAACGCAACGGTCGCGAAACCAGAGGCGTCTGAAACCCTACCTGCAACCGGTTTGCAAGCAGCTATATGACGCTGCTTTTCGACTTTTGGTTCTCAGGTTGACGCCTGGCACAATCAAGCCATTAAAAACGCGCTAACGTTGAATAGACGCCAGAACTACAAGTCGGAACTTGTGCCGCCAGACTTGATGGAGAATCAAGGCACAACGGACCAGAGTTGATGCAGTCTGATCCGGAAAACTGTCGCAGACTGTGTTACTGGATCTGACACGGAACATGGTTACATCCTCCAGATCCGGTGTTTTCGGTAAAGCAACGAAACATAAATATCTGTTTTTATTCGAAAGTATGAAATCAAAAGGTTTTCGACCTCCAAATCTTTCGAATGCACCTGAAAAGACGTCACCTTCGCGTCATTTGGCTGCGCCGACTATGCATGCATACAAGCTTGCCGGACGTTTCTCGGTCTGATCTGCCTCATCGAGATACTCGCGTCGGTTGAGGCATTCTTATGAGAGATCGACCACATTGCCGCCACAATTCAACCGCTAAAAAATCTTATTCGCGCCAAAATAACACCGCCTTGAAGGTACTTGTTGTTTATCAGGAGTTAATGAGTCTTTTTGCCACTTTGGCGCCGGTACGAGTTTTTTTTGCTCAACTCCAATACAAGGCTTTCTGCTGTGACCGATTTGAATCCCTCCGCTGCCGCCGAGCAAGAAGCCGTCTTCTTCGCTCGTGAGAGTTTCCTTGGTGAGCTCAAAACTCTGAATCGCGACCATCCGAATACAGGCTTTGGCATTTCGCTTCGAACGCATTCCGGTGAACATTACCTGCTTGCGAACGCACGCATGCCGTTGCCCGCCGCAAAATCCGAAGGTTTCCCGACCGGGCGCCGTGTTGCGTGCCTCAAGAACGGCGACCGCTTCAGCTCGATCGAAGTTCTGGCAGATTCCAAATCGTACGAGACCATTTCACCTCGGGCCGAAGCTGAAATTCTGGGCAATGCATTGGACCTGATCGCGCGGATCGACACTCTGACAAGCATTCCGGCGGGGCGTGTCGCTCACGAACCCGAAATTGCTGCAACGGGAACCGGAGGTTAAGTATGGCGCGCAACGATCACCTTTTGTCTGTGGGCAACGAAGCACTGGCACCGATGACGGCGACCATGGCTTCACTGACGGCTCAGATTGATCAACTGACTGAGGTGGCTGATGCGCGCTCCTCGGCACGGCTGGCGACCCTCAAGACCCGGATGGAGAACTTTACCGCTAGTGTCACGATGGTGGGCCAGGTCAAGGCCGGAAAATCCTCGATCGTCAATATTCTTGCCGGGCATCCCGGCCTGCTTCCGTCAGACGTCAACCCTTGGACGTCGGTGGTTACGACGTTGAACATCAACACGCGCCCGCCCGGTGACACAAAGGCCAAGTTCACGTTCTTCGAGCAGGAAGAATGGGACAACCTGATGGTCGGTGGCGGTCGTCTTGGCGAATTGGCCAATCGCGCCGGCGCAGATGACGAGATGGAAGACATCCGCCGCCAGATTGGTGAGATGAAGGCCAAGTCAGAGGAACGTCTTGGCAAACATTTCGACCTGATCCTGGGTCAAAGCCATCAGTATGATCATTTCGATGAGGAACTGATTCAGCGTTATGTCTGCCTGGGCGATGAAGACGATCCCGATATTGATCCCAAAACGGGCCGGTTTGCAGATGTCACCAAATCAGCCGAGCTGTATATGGACATTCCGCAATACCCCATCGCACTGAAACTGTGCGACACACCGGGTGTGAACGATACGTTCATGGTGCGCGAACAAATCACTCTGCGCAGCCTGCGCGGATCCGAAGTCTGCGTTGTGGTATTGGCGGCAAGCCAGGCCCTGACGACAATGGACATGGCCCTGATGCGCATTATCGCGCAGTTCGAGAACCGGCAGATCATCCTGTTCGTCAACCGGATCGACGAGCTGTCCGATCCTGTGAGCCAGGTGCCAGAGATCCGTGACCGCATTCAGGACACGCTGAAACAGAACAATATCGACACAAATACCAGCGTCGTTTTTGGCAGTGCGCTGTGGGCCGAAGCGGCGTTGACCGGGAACCCGGATATTCTGACAGAAGAGTCGCGCCAGGCTTTGAATACGTTCTACCTGGCCGCCGGTTTCGGTGATCAGGCGGCCTCGCTCGATAAAATCTGGGCGCTGTCCGGTCTGCCCGATCTGCTACTGGCCATGAATGAGCGCATTGCAGAAGGTGCCGGAGCGCGACTGATGGACCGCGTCCGCCATCGGGCGCGAAACATTGCCAGTCAGATCCGCGCGACTGCGGTTGCCAGGAATCTTTCCGAAGGTGAAGGCGTTGCACGGGATCTTGACGGCGTATCGCCCGAAGAGGCGGTTAACACGGTGTCAGCCGAATACGAAAAGAAAGTCGCCGAGTTGACAAATGCGCTGCGCGACAAGGTGTTGGAGCGTCTGAAGTCAGCCGAGGACAATTTCGTCAAACGCGCGACGGACTCTCTGATCGCGCATCTTGAAAAAAATGGCGAACAAGGCACATGGCAATACGATCCAGCAGGTTTGCGGACGTTGCAAAAAGCTGCCTATTTCAGTTTCGCCCGCGCCATGCGAAAAGATGCCGGGGCGTTGTACGCAACCGCTGCTGCGGATGTTGAAGCGCTTTATCATAAGATACTCGGCAACCATCTGGGCGAATTCAGCATCGAAGCGCCCATTGTTCCCCGTGTTCCACCGCCTCTCGGCATCGGCCGGACGATCGCACTGGACTTGCAAAGCACCTGGTGGCGACGTTGGTGGCAACGCCGAAAGGGGTTTGAGGCATATGCGGCGGATTACACGCGGTTGATCGCGTCCGAGGCAAATTCGATCACCAAGGATATCGAGGAAAACCAGATCGCGGCGGTTCTGGAAAACGTTCGCGCGATCCTGACGGATTTCCTGCGCGAGCAGAAGGAAACTCTGCTGAGCATCTCGTCTTCTGCCGACAAGAACCCGGGTCAGACTGCGGCGGCGATGGCGGGCTTGCAGCCACAGAAATCCAAGGACGAGATTCTGGGTGACATACTGAAAGATCTAAGCAACGAAGCGGCATAAGTAGAAAAATGGCAAAAGATACACAAACACGCTTTGTTTCTCCGAAGGCATGGGAACGCATCGAGCAGTGGTCCCGTCGCAAACCGGTTTTCGCCCTGATGGGCGAGTTCAGCGCCGGCAAATCCACGTTGATGAACTTTTTGCTGCGAACGCAGACCTTGCCGACGCAGGTGACGGCAACCCAGTTGCCACCGGTCTGGTTTAGCTGGGGCAATCAGGCGCCCTATATCAAACGCCATGACGGAAGTACTGAACTGATCGAACTGGATCAGCTTGAAACCGTTGGCGTCAATGACGCACAGTTCATCCGCATCTTCCTTGAGGCCGATATTCTGGAAGCTGTCGACCTGATTGACACACCCGGCATTTCGGACCCCAAGATCTCGACGGATGTGTGGCAACGCGCGGTGGGTCAGGCAAACGGCGTTTTGTGGTGTACCCACGCGACACAAGCCTGGCGCGAAACCGAACGCGCGACATGGGTTTCCCTACCCGAGAGGTTGCAACACAACTCTTTGCTTTTGGTGACGCGGGCAGATGCCCTGAGCCTCAAAGACCGTCAAAAAGTACTGCGCCGCGTTAACCGCGAAGCTGGTCACCTGTTCAATCGGTCCATTTTGTTTTCGGCCCGCGACGCGATCACGGCCCGGGACAAGACAGGCGATGCCGAGATGTGGTCGCGCAGCGGCGGCGGCAAGATGATCGACAGTTTCCTGGAGATCACGGAACAGATTATGGACAACCGTGCCGATCAGCTGGCTCGATACCAGATCGACAAGGGCCAAGCCGACGCACCCAAAGTCAAACCTTTGCGCCCTGCCCGTTCATCAAACGAGCCGACAGCCAAAGACGAAGCCACACCCTTGAGGTTGGTGAACCCGTTGGAGGCCGCCGGGCAATCGAACGCTGTAGGCGAAACAGTTGTGACCAGCTTCCCGGTACGACCTGCCCGGGTCGAGCGGCGCTCGGATGAGGCCGAGCGGGTTCGGATCGATGCCGAAGAGGCTGAACGGCTGCGCGCAGAGATGACATCAGAGCCGGTTCCGCTGCCCGTTGAACCCGACACAAGCGATGATCTGCGTTCCTTTTTCAAAGACACCTCGAACGACCCGCTGGAATTGACGAATGTCGCGGGCCTTGAGGATGACGAAGACGAATTCGAGCTGTCCGTTGACGCCGATCTGGAGGACGAATTGGATGACGACACGGGCGCTCTGGATGATGCGGAAATCAGCCCCGCACCTCTTGCGGCTGTTGACAATTCCGATGACGTGCTTGCCTCGCTGAACACTTCGATGCGAGAGACCCCGATCGTGCCGGATGGCGCAGAAGAGGAATCCGAGCAGGCCGGTTTGGCTGAAGATCGCGGCATAGAAGTTTCTGTATCCTCGATTACGGCATTGATGGCCGCGCAAACCGGCAACACTGCGGATGAGTATGAGCCGGAACCCGAAACCAGCGGTTTGATCGAAGCTGCCACCACCGAACAGGTTGACGCAGTTGAAAGAAACGTTGCCGCGCTAGGTGACCTGCACGAAGTTGCGGTCGGATCGCCTCTCAGCGCGTCGGATATGTGGCACGAGGTTTCAAGAAATGAAGACTTGCCGCAGGATGCAGCAGGGCTGAAGAACGTATTCAAGGCCTTTCTGGCCGAGTTTGATCAGATCGCCATTGAACACAACGAAAGGCAAACCAAAGAGGCACTTCGATCCATTCCGAAAGCCAAAGAAAACAGCGGTGCTGAATGGCATGTGTTGTAAGGGTGTCCGAATCGAAGTAATGAGAAACTCATAAATGAAAACAATGGATTAGATGTCTATTCAAACCGCACTGAACTCCGCCATGGAAACGATACCCGACTGTATAGCAGCCGGGTATATCGACATGGAGACGGGGATGCTTTTGGGCAGCTCTGTTTCTGATTCCGACTGCGCGGATTCGTTGGATGTTTTGGCGGTGGCTGTGGCCAATCTGTTTCAGGGGCGCGGGGTTGCAGCCTTTGAAGCGCTCTTGCGTCAGGCCGGCAGTGCAGACGAAGAAAACGCTGGCTTCGGGGAAGTCGCCGTTTTTTCCAAGGACAGGCTGAACATCTTTCTGCGGACCAAGGAATATCCTGATCATGTGGTCTGCTATATCTGTCGCAACAGTGCGAATGTCGGACTGGCGCTTACCAAATCACATCTCAGTCTGGGGCCGGTCGCGGCCGCGGTTTGAACGGGACCAGAGGGGGTCACGGCATGATGGACACGGACATTCTCGACCTGCTTGAAGATATCAGGCGGACCTCGGTCGCACGGCTGTCTCCGACCGTGCGGATCGCTGGGGAAACAGCGGCCGCGCGCCGTTCTGCGGTATTGCGGGCAATCCGCGGCACAGTATTGCCGCGCCGGTTGGAATTTACCGCCGCAAACGGGGATTGTCTGGCAATCGAGGTGAACAGCTCCCGGATCACGGATGTTTTTAAGGTTCCGGCAGGTGAGGTTCCGGACTTTGAAACGGAATCACGCGCCGAACTGATCGAGAAACTAGCCGGATTGGTCTCCGGCATCTCCGGTTCGCCTGCTCCGCTTGAACTGACGTCGGGCAGACCGGACACAGCGCTTGAAGTGGATGACGTGGGTATCACCTTCAGTGAAATCGAGAAAGCCTGCGCTGCCATTGAGCTTCCGTCCGAGCCGATTGTTTCCGTCGTCCCGAGTGCTGAGAAACCTGTTGATGACTTTCCATCCGCCGAGGCAACACCCGATGCAGCGGAAACACTTGCCCAACGTTTTTTTGAAGCGTCGAGCCGCTTTGCCTCGGGTCGTGTGTTCGTGGACAATTCGGACGAAGCCGCACCTCTTTTGGAAGGCGTTTGCAAGCCATCTGAGCCGATGCATCCCGACCAGGACACGCTGGCCCGTTTTGTGGCTGATCTTGCCGGCTGGGATGGCGACTCTCAGCATGAGAGTGAAGACCCGCAACTGATTGTCATGCGGCCATCGGGCGGGAAAGGGGCTGGTCTGGCCGTCTTGAGTGACCAAGGTCAGATCGCGGTCGCCATCCACGAAGCCCGCAAACTGGGGGCGGTCGTCAACCTGTGGACCTCTTTGCAGGAGGCCGAGAAATGATTGCCTCCGTTGAATTCAAATTTTCGACTACTTCAATCTGTTTATTATTGTAATCAGGGTAATGAGTAATGAGTGAAACACATCGCCGCGAACTTATTCGCATAGCAGAAGAAATGAACGGGGCAAGCAATGATGAAACGCGCCAATTCATTTCGCGCATCATTGGTGATCTTAGCAATCTGAAACCGTCAATTGCGTTTGTCGGGCAAATCAAGGCTGGAAAATCCCGTCTAATCAACGGCTTCACCGGTCAGGCAGAGTATTTGCCTTCGGATGTAAACCCCTGGACAACTGTTATAACCGACATGCATTTCGGGCACCCTTCCCGCAGAACCCAAGGTGCCGAATTCCACTTCTTCGACAATTACCAATGGCAATCGCTGATCGCCGAAGGTGAAGAACTGCGCAACATGTTTCCCGATGACGAGGACAGCTATAAGCGCGAAATGATCGAAGAACAGGTCGAGGCCATGAAGGTCCGGGCGCGTCGGCGTCTGGGTGACAGCTATGAACAGCTGCTGGGCCAACAGCACGATCTGGACGAACTGACGTCAGATGACCTCGCCAGATATGTCTGTGCCGGGGATGATCCGTCCGAGGACGGGGCTTTGGACCCCGGAAGCGATCGCGGCCTTTACAGCGACATCACTCGCAAGGCCGAGGTTTATTTTGACTTGGGCCATTTTCCGTTTCCGCTGACGGTCACCGACACGCCCGGTGTAAATGACCCCCTGCTGATCCGTGAAGAAATTTCACGACAGTATCTGAAGGAATCCGATTTCTTTGTGGTGGTTCTGTCCGCGCATCAGGCATTGTCGCGCGCGGATCTGAAACTGTTCCGGTTGATGCAAGCGCTGGAACTCGGGCAGATCGTCGTCTTCATCAACCGTGTGGATGAACTGGGCGGCGGGGCCGAAGACGCGGCCAAGGTTCGTCTGGATGTATTGGAGGGGTTGGAAAAGGCGCTCGGCAACTCGAACATCGATGTCCTGATGGGCAGCGCGCAATGGGCGCACTATGCTCTGACCGGTGATGAAACCGGAGTGAACCACGACCACGTTCTGGCATGGCTGCGCGCCCACCCGGAACAGATGCAGCAATATCTCAACGGTGTGGCCGAGATCAAACAAGGCCCGGGACCGATCAGCCGCGAAGCGGTTCTGCGCTTTGCCGCAATGATTGCGTCCGGCCTGCCCGATCTGCGCCGTCATGTCACTCAGGCTTTGACGGACGGACCGATCAACGAACAGTTGCGTATGGCCTGGCAACATCTCGACAGCTTCGCACGCGGGGAGCTTGAGCGCTCTCAGGTTCGTTTGCGGGCGCTGCAAGATGAAGACGGCTTGGATGTCCGAAATACCGATGAAAGCGACAAGACACTTGGCGACCTGCGGAAACTGATTGCTGAAAAAACGCAAGAGATCACGCGTGACATGGATGATGTCCTGTCGAATCTGCGCGGGGTCATGGATGACACTGTCTCGGAATCGGTGGCTATCGTTGTGCGCGGGCCGGACGGCCAGTCGCCTCTGCTGGCAAAAGGCGGAGAGACCGAGCTTAATTTTACGCCATTGCGCGAGCGTATGCGTGAACTGGTACAGGGGGCATCGCAAGTTGTTCGGCAGCGCATGCTCAGCGAGCTTTACGCGATCGACATGCATTGCAATGCCGCCTTGCGGGCATTGCCGGGATGGCAAGAGCCGGTCGACAATCGCATGAACACCAGTGCTGTACGTTGGTTCCGGCCGGACACCACCGCCCTGACCCGTGGCATTACCGTTGAATTGCGTGTAAACTGGCTGTCGCGTCTGATCTCGCGCAATAGCGTTGTGGCGCGTGCAGAACGGCTGATCGTGCAGGAGTTCGAGCTGATCGGGGATGACCTGATCGACACGACCCGCGACGATCTGTTGGAACGGCTGAATACGGTTCTGGACCACTATATGGCCCTTCTGGCCGGTCATCTTGAGCACCGTTCCAACTCAGGAGAACTGAACGCCCAGGCGGAAGCGCAAGGTGCCTTCGACAAAGCACGTCGCATTGCAGCTGAGCTGGAGACGGTTTTTGGAACACCCGATGCGGATGAAAGACAAGCAGAGGCTGCGGAATGATTGAATTTCCCGGAACTGAAAAGGAAGTACGCCAACTGGAGCGCTTCCTGACCGCAACTGAAAACCTGACGCCTGACGAGGCGTTGGAGGATATGCGTGCGCGGGCTCTGTCCCACGCTGAACGTCTGTCAAACGCGGTCAATATCGGTTTCGCCGGGGAATTCGGCGCAGGCAAGTCAAGTCTGGCGAACATGCTGGCTGGCGCGGACATTCTGCCAACCGGCCCGCAGCATCTGAAATTGCCGCTTGTGATCGTCGCCTACGCGGATGCGCCCGAAACGACTGTCGGTTGGTGGAACAGGGAACCAAAGACATACTCCGGCATAGTGCTGGAAAAAGCGGCCCAGGAAGAGCCCGATTTCATATCGGTCGGTATCAATACTCCGGCCCTCAAGGAAATATCGCTGTTTGATCTTCCGGGCTCGGGTGCTCTGGATGATACCTACAAGCCGACTTTGGATCTGCTGAAATTCGTCGATTGTGCCATCTGGTGCACAAATGGAACCAATGCCTGGCGCGAGACCGAGCGTCACTTGTGGTCTCAGGTGCCCCCGGAGCTTCGGGCCAACAGCCTGCTCGCCGTAACACATGCTGATCTGCCACCGGTGCAGGGTGCCCTGGACCGCGTCCTTGCGCGTCTGAACAAGGAAAAAGAAGGAATGTTCCGCGCCGTTGTCCCAATTGGTACGCCGGTCGCCGTGCGTGCCATGGCGCAGGAGCCAGAGCCCGACTTTGCGCTTTGGGAAACCTGCGGCGGGCAGAACCTTGCGGAACACGTGCTGGAAGCGGCATCCGACCGGCGCCGTGGCGATCTCGAGGCTGCGCGGAAAGATTTGCAGCAGGACTTCCTGCCCTATCTTGAGGCGCTGAAGGGCGCAGAGCCAGAACCTGTTTCGAATGACACCACATCGATGCAGTCAACGCTTGGGTCTGCCCTGCCCCCGTTGAACAACCCCATTCTCGAGGACTGGCTGGCCGCAATAGCAAGCATCTATGAAGATCTACGTGAAACCTCTGATATCGAACCGGCCGCGTTTCTGAGCAGCTGTCAGGAGATCGTCGAAGATTTTGCGGAACGGCTGGAACAAGGTGGCGAAATCGACCCCGAAGCTGATTGGATTCCCGCAGAATTTGAAAAGGCGACAGATTTGCTTCTGTTGCTGCAATTCGAAAGCGGGGACGCACCATTGAAGGACGCAATCAGCATTCTGGCGCAGCTGGGCGACAACCTTGCATGGGCTGGCAGCACGGTCGCAGCGGCGCAGCCGAAAACCGGAACCTGACGCTTTCCCGTCAAGATTGAGCTGCATTGCAGCGATTCGAAGGGCCGAGGAATCGGCCCTTTATTGTTTCGAATTCGTGGACCAACACGCTTGATTTCGGGTTTAAGTTTTCAATCAGCCCATACCCATTGTCTATATATAGATCCGCACATACCATTAGGCACAACATATGCCATCACGCGAAAAACGATCCATAGTGAAGCCATCAGGCGGCCCCAATAAAGTCAAATTTGAAACGTCTAACCGTTCTCAAGTGTCCTGCGGTTGTTTTTGGTTGTGAGTTCGTGGGCTGTCGGCCCGGTTTTTCTAAGCCGCAAAATGAATAGAACGGGCGGATTGAAATGAGCCACAACCAGGCTGTCGGCGCGACGCACGACGAACCGAAAATTGAAGGATTGCAGCCAGGCGCAAAGCTGTTGCGCGGGCAGTATGAAATCCTCCGCTATCTCAGCAACGGCGGATTTGGGATCACTTACCTGGCGCGCGACAGCCTGGAGCGCGACGTCGTTATCAAAGAGTGCTTCCCCGGAGCGCTGTGCCGCCGCAACGGTGATCTGGTCGAACCAAACGACCCGTCCTTCAAGGACGACCTGCGCTCGATCATTGACCTCTTTATTCAGGAGGCACGCAATCATGCGCGTCTGGTACATCCCAATATCGTAGATGTGCATCAGGTGTTCGAAGACAATGACACCGCATATATCGCAATGGATCTCATCCGTGGGTGCGACCTGCTGGATTACGTGGAAAACCCGGAGAATGACGGCGGCCCTGATTTCATCGTTCAGGTCACCGAAAAAATGTTGTCCGCGGTGTCTTTCATTCACCAGAGCGGCATGTTGCATCGGGACATTTCGCCGGACAACATTCTGATTGATGAAAACGGAGACCCCGTCCTGATCGATTTTGGCGCCGCACGCGAGCAAGCGGCGAACAAATCGGCAGCATTGCTGACACTGCGCGTGATCAAGGATGGATACTCTCCGCACGAATTCTATGTGCGGGGCGCGGATCAAGGGCCCAGCAGCGACCTTTATGTTCTGGCCGCCACGCTTTATCACGCCATCAGCGGTGAACGCCCCATCGACGGCCAGAGCCGCCTGAACGCGTTCAACAACGGGCAGGATGACCCCTACACGCCATTGACCGGTCGTTTCGAAGGATACCCAGACGGGTTCCTCGAAGCGATTGACAAGGCGATGGAAGTTCACGCCACGGATCGTCTTCAATCTGCATTGGATTGGTTGCGCATGTTCCGCGGCCCTGGCGTCATGTTCGACACATTCGCCTATCGGCCCGTGTCCGTGATTGTCGGCATGGATCGCAAAGACAAAGAGGAAGAAAAGGCCCGGATCAAGGCCGAAAGCGAGAACGCCGAAGCCGTAGTTACGGCCCTACTGGCCGGAAACTCGGACATCGTTCTTGGCAACGAAGACAAAAAAGATAGCGATCTGACCAAAATCTCAAAGAAAGAGGAAACCCCGGTCGCTGTCGATACAGTGGTTCAGAGCGGGTCCGGCGGCAGCGGCAAGCTGATTGCAGGCGCGGCTGTTGTTGCAGTTGCGTTGGCCGCAGGTGGTTTCTTTGTGATGTCCGCCGACAAGACAGAAGACCAGGCAGAAATACCGGTCGCGCAGCCCATGGCAGACACACAGTCCGCTGAGACAGAGGCGCCCGTTACCGATCCTTCTGTCACAGAGGCCACCGATCCCGAACCCGAAGTGGCCGTTGCACCCGAACCCAAACCGGAAGAGCCTGTCGAGCAGGCACAATCAGTACCTGCGGAGCCAGCTGCCACAGAAACAGCCTCCGTAGACACTGAACGTTCCGAAATTCCGGCACAGTCGGAAGAAGTGACTGATATTGCAGCAGTGTCTGAGATCGAGACACCTGCGACTGATGCAATCGCCAACGCTGGTGTTCCGGCGGAACAGCAGGTGGCGTTTGCGCATTGGGATGTCGATATCCCCTTCCAGACATCCCGCCGCCGCGGCTCGACCGGAGCCACCATTGCAGTTACGGGGGTGGACGCCAATCAGGACATGAGCGTGATCGGCGATTGGGTACAGCGTGGCGCTGTCATCTATACCCTGAATGGCAGCCCGGTCCGCCAGGATGTACCTTTTGCGGCGCAGGTTCTGGATAACCTGAAGGTTGATGCCGATGGGTACACAAGGGTTGCTGCCCGCTATCGCCCGCTGGGTCAGACCCGGGCGCAAAATGGTTTGTTGGCCCTTCCCGCCATACGATCCGTTGGTTTAGAAAATGGTTACACCTTTACCGTGAGCGCCGATGGCAATAGCGGATGGCAAACCACGGTGAACGCAGTTCCGGCTGACGCGGCAGTAAGCCTGCAAAAAGACGATGTCCTTCTGAATGAAAGCCATTCCGGCATCACATTTGACGGCTCGGAAAGCCTTGATGAGATGCTGGCCGCACTCGTTTCAAGCGAGCAGCCTGAGGCAAATCTGACAGTGTTGCGCAATGGGGCCGAGACGGCCGCAATCATGCAACTTGCACAGGAGTAATCTGACCGGTTCGATAGTGATCTGCCAGTGTGTGTTTGCTGAAGGTGGTATCAAGGTGTGCCACCCTGGCGGGAACCGGCCCGCCGCAGAATGTACCAGTTCCCATGGGTATCCATTGAGTGGCTCTGCGCTGACGTGCAGGGAACAGTAGCAGCTTACGACGCGGCTTATCTGCGTCACTAACTTGAAGGTGTCGACACCATGTTCAAATACAAAAGCCCTCTGAGCCGGCTTCTCGAAGGTGCCGGCAAATCCAAAGAAGAAGACGTTGCCGAGAAACCGGCCACAGTGGACGGTGCTGTAAGCGAAGAAGAAAAGCAGGAACCCATTGCGGATTTCAACGCTTTGCGCGCCGCATTGGCCGGTGGAAACATGACATCCGAATCCTATGAGGAAACGGATGAACTGATCCCCGAAGAAAAGATGCCCGAGTTTGACGAGGCCGAGCCGGAGGCAGTGGCCGAACCCGAGGAGTCGATCTTTGCCGAAGACAGTTCGGAAGAAGACAACTTGGAAGAGGGCGACGCTCTGAAAAACGTTCTGGTGGAAGAAAATGTCGAAGAACTGGTTGAGGTCGAGCAGGTTGTCACCCTGCATGTGACGGAAACACCCGCCGAGACTTCGCCAGAGGAAGCAACGGCTGAGGTCGTGTCCGAACCTACCGAGCCAGAAGTCGGCGAGGTTGAGGTTGCCGAAGCTCCGGCCCCAGAAGAGAAGCAGGTCGAAGACACGGTTGAGCCGGTGATTGAGCAGGTTGAAACAGCCCCTGCCCCGGTCGAGGATCGCCGTTCACGGGTCAAAACGACATTTCTGGGATTTGAGCGCGCCGACACGCATGTTCAGGACCTGATCGAATCCTCCGAACCCGTAGCAAAAGCAGAAGCGGCGCAAGAGACATTCCCGGTGGGCTGGCTGGTTGTAACAGCCGGTCCGGGACGAGGTTCAAGCATTACGCTCACCGAAGGCCTGATGCAAATCGGGCGCAACGATGACCAGGCCATTCAGTTGGATTTTGGCGATACCGGCATTTCGCGCTCGAACCATGCAGTCATCGCCTATGACCCCGAAGACCGGAAGTGTTACTTGGGCCATGGCGGCAAGGCCAATCTTGTACGCCTGAACGGCAAACCTGTTCTCAGCACCGTGGCCCTGTCCAACGGAGACCTGATCCGCATCAGCGAAACCTCGATCCGGTTCATGGCTTTCTGCGACGACGGTTTTGATTGGCGGGATTCCTGATAAATGCTGGCAACTCCGGCATATGATGTTGCGCTGATCCTGAACCAGGGTCAGCGGGAAACGCAGGAAGACGCGATTGCAGCCCGCATGTTTGACGCGTCGGACGCGGGCTATGTTGTGATTGCGGACGGTATGGGCGGCCATGAGGCGGGTGAAATAGCTTCGGAAATGGTAGTGGCTGCATGGCGCGACGCGCTGGACGCAGAACTTGAGGCAGAAACCCTGAACGAAGGATCCGCGATAGATGCGCTTCCTTTGGCCGCCATGCAAGCCAATGCCGCGATCGCCAACTACACCGAGGCCAGGGGTCATGGCTTCAACATGGGATCAACCATGTTGGGTGTCCTTCTTCTGGGGCGGCGTGTGTTCTGGATTTCGATCGGCGACAGCCCTCTTTACCTGTTTCGGGACGGAGCGTTGACGCAGGTCAACGAAGACCACTCGATGGCACCCGTGATTGCGTCGAAAGTGGCTTCGGGCGAGATCACCGAAGCGGTGGCCCGGGACATGGACAGCAATCAATTAACGTCCGTGGTTACAGGCGGGGCCATTCCCAAAGTGGATTGCCCGGAAGATCCATTGATCGTGTCGCCCGCCGATGTCCTGATCCTTGGAAGTGATGGGTTGCAGTACATCAGCGACACCGAAATTCAAGCCATTCTGCGGGATCATCAACAGGGGCTGGCTCAAGACATTGCCGAAGCATTGCTGACGGCTGTGCAGGCCAAGGGTGACCCGGATCAGGACAATCTTTCTATCGCAGTGGCGAAACTCACAAGAACCTAAACAGGCAAAGCAACAGGACCCATGATAAAGCACTTACTCATATCAAGCCTTGCCCTTGCTGCCGCCACGGGCGCGGCATCTGCGCAAGAGGCGTGTTCAAGTTATGAAATTCAACGCGGCGATAGCTTACGGGAATTGGCAATCGAAGTGTATGCGACCGAGGACTTTCGCATCATTTTCGACGCGAACCGGGATGTTATCGGTTCCAACCCCAATATCATCCGCGTCGGCGACGTTCTGGAACTGCCCTGTCTGGAAGATGTCGGGCGTGCTCCGGCGCTTGCTGACACCGAGGCAGAGCGGCTGGCCGCCGAAATGGCGGCAGAGCTGGTAAAAGCCGCAGAAGAACGCGCCGAGAAAGCCGTGGCCGAAGCGGAAGCCCGCGTTGCGGCAGCGGAAGCCGAGGCAAAGAACGCGAGTGAAGAGGCGGTCGTTGCAGCACGCGCTGCTGCCAAGGAAGAGATCGAAGCCGCCCGTGCCGAAGCTGCCGCTTTGATCCGAAATGCCGGAACGGGTGAACGGCCCGAAATCCGGGACCGTCAATTGCTGTTGATCACTGGCGGTAACTACGCTCCGTTCACCGATGAATCTCTGCCCAATCGGGGGCTCTATACCCATCTGGTTGAGACAGCGATGTTTCGTGCCGCTCCCGAACAGGCCTACAAGATTCAGTTCGTGAATGACTGGTCTTCGCATCTGGACCTGTTGATGCCGACACTCGCATTTGACGCCACCTTCCCCTGGTCGCGCCCCAATTGCGAAGAGGCCGTTGCGCTGTCGGAAGATGATCGCAATCGGTGCGAGACCTACAATTTCTCAAACCCGTTCTACGAGGTCGTGGATACGTTCTTCGCCCGCGAAGGTTCCGGCTATGAGGAGACATTGACCTATGCCGATTTTGCCGGTGCAACGATCTGCCGGCCAGAGGGTTGGTCTTTGTCTCACATGGACGCTGTAAGCCTGTACGAACCGGTCATCAAACTTCTGCGGCCAACGTCACCGGATGATTGCTTTCACGCTTTGATGGAAGGCACCGCAGATATCGTCGCCATCGAGGCACATCTGGCAGCCGAGGCAATTGAACGGCTTGGGTACAAGCACCGGATTATCGAAAACCCCAACCTTGCGGCCATCAAGTCGCTCAACGTCATGACCCACAAAGATAATCCTGATGGGGAAGCGATCCTTGAGACGCTGAATCAGGGTCTGGCAATCATGCAGCAATCAGGCGAATGGCGCGACATCGTGTCAACCGCCCTGCGTCATCAAATGGAAAATGGATAAGGCCCCGATCTGGCCTGACAAACTAAAGTCTGGAGGAAGTGGACATGTTTAACGAGAAGATGAAAAAGGTAGCGCTTTCAGCAACTGCTATTACCGCTCTGTGCGCAGGTGCCGCTGCAGCACAGGAAGCTTGCACCAACTATACCGTCCAAGACGGCGACACCATGGCGACCATTGCAATCGCAGCCTACGGCACGTCGAACTATCAGCCGATCTTTAACGCGAACCGGAACGAAATCACCAACCCCAACGCTCTGGAGCCAGGTCTGGTTCTGGCCCTTCCCTGTGAGGACGGTAGCCTGCCCAATGGTCAGAGCGCGCAGGAAATCATCGCAGCTGAAGAACAACGCGCGGCCAGCGTCAAACGTTCGAGCGTCTACCAGCCACCGATCAAGCTGGTGACCGGCAATGGCTGGGCACCTTTCGCCGATGAATCGCTGAACGGCGGCGGAGCAATCACCCGTCTGGGCACCACGGCTTTGCAGCGTGGCGGCAACGCGCGCGACTATTCCGTAAGCTTCGTGGATGATTGGAACTCGCACTTGGAAACTCTTCTGCCTCTTGGCGCCTTTGACGTGTCCATGGCGTGGAACATGCCGGATTGCACCAACCGCACCTACGAATGGTCCTGGGAAACCGAGGTGCGCTGCACCCAGTTCGATTCATCTGTTCCGGTCTACGACATTGTCGTCGGGTTCTACACCATTCCGGAAAGCCAGTATGCGAATGCGACAACCTTTGAAGAGCTGAAGGGCGCCACGATCTGCCGTATGGATGGCTGGTTCATCCATGATCTGGAACAGGAAGGTCTGCACAACGGTGAAACCATGACGCTGATGCAGCCGATCACCGCACGCGAATGCCTTGACGCGGTCCTGACCGGCACCGCAGATGTTGCAACCTTTGAAGTTCAGCTGTTCTCGGACACAATGGTTGAAATGGGCCTGAACCAAAACGACCTGGTTGAGAACCCGTACGTGACCTCGCTTTCCTCGCTGCGCTTTATCAGCCACCGCAGCAATCCGTTCGGCAAGCAATACCTGGCGATGCTGAACAAAGGCCTGAACGAGATGCGCGAAACCGGGGAATGGTATGCGATCGTCTCCGACACGCTGCGCGAGCACAACGAAAAACTGATGGCAGCGTCGAACTGATCCCTCGGTTCAGCTGAAACTTTGGGGCCGGTTCTTCAATCGGCCCCTTTTTTGTCAGCGTCAAACACGAGGTTTTTCAGAATGACAAATTTTGGCCTCTTATCTGCTTCATAACAGCCTCAAATACGCAGCACCTTCAACCCCAAGCACGATCATCATTCAATTGATGCCAATGAAAGAGCGTGATTTGCATATGATACAGGGCGCCTTCAATATTCAGAATAACTCACCGTCGTCCGCGACCAGATCGGATTTGGACGTTGCAGTGATCTTGCCCTGCTACAACGAGGCCGTTGCCATAGGTGAAACCGTTCGGCAATTCCGCGCGGCCCTGCCCGACGCAACGATTTACGTATATGACAACAATTCCACCGACGACTCCGTCAAGGTCGCGCTTGAGGCAGGCGCGCGGGTCTATTCCGAAACATACCAGGGCAAAGGCAACGTGGTCCGTCGAATGTTTGCCGACGTTGATGCGGATGTCTACGTTATGGCTGACGGGGATGCGACCTATGACAGCGCGGCGGCGCCGGAATTGATCGACATGCTCGTTTCGCAGAATCTGGATATGGTCAACGGCGCCCGTGTGAATGAAGAAACTGAAGCCTATCGGCGCGGCCACAAATTTGGCAACGCGTTGTTCAGTTGGCTAGTGAAATTCTTCTTCAACAGCAAAATCAACGACCTGCTTTCGGGTTACCGCGTTTTCAGCAGACGCTTTGTCAAAAGCTTCCCCGCAGTATCAAACGGGTTCGAGATTGAAACAGAGCTAACAGTTCATGCGATGCAGATGCGCATGCCAATCGGTGAGGTTCAAACAAGGTATTCGTCACGCCTGCCGGATTCGAACTCTAAGCTGGCGACGTTTTCCGACGGGTGGCGGATTCTCAAAATGATCGGCTTGTTGATCAAGGATGAAAAGCCCGTTGCGTTTTTCCTGTCATTGGCCGTGTTGATGTTTTTGCCTTCGCTCTTTGTGTTTGCATCCGTATTCCGGGAATTTTTGGAAACAGGGCTTGTCGATAGAATTCCGTCTGTCGTCGTCGCAGTATCCGGTTTTGTTGCGACAATGCTGTCCATCGTCTGCGCTTTGATTCTGGAATCTCTGGCTCTTGCCCGGAGGGAAGCACGTCGTCTGTCATATTTGCAGCACAAAGGTGTAGCTGCGTCAGGCGTTGACCAACTCAAGCCATCGCTTGTCGAGGCTCAAACCCGTCGATTTGGCTGATTAAAATCAACCCCCAGTTCAATGCTAGGCAAATGAACGGCCTGTTCGCGCGTAAGCGTCTGAACACGCTGGTTTGTTCAAGGATTTGGTGAACCAGATACGCAAATGGCCAGCACCCCAAATGCTGGCCATTTTTCTGAGTGAGTGATATAGCCCTAAGGCCTCACCAGTGAAATTCTTTGTCCCCAAATACCTAACGCGGACTGAAAACCGGCGCTATTGGGGGAATCCCGTAAATCTTAAATTTTTCCAAAAATCAGGATCTTTCGATCCTTGCTGACCGCCCTGTTCGCACCTGTTCGCAGTTTCAGGAAAGCGATCGAAATTTGCGCCTGGTGTCCGGACGGCCCAAGCGCTGGAACCCAACGTGATGCGCAGATGTTTACCGGGCACACATTGCGCAAGTCGTTCATAGGACCTGACAAGGTTGGTTTTAACGGCGCAGCCACAGCAAGCTACAGATCGTCAGGCGTAAGGTTCGGGGCGGGTCTTTGGGCAATCCCGCGTTCCATGAAAAGGACCGCACAAAGGCGGTCCCTTCGTGTTTTGATGTCGGACGAAACTCGCCCGCCTGTTCGACGGCGATCAGCCGATGATTGCGTTCAGCGTAGCGCTGGGGCGCATCACAGCGGCGGTTTTGACCGGGTCAGTGTGATAGTACCCGCCCAAATCCACCGACGGTCCTTGGACTGCGGCCAGTTCCGACAAGATCTGCTCTTCTTTCTCTGCCAGCGCTTTTGCAAGTGGTGCCATTTCAGCTGCCAGATCGGCATCGTCAGATTGGGCAGCCAAGGCTTGGGCCCAGTAGCGCGCGAACCAGTAGTGGCTGTCGCGGTTGTCCGGTTCGCCGACTTTTCGACTTGGCGACCGGTTGTTGTCCAAAATGCCCTGAGTTGCGGCCTCTGCCGCAGCGCCAAGAACACCTGCCTTCGCGTTTCCTTTGGCGTCGGCCAGGAAGTTCAGTGATTCCCCAAGCGCGCAGAATTCACCCATCGAATCCCAGCGCAGGTGATTTTCCTCGACCAATTGCTGCACGTGTTTCGGTGCCGAGCCCCCTGCCCCGGTTTCGAACAGGCCGCCGCCATTCATAAGCTTGACGATCGACAGCATCTTGGCCGAGGTGCCCAGTTCGAGAATCGGGAACAGGTCGGTCAGATAGTCACGCAGCACGTTGCCGGTGATGGCGATGCTGTCCTTTCCGGCGGTGATGGTTTCCAGCGTCTGGCGCGTTGCCTCGCGCGGGGCCATGATCTGGAACTTGTCAGCCACGCCCGCAGCCTCGAGCGCCGATTCGACATATTTGATCAGCTCTGCGTCGTGGGCACGGTTCGCATCCAGCCAGAAGATCGCCTCGGATCCGGTCAGGCGCTGACGGTCCATCGCCAACTGTATCCAGTTCTCGATCGGCGCCTTCTTGACGGTGCAGGCCCGCCAGATGTCACCCTTTTCGACCTCGTGCGAAAGCAGGGCCTCGCCATTGGCCAGAACGATGCGCATTGAGCCGTCGGCGGGCGCCTCGAAGGTGGTCGGGTGGCTGCCGTATTCCTCGGCCTTCTGCGCCATAAGGCCAACATTTGCGACCGCACCGGCAGTGGCGGGATTCAATGCACCATTGGCTTTGAAGAACTTGATGCTTTCATCATAAACAGTTGCATAGCACCGGTCGGGGATGACGCAATTTGTATCACCCTTGGCACCGGTCTCATCCCAACCCTTGCCGCCCGCGCGGATCACCGCTGGCATCGAAGCATCAATGATCACATCGGAAGGAACATGCAGGTTGGTGATGCCCTTGTCGCTATCCACCATATACATGGATGGACGATCAGACTTGATCGCGTTTATTGCGGCGACGATCTCGGCATTGTTTTGTACCCGCTCAAGCAAATCGCCAAGACCCGAGTTCGGATTCACACCCAGCGCATCCAGTTCCGCACCGAATTTGTCGAAAACCGGCGCCAACCAGACCTTGACCGCATAGCCAAAGATGATTGGGTCCGAGACCTTCATCATCGTGGCTTTCAGGTGCAACGAGAACATTGTGCCGTCTTTCCTGGTGTCCTCGATGGCCTCTGCAAGAAAGGATGACAGTGCTTTGACTGACATGAAGGTCGCATCAGCCACGGTGCCTTCGTCCAGCGGCCACGCGTCCTTAAGGACAGTCACACTGCCGTCTTTGCTGACAAACTCGATCCTTGCATCGCCCGCTTGGGCAGCGGTGATGGTGGACGATTTCTCATTGGCGTAAAAATCGTTGCCCGACATGGACGAGACTTTGGTTTTGCTGTCCGAGGTCCATTCGCCCATGGAATGCGGGTTGTTGCGGGCATAGTTTTTGACAGCCCGCGCCGCACGGCGGTCACTGTTACCTTCACGCAGAACCGGGTTCACGGCCGAGCCTTTGATGGCATCATAACGCGCACGGATCGCCTTTTCTTCGTCGGTCGAAGGTTCTTCGGGATAGGCCGGGATATCATAGCCTTGCGACTGCAACTCTTCTATGGCGGCCACCAGTTGCGGAACCGATGCCGAGATGTTCGGCAGCTTGATCACATTGGCGTCCGGGGTTTTTACCAGCTCACCCAATGCTGCCAGATCGTCCGAGACACGCTGCTCATCCGTCAGGTTTTCGGGGAAGGCTGCCAGAATGCGCCCGGCCAGTGAAATGTCCTTGGTGCCCACGCTGACGCCAGCAGCCGAAGCGAACTTGCGAATGATGGGCAGGAACGAGGCGCTGGCCAGTTCGGGCGCTTCGTCTACAATGGTATACAATATGTCGAAGTTCGATTTATCTGCCATATTCTTTTACCTTTTTAAGCCTTTCGGGGCGTGCGATCCAAGAGTTGAAGCCACTTCAGCGTGGCGCGGGAGGGGCGCGATCACGATACCGCCCCTGGGTGACTCTGTTTTGACAGGGCCTCCCTTAAATCACGTTACGCTGGGAATCAATCATCTGTGCCCGCGCGTTTTGCCACGGGCTGGGCTTGGATGGCTTTTGATGTCATCAGCTCAACGTTTCACCCGGCTGTCTTTGGCGTTTCCCTTCAGGTCACGCCACATGTTTTCCATGAAGCTGCCCGGCTGGTCCCACGAATTTTTTCGGGTTGCGGCCAAGGATTACCGAAATCTCTGCCCTGTCTTGGGATCAAATACCATGGCACGGTCAGGTTGAATGGATATGCCAATCCGGTCGCCGGTTTTGCTGCGCTGGTCATCCCGCTCTTCCACAATCAGTTTGTCCCCATTTGGCGTCAGCAAATACGAGTAGGATACACCCCCAAGCGCTTCGGTCAGGTCCACAGTGCAGGTGTCGGCAGACCGGTCGATGTGAATATGTTCAGGGCGCATCCCCAACGTCACCTTGCCCGTTCCGGCAGGAACAGTTGCCGAGACCGGCAATGGCTGGCCCAAAGCGGGATGGGTGACATGGCCGTCAGTATATTCGCAATCAAGAAAGTTCATCGCGGGCGAACCGATGAAACCTGCAACAAACCGGTTGTCAGGATCACGGTACAGATCCATCGGGGCGCCGACCTGTTCGATCCGGCCATCGCGCAGCACCACAATCTTGTCGGCCATCGTCATGGCTTCGACCTGATCATGGGTCACATAGATCATGGTTGCGCCGATTTCCTGATGCAGACGCGCGATTTCGACGCGCATCTCGACACGCAATTCGGCGTCCAGGTTGGACAGGGGTTCGTCGAACAGAAAAACCTCGGGCCCGCGTACAATCGCCCGCCCGATTGCAACCCTTTGCCGTTGCCCCCCGGACAGGGCCTTGGGTTTGCGCTTGAGATAGGGATCAAGCTTCAGAATGCTCGAAGCCTCCTGCACCTTCTGGTCGATCTCGGCTTTTGGGACACCATTCATGCGCAGGCCAAATCCCATATTTTCGGCCACTGACATATGCGGGTAGAGCGCATAGGTCTGGAACACCATGGCCACGCCGCGCTTGGCCGGGTCCATATGTGTCACCTCGCGCGATCCGATGTGAATCTCACCTTCCGAGGTTTCTTCCAACCCGGCAATCATCCGCAACAACGTGGATTTTCCGCACCCCGAAGGCCCTACAAAAACGCAGAACTCGCCATCTTCGATTTGCAGGTCGATCCCATGAATGACCTGTGTCTGACCGTACCGTTTGATTGCCCGATTCAGAGTTACACCTGTCATGTCATTAGCATCCTGTCGTTTTTCGAACCTGGGCCTGTTTCGGGAAACCGCCAGGCTTGTGCCTCGGTTCCGATTTGTTCAGCCACACGCCGCAGGCGCGGCACCCAGGCTTCGAGTTGATCGAAATCCATTCGTTCGGTGGACCCAGTTATCGAAATCGCCCCAAGCATCCGCCCGTTCGACGTCAGAACTGGGCAGGCGATGCATATGATGCCAGGCTCGTGCTCTTCATCATCGATGGCAAATCCCCGGCTGCGAATTCTGTCAAGATCAGCCCGCAACATCTTTTCGGATGTCAGAGTTTTGTTGGTGAAGCGGTGATAGCTTTGCTGCGACGCCGCCCTGTTCAACGCATCTTCGTCCAAAAATGCCAGCATCGCCTTGCCGACCCCTGTGCAGTAGGCCGGGCCAACTTTACCAGCCTGAGAGAACATCTCGATTGGTTGTGCGGCGTTGCGTTTGTCGACGTAAAGAACCTGACTGGAATCAAGCTGCGCCAGATGCACGGTTTCACCGGTTTCTTGACTGAGGGCATCCAGAAAAGGCCGCGCTATCGGGGCCAATGAGCTTTGCGTCCATGCCGCATGGGCCAACCGGACCAGTCGCATCCCGGGCGCATAGGTCTGCCTGTCGCGGTCATATGACAGCATTCCCTGGTTGGTGAGGGATTGCAGAAATCGATACAGGGTCGCCTTTGGAAAATCGCTGCTTTCCAAAAGTTCAGCGAATCGAACGGGGCGCTCGAACGATGCCACGTGATCCAGCACATCACATGCTTTGCCTATAGTTCCGTCACCTGACACGGGCCATCATTCTCCTCCGATTTTCCCTCGCCATCCTCACGAGGGTCTTGACAACAGTAACCGAGTCGATGTGTAGTTTTCAATATATAAAACAAGGTTTCACTATTTGGAACCTTATTGGAGAGAAACAGGGAGGAAACTATGTATTCAACTTTCAAGCGCACGACGGCTGCGCTGGCGCTTGGTGTCGCGATGGCGGCACCAGCAGCTGCGGAACTCACCGGAGAGCTGCGGATCTTTCTGGACACATCGAACCCGGCGCCACGCGCGACAATGGAGGCGATGATCGAACGGTTCGGGGCACAGCATCCGGGGTTGGAAATCGAAACAACCGTCATCGACCGCGAAGCCTATAAAACGCAGATCCGGAACTTCCTGACGGCTGACACCCCGGACGTGGCCACGTGGTACGCGGCCAACCGTATGAAACCATATGTCGAGGCGGGTCTGTTCGAGGATGTGTCGGACTTGTGGGCAGAGCCTGAGATCGCCGAAAACCTCGCTTCGACCAAGGGCGCGTTGACAATAGACGGCAAGCAATGGGGCGTACCCTATACCTACTATCAGTGGGGTGTTTACTACCGCAAAGATATCTTTGATGAACTGGGTTTGAGCGAGCCGACAACCTGGGAAGAAGAACTGTCCAACTGCCAGAAAATCGTCGATTCGGGACGCGCCTGCTATACCATTGGCACCAAGTTCCTTTGGACCGCCGGTGGCTGGTTTGACTATCTGAACATGCGAACGAATAGTTTCGACTTCCACCAGCAGCTTGCCAACGGCGAAGTCAGCTGGGAAGATGACCGGGTAAAAGAGACTTTCGCCAACTGGAAACAGTTGATCGACATGGGCGCCTTCATCGACAATCACCAGACATATAGCTGGCAGGAAGCCCTGCCCTTCATGGTCAATGGTGAGGCAGCGGCCTATCTGATGGGCAACTTCGCAGTGGCACCGCTTCGCGATGCGGGCCTGACAGATGACCAGCTGGATTTCTACCAGTTCGTCGCGATCAATCCCGATGTTGAGCTGGCCGAAGACGCCCCGACCGACACGTTCCACATCCCGGCCAATGCTTCGAACAAGGAAGCTGCGCGCGAATTCCTGCGTTTTGTGGTCTCCGCTGATGAACAGACCGAAATCAACAACGGCGCGAATCTCGGCCAATTGCCGGTCAACGCGCAATCCGCTGTGGATGACGACAAGTTCCTGCAACAGGGCTTTGAAATGCTTTCGTCCAACAGCCCCGGTGGGGTAGCCCAGTTCTGGGACCGCGACGCGCCTGCGGAAATGGCCAAAGTGTCCATGGAAGGTTTCCAGGAATTCATGGTCAAACCCGACAACTTGGACCGGATACTGGCCAAACTCGAACGCGCGCGCGAGCGTATTTACGATAACTGATCAGGCAAGGGTCGGGCCAAAGCCCGGCCCACGCTCCTTTGAATCGTAGGGCGGGTTCCGACCCGCCTTGCTCCAACAGACCCGAGTTTCCAATGACAGTTGCAGCCGACGCCTCAGAACAGGAAAGCTGGTTCCATCGCAATCAACAACGCATCGCACCCTGGCTGTTTCTGGCCCCCGGGATGCTGTTCTTCTTGGTCTATGTGATTATCCCGGTATTCCAGTCCTTCAACCTGTCGCTTTACGAGTGGGACGGCCTGGGCGCTGCGGAATACGTCGGCTTTCGCAACTACGAAGACCTCTATTGGGAATGGGTAGACCGGGATGCTTTCTACATCTCGATGAAGAACAATCTGATCTGGCTGATCCTGTACCTGGCCGCGATTCCGGCAGGTTTGTTCATCGCTCTGTTCCTGAATCAGACAGTTTGGGGCATCCGCCTGTATAAGTCCCTGTTTTTCTTTCCTTTCGTGATTTCTCAGGTCGTGGTGGGGCTGGTGTTCACCTGGTTCTACGATCCGACCTTCGGGTTGCTGAACGAATTCCTCGACCTCTTCGGCCTTGGTCCCCTGAACGTGCTTGGCGATGAGCGCTTTGTGACCTACGGCATCATCTTCGCCGGCCTCTGGCCACAAACCGCCTATTGCATGATCCTGTACCTCACCGGCCTGAACGCTGTGGACCCGGAACAGATCGAAGCGGGACGCCTGGACGGGGCCAAGGGTTGGAAGATGCTTTGGCACATCATCATCCCACAATTGCGGCCCGCAACCTTTATCGCGTTTGTCGTGACCATCATCGGCGCATTACGGTCATTCGACCTGATCTCGATCATGACACAAGGCGGACCTTTCGGATCCTCCCGCGTGCTGGCCTATTACATGTTCGAGGTCGCCCTGTCCGAATATGGCTTCCGCATGGGTTATGGCGCGGCCATCGCCGTGATCCTATTCCTGATCATGTTGTGCTTCATCGCCTACTTCCTGTGGTCGATGTACCGTGAAGAGAAGGGGCGCTGAGATGTTTCCCAAACCCATCGAAAAACGACCCCGCGCGGCGCAGATCACGTATCAAGCCATGCTTCCATTGGCCCTTCTGTTGTGGCTGGGTCCCCTGCTGGCGGTTGCTCTTTTCTCGGTAAAACCCGCTGCTGACTTCACCAACGCGAATTACTGGGGAATGCCGTCCAGCTTTGAAGGCGCCTTCAACTATGGTCAGGTGTTCTTTAATTCGGACATGCCCCGATACCTGCTGAATTCATTCATGATCACCGTCCCTACCGTGATCGGAGCGGTGGCGCTCAGCTGCATGACCGGCTTCGCGCTTGGCATTTACAAGTTCAAGTCGAACCTCTGGATCTTTTTCATGTTCGTGGCTGGGAATTTCGTGCCCTTTCAGATCCTGATGGTGCCGGTTCGGGATCTGACCCTGCAACTTGGGCTCTACAACACCAAGACCGGGCTGGTCCTGTTTCACATCGCCTTCCAGACCGGGTTCTGCACCCTGTTTATGCGCAACTTCATCCGCGCCCTGCCCTTTGAACTGATCGAGGCAGCACGGGTCGAAGGCATCAGCGAATGGCGCATCTTCTGGTACGTGGTCCTGCCGCTGATGAAGCCCGCGATCGCCGCGCTCAGCGTGCTGATCTTCACCTTCATCTGGAACGACTATTTCTGGGCCGTCGTCCTGACGCAAGGCGCGGAAAGCCAGCCTGTAACTGCCGGAATCACCAGTTTCAACGCACAATTCCGCGCCGCTTATCAATTGATGAGCGCGGGCTCCATCGTGGCGGCTCTGCCACCGGTGGCCATGTTCTTCCTGATGCAGAAACACTTCATTGCGGGTTTGACCCTCGGAGCTGTGAAATGACCAAAATTACCTTTATCGGTGCCGGGTCCACAATTTTCATGCAGAACATCGTTGGAGATGCTCTGTTGACCCCTGCGCTGGCCGACAGTCACTTTGCGCTTATGGATATCGACCCCCAGCGCCTTGCGGAAAGCGAAGCAGTTGCGCGCTCCATGATCCGCTCGGTCGGGGCCGGGGCGACTGTCTCGACCCATACCGACCGCCGTGCGGCGCTGGACGGGGCCGATTTCGTCATCACCGCCTTTCAGGTCGGGGGGTACAAGCCCTGTACGATCACCGATTTCGAGATCCCCAAGCAGTATGGCTTGCGTCAAACCATCGCTGATACGCTGGGCGTCGGAGGAATCATGCGGGGCCTGCGCACGGTTCCGGTGCTTTGGGATGTCGCAGGGGACATGATGCAACTCTGTCCGAACGCGACATTGCTGCAATATGTAAATCCGATGGCCATCAACACCTGGGCACTGGCCGAACGCTTCCCTTCCCTGAAACATGTGGGCCTTTGCCACTCGGTTCAAAATACGGTCGAGGAACTGGCCCATGATCTGGATCTGCCAAAGGATGAGTTCCGCTACAAAGTCGCGGGCGTCAATCACGTGGCATTCTTTCTGAAACTGGAACATCAGGGCCGCGACCTGTATCCGGCACTGCGACGGGGCTATCACGCGGGGAAATTCCCGAAGGCACCGCTGCTGATGCCGCGCTGCCCCAACAAGGTGCGGTACGAGGTGATGGATCACCTGGGCTATTTCTGCACGGAAAGCTCGGAACACCTGGCCGAATACGTGCCGTGGTTCATCAAGGACGGGCGACAGGACCTGATCGAGGAATTCTCGATCCCACTGGACGAATACCCCACCCGCTGCGTCGAGCAGGTCGAGATGTGGAAGGAACAGGCCAAGACCCTGACCGACGGGCGCAATATCGATGTCACGCGCAGCCACGAATTCGCCGCCGACCTGATGAACGCGATCGCAACGAACACGCCCTACATGGCCTATGGCAACCTGCCCAACACCGGCCAGATCCCGCAACTGCCCATGGGCGCGGCGGTCGAAACCCCCTGCCTGGTCGACAGCAACGGCGTACAGCCTTCTGTCGTGACCGACATCCCGCCGCAGTTGATTGCCCTGATGCGCACCCAGATCAACGTACAGGAACTGACTGTTCGGGCCCTGACAGAACAGAACCCCGAATATATTTATCACGCCGCGATGATGGATCCGCACACCGCCTCCGAACTGGACCTACGCCAGATCCGAAACCTTGTCACGGATCTGCTGACGGCCCATAACGATTGGCTACCCGACTGGTGCCGACCGGCCCGCGCCGCCTGATCTTCATCATTTTACAAATACTCAGATCCAACTTCAGCCAAGAAAAACAAAGCCAGACATGACAAAACGCCGCTCACAGCATTGGTATGGAAAACTCGACAAGGATGGCTTCATCCACCGGTCGTGGATGAAAAACCAGGGCTTTCCCGACCACGCTTTTGACGGACGACCCATAATTGGCATCTGCAACACCTGGTCGGAACTGACCCCCTGCAACTCGGGCCTGCGCGACCTGGCCGAGGGCGTAAAACGCGGCGTATGGGAGGCGGGAGGCTTTCCGGTAGAATTCCCCGTCATGTCGCTGGGTGAAACCCAGATGAAACCCACCGCGATGCTGTTCCGCAACCTGCTGGCCATGGATGTCGAAGAATCGATCCGCGCCTATGGTATTGACGGGGTCGTTCTGCTGGGCGGCTGCGACAAGACCACGCCGGGGCAACTGATGGGGGCCGCGTCAGTCGATCTGCCTTCGATCGTCGTCAGCTCAGGCCCGATGCTGAACGGTAAATACCGCGGACAGGATATCGGGTCCGGCACCGACGTCTGGAAGTTTTCCGAAGCGGTTCGGGCCGGCGAAATGACCTTGCAGGATTTCATGAACGCCGAATCCGGCATGTCGCGCAGCGCTGGCGTCTGCATGACCATGGGCACCGCATCCACCATGGCGTCGCTGGTCGAGGCGATGGGCATGAGCCTGCCCACCAATGCCGCGCTTCCGGCGGTCGACGCCCGCCGCATGGCGCTGGCGCACATGACCGGCCGTCGCATCGTCGAGATGGTCGACGAAGACCTCAAGCCCTCGGACATCCTGACCAAAGAGGCGTTCGAGAACGCCATCCTCGCCAATGCCGCCGTAGGAGGCTCGACCAACGCTGTGGTTCACCTGCTGGCGCTGGCGGGGCGTGTCGGGGTTGACCTGACCCTGAAAGACTTTGAAATCGGATCCGAAATACCGCTGCTGGTCAACTGCATGCCGTCGGGCAAATACCTGATGGAAGACTTCTGCTACGCAGGCGGCATGCCGGTTGTACTGAATGAACTCAAATCGTTCCTGCGCCCGGCAAAGACGGTTCTGAACAAGGATATCTCAGCACATTACGAAGGGGCCGAGTGTTACAACTCGGACGTCATCCGTCCCTTCGATGATCCTGTAAAGCCCGCTGCGGGCCTGCGAGTCCTGCGCGGCAACCTTGCGCCGAATGGGGCAATCGTCAAGCCTTCGGCGGCCACTGACGCGCTTCTTGAAACCGAGGGCGAGGCTTTTGTGTTCGACAACATCGAAGATCTGAAGGCCAATATCGACCGTGAAGACCTGCCGGTCACAGCCAAGAGCATTCTGGTGCTCAAAGGGTGTGGCCCCAAGGGGTATCCGGGCATGCCCGAGGTCGGCAACATGCCAATTCCGGCGAAATTGGTGAAAGAGGGTGTGCGAGACATGATTCGGATCTCGGATGCCCGCATGTCGGGAACAGCTTATGGCACCGTCATTTTGCATGTCAGCCCCGAAGCACAGGCGGGTGGCACGCTGGCGCTGGTCAAAAGCGGAGACCGCATCCGTGTTTCAGCCAGCAGCGGCGAACTGGAACTGCTTGTGGACGAAAACGAACTGAACGCCCGCCGCGCCGCGTGGCAACCGGATGATCCGCACTACACACGCGGATATGCAAAACTTTACATCGACCACGTGCTGCAAGCGGATCAGGGGGCGGATCTGGATTTCCTTGTTGGCAAAGACACGCGCCTCGTGACCAGAGAGAGCCACTGATGACCCAACCAGCTACATTCCACGATCTCAACGGGGCCTCCGTCTATATCACCGGCGGCGGCTCGGGCGTTGGTGCGGCGCTGACAGATGGATTCATGGCACAGGGGGCCAATGTGGCCTTCATTGGTCGGTCGGATGCCAGCGGTTTTGTCGAAGAGATGCGCGACAAGCACGGCCGCGCGCCGCTGTTCCTGCAAGGCGACATGACGGATACCGAACTACTGCACGCGACGATGGCCAAAGCTGCCGAGGCTCATGGTCCTTTGAACGTCTTGGTGAACAATGCAGCCAACGATCAACGTCATACGCTTGAGGAAACCACGACGGAATTCTGGGACTGGATGATCGAGGTGAACCTGAAAGCCTATTATTTCGCGTGTCAGGAAGCCGCCCGGCAAATGAAAGATGGCGGGTCGATCATCAATTTCAGCTCGATCAGTTACATGATGGGCAATGCTGGCTATCCGATCTATACGACCTCGAATGCCGGGATTACAGGGATGACACGGTCATTGGCACGAGAACTGGGGCCGAGGAAAATCCGCGTCAACGCTCTGGCCCCCGGCTGGGTTCTGACGCAAAAACAGTTGGATAAATGGGCCACGCCCGAGGATCTGGCGGCGCATTTGGACCGGCAATGTCTGAAAGAGCACCTGAAGCCCGAGGATATGATAGCACCAACACTTTTTCTGGCGTCCAAGGCCAGCCATGCGATGACCGGGCAATGTATGGCTGTTGATGGCGGTGTTGTGGTTTCGGGGTAATGTTATGAACACTGAATGGATCGCCGTCGACTGGGGAACATCTCATTTACGGGCCTGGGCCATGCAGGGTTCGACTGCGCTGGACCATGCGCAATCCGACAAGGGCATGGCGCATGTCGGGCCTGACGGGTTTCAAGCCGCCCTGCTGGATTTGATCGAAAACTGGTTGCCCGGCGCGCCGGTGGATGTGGTCGCTTGCGGAATGGTCGGCGCACGACAGGGCTGGGTGGAAGCCCCTTATTCGACCGTGCCGTCGGACCCCTTGCCGGATGTCCCTATCCGCGTACCCGGATCAGACCCGCGCATTCGGGCCTTTGTCATACCCGGTCTGAAACAGACAACTCCGCCGGATGTGATGCGGGGTGAGGAAACCCAGATTGCCGGATTTCTGGGCGCGCGCCAGAGTTGGGACGGCGTTATCTGCCTGCCCGGAACCCACACGAAATGGGTTCAGGTAAGCGCTGGCGAGGTTGTAAGCTTTCGTACCTTCATGACGGGTGAGTTGTTCGACCTGCTATGTGGTCAGTCCGTGCTGCGGCACTCTGTAGGCCCGGGCTGGGACGAAGACGCTTTCGCCGAGGCGGTTGCGGATACGTTATCAAAGCCCGAACAATTGGCTGCGCGTCTTTTTAACTTGCGAGCGGCGGACTTGCTGCAAGGTCAGGCCAAAGCCACCGCACGCGCGCGCCTTTCCGGATTGTTGATCGGGGCCGAACTGGCCGCGACACGGCCCTATTGGCTAGGGCAGCAACTGGCCATTATCGGAGCAGAAGGCGTATCGCAGACATATGCAACAGCCTTGCAACGGCAAGGCGCATTCGTGGAAACCGCAAACGCCACCGAGGCAACTCTGGCCGGGCTTGCGCTGGCCCGAAACATGACAAGGCAAACCGCATGAGCCGTCCCATCATCGCCATATTGCGTGGATTGCAACCACACGAAGCCAAAGCCGTTGGCCGCGCCATTATCGATGCCGGCATCGACCGGATCGAAGTGCCGCTCAATTCTCCGGATCCGCTCGACAGTATCGGCACTTTGGTTGATGCGTTTGGAAACCAGGCCCTGATCGGCGCGGGCACTGTTTTGACAGTCGATCAGGTGGACGCTGTGTCGGCCACCGGAGGCAAGTTGATCGTATCGCCCAACTATGACGCCGAGGTCATCAAGCGTTCCGTCGCGTTGGGCCTGCAAAGCTGGCCGGGGGTTTACACCCCAACCGAAGCCTTTGCAGCCCTCAAGGCCGGGGCCACCGGTTTGAAGCTGTTCCCGGGGGTGATGGCTGGTCCGGCGGGTTTGGCCGCCTTACGTCCGGTTTTGCCCATAGGCTCGCTTGTTTTTGCCGTTGGCGGTGCCGGACCCGAAAATTTCGGGCAATGGATCAAAGCGGGCGCAGATGGCTTTGGGATAGGCTCTGCACTTTACAAACCCGGAATGGATGTCGCCGAAATCGCCGAGCGCGCCCGGCATATCGTTACGGCCTATGACGAGGCCGCCGGATGAGCACTATCTTTGACGACCGCCCCTGCGAGTTGGGCGAAGGCCCGTTGTGGCATCCTGAAAGACGTCAGCTTTTCTGGTTCGATATCATAGGCAAACTTCTGATGACCCGCGAGCGGGGAATGCCCAAAAGCTGGAGCTTCGATGAACATGTTTCGGCCGCGGGCTGGGTGGATCGCGATACGCTTCTTATGGCGTCGGAAACGGGGCTGTGGCGTCTCGATTTGCAATCCGGAAAGCGGAACTTGATCACGCCTCTGGAAGCCGACAACCCCGTGACCCGTTCAAACGATGGCCGCGCCGATCCGTGGGGTGGGTTTTGGATCGGCACAATGGGCAAGCAGGCAGAACCCGGGGCCGGATCAATCTATCGCTTCTGGAAAGGCGAGTTGAGACGATTGGTTCCGGATGTGACAATCTCCAACGCGATCTGTTTTGCCCCCGATCGTTCGGTGGCCTATTTCTGCGACACCGCAACGAAACAAGTCAGGCGCTGGCGTCTGAACGCCGAAACCGGGTGGCCGGAAGGCGACAGCGCAGTTTTTCTGGATTTGCGCAAAGAAGGTCTGAACCCGGATGGCGCGGTCATCGATGCCCAGGGGAATATCTGGATTGCACAATGGGGTGCCAGCCGAATTGCGGTATACAAGGCCGACGGCATGTTTCTGAAGGCCGTTGCATTTGACGCATCCCATACGTCATGTCCCGCTTTCGGGGGCGATGAACTGAATACGCTTTTCTGCACAACGGCCCGTCAGGGATTGAACGCAGAAACAATAGACAGCCAACCGACCAACGGCATGACCTTTGCCGCGCGAAATGCAGGTCAGGGTCAGGCAGAACACAAGGTCATCTTATGAAGCCGGAACTGGGCGTTTGTTATTATCCTGAACATTGGCCAGAGGCGATGTGGGCAGACGATGCCGCGCAAATGGTCGAAACAGGCCTGACATGGGTGCGCATTGGCGAGTTCGCGTGGAGCCGCATCGAGCCGCAATCCGGCGTTTTTCAATTCGAATGGCTAGATCGCGCGATTGAGACACTCGGAGCAGCCGGATTGAAGGTCGTGCTGGGCACGCCAACCGCAACACCGCCGCGCTGGATGCTGGACAAACACCCGGATATGCTGGCCGCCGATGAAAACGGCAACCCGCGCAAGTTCGGATCACGGCGGCATTACTGCTTTAGCCATCAAGGCTATATCGACGAATCTACCCGCATCGCACGCATATTGGGTGAACGGTTCGGTAGGAACCCGCATGTCGTCGCGTGGCAGATTGACAATGAATACGGGTGTCACGACACCACTCTCAGCTACAGCGCAGCTGCTCAACAGGCATTTCGCCATTGGCTGGCCGAACGGTACGGAACAATTGAAACGCTGAACCAGGCGTGGGGCAATGTGTTCTGGTCGATGGAATATCGCAACTTCAGCGAAATCGACCTGCCCAATCAAACGGTGACCGAGCCGAACCCGGCTCATGTACTGGCATTCCGGCGCTTCAGTTCGGATCAGGTCGCGGCTTTCAACAAAGCACAGGTGGATGCGCTGCGCCCGTTGACTGATGCGCCGCTTTTGCACAATTACATGGGCCGTATTCTGGACTTCGACCATTTCAAGGTTGGCGCGGATCTGGATATCGCCACCTGGGACAGTTATCCGATCGGTTTTCTGTCGGACCGGCTGGATGCCGACGACGCGCACAAGACCGCCTTTTTGCAACAGGGTGATCCGGACATGCAGGCGTTTCACCATGATCTCTACCGGGCGGTCGGGCGCGGCCGTTGGTGGGTGATGGAACAACAACCCGGCCCGGTGAATTGGGCACCGTATAATCCGGCGCCCCTGCCCGGAATGGTGCGTCTTTGGTCCGTGGAAGCCGTGGCTCATGGTGCCGAGGTGGTGAGTTATTTCCGATGGCGGCAAGCCCCGTTTGCGCAAGAGCAAATGCATGCGGGCTTGCTGACATCGAACAATCACCCTGCTGCTGCACTGGCAGAGGCCCGCCAGACCGCAGATGACCTGAACACGTTGGGCGCGGTGCAACAGATACAGGCCAAAGTGGCCATTCTGTTTGATTACGCCTCGGACTGGGCGTGGACCACACAACCACAAGGCGCGGGATTTGATTATTTCCGATTGGTTTTTTCGGCTTACCGCGCGCTGCGACGGGCCGGTCTTTCGGTAGACTTTGTTTCGGCGAAGGACATTCCCGGTGATTACTCGGTGATCTTTGCGCCCGGTTTGGCCACAATGGATCCTGATTTGGAACAACGTTTGGCAGAGAGATGCGATCTTGCCATTCTGGGACCGCGCGGCGGCGCGATCACCCGCGATTTTCAAATTCCTGAAAAGGGCAGACCCGGTCTGAGAAGGATCGATTGCGATGTTGATCTGGTCGAAACTCTGCCGCCCACGGTTGAACGCGCGGTCAAGGGTGGCGGCGCGGCGCGGCATTGGATCGACCGATTGTCAGGAACGGCCAAAGACTTGCTGAGTTTCGAAGACGGAACACCTGCTCTCAAGGCAGGGGACGGAATCTGGTACTTGGCCGGCTTCCCCGATGCAGACCTTTGGGACCGCGTTATAGCCATGGCGGCGGAAGAAGCCGATTTGACATTGCGCAGGATGCCGCAAGGCCTGCGACTGCGCGAGACGGCCGATCATGCCTTCCTGATCAACTACAACGCAGGACCGGTGGATTGGAACGGGCTCACCGTCGAAGGTTGTGACGTCAAAATCCTGAAACGCAATCCGCCCGAACAAACCTGAGGTCAGTCCGGGCGGATGCCGAGGCTACGAACCTGCGCCGCTATTCGTCGTTTTGCAGGCTATTGGGGTCAAACACCCCGCCGAAACCACTGTTATTGGACGGAGCGTTTTCGGATTCAGGCCCACTATCAGCGCCTTCGCTTTCCTCGCCCCCTAAAGAGTTCGGAGCGAAAACATTGCCAAAGCCGCTGTTGTTCGTCGGTTTCGGGGTGGATTGCGCACCGCCCTGTTCCGCTTCTTCAGCTTCGCGTTGCTTGCGGCGTTCTTCACGCTGTTTACGCAACTCCTGAATACGCTGTTCCGCTTCCAGCTGCTTCTGCTCGCGAATATCGGCGATACACTGCGCCGGATTGTAGGTGGCCGCAGTGCCGACAACTGTGATCGTTGCGACGGCAAATACAACCAACAGAACCGCTGCCATGTTGCCGGAAAAGAAGCTGGGCAGTTTGATCTTGCCGGCCAGTTCCTCAACCGTCGCGTTCTTGCGCGCCGCTGCCACCAGTTCCTGACGTTTCAGCTTGGCTTCGTTCAGCAGAGCGAAGAACACTGTCAGCGCCACGATGATGAAGGCCAGCGCCGAGATCGCGGGTGTGATGCCATACCGGACTTTTTGGGCCAGCTCGATCGTCAACGTCGGGTATTCACCGAAGGTAAAGGTGGTGGTGTTGTAGTTTTCGAACGATGCGAGGAACGCCAACACCGCTGCCGATGCAATCGCCGGACGCATGAACGGCAACAGGATCTTGCGGAAGGCCTGGGCGTGGCTGGCCCCAAGGTCCAGTGCCGCCTCGGTCAGGGCCACGTCGTAGCGCTGCAAGCGTGCCACCAACACCAGCATGCAGTAGCTGGCGATAAAGGTGGATTGGCCGATCACCGTCAGAAAAATGCCATTTGACAGGAAGCTGTCCGCCCCCAGTCCCAGCATCCGGTTGATACGATCCCAGAACACCAGCGTCGAGATACCCAGAACAACACCCGGGATCAGGATCGGAGCGATAATGATCGTATAGTAAGTCGCCCGCAGCTTTGGCCAGATCTGGGTCAGCATCAATGCGCCCGCCAGACCCATGGCCACTGACAGGATGACCGTGCCGATCCCGATGATCAGTGAGTTCTTGATACCGTTCAGGATGCGCTGATCCTGAAACAACTCGCCAAACCACTGGAAGGTCAGGCATTCCCACGGGCTCATCCGCGGGAAGCCGGACGAGTTGAACGCGGTGATCGACATGATCACAAGCGGGCCAAGCAGATACAGGAAGAAGATCGCCAGATAGACCCAGATGCTTATGCGGAGAAAGGAATTGTTCATTTCCCGATATCCCCCATGTTCACTTTGAACAGGCGCATCATGGCCAGCACGAACAGGATACAGGTCACCAGCAGGACGATCGCATAAGCAGCCCCTTGCGGCCAGTCGTTGTTATCGTTGAACTGCTGATAGATCAGCTGTGTGAACCACAGCGACGACGGCCCGCCCAGGATTTGCGGTGCCGCCAGCGCGCCCGCAGACAGCATGAACACCATCGTACAGCCCGAACTGATCCCTGGCTTGGCATAAGGAATGACCACACGCCAATGTATCCGCCACCACGGCGCGCCAAGGTCGCGCGCGGCTTCGATCTGATTTTTGTCCAGGCTTTCTATGACGTTATACATTGGGAAGATCATCAGCAGAATATAGGCATAGCCCAGCCCGGCATAGAGTGCGATATCGTTTCGGATGAAGTCGAACGGCGTATCCCAGACCCCCAGTCCCACGAACAGCGTGTTCAGAACACCGGTTTCACCGAAGATAATGCGCAACGCAAAGGCGCGCAGGATTTCGTTGATCCAGTAAGGGATGATCAGCATGATCGCGAAGATGCGGATATGGCTGCCTTCGGACTGCCCCAGATAGTAGGCGATCGGATAGCAGATGATCAGGTTGAAAATCGTGACGCAAACGGCCGCCACGAGGGTGCGGAAGAACACCCGCAGGTCAACCGTGTTGTAATCCTGACTGCCACCTTCGGGGCCGTATATCAGGTACTTGTAGTTCTCCAGCGTATAGACGTCCTTCGGCCCGCCAATTTCTGGTGGGGGCAGGTTTGGACGGAACGAGAAATCCAGCATCGACAGCTGCGGCAGGATAATAAGGCCGATTGTCCAGAACAAAACCAGACCTAGGATCGCCAAACCCATACCGGTGCCGTTGCGATTGAAGAATTCTTTCAGAAATCGGGGCATGAACTGTTCCCCTTATTCCGCAGCCAGCTCACCCGCGGGAACGACGACGGCATTATGCGTCTCGTATTCCAGCGTGATGTTCTGTCCGGTGTGGTCCTCGAAGGATTGCCCATGGTTGGGGATCGAGACCTTGATTTCCTTTCCGCCTTCGCCTTCGGTGAAGATGTTGAAGACGTTGCCTTCGAACTCTTCATGATTGACCCGGGCGGTGACGAAGTGATCGCCCGTTGCGCCATCGGGGGCAATTGCAAAGGCCTCAGGGCGGATGAACATCATCGCGTCATCACCTTCTTTCATCTTGCCCTGATTGGCCGTCGAAATCCTTGCCACCAGATCCCCCGAACGGTTGGTCGAGATCAAAGCTTCCTTGCCCATCACTTGCTTGATTTTACCGCGGAACACATTGTTTTCGCCAACGAATGAAGCCGCAAAAGCCGTGTTGGGATCGTTGTAAATCGTCTTCCCGTCGGCAATTTGATCAATCACACCGGCACGCATGACGGCGATATTGTCCGACATGGTCAGCGCTTCACCCTGATCGTGCGTGATGTAGATGAAAGTAATGCCGACACGCTGTTGAATTTCACGCAACTCGGTCCGCATGTGCTGGCGCAGCTTCAGGTCAAGTGCCGACAGAGGCTCATCCAGCAACAGCACGTCCGGTTCGGCGCACAGAGCACGGGCAATAGCAACACGCTGACGTTGACCACCTGACAGTTCACTTGGCAGTTTGTCCCCCTGCCCCGGTAACGCAATCATGTCCAGAAGCTCATCGGCGCGCCTGCGGCGTTCGGCAGCACTGGCCCCTTTGATTTCCATGGAAAACGTGATGTTTTCCCAGACCTTCATCAGCGGGAACAATGCGAGGTTCTGAAAGATCAGCGCCGTCGGGCGCTTGTTGGGCCCGATGCCACGCATATTGTTGCCACCAATCAGGACGTTGCCTTCGCTTGGTTCAAGAAAGCCGGACACTGCCCTCAGAATGGTTGTTTTTCCGCAGCCCGATGGCCCGAGGAAAGAAAAGAAATCTCCCCCGTTGATGTTGACGTTTGCATCGCGCACGGCGACGAAGTCACCGAAACGGATCCACAGGTTTTCCAGATCGACTCCGACCCCTGCACTCATTTTTGGTTTCTCCCTGAGGTGCGTGTTGTCACCACACAGTATTAGCGTCCGCCACGCCGGGACGGCGCGCAGATGGGTGCCCCCCGCAGGATGCGGAGGGCGAAGGTTCGGAACGCTTAAGCGCTTTTGAACTTGTTGACGAACTCGGTCCGGGTTTCAGCATACCACGGCGCTTCTGCAGGCCACGGATTGAGGTTGGCCAGCGAGTCGCCCGGATAGGCCTCGGCAAAGTTCTTCTTGTAGGTGTCGCCGGAATACTGGTCGGCCCCTAATACCGGCGAGTTGTAGCCATGACTGTCAATGGCGACACCGGCCGGCTTGGCCTGATAGGCAAAGTCGATAAAGGCGTAAACCTGATCGATATTCGCGGCACCAGTCGGCATGGACATACCATCCACCCAAGCCATCGCACCTTCGACGGGTGCCTGATAGTGCACCGGCTCACCTGCGGATTTCAGTGCAAGGGGTGGGCCGTCCCAAGTTTGGCCAACGACAACGCCTTCGTTCAGAAGACCGTTCTTCTGTGTGTCGGCGTCGTTCCAGATCAGCTTGATGCGGTCCTTGCGTGCAATGCACCAGTCGGTGATCTGGCCCCAAACCTTGCGCATGGTGTCTTCATCACCATATGCCGCCCAGACCGAACCCGGCTCCATCTCGCCAACGCGTTCCATATAAAGGCCGGCGCCCAGCATCATGGAATGCGCGCGGCCCATGGTTTTGCCAGCGTTCGCTTCCGACCACACGTCGCCATAGGACGGCGCATCACCATCCGGCAGCCACAGGTCAGTACGATAAGCAATACCTTCTGTACCCCAGATATGCGGAAGCCAGTGCGCACCTGAATCGCCAAAGTTCCACGCATCAGTACCAATCTTTGCCATGGCCGGGTTCACCAGATCGATCGGAACCTTGTTCATGTCGAAGGGCTGGAGCAGCTCCAGCGGTTCCCACTGCAACGACCGGTTGTTGGTCGGTGAAACGATATCAAAACCCTGGCCCTTGGTGGCCTTCATCTTGTTGATGATCTCTTCGTTCGAGCCGATGCCGGTATAGTTCACCTTGATTCCGGTCAGAGTCTCAAACTCTTCGATGAAACTGGGCGGCAGGTAGTCCGACCACATCAGAATGTTGATTTCGCCCGACGACGCCAGAGCGCTCTTGCTGTAAAGGGGTGCCGCAAGTGCCGCAGCACCTGCGCCTTTCAACACAGAGCGTCTCGAAAGTGACGAATGTTTAGCCATAGGTGATCTCCCGTTGTTGGATGAGTTTATTTTTGTCTTTATATTCATAGGACTTTCTGTGCCCGTTCGTCAGTCCAAAAGTGACAGTTTGCGGAAATCTTATATCCAGTTTTTGTTTTTGACACGTTTTGGTTGAATCTCAGGGCGTTAGTTTACCTGCCAGACTGTGAATTCGTGCGCGCCGACCGGATCAGAGCCGATCAAAATTCGTCGTGACCCACCACCAGGCAGGGGTTTGGACATGTCACCAAAATTGAAGGCAAAATGCAACGTACCGAAGCGGGTTACACGTAAGTCTGGATCGCAGTCCAGAGGCTTCAGCCCTGCCCATTCCAAGACATCGCGCATAATCTCGTGCAAGAGCGCACCGCAGGGCACCATGGCCAGATATGTCGCACGATCCGACCGGACAACCGCTGGGCTGGCGTCGCAATAGGCACTTTTGAAGCGCGCCAGGACATTTGCCTCGGTCTCGATGATTTCGCGCCAACCGGCAAAGTCAAAAAGCTGACCGTTCTGCAACAGCACGGATTCTCTTGCAATATCCGGCAGCGATTCGACACGGACGACACGGACGCCGGTCAGATCCGCCAACGCACCCGGCGCCAGATTTGAAGGCGTCTGCATTTGAGCCGTCTTGCTGCCGGACCGGGCACCAATCAAAAGCTTTGCCCCCGAAGCCTCAAGTCTTGCGGCCAGATCCGGGGTCACGATCATGCTTTGCGGCAGCACGATCAGGGCGTAACCTTCCAAACCATCCTGGGGACCCACAAAATCAATGTCCACCCCCAGACTGCGCAAGGCAGTGTACCATTCACGGAAGATATGGAAATTGGGGAAGTCATCATCATGCGGCAGAATATCGGCCGCCCAGATCGAAGCGTAATCCAGCATCATCGCCACCGAGGCTTTTCCGCGCGTCGTCGGCGGAAGGTTTTCACGATCCTTCACAATTTGAGCCAGTTCGAGCGCGGCTTGATCCACACTGCCATCCGAGCGCAGCAAGGCTGTATGGTATTGCTCCTGCGCGAACTTTGCCTGTCGCCATCGAAAGAACATCACAGCTTGCGCGCCGTGTGCATATGCGGCCCAGGTCCAAAGCCGAACCATCCCTTCGGCTGGGGAAGGGTTTTGTGCCGCCCAGTCCACCGGCCCCGGCTGCTGTTCCAACACCCATACCCGCCCCCGCCCCTGACTGCGATACAGGTCACAATGAAATCCCTGATAATCAGGCGCGCCGGTTCGCAGATAACGGCGCTTTTCCTTCTCTGACAGGGTTGAGCCCATCAGATTACCCAGCGGGTAGCTGTCAAAGCCGACGATATCCAGATCGGCGGCCACTGCGTGGTGATCGAATTCGAAACTGCCGGCCATGAAGTTGTGCGTGATATCTCGACCCGGCGCATGTTCGCGCAGCACGTCCACCTGTGTCTTGTTGAACAACCGCACCCGGTCCGAGGAATAGCGCCTGAAATCAAGGGCATGGGTGGGGTTGGGTGTAGCGACCAGACCATTGGGCAGTTCAATCTGGTCAAAGCCGGAATAAAGGCTCCCCCAGAACACAGTCCCCCAGGCCTCGTTCAATGCGTCAATTGTGCCGTATCGTTTTGCCAGCCAGCGCCGAAAGCCCGCCCGTGCGGCATCGGAATAGCTGAGAACGGTGTCGTGGTCATTGTATTCATTGTCGATCTGCCAGGCATGGACATGCGGGTTCTGGCCATACCTGGCGGCATATTCCGTGGCGATCCTTTGCGCCTCGGCCAGGTACACGTCACTGGAAAAACAATAATGTCTGCGGGAACCATAACCCCTGACCCGGCCGTCCGGGCCAACCGGCAGAATTTCGGGGTGCTCATCAATCAGCCATTTGGGAGGCGCAGCCGTTGGAGTCGACATCATGACCCGCAGGCCGGCCCGCCCCAGAATCTCGATGACGTCATCCAACCAGTCCCAATGAAACCGGCCGCGTTCCGGTTCAATCAGACCCCAGGTGAACTCGGCGATTCGAACCCAATCCAAACCCAACTCGACCATCCGCGCGGCGTCACTGCGCCACTGGGACGGGTCCCATTGTTCGGGGTAGTAGCAAACCCCAAGCTCCAGTTTGCTCATCGGTTGTCCTTTGCCGTGCGCCGTTCGATCCATTTCAGGAAGCTTGCGCAACAGAGGGTGAGTACCACATACAGAATTGCTGCCGTATTGAATGGCGCAAAGGGCAGAAAGCTTGCTGCCTGAAACTCTCGCATCCTTTGGGTCATGTCGCGGACGGACAGGATGGACAGCAACGAGGTATCCTTGATCATCGCGATGAATTCGTTGCCCAATGGCGGGGTGACGATCCGCAGGGCTTGCGGCAGAACGATCAGCCGCGCCGTCTGCCAGCGCGACAAGCCCAGCGAACTGCCTGCTTCCAGTTGCCCTTTCGGGATGGCCTCGATCCCAGATCGGAATATTTCGGCCATATAGGCCGAATACCCGACCGAAATCGCGATGATCCCGCGTGTCATGTTGGACATATCAATGCCGCCCCCCGTGGCATCCTTGACCGCGCCCGCCAAGGGCAGGCCAATGTAAAGAATGATCACCAACATCGGAATGCCGCGTATCGTGTCCACGAAAAATTCGGCCCCGACCGCCAAAGGATGCAGCTTGTGCTGTGCGCCGCCAATGGTCAGCGTCAGCAGCAGAAAGCCGAAAACAGCAAAAGCCAGTGCGGGATTCCGGTATTTGTCAGGCAAGAAACTGGTCTGCCACAGAACCGGATAGCCTTGTGAATGAGCATCCACGGGAACAAACGCTCCGGAAACGCTGTCGACGGTTTCAATCTGCTCCAGAGCGGCCGCTGCATCAGTGGCGCTGCGTATGCGGTATTGTTGTTCGCCGGCACCGTCGAACTCTCCAAACCGGATGATGTCAGCCTGCGCCTGTGGTGTACCGCGCACAATGGCAATGCGCCCTTCGGTGCTTCCGACCAGAACGTAACTGACCTGCGGCTGCATGAAGAAAAAGGCTGATATCGCAAGCAATGACAGGCTGATGGAACCATACAGAATCGTGGTGCGCGCCCGTGGTTTGAACGATTGCAGCCCCACCCAGATCAAGCCCAGAATGGCCGAGAAGATATAGGCGAAGATGGCTGCGCGAAACGTAATGGCAACGCCCGTCGCGAACTGCCAGTGGGCCATGAACATCAGATAGAACAAAACCGCACCTGTAAGGCATTCCAGACCCAAAAGAACGCGCCTGCGCCAAGGGGGTTGCAACCGCGCCGACAGCAGGCTCAAGGCGACAACAGCTGTGTATGCGGCCAGAAGAACTTGCAGTCCTGTTTGAATCTGGGTCACGATTTCGGGATACAACACCCACGTCTGACTGGACCGGTCGATCAGGGTTGATGTGTTCTCGCTGAGCGTATGAAAGAAAACGGATTCCGCGAAGGGCATCAAAAGCTGTGGAGATAAAAAGCTTATGACCAAAAGCGCAATTGACGCGGGCAGCGCCGCAAGGGCCGAAGCGCGCAACCAGCCGGGGGCGTGATTGGCAAAACGTGCATACCGGGCGCAGAGATATCCAAGGATTGCAACCGAGACGATCAGCAGAAAGCCGACGAAAATCGGCCTTGCATTGTTGCCGATCCCCAGAATTGCAATCAGAGATCGCAGATATTTCGAGGACGTGGCGAACAGATAGACGATGAAGGGAGCGGCTGCGAGCAATACAAGATTGCTCGGGCGGATCGTGCTGAGACGCGACATGGAACTTCTCCGCTGAAACATGGCCCGGCAACGACTGCCGCCGGGCCCAGAAGGGCTTGGAGGATCAGTTTGTGCCCCAGTATTTGGCCTTCAGCGCGTCCAGCGTGCCGTCTTCCTGAATGGCGGCAAGACCGGCATTGATTGCATCCACCGTCGGGTCACCTTCCTGAAACACGATTCCCAATGGATCGGATTGCAGGCCTGTGATGCCTACGGTCAGTTCTCCAGCAAACTCCTGCTCGTAGGCCGCGGCAGAGGTGCCATCGATGATCACCCCTTGTACATCTGCGTTCTGAAGCGCCAGGATAGCCGCCGAGAAATTGTCGTAGAGGCTGACATTCTCGCGCCCTACAAGCTCTTCCGCCAGTTGGGCGTTGGTCGTCGCGGTTTGTGCCGCCAGTTTCTGGCCACCCGCTTTGAAATCCTCAAGCGTCAAATCCGCGTTGTCGACTTGCAGCAAAATGGCCTGACTGACAACGATGTACGGTTCGGAAAAGTCCATAGTTTCTTCACGTTCGGGCGTGATCGATACGCCCGAGATGACCAGGTCGAACTCACCCTGTTGAAGCGCCGCAAAGATGCCGTCCCAAGCGGTGTTTACGAAATTCGGAACGCAATTGATCTTTTCACAGATTGCATTCATCACATCGACATCAAAGCCTACGATTTCGCCAGTTGTTTCGTCGACGGTTTCCATCGGGGGATAGGTCGCATCCGTTCCGATCTTGAGAACGCGACCTTCCAGATCGGCGGCAAAGGCCGCAGGCGCTGTCAGCATTGCAAGCGTTGCAACGGCAAATAGGTTTTTGAACATGTTCGGTTTCTCCTCTGTTGGCTCAGTTGGTCTGCGCCATACCCGGCGCCGGGGTGTCAGGTTGCCGCTCGATCAATGTGGCCCTGATCTTTTTTTGCGTTTCCGACGGATCAACGCCGTCCAGTGTTTTTAGCATGAATTCACCCAGCAGGCGGCTGGTCTCGCCGATTGGCAAATAATAGGTGCTGGGTGGGGGGACGAAATACTGGCTGAGTTTCAGATCGTCGTTTGAAATGACGACGACATCCCTGCCGACCTGAACGCCCATATCGGCGGCGGCGGACAATGCGCCAAGGGTCATCGCCTCGTTGGCGCAAATGATGGCGCTTGGCCGGTTGTGCATTCGCATGAGCGCCGCAAAGGCCCTTTGCCCGGTCTTCGCCGTGGTCGGGCCGGGAAGAACAAGGGCCGGGTCAAACTCCATGCCACCTGCCGACAAAGCATCAGAGTATCCCTGAAGTCGTTGACGGGCATAGATCAGGTCATCCGGCGGGTTGATAAGCGCTATCCGTTTGTGCCCCAATGCCAGCAGCCGGGCCGTTGCATCAAAAGCCGCAGCCTGACTGTCGAGATCCACGTAAGGATGTGGTTGGGCACTGTCACTCATCCCGTATGTGACAAACGGAAATCCCTCATCTTGCAGATAGGCGATACGCGGGTCATTCACCCGAGTTCCCGAAAAGATTACGCCGTCTGCCAACCCTTCCTGTACAATGGAATGCAGGGTCTGCAATGCGGCTTTAACATCTCGTACACTGAAGACACTCAACTCATAGCGTGACCCTTGAACCGCGTCGGATATTCCGGCCAGGATCCGGGTGAACTCCACACCCTCCCACTCTTCAGCGGCGCTGCCCGAAACGCTGACCAATACCGCAATCCTGTAGGATTTATTGGTGCGCAGCTTCAGGCCGTCCAGATTGACCCGATACCCAAGCTCGGACGCCGCCTTTTGGATCTCTTCCCGCGTTTCCCGTTTAACCGACGAAGCGCCGCGCAGGGCGTTTGAAACCGTGCCTACTGAATAGCCTGTCATACGGGCGATCGATTTGATCGTTGCCCGCGCCATCAGCCGATACCCCCAAGCCGTTCAGTCAAAAACAACCGCCCCATTTGCAAGGTGCGCCTGTGATCGGCGGTTTCATCATGCTCGACGAAAAGGTCGGTGCACTTGGTGCTTGAAAGGGCTCGTATCGTGGCGTCCCAATCGACAACACCCTCACCCGGATTGCGCCAGCGCCTGTCGCCTGATCCGCCCTGCGGATCCACGTCCTTTGCATGAACCGACAGGATGCGATCCGCATGGCGCACCAGCAGGTCAGCCACGTCCTGACCGGCCGCGACAATCCAACCGATATCGGGCTGCCAATAGATGTTTTCTTGCGCCAGAATCAGTTCAAGAGGTGTTTTTCCCGGCGCGCCGAACAGATCAAAGTCGTGGTTGTGATAGGCCAAACTGACGCCGTGATCTCCTAGTTGTTCTGCCCAATCGGACAACTGGCCCGACACTGCCTTCCATCCCTCGACAGTGCCGGGCCGCACCTGTGGCGCCAGCCAAGGCATGACCGCCACCTGGCATTCCAAAAGGTGCAGTACTTCAACGATCTCGTCGAAACGCTCGTGGAACTCCTCCCAATCAAAATGTGCAGAACGAAGGTTAAGACCTGATTGATGGACGATGCGTGCCATCTCTTGCGGTGTCATGTCATGCAGACCGGTAGTTTCGATATCCGAAAACCCGCAAGCGGAAACCAACTTCAGTTGGTCCGAGAGGTCACCGTATTGCCGAACCGTGTAAAGCTGCGCCGATACCCGCATTTTTCACCATTGAAACGTTTCAATTATGGTGAAACACAAAACGCAATTCTGTCAAGAACTGCGTTTCGCTGCTATTTGCGCATGGACAATCCATTGTGGAACAGATGCACCTTGTCCGGTGAGGCCGTGACCGAGACCGTCTGGCCGCGCAGGTTCCGCTGAACCCCCGGCAGCTTTGCAATGACTGCATCCGCACCATCGGCTTTCTCAAAATACAGCAGCGTGACTTCGCCCAGGGCTTCGGTGAAATCCACCTTGCCGGACAGAATCGCGGAGTCTTCCGTCATCGCCAAATCTTCGGGGCGCACCCCGATATTGACCTTTTTCCCAAGGTCATTGTCTTCAGTTGGAACCGCGGATCTTGCAATCCCGCCTGATGACAGTTCAACGGTGGTCGTTTCGCCGGTTCCGGTGATTGTGCCGGACAACAGGTTCATGGACGGCGAACCGATGAACTGCGCAACAAACTCGTTGTCAGGCGCCTCATACAGTTCAAGCGGTGTCCCGACCTGCGCGATGCCCTTGTTGGCCAATACCACGATCCGACTGGCCAGTGTCATCGCCTCGACCTGATCGTGGGTCACGTAGATCATGGTGCTGTCAGGCATGGCCTCTTTCAGACGCGCGATCTCGATCCGCGTGGCCACCCGAAGTGCCGCGTCGAGGTTCGAGAGGGGTTCGTCGAACAGATACACCTTTGGGTCACGTACGATCGCGCGCCCGATGGCAACCCGTTGACGCTGCCCTCCGGAAAGAGCTTTTGGCAGGCGGTCCAGGAATGGTTCCAGCTGAAGGATTTGAGCGGCACGGTCTACGGCAGCATCAATCTCGGCCGTGGGCATCTTCGCGATTTTCAGGGCAAAGGCCATGTTCTCGCGAACGGTCATGTGGGGATACAAGGCATAGCTTTGAAACACCATCGCGATGCCCCGCTGTGCAGGCGGAACATCGTTCATGACCTGCCCTTCGATTTCCAGCGTGCCGCCTGTAATCTTCTCCAACCCGGCAATCATCCGCAGCAGGGTGGACTTGCCGCATCCGGAAGGACCGACAAAAACGATCAATTCGCCTTGTTCGATGTCGAGGTTGATGCTCTTCAAAACATCGACAGGGCCATAGGACTTGGCGACATCCGTAAGGTTGAGTTCAGACATGCTTTATCCCTTTTTCCTGTACATCAGGATGAACTGCGCCGCGTTCAGGACAACGTTGCCGCTTCCTTCGACACCGCCCAGGTCCTGACCCATGACCCGCCAACTGCCTTCGGGCAGCTTGAACGCGGCAGAATCCGTGCCCAGATTGAACGCGCAGAATATCTGCTTATGCGAATCCTCACGCATAAAAGACAGAATCGAACCCGTTTCCGTCATGCCGGTCTGCGCCCCCGTTGCCAAAGCAGGATGCGCATGCCGCAAGGCAATGGCGCGACGGTAGTGGTTCAACATCGAGCCTGGATTCGCCTCCAATCGGTCCACCGCCTGCCCGGCCTGCTGTGCGCTTACCGGCAGCCAGGGCTCTGCTGTGCTGAAACCCGATTGTTCATCTTGTGCCGCCCAAACCATCGGTGTGCGGCAGCCATCGCGGCCCTTGTATTCGGGCCAGAACTCGATGCCGTAGGGGTCTTGCAGTTTCTCGAACGGCACATCCGCTTCGTGCAGGCCCAGTTCTTCGCCCTGATAAAGGCAGGCAGAGCCGCGCAGGCACATCATGAGAACCGCGTGCTGGCGGGTTGCGGCGTCATCCAGATTCCAGCGCGAGACGTGACGCTGCACGTCGTGGTTGGAAAATGCCCAACATGGCCATGCGTCACCTGCCTTCGCTTCCAACTGGTCGAAAACGTGCTTGGTGTAAGTGGCCGTCAATGCACGTTTTTCCAGGAACTCGAAGGCATAGCACATGTGCATCCGCTTATCCCCGGATGTGTATTCGCCCATGATCTCGAGCCCACGCTGCGCATCTCCGACCTCGCCCAGACAAGCCCGGCCTTCATATTCGTCCGTCAAGGCCCGCAGTCTTTCGAGGAAGGCGATGTTCTCGGGCTGGCTTTTTGAAAACAGGTGGTCCTGATGGTTGTAGGGGTTCACGGCCGGTGCGATCGTGGCGTTGCGTTGATCCATCGGCAGCGCAGGATTGTCGCGCAGCGCCTTGTCGTGGAAATAGAAATTGATGGTATCCAGCCGAAAGCCATCCACTCCCAGATCAAGCCAGAACCGCGCCACGTCCAGCAACGCATCCTGAACATTCGGGCAGTGGAAATTCAGATCCGGCTGCGATGTCAAGAAGTTGTGCAGATAATATTGCAGCCGTCGGGCATCCCATTGCCAGGCCGAGCCGCCGAAGATCGAAAGCCAGTTGTTTGGTGGCGTGCCATCCGGCTTGGGGTCAGCCCACACATACCAATCGGATTTCGGGTTTTCACGGCTGCTGCGGCTTTCGCTGAACCAAGGGTGCTGGTCCGACGTGTGCGACAGAACCAGATCGATCATGATCTTCAACCCTTTGGCATGCGCCTGATCCAGAAGCTCTTTGAAGTCCTCAAGCGTTCCGAACATGGGGTCGACGTCGCGATAATCGCTGACGTCGTAACCAAAATCCTTCATCGGCGATTTGAAAAACGGCGAGATCCAGATTGCATCAACGCCCAGCGAGGCGATGTAATCCAGTCGCGCAGTGATGCCCTTCAAATCACCGATCCCATCCCCGTTGCTGTCCTGAAAACTGCGTGGGTAGATCTGATAGATCACACCACCGCGCCACCAGTCCGAAGACAGTTTCGTTGCTTTGCATTGTTCAGGGTTGTTCTGCACGTTCATCAGACGCCTCTATTTGACAGATCCGGCCAGCAGGCCCCGGACCAGGTATTTTTGCATTGCGAAGAAGACGACCAGCGGCACGAAGATCGAGACAAAGGCAGCGGTGGCAAGGATTTCCCAATTGCCGCCACGTGTACCCAGCAGTTCGACGATGCGGTTCGTCATCACGGTTGTCTGGCCGGTCGCGTCGATCAGGAAAACCTTGGCAACAAGCAGGTCATTCCATGTCCACAGGAACTGGAAAATCGCGAAAGACGCCAGCGCCGGGAAGCTGAGTGGCAGGATCAGTTTGGTAAAGATCTGAAACTCTGTGGCGCCATCGACGCGGGCGTTTTCGATCAGATCACGCGGCAATCCGGCCATGTAGTTGCGCAGCAGGTAAATCGCCAGGGGCATCCCAAAGCCTGTATGCGCAAGCCAGACTCCCAGATAGCCTTTGCCGATCCCGATATTGAGGTGAAATTTCAGCAACGGGATCAAGGCCAATTGAAGCGGAACGACCAAAAGGCCAACAACGGCCGCAATCAGCAGGGCGCGCCCGGGAAACTCCATCCACGCCAGCGCATAAGCCGCAAAGGCGGCAACCAGAATCGGGATGATTGTTGCAGGGATGGTCACCGTCAGCGTGTTGAAGAACGCCTTGGCCATGCTGTCCGTACTGCTTTGATCCAGAAGAACCTTTCGGTAGTTTTCCAAAGTGAACTCGGGTGGCAGTTCCGCTGTTACGAAGATGCGCGCACCACGTTTCCCGGTGAATTCCTCGGTGTTTTCCATACGATAGTTGCCCGCCGCATCCACCGTGATCGTACCACCTCGGCGCAGCTCGGCTGTTTGGCCCGGTTCAAATGCATCAACCTCGCGCGAACTGATCCCCCATCTGGAAATCGTTGCTTGCTCATCTTCGCCGAACAACGCCCCCTGAATGACATACAGTCCGTTTTCCAGCACCTGCGTCTCGGGCGCGGCACTGCGAAGCGTCAGGTTTTGTTCAGAGGGAAACAGCGACCGCCACCAGCCGCTGGACGAAATCTGATCTGCCGTCCGAAAGGACGAAATCAACAAGCCAAGCGTAGGAATGACCCAAATAGCCACCAGGAAGATGACTGACAGATGCACCACCCATCTGAGCGCGGGTTTGGTTCCGGCGATATCGCTCATGGCTTACTCCATCTCCTTGCGCGCGTTGCGCACGTTCCAGACGAGGATCGGCGTAACAAGCAACATGATCACCATGGCCGAGGCGGATCCGACGCCCCAGTCATTGGCCCGGAAAAGCTTGTCGTACATGTAGTTTGCCAGCACCTGCGTCTCCCACTGGCCGTTCGTCATGGCAAAGACGATGTCGAACACTTTGAGAACGGTGATCGTGATCGTCGTCCAAACAACAAGGATCGTGGTTTTGATCTGCGGTACCTTGATCTTGAAGAAGATCTGAAAGGGATTGGCCCCATCCAAAATGGCCGCCTCGATGGTTTCTTCGGGAATACCGCGCAAGGCCGCCGACAGGATGACCATCGCGAAACCCGTCTGTATCCAGATCAGGACAACCATCAGAAAGAAACTGTTCCAGAAGGGGATTGTTAACCAAGTGTTGGGTTCGGTTCCGCCGAAGAAGATGTACAGCGCGTTCAGGATGCCTATCTGGTCCTGTTCCGCTGGTCGCGCATCATAAACCAGTTTCCAGATCACCGATGCACCAACAAATGAAATGGCCATCGGCATGAAAATCAGGGATTTGGCAAAGTTGCCCCAGCGGATGCGGTCGGTCAGTTGCGCCACGAGAAGACCAAAAGCCGTTGACATGGCCGGCACGACGATCAGCCAGAACATGTTGTTGCGCATGGCTTCCCAAAACTTCGGCTCCGCCGCCATTTGGGTATAGTTGTCCAGGCCAACCCAACGGTATCCGCCACCGGGCACGCGTTCCGTAAGCGAAAGGCGCAAGGTTTCAACCACCGGATACGCCAGATACAGCCCCAATGCAGCAAGCGCCGGGAACAGAAACAACCACGGGCGGATCAAGTTCGCACGGTTGATGTTTCGGCCCGCCTTTGGCCCGCGCGGCGGAAACAGGACTTTGTCCAGAAACTGGTTGGAAAGATAGAAGTAGCCCACGCAACCCGACACGCCGATGGCGATCGTCAGCAGGCCTTGTAATGCGGGTGTCATGATACGCCCATCCGTTTGGCAAACGGGGCGGCCTCAGGACCGCCCCATGAGTTGGTCACTTGATTGCGTCCCAGGAGGCCTGGATTTCACGTGCCACGGTGGCTGCATCTTTTGCACCCGACGAGTAATCGACCATCCCGGTCCAGAACGTACCTGCCCCGACTGCACCGGGCATCAGGTCGGACCCGTCAAAGCGGAAGGTCGTTGCGTTGGTCAGAATTTCACCCTGTCCCCGCTGTGAATCATTCGAATAGTTCGCCGGGTCCGCACCCAGATGTGGCGTCAGGAAACCGTCCTGCGACATCATGATCTCATGGGCGAAAGGTGTCTTGAGGAACTCCAGAAAGGCTTCGGCAGCAGGGTTTGGGTTGGTGATTGTGAACAATGTCCCTGCCCCAAGTACCGGTGTCCCCAGGTCTTTTTCGGCATAAGCCGGGAAGTAGAAGAAATCAGCATCCACCCCCAATTCGGTGCCTTCCGGAAAATAGGCGGGAATAAACGAAGCCTGACGATGCATCATGCAAGCGGGCGGGCTATCGAAAAGACCTTTGGGGCTGTCACGGAAATCGATTGCCGCCGTGTCGTCTGCGTCACCTACGACATAGTCGTCATTCCGGGTAAAGCTGCCATATTCCTCAATCGCGGCTATGACGCGGGGATCATCGAACTTCATTTCGTTCGAAACCCATTGGTCATAGACTTCAGGTGGTTGCGTACGCAGCATAAGATCCTCGACCCAGTCCGTCGCAGGCCAACCCGTTGCGCCGCCCGAGGCCAGACCGACGCACAAAGGCGTCTCGCCGTCCTCGACCATCTGATCCATCAGAGCCTTGAATTCTTCCATGGTTTCGGGCACTTCATACCCAAAGTCTTCGAAGTTTTCGGGCACGTACCAAACCAGCGATTTGACGTTCACATTGAAGAAGAACCCGTAAAAATCGTCAGACCCTTCCGCGTCCTCAAACGTACCCAGATCGACCCAGGATTGTCCCGCGGCGAAGTTTTCCTTGATCCAGTCCGCAGTGCCTTCGGCCAATGGCGTCAGATAGCCCTGTTTTGCGAGGTTTGCCGCCAAACCAGGCTGCGGGAAAACAGTCAGATTCGGCGCCGAGCCTGCGGCCGCATCAATCAGGATCTGCTGTTCCAGAGAATCCGAACCCACATAGCTGGAATTCGCGCCTGTTGCCTCATCGAAATAGGCCACGAGGTTTTCGAAGGACTTGCCCTCGCCAGCCAGCCAGGGGCCGAAAATGGTCAGGCTTTCGCCGGAAAGATCATTCGCTTCGGCAAAGGCCTGAAACCCATCCCAGTCAAAACTGCCCTCGCCGACGGCGTGGATCATCTCACCCTCTGCCTGAACTGATCCGGCCATCAGGGCGAGTGCCGCCGCACCTGCGTAAAGCCCGTGTTTCATCAAATCCTCCTCCCAAGCTTTCATGTACTCAAAGACTCGCTTTCAAAGCGCTTTGGATAACGTGTGTTATCCGCTAACATCGGCACCCTGTCAATATTTTGCTTCCCAGCGCCAAAATAAATTATATTTTTTGCTTTTAACGCAAAACAAGTTGACGGATGCCGTATTTGCTCACAAAACAAAAAAGAGCCACTCAATTTAAGGCGCTTTGAATCGTAAAATGAACCTGAAGCAGCTCTCGGAAGTTCTGGGCCTTTCGCAAACTACGGTCAGCCGGGCGCTGAACGGGTACCCCGAAGTGAGCGAGGACACACGTGCGCGCGTTCAAGCCGCGGCACGCAAACACGGGTACCGGCCGAACAGTCGCGCCAAAGGGCTTGCGACCGGACGATCGATGGTGATCGGCCACGTCATTCCCAGCTCGTCCCGGCATGAAATGGTCAACCCGATCTTCGGAGATTTCGTCGCCGGTGCCGCAAAGAAATACGCTGAACATGGCTATGACATGATGTTCACCAATGCCGACGACACTTCGATTGAAGAAGCGTATCGGAGTCTTTTTAAGCGCGGCGCGGTGGACGGAGTCGTGCTGCAAGGCCCCAAAGTAAACGAACCACGGATCGAAGTCCTGACCCGCATGGGCGTCCCATTCATCGTGCACGGACGCTCGACCGGCGTCGACGCTCAGTATGACTGGATCGACGTGAACAACAAAAGTTCGTTCATGCGCGCCACGCGCTTTCTGATTGACCTTGGCCATCGCCGTATCGCTCTGATCAACGGTCTGGAAGATATGGATTTTGCCCAACGCCGCCGCGACGGATATCTTGAGGCGCTTGGTCAGGCCGGGCTTGCGCCCGATGCAAATCTGATGCGCAGCGCTGAAATGACAGAGGTTTACGGCCATCACGAAACGCAGAACATGTTGCGCCTCGATTCCCCTCCGACCGCTATTTTGTGTTCATCGATGATCTCTGCCATCGGCGTACGGCGTGCGCTGTCCGAAAACGGGCTTGAGATGGGTACGGATGTGTCAGTGATCGCCCATGACGACGACCTGTCCTATTTGAAGAACGGGCAGGATGTTCCGATTTTCACGGCAACACGCTCATCCGTCCGTCAGGCGGGTGAAATGGCGGCTGACATGTTGATCCAGCGCATCAAATCCCCGAATGATCCCGTCAAAACTAGGCTGCTGGAGGCCGAGCTGGTCGTTGGTAGGTCAACCGGCCCTGCACCCAACAGGGTGCAACCATGAAATACGCACGCGCTGACTTTCCCAAAGATTTTCTCTTTGGTGTTGCCACTTCTGCGTACCAGATTGAAGGCCACGCACAGGGCGGGGCGGGGCGAACTCATTGGGATACCTTTGCGGCGTCGCCGGGCAACGTGGTGCGCGGGGAAAACGGAGACGTCGCCTGCGATCACTTGAACCGGTTCGAGCAGGATTTCGATCTGGTGCGCGAGGCCGGGTTTGACTGTTATCGTTTTTCAACCAGCTGGGCACGCGTACTGCCCGACGGGCGTGGTCAGGTCAATCAGGCAGGGTTGGATTATTATGACCGATTGGCGGACGCCCTGCTGGAACGCGGTATCCGCCCCTGCGTGACGCTTTACCATTGGGAATTGCCGTCAGCGCTTGCGGATCAGGGGGGATGGTGCAATCGCGACATCGCGGATTGGCTCGCGGATTATACGCAGGTCATCATGGGTCGGATCGGAGACCGGATGTTCAGTGCCGCGCCGATCAACGAACCCTGGTGTGTCAGTTGGCTGAGCCATTTTGAAGGCCACCATGCGCCCGGTCTGCGCGATATCCGCGCCGCCGCCCGGGCGATGCATCATGTTTTGTTGGCCCACGGGCGGGCCATTCAGACCATGCGCAGTCTTGGGATGGGCAATCTGGGTGCCGTGTTCAACCTCGAATGGTCCGAGCCCGCGGATGACAGCGCAGATGCGCGGCTTGCGGCAGATCGCTACGATGCGATCTACAACCGGTTCTTCCTTGGCGGTGTTTTCAACAAGGAATATCCCCAAATAGCCTTGGAGGGGTTGGAGCCGCACTTGCCCAAGGGCTGGCAGAACGACTTTGAAACCATCGGCACACAAGTCGATTGGTGCGGGTTGAACTACTATACCCGAAAGTTGATAGCCCCGGCGGACACCGCTTGGCCCAGCCTGCAAGAGGTTCCCGGACCGTTACCCAAAACGCAGATGGGATGGGAAATCGATCCCTCTGCCCTAACCCGCTTTCTTGTCAGAGCAAGGAAAGACTATACGGGCGCCCTGCCAATCTATATCACCGAAAACGGTATGGCGAGTGAGGAGCGCGTGCAGGACGATGATCGTATCGATTATCTCGACAAGCACCTTGCGGCCGTACTGGACGCTTTGGCACAAGGTGTTCCGGTGAATGGCTATTTTGTCTGGTCGCTGCTGGACAATTATGAATGGGCCTTCGGGTACGAGAAGAGGTTTGGACTGGTGGACGTGGATTTCGAAACACTTGCGAGAACGCCCAAAGCGTCTTTCATGGCGCTGAAATCCGCCCTGTCCGGGGGTCAGAGTGTCTCTCAGCCGTTAGCGCAACCATTCGGTGCCGTGCATGAGCATTGGAACCTGGTTGCGGATATCGGCGGTACGAACACACGTCTGGGCGTTGTTACGAACGGAGAATTGGCAGATCTTCGGAAACACCCGACGGGGACATTGGAAGATCTGCTCGAGGCGTTCCATGACCTCAGGGACGAGATCGGAACCAACCCACAGGCCGTCGTAGCAGCCGGAGCCGGGCCGGTCAGGGACGGAACGATTCAGTTGACCAACGCGAACCTGGATCTTTCGGAAACCGAGCTGACGAAAGCAACAGGAGCAGAGCGCACTTTTGTCATAAATGATTTCACCGCTGCGGCGTGGTCAGTGGCCGAGGTGACTCGGTCGGATGTTGCGGTCTTGCAGGGTCAGGCGACGCCGCCCGCTGGCACACGGCTGGTTGTAGGGCCCGGAACCGGGCTTGGTGTTGGTGCTTTGCTTTTTTCCGAAGGCAGGTATCACACGGTCTCCGGCGAAGGCGGGCACGTGGGCCTGTACCCGCGCCATCGCGACGAAGTTGATATCTTTGAGGCGGCACGTCGCATCGCACCGGGCTGTTTCTTTGGCGACAGCCTGGCGCTGGAAGCAGAAATGTTCCTGAGCGGAACCGGCCTGCCGATCCTGTATCAGGCGGTTGAATTGGCAGCCGGTCAGGCGCGGACTCAGGCGCGCTCTGCAAAGGACATTCTGAACGATGCCCGCAACGGCACCGATCTGGTCGCCGAAAAAGCAGCGCAGATTTTTACCACCCATCTGGGTGCTTTGATGGGTGATCTGGCGGTCACCTTGATGCCAGAGGGAGGCGTTTTCCTCGTCGGCGGCGTTGCCGAGAAAAACCGCTGGCTATTCAGCGACAACTTCAAGGATGCGTTCAACGGCGGCGGCCGCTTCAGCGATTTGCGCCGTTCCCTGAACCTTTACGTGTCTGAACAGGCAGAGTTCGGGATCATCGGCGCAAACAACTTCTGCAAGAACGCGCTGAGACAGCAACCAGACTGACCGAATTCTCTGTACCAAGAAGGACCAAGACATGATTCTGTGCTGTGGTGAAGCGCTGATAGATATGATTTCAGAACCGACCGCATCGGGCGCAATTGGTTTTGTGCCACATACTGGTGGTGCAGTTCTGAACACAGCCGTCGCGATGGGACGTCTGGGTGTTCCGGTTGGGATGCTGACAGGTTTGTCATCGGACATGTTCGGCCAGCAACTGATCGATGCGCTGAAAGCGAGCCATGTGGACACGACACATGTCATCATCTCGGACCGCCCTACCACGCTTGCCTTTGTGCAGCTCTCGGATAAACACGCGTCTTACAGCTTTGTTGATGAAAACACCGCAGGCCGGATGTTGCTGCCCGAGGACATGCCAGATCAGCTTCCCGCTGTCTCTGCCCTGTATCTCGGCGGAATCAGCCTTGCGTGTGAACCTTGCGCAGATGCATATGCCGCCCTTCTGGACCGCCACGGTTCCGACCGTGCGGTGATGCTGGACCCGAATATTCGCCCGGATTTCATCAAGGATCAAACCCGGTTTCGGACGCGTTTGAACCGCATGATCTCGCGTGCGGATATCGTAAAGGTTTCAGACGAGGACCTGGATTGGATCATTCCGGGCGCTGAATCCGAAGCCGCAAAAGCGTCTGTGCTGTTGCAGGCGGGTCCTTCCGTTGTCATCGTCACGCGCGGCAGTGACGGGGCGCACGGTTACCTGGCGGATGGTTCCGAAGTTTCGGTTCCCGTGAAACCCGTTGAAGTGGTCGATACGATCGGCGCAGGTGACACGTTCAACGCCGGCGTTCTGACCGAGCTCAGCCGTGCAGGGCATCTGACCAAGTCAGGTCTGCGCGGATTGACGGTTGAAAGCCTGCAAGCAGCCATGGAACTGGGCGCTGACGTGGCGGCCGTGACCGTTTCCCGAGCCGGGGCAGAACCCCCCTGGGCGCACGAACTTTGATCTTTGGGACGGCATGATGAAACGATCCGAAATCAACCGTATCAAGACCCGGGCACAGGCGTTCATTCAGTCCTTCGGTGCCGTGTTGCCACCCTTTGCGGATTGGTCGCCCGAGAAAATGCGCAGCCCTCTGGCCGAAACGATCCGCAGCCGCGGGCTGGGATGGGACATTACCGATTACGCCCAGGGCCGTTTTGATGAACTTGGACTGTTTCTATTCACTTTGCGCAATGGTGAGGCGAAGGATCTGAAATCCGGGCGCGGGATGCTCTATGCGGAAAAACTGTTGATCTCGAAAGAAAATCAGCTTTCTCCGATGCACCGGCATATCATCAAGGCAGAAGACATCATCAACCGGGGCGGCGGCGATCTCGTTCTGGAAATCCATGCGTCAGATCCAAACGGTGGCGTCGACCGCGACAACCCGGTGACGGTCCCAAGCGATGCCTGCCCTGTAACCTTGCAACCCGAAGAGCACTTGCGGCTGAAGCCGGGGCAAAGCGTAACTCTGATGCCCGGCATCTGGCACGCTTTCTGGGCCGAGCGCGGCGATTGCCTTATTGGCGAGGTATCGACCGTGAATGACGACCGTACGGACAATGTGTTTGAAAAGCCAATCCCACGGTTTTCAAAGGTTGAGGAAGATACCGAACCGGATTTTCTTCTTGTATCAGACTATTGACACCGTTCGGTCCGGGCTGGCGCACCAGGATCGCTGGCTCAACCGTTGCAATTCCGTCCACCACCCTTTCGCCTGCCGCTTGACAAGTCAGGCGTAGCCGGACTAGCTGAGCGGGATGGTTCCGTAAGGGATGAAAATGGGAACACGGTGCGGCGCTGGAATGTGCCAAGTCCGTGACTGCCCCCGCAACTGTAAGCGGTGAGCGACGCCACTTCACCACTGACCCAAAAGGGGTTGGGAAGGTCGGCCAAGCAACGACCCGCAAGTCAGGAGACCTGCCATCACACTATGAACCAACCCGAGGCGGGGCGTCTCGGAAGGAGGCTTGATGGCGCGTTTGCGTAATATCCGGGTATGTGCCCTCTGTCTGCATCTGGCAAACGACGGAGAAGGCAATGACCTGCTATTCTGATCACTACGTTCTGATCTGTTCAACATGTCAGGGGACGATGTCTGCCGAAGCCGCGCAAGACGCGCTGGATGCCCGGTTGCCTGACGGTTTTGAAACCCGAATGGTGGCCTGCATGGCAGGTTGTGAACGGGCCATGACCGTCGGATTTCAGGCCCCGGGCAAAGCGCAGTACCTGTTTGGCGATATCACGACATCCCGCGATCTGTCTGCCTTGGTCGAATTTGCGATCCAGTTCGGCGACAGCGACGACGGCTGGACCAGTGCCTCGGACCGCCCCCCTGCCCTTTTCGCAAAGACCTTATCGCGAATTCCCGCTTTACCTTTCGGGGGGTCATCATGAGTTTTCTGATTGCAGAGAATTTGGGATACTACGCTCTCAATGGCGACATCCTGTTGCAGGATGTGTCCTTTCGTCTGGAAGAAGGATCAATTCTGGCAATCGCCGGGCCGAACGGCGCCGGCAAAACCACTCTGCTGAAACTGCTGTGCGGGATTGAACGGATTGCGTTGGGCGATGTTTGGATAGAAGGACAAAGCCTTCGGACCCTGTCCGCCCGCCAACGTGCCCGCTCCATTGCTGTGGTCGGGCAGCAGGAAATGCCCGACGGGCGGATGCGCCTGCAAGACTACGTTGCGCTGGGGCAAATCCCGATTCAGGGCGAACGTTCGGTGACTCAGCACAGGGCTGATCTTGAACGGGTGCTGACGACGACCGAGCTGTTGCATTTTGCCAACAAAACGATGGGTCAACTGTCCGGCGGAGAACGTCAGCGCGCGCACATCGCGCGCGCTCTGGCCCAGAACCCGTCCTTGCTGTTTCTGGACGAGCCAACCAACCATCTGGACCCCGATGCCAAGGGGCACATGCTGTCTCTGGTCGCTGATCTGGGGGTAACGGTCGTCATGATCGTCCATGATCTGGTCATGATCCCGGAATTCGCCACCCATGTGGCGTTGATGAAAGCCACGCGCCTGACGGGGTTCGGGCCTGTTGGCGAAGTTCTGACCCCAGACCGGGTAAGTGAGACATTCGGCGTGGATTATCTGTGCTTTCAGCACGAAGGCCGCATGATCCCCGCACTGGACATCCGAAAACGGAAATTGTCATAATAACAGGAACTTACATATGATGCAGAAACTCTGGCCGGTGGTTGTCTTCGCTGGCTTCGCAGGTGGCGTGGCAGCGGAAGCCGTCACCGTGGACAATTGCGGCGAACCGCTGGTTTTTGACTCGGCGCCGGAACGTCTGGTCGTACATGATATGAACATGGCGGATATGGCCTTTGCACTCGGCCTTCAGGACAAGATCGTGGGACTTACCGGGATTTCGGGCTGGTACAAAACCAGCCCTGACTTTGATGCTCAGCGCGGCGACATCCCAGAGCTTGCCCCCAAGTACCCGACGATTGAAAACCTTGTGGCCGTCGAACCTGATCTGTTTTTTGCCGGTTGGTACTATGGCATGAAACCCGGCGGAGATGTCACGCCCGACACGCTGGAACCCTTTGGTATCAAGACCATGATCCTGACCGAAAGCTGCGTGCATCTGGACGAGGATCGCCCCGAAGCCAGCATGAACCTGTTGTTTGATGACGTTCTGCGCCTGGGCAAGGTCATGCAGGTCGAAGACAAGGCCGAGGCGCTGGTTGCCGGCTGGAAGGACAAGTTGTCCGCCATTCAAGCAAAAACAGCCGATCTGGAAAAGCCGCGGGTATTCCTGTTGGACGGACCGGCCGATGCTCCGTTTACCGCCGGCAAGTTCGCCATTCCCGATGCGATGATCGCAGCCGCTGGCGGTGAGAACGTAACTCATGATCTGGATACCAGCTGGGGCCGCACGTCGTGGGAAGCTGTGGCAGCGGCTAACCCGGAATTTCTGGTGCTGCTCGACTATCAGTCCGGCAACGGCGCAGAGGACACTTTCCAGTTCCTCAAGGATCACCCGGTGATGTCACAAACGGACGCGGTAAAGAACGAGCGCTGGATTGGACTGCGTTACGAAGAGCTGACTCCCGGCCCGGCAAATATCGAGGCGATCGAGAAGATGGCACAGGCGATGCACCCGGAGACCAACTGATATGGTCCAATTGGGCCGTTTGATAGTGCTGGGGGCGGTTGTTCTGACCGCCCTTTTGCTGTTGTCGATCGTCTATGGGACCACCCCAATCCCCGTGCGCGAAGTCTTTTCGGCCATCGGCCTCGGAACCGGTATGGTGGAAGGAGACATGTCGCCCTTGCACCGGATCGTCTTCGACCTTCGCCTGCCCCGCGCCCTGTTTGCCGCCGTGATTGGTGCGGGGCTGGGCGTCGTTGGTGTCGTTCTGCAAACAACGACGCGAAACGATCTGGCAGATCCGTTTCTGTTCGGTCTGTCCTCGGGTGCTGCTGCCGGCGCCGTTCTGGTGATCACCGTCACAGGGGATGTTCTGGGAATCTGGACGTTGCCGCTGGCAGCATTTTGCGGTGGCCTGATCGCGTCCGGCATTGTTCTGGCGCTGGTTCAGGGCTTGCGTACGAGCGCACCCGAAAAACTGATCCTGGCTGGCCTGGCGGTGTCCTTTCTGTTTTCCGCAATCACCAACTACCTTATTTTCTCTGGCGACAATCGCGCGGCTCATTCGGTGATATTCTGGATGCTTGGCGGCCTGGGACTGGCAAGATGGGAAACATTCCCGCTTGTCCTGATCGGACTGGGCCTGATCCTGAGCTATTCACTTTATCGCAGTCGGTGGCTTGACGCGCTGCTGACCGGGGATTTCACAGCCTCGTCACTGGGTATTCCCGTTCAAGGTCTGCGGTTCAGCATGTTTTTCGTTGCCGCTTTGGCGACGGCCAGTTTCGTTTCAGTTGCCGGTGTCATCGGCTTTGTCGGGCTGATGGTGCCTCATATTGCACGCGGCATCGCCGGTACTCTGCACCGAAACCTGCTGATCGTCTCGGCGATCGTGGGCGCGATTCTGCTGACATTGTCCGATATCTTGTCACGCCTTCTTCTGGCCCCGCAGGAGTTGCCCGTCGGAATCGTCACAACGTCAATAGGATCACTTTTTGTCTTTTTGTATTTGTTCAAATCTGATCGCGGAAGCTAGTTTTCCAAGGTTGCGCAACACTTTCATTTCTCAGCATTGATGAGGTCAAGCAGTTCAGCATGCAGTTCAGGGGTTGCGGCGGAAACGACCGCGCCATCTGAATCGAGGGCCAACGCATGCCCCTGCCAATCGGTCATCACTCCGCCAGCAGCCGTGATCAGAGGTGAAAGCGCCAGATAGTCATAAGGTTGCAGATCGTAATCCACCACAGCATCGACATGGCCCGAAGCAAGCAAGGCATGGGGGTAACAATCATAGGCAAATCGGCGCGTCTGCCCTGCATTCATCAACCGGTTGAACAGGTCAGGATGGTCGCAAAAAATCTTGTCGCCTTCATTCACATACAAAACCGAATGATCCAGACGCGTGGTGTGCGACACCTCTATCGGCCGCCCGTTCAGGCTGGCCCCGTTACCAACCACACCCAAATAGGTCTCATGCAAGGCCGGCATTCCGACCAGCCCCAACCGAGGGCGCCCATCCACAAGGTGCGCCAAAAGGAACCCGAACAAAGGATGGCCGGACAGAAACGAACGGGTTCCGTCAATCGGGTCAATCACCCACATATGACGCCCGTCGCCTGCTTCTTGCCCGTGCTCTTCGCCAAAGATGCCGTGTCCGGGAAAATGCTGTTTCAGGTAGGTACGTACTTCTGCCTCAACTGCCTTGTCGGCCTGCGTCACCGGGCTTTCATCTTGTTTGAATTCAATGCCCAAAGACCCCCGAAAAAAATGCATCGCGGATTCCGAGGCAATATCAGCAATCTTCATCGCATGCTCAGTCAACGCATCTGGGGTTACCATTTCCGGTCCTTTCGGCTGAAGTCATCCAATCTCCGACGGATGAAAGGTTGTTTACCCTGAAAGCTGAATGAGAAGTCTTGCAGTTCAGTTTTCAGATGGGCATGAGGTGTGACAATACTGAAAGTTTATCAATGGTTTATGGATCGAAACCCGTCAGATTCGACGAACTTTCGCACATTCGGGGCGGATTTGCCCTGTTTGCATGCTTTCCCCGTGTGTTCCGATCGCTGTGCGTGTGTCTGTTGATCAGCTCTTGCACCCTCGGGTCAGGTCTTCACCCGGCTCATCTGCGGGTCGTAAAGCGGTTCCAGCGTCACTTCGCAAGGAACCCTCTGAGTGGCGACATCCAATTCATATGTCCCTGATGTGACGTATTGTGCGTCGACACCGTTGGCGTTTCGGATGTAACCGTAGCCGATCGACTTTCCGACGGTGTAACCATAGCCGCCCGAAGTCAGCCATCCGACCCTTTCGCCATTCCGATAGATCGTTTCACGCCCCAGGAGAACAACCTCGGGGTCAACCGTGAAACATGCCAGCATCTTCTTTACGCCGCCGGTTTTTTGCGCCTCAGATGCGGCGCGCCCTTTGAAATCAATATTTTTCCGGAGTTTCACGGCCCAGCCCAAGCCGCTTTCGAACGGCGTATGATCCGGCCCGATATCCGAGCCCCAGGCGCGATAGCCTTTTTCAAGACGCAGCGATTCAATCGCCCTGTAGCCCGCATTGATCAAACCATGCGGGCGCCCTGCCTCCGCCAAGGCGTCATACACGGTCTGTGCATATTCTACCGGCAGGTGCAGTTCCCAGCCCAGCTCACCCACATAAGTCACGCGCAGCGCCTTGACCGGGCACCCCGCGATCCCGATGGTGCGGATCGTGCCAAACTTGAATCCGCTGTTCGAGACGTCATCGCGCGTCACCGCCGCCAGAATCTCACGCGATTTTGGCCCCATCAATGACAGAACCGCATTCGATGAGGTGATATCGAACAGCTGGCAATTCATGCCCTCGGGAATGCTGCGGTTGATCCAGTCGAAGTCATGCGTGGCATAGCCGGTGCCGGTGACGATATAGAACTCATCATGGGCTACGCGCCCAACAGTCAGGTCACACTCGATCCCGCCCTTGTCGTTCAGCATTTGGGTATAGACAAGCGCACCAACCGGTTTGTCCACATCATTGGCACAGATCCAGTTCATCGCCGCCAAAGCATCCGGGCCCTTAAGGGCGAATTTGGCGAAAGAGGTCTGATCGAACAACACAGCCGCTTCGCGTGCCGCTTTATGTTCGCGCCCGACAGCATCGAACCAGTTCTGGCGGCCAAAGCTGTATTCATCCTTGGGCACCTCGCCCTTTGACGCGTCCGCGTACCAGTTGGGGCGTTCCCAGCCCAGTTTCTCGCCAAAACACGCGCCCTGCTTTTTCAGCGTGTCATAAAGCGGCGATTTTCGGCAGGGGCGGCCCGAGTCATGTTCCTCATGCGGCCAACCCATCGTGTAGTGTTTGCCATATGCCTCGACGGTACGTGTGCGAACCCAGTCGGTGTCGAAATGCGGGCGGCCAAAGCGGCGGATATCGGCAGACCACAAATCGAAGGGCGGCTCACCCTTGTGCACCCATTCCGCCAGCGCCATGCCCGCACCACCGCCAGCCGCGATGCCAAAGGCATTGAAGCCCGCACCGACGAAAAAATTCCTCAACTCGGGCGCTTCGCCGATGATGAAATTGCCGTCGGGCGTGAAGCTTTCCGGCCCGTTGGTCAGCGTCTTGACGCCAGCGTTCTCCAACGCGGGCACGCGCCCCAGCGCAAGTTCCATCAGCTGTTCGAAATGATCGAAGTTGCTGTCGAGAAGGGTATAGTGGAAACCTTGCGGAATACCCTTGGTGGCCCAGGGGATCGGGTTCGGCTCATAGCCGCCCATGACCAGACCTCCGACTTCTTCCTTGTAGTAAGTCAGCCGGTCGGGATCGCGCAAAGTGGGCAGATTGCCGGGCACGTCGAAAGGTTCTGTCACCATGTACTGGTGCTCCATCGGAACCAAAGGAACGTTGACGCCAAAGCGGCTGGCAAAGGTGCGGGACCATTGCCCGGCGCAGCAGATCACTTTTTCACACTCGATCCGACCGTGTTCGGTGATTACCGCACGAATTTTGCCATCTTCGATCTCGATATCGGTGACTTTGGTATCTTCGAATATCTTCGCCCCGGCCATGCGGGCGCCCTTGGCCAATGCCTGCGTGATATCTGACGGGTTCGCCTGACCGTCTGTCGGCAGGTAAGCCGCGCCGATCACGTCAGAGACATCCATCAAGGGCCACAGCTCCTGCGCCTCGGATGGGGTCAGAAGCTGCATGTCCAGACCAAAGGAATGCGCCGTAGTGGCCTGGCGTTTCACCTCGGTCCAGCGCTCTTCGTTGCAGGCCAGACGCAAGCCGCCGTTCATCTTCCAGCCAGTGCCAAGCCCTGTTTCCTCTTCGATCTTGTTGTACAGATCGACGGAATAGCCCAGCAATTGCGTGATATTGGCGTTCGAACGCAACTGTCCCACCAGCCCTGCGGCGTGGAAAGTGGTGCCCGAGGTCAGTTTCCTGCGCTCCAGCAGCACCGTATCCGTCCAGCCCAGCTTGGCCAGGTGATAGGCGGTCGAGCAGCCGATGATCCCGCCACCGATAATGACGGCTTTGGCTGTATTCGGAAGGTCGGTCATGTCTGTCCTCAGGTGTTTTTGAAATCGGTTAGGGCTGCGCGGAACCGCGCCAGGTTTTCAGCTGTGTAGGCTGCGTAATCAAAGTCGATATCCGAGGTGATCTCGGACACCATGCTCCACATGGTTTCCCGCAGCAGCGAGGCGCATTTCATCGCCGTATAGCGGTGGCGCAGATCGTCGGTGACCGGGGCTTCAAAATAGCTCTCCAACACCCAGTCTTCCTGTTCAGGCGACAGGCCATTGTTCGACGCCAGCCCGCCCAGATCGAACAGCGGAGAATTGAACCCGGCATAGTCGAAATCGATCAGCCAAAGGCGGTTGCCGTCGTTCAGAAAGTTGCCACAGAGCAGATCGTTATGGCCAAACACCATGTCATACGGGCCGGCCTCGCGTTCCAACGTAGCGCCTGCATCGATCAGGTCAGGGATCAGCGTTGTATGGACACTGCCGCGTTCAGTGAGTGTCGCGGCATAGTCGCGGATGACGTGGAACACCCAGAACACCAGCGATGGACCGCGCAGGTGCTTCGGTACCTCGGCATGGCACGCCTTAACCAATTCCAGCACGCGCGGCAGCATATCCGGGTTGCGGACATCTTCCTCGGTCAGTGTACGGCTTTCGATGAACTCTAGCACCGTCAGATCGCCTGACGAGTGTACAACCGCTGGCGACAAACCCGCCGCATGGGCGGCTTTGCTGGCGGCCAGCTCATTGAACCGCATCACCTGATGCAGGGGGATGTCGTCGCCTACACGCACCACATAAGACCCGCTGCCATCCGTGACCTTGTAGTTCACATTGGTTATGCCACCGGTCAACGGAGCGGCCTCGATCTCTCCCTGCCAGATCGGCAGAGCGCGGATGCGGGTCATCAGGTCGGGATGGCTCATATCAACTCTCCAGTCCAAAGCGGATGCGGGCCTGACGGGCACTGGCATTGATCAACCGATCGGCGATGATGGCGATGAAGGCAATCGACAGGCCGGCCACCAGACCGCGGCCGGTATCGGCCTTGGTCAGGGCGATATAGACCTCCTGCCCCAGATCGCGGGTGCCGACGAGGGCGGTGATCACCAGCATCGACAGCGCCAGCATGATCGTCTGATTGACGCCCAGCAGGATTTCAGGCAACGCCATCGGCAGGCGGATATGGCGCAGCAATTGCGTACGGGTGCAGCCGGAAACCAGACCCGCCTCGATCAGTTCCTCACTGACCGAGCGCACGCCATGGGCGGCATAACGGACCGCCGGGGCCAGCGCATATAGAACGATGGCAATCAGGGCGGTGAAATCGCCAACCCGGAACAGCATGACGACAGGGATCAGGTAAACAAAGCTGGGCAGGGTTTGTAGCGTGTCGATCAGCAGGTTGATGGCCGTCCCAGCGCGTTTGTTCAGTGCCGCCAGAACACCCAGAGGCACCCCGATCAGCGTCGCCAGAGTGACAGATGCGCCGCACAGATAGACCGTCACCATCGCCTTGGACCACAGGCCCGACACAAGGATCAGAGAGGCCATTCCTCCGCACAACAGTGCCAGACGCCAGCCGCCCGCGTGCCAGCCCAACAGGGTCAGCATTGCAATGACCCATGGCCACGGGATGCCCAGCAGAACCGTTTTGATCGGGATCATAAACCAGGTCAGGAAGAAAACCTTGATGGCCTCGAACGTGTCGAAATAATTTACGTTCAGGTATTCGACCGTGTTGTCCCAGAACGCGCCGGTGGTGATGGTCTGGCTTTCAGGATATTCCAGCAACAGAGGCGAGAACTGTCCCAGCACCCAGGTCAGCAGCATCAGGACCACAACCAGAACCGTCCGGCGATGACGTGCGATCCACGAGCCGGGGACCTCATGATGCACCTGCCCCATCCGTTCGGCAAAGGCCTGGCTCAGACGGTCGACGGCGATGGCCAGTACCACGATGGCGATGCCGGCTTCGAACCCTGCCCCAATGTCCAGACGGCGCAGCGCGGCGAGGACGTCAAAGCCCAGCCCCCCAGCCCCGATCATCGAGGCGATGATGACCATGTTCAGAGTCAGCATGATCACCTGATTGACGCCCACCATCAGGCTGTGGCTGGCCGAAGGCACCAGCACGCGCCACATCAACTGCCGCCGGGTCGTGCCCGCCATGCGTCCGAAATCCAGAATCTCAGGATCCACACCTTTCAGCGCCAGCGTTGTGATCCGCACCATCGGCGGGGTCGCATAGATGATCGTCGCAACCAAGGCAGAGATCGGGCCAAAGCCAAACATGAACAGGATCGGCACCAGATAGGCAAAGATCGGGATCGTCTGCATCAGGTCCAGGATTGGTGAGATGATCTTTTCAAAAAGCGGATGGCGATAGGCGAGAATGCCCAACAGCAACCCTCCGCCCGCGCCAATCGGCACGGCGATCAGTACCGAGGCCAGCGTCACCATGGCGCTGTCCCATTGTCCGAAAACTGCAAGGTAGACAAAGCAGGCCCCGACCAGAGCGGCCAATCCCCAGTCACGGCAATATTGACCCAAGGCGACAACGGCGGTGATGACCACGATCCAGCTGATCGCAGGCAGGATGACCTGCGCGTCATTTCCCTGACCGCTGACAAAGCCGTCGGCCAGCAGGGCCAATACCAGATTGTAGGGCTGCTCGATCAACCACGCGATGGCGCGGGTGACATCGGTGAAGGACACTGGCCCGATGGCGGCATCCTCGATCAGCCATGTCATCGCCGAGGAAATGTAGGTTTTGAACGGGATCACCCAGGCCGAAGGGAACTTGGTCAACCAGCGCGCATCCAGCGCCTTGCTCAAATCACGACCGAAATAGCCAAGCACGATGGTGACCAGAACAAGCAGCAGAATGGCCATCTGGCTGCGGGTCAGGCGGATCATGCCGTGTCTCCGCCGCCGAACAGCACATGCGCAACGGCCTTGCGGTCAATCGCTCCGACGGGCTGGCCCTCTGCATCCACGACGGGGATCGGCGCATCTGCCGCGATAATCCGTTCCGCCACGTCCGAGATGCGCGTGGATTGAGAGATCGGATCGCCCTCGCCCACAGCGCCGTAGGTCATGACACCGCCGACGGTCAGGACCTTTGAACGGGGAATATGTTTCGTGAATTCAGCCACATAGTCGGTGGCCGGGTGCATCACCAGCTCTTCCGGCGTGGCGATCTGGATCACCTCTCCGTCCTTCATGATGGCGATGCGGTCGGCCAGGCGAACGGCCTCTTCGAAATCATGGGTGATGAAAACGATGGTCTTGTGCAACCGCTCCTGCAACCGCAGGAATTCATCCTGCATCTCGCGCCGGATCAGCGGATCGAGGGCCGAGAACGGCTCGTCCAGAAACCATAGATCAGGCTCGGTCACCAAGGAACGGGCAATGCCGACGCGCTGTTGCTGGCCGCCGGACAGCTCACGCGGGTAATAATCCTCGCGCCCCTTCAAACCGACCAGTTCCACCACCTCGCGGGCCTTGGCCTCGGCTTCGGGTCTGGGTGTGGCCTGAATCGTCAACGGAAACATCACATTCTGCAAAACCGTCAGATGCGGCAGCAACGCGAAATGCTGGAACACCATGCCCATCTTGTGACGCCGGATTTCGATCAGCTCATTCTCGCTGGCGCGCAAGAGGTCAGCATCGTCGAACAGAACTTCTCCGGCGGTTGGTTCGATCAACCGGGACAAGCACCGTACCAGAGTGGATTTGCCGGACCCCGACAGGCCCATGATGACGAAAATCTCACCTTCCGAGATCTCGATATTGGCGTTGCGCACTGCGCCGATCACGCCTGCCTTGCGAATTTCTTCTGCCGTAGGTTCGGGGGTTGTCCGCAGCAACCGATCTGCGTTGGGGCCATAAAGCTTCCAGACGTTTCGGCACGACAGTTTGGTCTTGGGGGGCATCAGGGTGGTCCGGTTCGTTCGCGAAAAAGGCCAGAGCGGTCCGAGAGAGCGGCAGGCCCGCTCTGGCCAGTGGATTACTTCGAGATCCAGCCAGACCAGCGGTCTTTGTTGGTCTCCATCCACTCTGCAACAACGCTGTCGATTTCCACGCCGTCCAGATCGGCCTTGCCAACCATGGCGCTCATTTCATCATTGTTGATTTTGTAGGCTTCGATGATGTCATAAGCGCCCGGCCATTTTTCTTGCAGGCCAGACCAGGCTGCTTTCCAGATCGGGCCACGCGGCTTGCCGCAATCATAGGCCATGTTCGGGTTCACACCAACCGAAGGGTCGCTGTAACACTCTGGCGTAAATGGCGGAAACTCGACGAACTCGCCTTCGTATTTCGCCGGCGCCCAATGTGGGACATAGACCCACAGAACAATCGGATCCTGTCTTTGATAAGCGGATTCCAATTCTGCAAACAGGGCCGCGTCGGTACCCGCATGGACGACTTCGAAATCCAATTCAAGCGCTTCGACACGCTCGTCATCGAAGCCACCCCAGGTCACCGGGCCGCCGACATAACGCCCGTTCGGAGCAGTTTCCGCCGTCGCGAATTCCTCGGCGCAGTCTTTCAGCGCCTCCCAATTCGGCAATCCCGGGCACCGTTCCTTCATGTAGCTGGGATACCACCATTCTTCGATCGCCATCAGGCCGGTTTCGCCGACATTGACAACCTTGCCGGTGCCGGTTGCCTCGTCCAGCGCTTCGCGCCCGGTGGTTTCCCAGATTTCCATTGCCAGATGCAGGTCACCCGTTTTCAGACCGGCGAACTGAGCAATGTAATCCGCCTGAACATATTCAACGTTGTACCCGGCTTCTTCCAGGATCGAACCCATGATCTTGGTATTGATCAACTGCCCCGACCAGTCGTGCAGCGTCAGTTTGATTGGGTCCGTGGACTCAACAGCCCCAGCAGTTGTTGCGGCTCCGGCGGCCATGAGGGCCAGCGCGGAAATTCCCATTTTACAATTCATAACACCTTCTCCCTGTCGTGATTTTTTTTGATGAATCGGTGGTATTGAGTATAGACGACCACATCGTGGGGTTTTGTGTCAATAAAAACCACGTAAAGCCACATAAATTCCTGCTCGAGGCAAGTTTTAACGGCTTCTCTTTGGTAGAACGTTGCTTTATGTGGGTATTGTGGTATGGCTTAACGTCCCTTATGACGATGCCACCAGAGCGCGAAACATGAACCTGCCGACCACAAACCAACGAGAAGAAGAAATCCTGCGCGCCCTTTTTCGCGCGGGCGGTTCGTGCCGCGTAAGTGTTCTGGCGAATGAACTTGGGGTCAGCCTGGAAACCATTCGGCGAAACGTCCGCAATCTGGAAGAGCGCGGCATCGTGCGCAAGGTCCATGGCGGGGTTCATCTTCTCGAAGACATTCTGGAACCGTCGCTGCAAAGCCGCCTAGACAAGAAGGTTGACGCGAAAGAGAAGCTGGCGAAGGCGGTTGCCGAGGTCATCAGTGACGGAGACTCTGTTTTCCTCGATATCGGCTCTACTACCGCTTATGTGGCGCAGGCACTTTGCAACCACAGTGACCTCTTTGTCGTGACGAACTCGGTTTTTGTTGCTCAGGCATTGGCTTCAAGAAACAACAACCGGGTCTTCATGGCTGGTGGCGAGCTGCGGTCGCACGATGGGGGCGCATTTGGTATTGAAGCTCAGGACCTGATCAAACGTTTGAACGTCCGTTTCGCCGTTCTTTCAGTCGGGGCGGTCAATGCGGACCCGGGCTTTATGCTGCACGACCTGCAAGAAGCAAACCTGGCCCGCGTCGCCATTCGAAACGCACAGGTCCGCATTGTCGTGGCCGATGGCGAAAAGCTGGGAAAGCGCGCGCCGGTCACATTGGAACCTGCCGACAAGATCAATCTGTTCTTTACCGATGTGAACCCGCCCGAGGACATCTGCCAGATGCTGTCGGCAAATGAAATCGACCTTGTCGTCGCCGAATAAGCGCCTAACGCTTTTCGGCAATGATCCAAACCGGGTGGTAAGTCAGAGGAACCCTGCCGTCTTCTCCGAACTTTTGCACGTAGTCAGCTTCGAACCGGGCCAAGGTGGACCGGGTCCATGCACCCTGAGCCCGGCCATTTACCCCTGTACTGCGTAAATGCTTCAGCACATCTCTGGGTGTGTCAAAATAGGATGGCCGAACACTTTGGCCAACCGTCAGAATCTTGAACGGCCCATCTATGGCGGTTGCAAGGGCGTCAGGCAGGCATAGGCCCGGTGCACGGGCTGTCGATCCGATTTGCGCAAGCTCTTGATATTGCAATGGACCAAACCCGGAAATCGCCAGCCACCCTCCGGGTTCAAGCGCCTCGGCAACCTGTTGCAGCAAACCGGCCGGATCCTCCATCCATTGGATCATCGAGGCCGATGCGACCAAATCCAGCTTTGCAGGCCATTCGACCAGGCGGACGTCTCCGTCAACGAAAGCCGCATTTTCCGCATCTGCCGTCGCCCGAGCCTGCGGCGCGATATCGTTCAGGTGAAGATCGGGAAGATCAAAGTTCTGCCGCAGCAACCGGGTCAGATGGCCAGTGCCGCATCCCAGCTCGAACGCCACATCAAACCGGTTCGGCGCGCCAACCCGGCGCATCTCGGAAACCAGCTTGCGGGCAACCCAGGCCTGCTGGCTGGCTGTATCGTTGTAAGTCTGGAAGCTTCGGCTGAAGCTTCGCTGCACCTTGTCTGCCAATTGCGCGGTCATGACATCCACTCCGCCCAGCTTTGCCCCGGTTGGAAAGGTACATGCGGAGCAGCGACGCCCTTGACCACATCCGGGGTCGCGGCCCAGGCTATCCTTTGAGCATTGGACGGAATGATCCGGTCCCGCTCTGATACCCAAACCCGATCAAAGCCGGGATCAGGCGCCGAGCCGCGTTCGATTACCGCGTGAAGTTCCTTTCTTGCCTGCTCGATGTCCAGTTCAGGTATGTCAGCAGACAGTCCGGCGCGTCGGCAAAACTTGACGAAACTTGCCGAAGACAGCTGATCCGCCGTGGCCCGGACAATATCGGGCGCGATGCCCCGGCCTGCGCAGGCAGGATGCAACGTACCGCTGACGGCAACCAGCCGGTCAGGGCGAAACCCTGTGCTGGCCAACCAATGGGCCGCGGATGCGACGCCGAAAGAGAACGCAAGCATTTCGACTCGGTCATACCCGGCCAGATCGGGCAAGGGATCATCGAGCCGGGTATAGTCATCCACCAGCAGAACAGATCCGCCTCCGGTCAGCCCGCGGAACGGGGCAAAACCCAGCGCCCACCCCCCAAAGACCAGTGTCAGCTTGCTGTCATCCGATTGCGCCAGCCACTGGTGTCTCATTGCTTCCCCCCGGCCAAAGCGACCATCGCGCTGGTGATCCGGCCGAGCTCATCAGGTGAAACAATGTAAGGCGGCATACAATAGATGTTGCGCGCAAAGGGGCGCAGCCACACTCCGGTTTCAGGGGCCAGCCGATGAGCGACCGAAGGATCAACCGTTTCCTTCATTTCAATAACGCCAATGGCGCCAAGAACCCTGACATCTGCAACGCCCTGCAAACTGCGCGCTGGCTCCAGTTCGGTCCGCATCTGGCGTTCGATATCAGCCACCTGGCGTTGCCAGTTCCCCTCGGCCAGAAGTCTGAGGCTGGCCGAACCTGCGGAACAGGCCAGAGGGTTGGCCATATAGGTCGGGCCGTGCATGAACACTCCGGCCTCACTGTTGCCAATGCCATACGCCACCTGCTTGCTGGTCACGGTAGCAGCAAACGATATATGCCCCCCGGTCAATGCCTTACCCAGACAAATTATATCCGGGGTTATGCCCGCATGATCGGTGGCGAACAGCTTGCCGGTTCGGCCAAATCCGGTTGCGATCTCGTCAAAAATGATCAGCACGTCATGGGCATCGCACATGGCGCGTGCCGCGCGCAGCCATTGGGGATGATAGAAATACATGCCCCCGGCGCCTTGAACCACCGGTTCAAGGATCAGGGCCGCGAGGTGATCGCCCTTTTCGGCCAACAGTCGTTCCAGCGCCTCCAATCCGTTCAACGCGCTATCTTCGGGCCAGTCATCCCCCAACCGAACCTGGGGACGCGGCAGGAAGTGCTGGATCGACAAAGCCCCCCGGAACAGCCCGTGCATACCCGTCACAGGGTCACAGACGCTCATCGCTTTCCACGTGTCACCGTGATAGCCGCCCCGAATTGTCGCAAATTCGAATTTGCGGGTGCGGCCATGGGCCATTTGATACTGCACCGCCATCTTCATCGACACTTCGACCGAAACAGACCCACTGTCGCAATAGAAAATGCGGTCCAGCCCTTCGGGCAACATGTCGACCATCCTGCGCCCCAGATCAATGGCCGGATGGTGCGTCAGCCCTCCGAACATCACATGAGGCATCTTTTCCAGCTGGGACTGCATGGCGGACGTAATTTCGGGATGCTTGTGGCCGTGGATGGCGCACCACCATGACGACATGGCGTCTATCATCTTTGCGCCGTCCTCCCGATAGAGATACACGCCCTCGGCCCGGTCGATGAGATGCATCGCGCCGGGATCGGCCACGTTGGTATAGGGATGCCAAAGGTGGTTGGCGTCAAACTCCAGCGGGGTCACAGAAACCTCCGTATGGTCGCCACGTCTATGGACGAGAAGGCATCTGACAAGCTTTGCTGCGTCAGGTCTCCAAGATAAGGCAGGCGTCCGAGGTGTCGCACCTTGCTCATTTCGACGATGGTTTGTTCCACGTCGGGCTCCGGATCTCCGACAAAGGCAACGCCGACCACTTCGCACCCAGCGCCTCGGAGTGCCATCAGGGACAACGTAGTATGGTTGATCGTTCCCAACGCCGTGCGCGCGACCAGAACGACCGGGGCCTGCCATTGGGCAATCAGATCCAGATAGTAGGATTTGCGGTTCAGAGGCACCATCAGCCCCCCTGCCCCTTCCACAACCAGCGGCCCCTCAACCTGCGGCAGCGCTAGCCGGGACAGATCGATCTCTATACCCATATCTTCGGCAGAAAGATGGGGTGAGGCGGGCATGTTCAGACGATACGCCTCGGGCAACACGTCCACGCCGGACAAGGTGCAGACGGTTTCCGTGTCCGTTGCATCCTCGAGCCCCGATTGAACCGGCTTCCAGTAAGTGGCGTTCAGGGCCGCCGTCAGGCCAGCCGAAAAAACTGTTTTTCCGACGCCCGTGTCGGTTCCGACAATGACCAGAGCGCTCATGCGGCCTCCGACTGATGGCTGGAGATGGTTGCAAACAGGGCCGAAATGTCATCAGGACTGACATTCCCGGTGATCGAGACGCGTAGACGGGATGTGCCTTTCGGAACGGTAGGCGGGCGAATGCCGCGAATGTCAAACCCCTGATGTTGCAAAGCCTGTGCCATCGCCATCGTGCGGGCCTCGTCCCCAAGAACGACGGGAATGATCTGGCTGTTCAAGGCCGCGTCAGGCAACCCAGTTTCACGGGCTGCATCATGTGCATGGCGCAGACGTTTGAGTGCAGCAGTGACCAAATCGTCATTCCCGGCCAGTTCACGCAGGACGGCCCGTACCAGCGCAGCATTCAGAGGGGACGGCGCCGTTGCAAAGATAAAGGGCCGTGCGCGGTTGATGAGGGTATCGATCATCGCCCGCGGGCCACAGATCAGCCCGCCGGAAACTCCAAGCCCCTTGCCGCAGGTGTGCAGGGTCAAAAGGTCAGCGTTCAGATCATGCGCCAGACCTTTGCCACTTGCCCCGAAAACGCCGGTTGCGTGCGCCTCATCCACGATCAGAACAGCTTGGGCTTCACGCGCCAGACATGACAAATCTTCCAGCGGAGCCAGATCGCCCTCCATGGAATAGACGCTTTCAACGGCAATCCATACCTGACCCTGCCCACCAGCGGATCGCCATTCGGTCAGAACGTTGCGCGCATCCGCGACGTCGTTGTGACGGAAAGCGCGCAGATCCGCTCGGCTGGCGCGCATCCCCTCATGGGCGCTGGCGTGAACCAGTTCGTCATACAAAACCAGATCCCCGGCAGCCGGCAGGGTGGAAAAGATTGCCTGATTGGCCTGAAACCCCCCGCCCATAAACAATGCGGCCTCGGCCCCAAAGAACGCAGCTGCTTCGTGTTCCAGCGCCTCATGCTCGGGGTGATTTCCCCGCAGCAGCCGCGAGCCACCCGAGCCCACGGGCACGCCGCGCGCCAGCGCGGCCTGTGCGGCCTCTTGCAACAGGCTTGACCCGGCCAAGCCCAAATAGTCGTTGGACGCAAAATCCAGCCCGCGCGCCGGGATCAAAACCCGGCGGCGGTGCCGGGCTTCCAGCGCACCCAGCATGGATTCCAGTCGTTCGACTGCTTTCATTCGGCGGCTTCCGTGCGTTTATGGTCTTCAGCCGTTTCGGCCTGAAGGCCCAGTTTTGCAAACAGGATCGAGTCGGTGTCTTCTTCGGGGTTTTCCGCCGTCAAAAGAGTTTCACCGACAAAGATGGAATTTGCTCCGGCGAAGAAGCACATCGCCTGCATCTCGTCGCTCATGTCGCTGCGCCCGGCGGACAACCGAACATAGGCTTTGGGCATCAGGATGCGAGCGGTTGCGATGATCCGCACAAAGTCGATTGGATCAACCGGTTCCGCATCAGCCAGCGGGGTATCCGCCTGTGGCATCAGCATGTTGATCGGCACCGAATCCGGCGGCGGGGTCATGTTGGCCAAAGTCAGCAACATATCGATACGGTCGCCAGTGTGTTCACCCATCCCCAGAATACCACCCGAGCAGACCTTGATCCCGGCTTCTTGCACCCGGGTCATCGTGTCGATCCGGTCCGCGAAAGTACGGGTTGTGATCACTTCGGAATAATAGCGTTCGGACGTGTCGATATTGTGGTTGTAATAGTCCAACCCGGCATCGCGCAGCTGAACGACCTGGGTGTCATCCAGCATGCCCAGCGTCATGCAGGTTTCCATGCCCATCGCCTTGACGCCTTCCACCATGGCAACCAGGGCAGGCATATCGCGCGGCTTGGGCTCGCGCCAGGCGGCCCCCATGCAGAACCGGGTCGCGCCACCGTCGCGGGCCTTTTTGGCCTCGGCCAGTACACGCTGAACCTCGATCAGTTTCGATGCAGGCAGGGTGGATCCGTTGCGGGCCGATTGCGAGCAATAAGCGCAATCCTCGGCGCACCCGCCGGTTTTGATCGACAACAGCTTAGAGGTCTGGATCTTGTTCGGATCAAAGTTCTCGCGGTGCACGGCCTGTGCCCGGAACAGAAGGTCCATCAACGGGAGGTCATGAACAGCTTGCGCAGACTTTCGGGTCCAGCCGGAATGAGGGATGATCATTTTATCTATAAAACTTCCTGCAGCTTGCGTTGCCGAGGATTTATTATCGATAAAATCTGAAGGCGCAACCGTGTTGGCGCAAACGATCCCAAATCAAGCGGAAATGCCGCGCTTTTCAGAAATCAAGACCAAGATCAACGGTTCGGGCGGAATGCGTCAGCGCCCCGGACGAGATGTAATCGACCCCGGTCGCCGCAATTGATGCAACCCGGTCCAACGTCACATTACCGCTGGCTTCGGTCTTCATCCGCCCGTCCACCATGGCAACCGCTTCGCGCAGCATCTCGTCATCCATGTTGTCCAGCAATACGACGGACGCGCCGCCAACCTCGAGCACTTCCGCCAGCTGGTCCAGTCGATCGACTTCGATCTCGACGGCCATCATGTGGCTGGCTTGCGCTTTGGCGGCCTCAAGAACCTGACGCACACCCCCGGCAGCGGCAATGTGGTTGTCCTTGATCAGGATCGCGTCGGACAAAGAGTAGCGATGATTGAAACCGCCGCCATGCAGCACGGCCTGTTTTTCGACAATGCGAAGTCCGGGCGTGGTTTTGCGGGTACAGGTCATGCGGGCATTCGTGCCCTTTGTCTGCTGAACAAAGCTGGCAGTTTTTGTGGCAATACCGGTCAGACGACCGGCAAAATTCAGCGCGACCCGCTCACCCGAAAGGATCGAGGCGGCAGAACCTTTGATGGTCATCAGCGTGTCGCCGCGCCGACAGGGCTGGCCATCCTTGACATGCGCCTCAACCTCAAGCGTCGGGTCGACCAGCCGGAACGCAATCGTCGCCACCTGCATGCCCGAAACGACGGCATCCTCACGCGCATTCAGCCGGGCCGTATAGGTCGCGTTCGGCGGGATCACGGCGCGGGTGGTCACGTCACCGTATGCTCCCAGATCCTCCATCAACGCCGCGCGGATGACGGGTTCGAGGATCAGATCGGGCAGGGTCGCAAAACTCATGATATTTCCTTGCAGGCTTCGGCGCGAATGTGCAGCGCGTCGCTAAGATACATCCGGGATCGTTTGCCGGGGCCATCGGCAGTTTCCGGAAAGTCGGATCGCTCATGCGCGCCGCGGCTTTCTTCGCGCTGCAATGCCGCCGCGGCGATCAAGGATGATGTGGCACACATGTTTCTGAAGGACGGGCATGTGCCATGCTGCTCTTCGAGCGTGGCAATCCTGCGCAATGCCCGGCATAACCCGGCGCGGTTCCGGACCACGCCAACATCGCGCGACATGGTCGTGCGCAACATACTGACCGCTTCAGACGTATCGGGGATGTCAGCTTGATCAAATTGAAGGGCCACAGGTTCCGACGCGGAAGTGTCCGGAATCGAACGCGCAATGTCCTCGGCACAGATGCGTGCAAACACCAACGCTTCGAGCAAACCGTTCGAAGCCAGCCGGTTGGCGCCGTGAAGGCCGGTCGAAGACGCCTCGCCGCACACCCACAACCGATCCAGCGTCGCGCGGCCATCAGTGCCTGTGGCAATCCCGCCCATGTGGTAATGCGCTGCCGGAGCAACCGGGATCGCGTCCCGGACCGGATCGATTCCGTTGCGCGCGCAATATGCGGCAACCGCTGGGAAAAGTTCGTTGATTTGCGCGCCCAAAGCCTTGCGAGTGTCCAGCATCGGGCAGTTGCCGGCCTGTACCTCGGCAAAAATCGCCCGGGCCACAACGTCGCGCGGGGCAAGCTCGGCATCAGGGTGAACGGCCTGCATGAAACGCTCGCCGTACTTGTTTATCAGTATTGCCCCTTCTCCGCGCAAGGCCTCGGTCGCCAGCGGGGCCGGGTCTTCACCCACGTCCATGGCGGTGGGGTGGAACTGCACGAATTCGGCATCGGCGATCAGCGCCCCCGCCCGTGCGGCCATTCCGATGACCTGTCCCCGGATGCGGGCCGGATTGGTCGTCAGGGCATAAAGCCCGCCAGAACCGCCGCCCGCCAACAATACGGCAGGTGCACGAAGCGTCACGGACGCAGATCCGCTTTCCGAGGCATCCTGCAGAACCACGCCCAACACGCGCCCATCCGTCACTTCCAGCGCAACGGCAAGGACCCCTTCCAACACCTGCACCGACGGAGTTTCGCGCACTCGTTCGATCAGGGCGGCCATGATTTCACTGCCTGCCTGATCGCCCTTTACCCGCACGACGCGGGCAAAACTGTGCGCGGCTTCTCGGGACAGGACATACCCGCCACCCTCGGTGCGATCAAATGGTGTGCCCAAAGTGGTCAGGTCCAGAATATAGTCCCGCGCCTCTCGTGTCACCAAATCCGCAACGTCGGGTTCGACGGTGCCTGCCCCGGCATTGACGGTATCAACGGCGTGGCTTTCCGGGCTGTCGGCCAGGTCCATCGCCGCCGCCACGCCACCCTGCGCCCATGCCGAACTTGCACCTTCGCCCAAAGGTTCAGGCGAGATGATCACCACCGGTCGCGGCGCCAGTTTCAGCGCAGCATAAAGCGCGCCAATCCCGGCCCCGACAATAATGACGCGATCCGTGGTGATGTCGGTCATTGCCGATCAGATGCCGAGCTTGCGGGACAGATCAATCATCGCCTGTACAGATTTGCGGGCCTTCTCTGCCACGTCTTCGGCGACCTCGACCTGGCCTTCCATCGTGTGCAGAGCATAGAGGATCTTTTCCAGCGTGATCTTTTTCATGTACGGGCACATATTGCACGGCCCTACGAAATCGACCTCGGGCAGTTCATCCGCGATGTTCGACGCCATCGAACATTCGGTGATCAGCATCGCCTTTTCGGGTTTCTCATCATGCACATATTTGATGATCCCGCTGGTTGAACCGGAATAATCCGCCTCGGCCACCACATCCGGCGGGCATTCCGGGTGCGCAATCAGGCGCGTTCCGGGGTTCCATTCCCGGAAGTCGCGCAGGTCCTGTGCGGTGTATTGTTCATGCACGATGCAGGAACCGGGCCAATACACCACGTTCTTGTGGCTTTCATTGGCCACGTTTTGAGCCAGATATTGATCCGGCGTCATGATGACCGTGTCGCTCTCCATGGCATTCACGATCTGCAAGGCGTTCGACGAGGTGCAGCAGATATCCGAGGCCGCTTTGACCTCGGCAGTGGTGTTCACGTAAGACACAACCGGCGCACCGGGGTATTTGGCCCGCATTTCGTCGATTCCTTCGGCAGTAATCGATTCTGCCAAAGAACAGCCGGCATCCATGTCGGGCATCAGAACAGTTTTCCCGGGGCTCAGAATTTTCGATGTCTCGGCCATGAAATGAACCCCGGCCTGAACGATCACATCCTCTTCCACCTCGCTGGCCTTGATCGCCAGTTGCAGGCTGTCACCCACGAAATCGGACACACCATGATAGATTTCCGGTGTCATGTAATTGTGCCCAAGGATCACGGCGTTACGCTCTTTCTTGAGCGCGTTGATCGCCCGCACATAGGGCGCATAGATCGCCCAATCCGGCGGGCTGATCACACGATCCATACGGGCAAACGTGTCTTTCATCTCATTGGCCAACGTGGCCGATGGGGCGAGGTCATAGACGTCCGAAAGAACAGTGCGGACTTGTGCAATATCGAGCAACGGGCGAGCCACCTTTGTCAGTTGTCGTTAGCCTGGCGGGCTGCTTAACGGCTTAGCCCTAGCGGAAACATCCCCGGTTCGAAACCGGAAAATGAGACGTTAGCGCTAAGCCATGCAGACAAATTCAAAGATGAATGGCAAATCAGCCCAGAATCCCCGGCAGTCGCAGCCCGTGCTCACGTGCGCATGCCTTGGCATCCTCATAACCCGCATCTGCGTGACGCCAGACGCCAGAAGCCGGATCGTTCCACAGAACCCGTTCGAGGCGTTTAGCCGCTGCATCGGTGCCGTCGGCACAAATCACGACGCCCGCATGTTGGCTGAAACCCATGCCAACGCCGCCTCCGTGGTGCAGCGAGACCCATGTCGCGCCCGATGCGGTATTGACCAGCGCGTTCAGCAGCGGCCAATCCGACACCGCGTCCGAGCCGTCCTTCATCGCCTCGGTTTCGCGGTTCGGCGACGCGACCGAGCCGCTGTCGAGGTGGTCACGACCGATGACGACCGGCGCCTTCAACTCTCCGGTTTTGACCATCTCGTTAAATGCCAGCCCAGCCTTGTGGCGGTCACCCAGTCCGATCCAGCAGATGCGCGCGGGAAGGCCCTGAAAGGCGATGCGCTCCTGCGCCATGTCGAGCCAGTTGTGCAGATGGGTGTTTTCGGGGAACAGTTCCTTCATCTTTGCATCAGTTTTGTAGATATCCTCGGGATCACCCGACAGCGCGCACCAGCGGAACGGGCCAATGCCGCGGCAAAACAACGGGCGGATATAGGCGGGCACGAAACCGGGAAAGGCAAAGGCGTTCTCCAAGCCTTCGTCCTGCGCCACCTGCCGGATGTTGTTACCATAATCCAGGGTTGGCACACCCGCGTTCCAGAAATCGACCATGGCGGCCACGTGTTGCTTCATCGACGCGCGCGCTGCCTTTTCCACGGCCTTGGGGTCGCTTTCCCTCTTGTCTTTCCACTGCGCCATGCTCCAGCCCAATGGCAGATAACCGTTGACCGGATCATGGGCGCTGGTCTGGTCTGTCACGATATCGGGGCGCATCCCACCCGCCTGCATCCGCCGGTAGATCTCGGGGAAAATCTCGGCCGCATTGCCCAGCAATCCGACCGATTTCGCCTCGCCCGCCCTGGTCCAGCGGTCGATCATTTCCAGCGCTTCGTCCAGCGTCTCGGCCTTTTCGTCGAGATACTTGGTGCGCAGGCGGAAATCGATGCTGTCTGGATTGCACTCGACGGCCAGGCAACACGCCCCCGCAAAGACCGCCGCCAGGGGTTGCGCGCCACCCATGCCGCCCAGACCGCCAGTCAGAATCCACTTGCCGGTCAGGTCCCCGTCATAGTGTTGGCGTCCCGCCTCGGCGAAGGTTTCGTAGGTGCCCTGAACGATGCCTTGCGTCCCGATATAGATCCACGAACCGGCCGTCATCTGGCCGTACATCATCAGGCCCTTCTTATCGAGCTCGTTGAAGTGGTCCCAGTTGGCCCAATGCGGCACAAGGTTCGAGTTCGCGATCAGCACCCGAGGTGCATCGGCATGCGTCCGAACGATGGCGACCGGTTTGCCGGATTGCACCACCAGCGTTTCATCTTCCTCCAGATCCTTGAGGCTGGCAACGATGGTATCAAAATCTTTCCACGTCCGCGCGGCACGGCCGATCCCGCCATAGACAACCAGCTCATGCGGGTTCTCGGCCACATCCGGATGCAGATTGTTCATCAGCATCCGCATCGGGGCTTCGGTCATCCAGCTTTTGGCGTTCAGTTCGGGCCCTGTCGGGGGAAAGATGTCACGGGTATTTTTACGAGGATCGGTCATCGGGCAAGCTCCAATGCAGTGTCATGGATAGCGTCAAGAATGTCTTTGAGCCACCGGCGCAGGCGGTCGGCTTTGTCGGTGTCAAAAGCCCAGGGCGGCGCTTCAGTTTTCAGGTAGGTCGACTGAGCCAGCTCCATCTGGATCGCGTGAACCCCTTCGGAGGGGCGGCCATAATAGCGCGTTGTCCATCCGCCCTTGAACCGCCCATTCAGAACAGCCGTATAGGGCGAGGACGTCGCGAATTCATGCGCTATGGCTTCGATTTCCGGCGCGCAGGTCGCCCCATTGTTCGTGCCGATGCTCATATCGGGCAGAGTACCTTCGAACAGAAAAGGAATATGGCTGCGGATCGAGTGGCAATCATACAGCACCGCAACCCCATGGGCCGCCTTCACGCGTTCCAGCTCGGCCTTCAGGGCGGCATGATACGGTGCATGAAAAGCTTCCCGTCGTTCGAGGATATCCTTTTCGGAAGGCGGGATGTCCCAGATGCCTTGGCCGTCAAAATCCGTCAGCGGCACAAGAGAGGTCGTGTTCTGGCCGGGATAAAGCGACACGCCCGACGGATCCCGGTTGGCGTCGATCACATATCGGTGGAAGGTCGCCCGAACCGTGGTCGCACCGGGCAGAAGTCCTTCATACAAGGTATGAACATGCCAATCCGTATCCGCCAGAGCCTTGCCCCGCGCATTCAGCTTGGCCTCGATCGTGGCCGGCACATGGGTGCCGGTATGCGGCAGACCCAGCACGATCGGACTGTCACCGCGCGAAATCTCGACCGGGCCGCTCATGCGCCAAGTTCCGGCATGGCGATGCCCGTGCCACGGGCAATCTCGCCACTGGCAATCAGGGCCGAGGCTGCTTCGATCTCGGGTGCCATATAGCGATCGTCACCCAAGGCCGGCACCACGGCACGCAGCCGTGCCATCACGGCCTGCAACGTTTCGCTCGTAGGCAGCGGCGCGCGGAACTCGACCCCTTGTGTGGCACACAGCAGTTCGACCCCCAGAATGCGTTCCAGATTGGCAACCATCTGCCCCAATCGCCGCGCGCCATGGGCCGCCATCGAAACGTGATCTTCCTGATTGGCCGATGTGGGCGTCGAGTCCGTCACGCATGGATTGGCCAGATGCTTGTTTTCGCTCATCAGTGCGGCGGTCGTCACCTCAGCGATCATATAGCCCGAATTCAGGCCCGGATTGGGCGTCAGAAAAGGCGGCAGATCAAAGCTGAGTGCCGGATCGACGATCAACGCAATGCGGCGTTGCGCAATTGCCCCGATCTCGGCCACGGCGAGCGCAATCATGTCTGCGGCAAACCCAACGGGTTCGGCGTGAAAATTCCCGCCCGAAACGATCAGGCCGGTTTCCGAAAGAACCAGAGGATTGTCCGTCGCCGCGTTGGCCTCGATTTCCAGCGTTGTTGCAGCCTGCCTCAGCACATCCATCGCGGCCCCCACCACCTGAGGCTGGCAGCGGATACAATACGGGTCCTGAACCCGGGTATCGCCAACTCGATGGCTTTCACGAATGACCGACCCGGCCAGCAGCGCCCGCATGGTCACGCCGGCCTCGATCTGCCCGCGATGCCCGCGCAACGTGTGAATTTCCGGTTGCAACGGGGCGGTCGAACCCATGATCGCATCCGTCGTCAGCGCCGAGGTAACCAACGCGCTTTGCGCCGCCTGCCACGCGCCAAACAGCCCGGACAGCGCAAAGGCCGTCGAAAACTGGGTGCCATTGATCAGCGCCAGCCCTTCTTTAGGGCCCAGTTCGATCGGGTGCAGACCCGCTTTGGACAGCGCAGCGTCACCGGGCATCACATCGCCACTGAATTCGGCCTCACCAGCGCCCATCATGACGGCAGCCATGTGGGACAAGGGCGCAAGATCACCCGAAGCTCCAACTGAACCCTGCGCCGGGATCACCGGGGTCACACCTTGTGACAACATCCCTTCCAGCAGGGTGATCACTTCTGGCCGAACCCCCGACGCTCCGCGCCCCAGGCTCAGCAATTTCAGAACCATCATCAATCTGGCAAGGGCGCGCGGGATCGCAGGGCCAACACCGCAGCAATGGCTGAGGATCAGGTTGCGCTGCAAGGTTGCCGTGTCCTCGGCCGCGATTTTGACGCTGGCCAGTTTCCCGAACCCTGTGTTCACGCCATATACGGCGGCCTCTCCCGTCGCCGCATCGGCGATGCGCTTGTGCGCTTCTTCGACGGCCGGGCGGCAGGCTGGGTCCAACCGAACAGCGCACTCTTCGCGAAGGACCAGTTCCAGTTGCGACAGGGTAACGGTGCCCGGGGTAAGGGTGAGGGTCGTCAAAATATACCTCCGAATATGCGGGTATGAAGAGGGTTGAAGCCGATGCGATAGGCCAATTCCGCGGGGTGTTCGACATTCCAAACCGCCAGATCAGCGCGCCGCCCGACTGAGATCTGACCGCAATCAGCCAACCCGAGAGCACGGGCCGCGTGAACCGTCACGCCTTGCAGAGCCTCTTCTGGCGTCATGCGAAACAGGGTGCATCCCATGTTCATCGCCAGCAACAGCGAAGTCATCGGCGCCGAACCGGGATTGCAATCCGTGGCAAGCGCCATGGGCACAGCATGCCGGCGCAACAGGTCAATCGGTGGCGCCTGTGTTTCGCGCAAGGTGTAGAAGGCCCCCGGCAGAATAACACCGACGGTACCGGCCTGCGCCATGTCCAGAACACCTGCTTCGTCAAGATATTCTATATGATCTGCCGAAAGCGCGCCGTATCCGGCAGCCAGTTTTGCGCCGCCCAAATTCGACAATTGTTCGGCGTGGATCTTGATCGGCAGGCCAAGCGCTGTCGCGGCATCAAAAAGCGGGATCAACTCTTCCGGTTGAAAGGCGATGCCTTCGCAGAAGGCATCGACCGCATCGACCAATCCCTCGGCATGAGCGGCGCGAAGCGTGGGAATGCAGACCTGATGAATGTAGTCCGACGCCCTGCCCTCATAGTTCTGAGGCACCGCATGAGCACCCAAAAAGCTGGTCAGAACACGGACGGGGCGATGATCGGGCAACGCCCGAGCCGCGCGCAACATGTTCAATTCAGTCTTGTCATCCAACCCGTAGCCGGACTTTACTTCGATGACCGATGCCCCTTCGGCCAGCATCGCATCCACACGCGGCAATGCTTGTGCGACCAACTCCTCCACTCCGGCTGCGCGCGTGGCTTTGACCGTCGAGATGATCCCGCCCCCGGCGCGCGCGACCTCTTCATAGCTCGCGCTGTTCAGGCGCATTTCGAACTCTGCGGCGCGATGGCCACCGTGAACCACATGGGTGTGGCAATCGATCAAGGCGGGCGTAACCAGGCGCCCACCCATTCGAGCCCTTGGCTGGTCGGCGAAACGTGACGGAAGATCCACAACAGGGCCGACCCATGCGATGCGCCCGTCCTGCAACACGATCGCGGCATCCGGGACCAAACCGTATGGCGCGCCGCCTTCGGTCATAGTTGCGGCATCAAGATCCGTCAAAACCTGCGTTTGCGTCTGCATGTGACTCGCACCCTCCGTGCATTTCCTACTTTTCTAGTACATTTCTATCATTTATATGTCTATGCATAAAATGAGGTGAAAAATGGCTATCTTCGCTAATCGCGCATTACTGAGCACCGGTTGGGCTATGAACCTGCGGGTAGAAATCAGGCAAGGGCTGATGGTGTCGCTGCAACAGGGCGCGACGGCGCAAGAAGGCGATACTTGCGTCGACACTTTGCTGCCCGCATTGGCCAATCTGCACAGCCACGCATTTCAGCGCGCGATGGCGGGTATGACCGAATATCGAAAGGCCGGTCGCGACAGTTTCTGGACGTGGCGGGAACTGATGTATCGTTTCACTGCGCACCTTACGCCTGAACAGGTGCAGGCGATTGCCGCTCTGGTCTATATGGAGATGCAGGAAGCCGGCTATGCCTCGGTTGGTGAATTCCATTATCTGCATCACCAGCCAGACGGCACACCTTATGACAATCTCGCAGAGCTGTCCCAGCGAATCATGGCTGCGTCGGCCGAGACGGGAATCGGACTGACGCATCTGCCTGTACTTTATTCTTACGCAGGGGTCGGCGAGCAACCGATGGAAGCGGGACAGCAACGATTTGGCAATGATGTGGACCGCTATCTGGCGTTGGTCGAACAGGCGCAGGCGGCACTGGGCGATCTGCCGGATGACTGTCAGATAGGCATTGCCCCGCATTCCTTGCGCGCGACATCACCGCAAGATCTTGCCCGGGTTCTGGACGCAAAAAAGACGGGACCTGTCCATATTCACATCGCGGAACAACCCATGGAAGTTGAACAGGTTCACGAGGGTCTGGGCGCCCGCCCGGTGGAATGGCTGCTGAACAATGCAACGGTAAACCATCGCTGGTGCCTCATCCACGCCACTCACATGACGGAAAAGGAAACCCGCGATATGGCCGCAACGGGCGCGGTCGCGGGGCTTTGCCCGATCACCGAGGCCAATTTGGGGGATGGCCCCTTCAATGGAGCCGTCTTTCTTGAAGCCGGTGGTCGTTTCGGGGTCGGGTCGGATTCAAACGTGTTGGTTTCGATGACAGAGGAACTGCGTACGCTGGAATATTCCCAACGCCTGCGAGATCTGTCGCGCAATGTCCTGGTCGAAGGGGAGGGTTCGGTTGGACAGACACTGTATTGCAATGCGGCTTTGGGTGGTGCGCAGGCCCTGCGGCGCACGGCGGGGCAGATCGCAGAAGGGATGCTGGCGGATCTTGTTGCTATTGACAGTCAGGATCCCGCGCTTTGTGCCCTGCGTCCTGAACAGTTGCTCGACGGGTTGGTCTTTGCCGCGAAGGACCACGTAGTGACCGATTTGTGGTCGGCTGGCCGCCATCAGGTACGCCGGGGCCGCCATATTGCTCGGAATCGGATTGTATCTGACTATCGACAGGCCATGGCTGATCTCATGCCGAGACTTTGAGCTTGCTGCGCCTTTACGGGCCGACAAAAATGGCCTCATAATAACAATATGTTTGTACGTAATTGGATGAACACCACGTGACCGATCAAAAACCTCTCGGCTTTCAGGACATTCGGGACGAAGTCGTGAACCGCATTCAAACCCGTGTCTGGCCACAGGGCAGCCTGTTGCCCACCGAGATGGAACTGGCAGCCGAATTCGGTGTTGCACGGGCGACGGTCAATCGGGCGCTGCGGGAACTTGCCGAACAGGGAATTGTCACCCGCAAACGCAAGGGTGGCACGCGTGTTGTGACCACACCGGTAAAGCAGGCGAAATTGCCGATTTCTGTCGTTCGACAGGCCATCGAAGAAATGAACGCCGAATACCGCTATGCTCTGGTAAGCCGAACACTAATCGATTGCCCCGCGTGGTTGCAGGCAAAGCTGAGCATCCCGGAAGGTGCGCAGGTCGTCCATCTGCAATGCATGCACCACGCCGACAACCGTCCGTTTCAGTTCGAGGAACGCTGGATCAACGTCAGCACCGTGCCTCAGGTTCTCGACGAAGATTTCCTGACCACCGGGCCGAATGAATGGCTGCTGTCTGAGGTGCCATTTTCAAACGCTGAAATTGCCTTCTCGGCCGTCCCGGCAACAGGGCATTTGCAGGAGTTTCTGGCCGTACCGCCCGGCACACCGTTGTTTCAGTTGGAACGCACGACATGGTTTCGCAGCGATCCTGTTACTTTCGTGCGCATGACCTTCCATCAGGGATACCAGATGCGCACCACGTATTGAGGCCAGAGCACCGAACAGGTTTTGACATAGGAGCAAAAACCTTATCACTTCGATCCCACCTTCCTGACTGTAGTGGCAGTCACCTTTGCCCGCGCAGGTTCCGAGGCGGCCGAGTTTTGGCTCTCGTTGTTCAGCGGCCAAGACAGAGACAATTGTGCAATCGTCGGAATGGCAAATATGGCGGCAGGTCGTCTCGAACCTCAGCGCCGTCAGGTCGAAACGCTTGCTGATACGGCTTGATCCATCTTGTTTGGGAAGCCTCCCCTCAAGTTCGTATCCAAAACCGTGTGGAAGCCGGATGAAATCATACGGCGGAGCATCCTCTGGGGTAGTGGATGACAAGGAGCAAAGCGCGTGCCCTTTTCGAAGGGCCAGAAACAATGGTTCAGACCAGATTGAAGTGAAATCCAAAGCGGCGCTGCTGTTGATCTTCGCCGCAAGCGCCTTGTCCAGCAAGTGATCATCGACCATACGCAACATGTTTTCAGGCAGATCCTCGACCAGCGTGACCCGCATCCACGGAAACAGCGGGCTGAAGGGTTCAGAGATACCCGGTCAGATAAGGGGCCTAAGTCGGAGTCATTCCGACAGTCAAAGGAACTACTTCGGGGTCGCGGAACTCGGTCGCGGTGTCACGGATTTTCCGCGCATCGTTCAGAAGGCGCCCAGCCTGTTCAACGACACGGGCACCGTACAGTGTCGGGGCACATCGTTGTTGAGGCGCAGGAACAGATCGGTTCCCAATTCCTGTTTAAGTTTTTTGATCTGGTTGGCCAAGGGTGACATTCGCACCGTCACCCTGAGCGGCAGCCTGAACGCAGAGCAAGAGCCCGGGCCGGCCTTGGACAGCAAGGTCACCGGCCACGCGACCGTAGTCATCACCCGGAATTCGGCGACCGGAGAAATCTCGTATTCCAGCGAACTGAGCGTTGTCGGTCGGAACGAAGCTGACCTGAACACACCCATCCCCGGCGCGGTTTCGGCCATCCATCTGCACAATGTGCCGGTCGGCCGAAACGGCCCGGTTGTACAGGAATCGCTGGCGGAGGCAGGCGCCACGCTGAACGTGAACGCATCAGGGGGCTCGGTGTCATCGGTCAGGACGTGATCTCGAACCAGGTCGAAACCGATGGACTGTTTTCAACTAAGTACGTCATTGACTCGGCTGATGGCGACGTGATTGTCGGCAGCGATCTGACCAATGCGCTGAACGGCGCGGTCGGCGTTGATCCGCAGAACGGTTAAGGCGGCGACGACATCCTTACCGGTTGCAATTCGGCGATTTCGGGCCGGATTAGACTTGGTGACGTCAACAAGCTGAAAATCGGTCAGGCCACACGGATTCGTTTGTCGGCTTTTGCGCAGGCCGATGTGTCCGAGGCCCGAGGTTCAATCTTTAATATCTCAGCCGACGCATTGGAGGACGAACGCACTGGCGAGTGCAATTTCAAGACCCGGGTCAAACTGAACGATCGGCAATCCGACGAAGTGGCGGCTTTGGACTTGGTCCCCGGCATGCCCGCAGACCTGTTCGTCAACACAAGTGAACGCGCAGTGATTGCATATCTGGCACTCCCTGTCAGCGAGCGTCTGGCCAGAACTTTCTTCGAGTAAAGGGTTTTAAAAGACTTGCAGCTTTAAACTGTTGTGTATCGAGTGTTTTGGTGAGTGAGCGATGGTCTGCGCCCCTGTTCCGGGCGCGGGCCATCACTTTTGTGGATCAGACCCCGTAACGGGCAAGAAACATGTCAACGGCCTGAGCAGCGACCTGATCTATTTCTTCCTGGGTGAACGTGTTCTGAATGCCAAAAGCCGCCCGGGTCCAGATCCGCACTTTGCACAGTTCGGAAAACTGCTCGGCAGCGATATGTACATCATCAATGGCCAATTCACCCTTGGCCACGGCTTTTTCCAGATACTCGGCCATCTGTCGCTGGCCGTTTTGCGGCCCTGCCTCGTAAAACGCACGGCCAAGCTCGGGAAACCGGTCGCGCTCGGCAACGCAGATCCTGAAAACCTGCTGCGCGAAATCCGACACAAGGAAGGCCGTCAATTGCGTCGCCGTGATCTGAAGCACTTCGCGGGCGGGTTTGGTTTCGTCGATCATCGAGATGACCCGCTCGGCCATCAGGCAGCATTCTGTCTGGGCCACTTCCATGAACAAAAGGCGCTTGTCTGGGAAATAGCTGTACAGCGTTGCTTTTGACACGCCCGCCGCGCGGGCAATGTCATCCACACTTGCCCCTTCAAACCCATCCGCCATGAAAACCTCTCTAGCCCCGCGCAGAACCTGGTCGAATTTACGGCCGGTGCGCAGGATGGTGGCGGTCTGGGTCATGTCTTCTCCTCGATCGATAGCTGCGCCAGTTTATAAACCGCTCGGTTTAGATACAACGATTCTCAAATATTCCAGCGAAGCGGAGGTTGCATTTGCTTTGATGTCGGGTACTTGCAGCGCGTTCAAACCGTGCTAGGACTGGGCCCATGGTCGAAATCTTTCTGCGCACCCTTCCGTTTTTCGCGATTATCGGCCTGGGCTTTTGGGCGGGGCGCACGCGTTTTTTCACGGCTGAAGCAACGGCATATCTGACCAAGTTCGTCTTTTTCTTTGCGCTGTCGGCGATGCTGTTTCGCTTTGCCGCCACCCTTCCGTTTGCCGAGATTTTCAATGCCCGGCTCATCCTTGGATATCTGCTGGGAACCATGACCGTTTACGTTCTGGCGTCGGCCATCGCCTGGCTGCGCAAGCTCGACATTCCGACCGCTGCGGTCGAGGCTCAGTGCGCGGCCATCGGCAATGTCGGGTTCCTCGGGCTGCCCATGCTTTCCCTTTTGTTCTCCGAGGCTGCGATCGGGCCCGTGATGCTGGTTCTGACCGTCGATCTGGTCGTGTTCTCTTCCCTTATCGTGATCCTGATCAATGGCGGCCGTGACGGCAAACTGACCCCGACCACCTTCAAGTTGATCGGAATGGGTTTGGTCCGCAATCCCATGATCGTATCCATCTCGGCCGGTCTCATCTGGTCCTCGCTGCAATTGCCTGTTCCTGAACCTCTTGGCGATTTTCTGATCATTCTCGGTGGTGCAGCGACTCCGGGTGCATTGTTCGCCATTGGCGCGTCATTGGCAGACAAGTCGGCTGAACGTGTCCAGATCGCGGCATGGTTGAGCTTCTGCAAACTGGCGATCCATCCGGCCTGCGTTGCGGTCGCTCTGTTATGGCTGATACCGATTGATACTTTTCCCGCAACTGTTGCCATCTCTGCCGCTGCTTTGCCCGTTGCGGGCAATGTTTACATGCTGGCCGCGCATTACGGCATTGCCCCGCATCGCGCGTCGGCGGCAATCCTTCTATCCACAATCGTCAGTATTCTCACCGTGCCGATGGTGATCGCCTGGGCGGGCACATTCTGACCTTCACCTTCTCGAAAAATACTCTCAACGAAGGCGCACAGACTTTACGCCGGGTCCGCGGATCGTTAGCCATGTTGCGACTCGAAAACAAGGACGGTGCCTGATGGAAACCCTTTCGGAAAATGCCTGTTTTGGCGGTGTGCAGGGCGTGTACCGCCACGCCTCTTCGTCGTGCAAGTGTGACATGACTTTTGGCCTGTTTCTTCCAGCCGAGGCCAAGGACGGGCCGGTCCCGGTTCTTTGGTATTTGTCGGGATTGACCTGCACCCATGAAAACGCGATGACCAAGGCCGGGGCTCAGGCGTGGGCCGCGGAACAAGGGATCGCCGTGGTGTTTCCGGATACCTCGCCGCGTGGTGACGGCGTCGCAGATCATGAAGATTATGATCTGGGTCAGGGCGCAGGGTTCTATGTGAACGCGACACAGGAACCCTGGGCGCCGCATTTCCGGATGTGGGACTATGTCGCCGAAGAGCTGCCCGCCCTGCTGTTCGAAAACTTCGCCATCGACAGCGAACGCCAGGCCATAACGGGCCATTCCATGGGGGGGCACGGCGCCCTGACGCTTGCCATGAACCTGCCCGGACGCTTCCGTTCGGTGTCAGCCTTTGCGCCGATCTCGAACCCGACCGGAGCGGATTGGGGACGCAAACAGCTGAGCGCCTACCTTGGTGACGACGAAACGCTTTGGGCAAAACACGATGCGTCCTTGTTGATGAAGAAAACCGGTTTTGACGGTCCGATCCTGATCGACACAGGTGCAAACGATCAATTCATGGACCTTTTGCGCCCCGAAGCGTTGGCGCAAGCCATCGCCGAACGCCGCCAGCAAGCGACGTATCGCTTCCAGCCGGGTTACGATCATTCGTACTTCTTTGTGTCCACGTTTATGGAAGATCACGTCATCTTCCATGCCGAGGCACTGTACGGAGACTGAGGGATGAGCAATTACGATTATGACCTGATCATCATAGGGTCGGGGCCTTCTGGGCGTTCTGCGGCGATTCAGGCAGGCAAACTGAAACGGCGTGTGCTGGTCATCGACCGCAAAGACCGTTTTGGTGGCGTCTCTGTCCACACCGGCACGATTCCGTCCAAGACCCTGCGCGAAACGGTTCTGAACCTGTCGGGCTGGCGCGAGCGCAGCTTTTACGGGCGTTCATACCGGGTAAAGGATCAGATCCGGGCAGAAGACTTGAAAGCCCGCCTGCATATGACCCTCGACCATGAAGTCGACGTGTTGGAACATCAGTTCAACAGGAACCATGTCGAAACCCTGGACGGTCTGGCCAGATTTGCCGGGCCGCACGAAGTAGAGGTCGCAACCGATGCCGGGGAAACAACGCGTGTGACGGCCGCGAAGTTCCTGATTGCGACAGGCACGAAAACCTATCGCCCGGATTATGTCCCGTTCAACGGCAAGACGGTGGTGGATGGTGACGAATTTCTGGAAATGGCAGAGATTCCGCGCTCGCTGGTCGTTATCGGTGCCGGGGTCATTGGCGTGGAATATGCCACGATGTTTTCAGCCCTGGACGTGCGTGTGACGCTGATTGAACCCCGCGACACGTTTCTGGATTTCATCGACAGCCGGTTGATCCACGACTTTACCCATCAGATCCGGGAAAACGGTGTCGACCTGCGTTTGGGCTCGGCTGTCGAGAAGATTGAAGACGCCGGTGAACATGTGGAAGTGACCCTTGAAAACGGTCGCCACGTTCGCGCTGAAATGCTTCTGTTTGCGGCCGGACGCATGGGGGCGACGTCCAAACTCAATCTGGATGCCGTCGGGCTGGAGACGGACCACCGCAACCGGATCAAGGTAGACCGCAAGACATATCAAACGGCGGTACCGCATATCTATGCCACGGGCGATGTGATCGGACATCCGTCGCTGGCATCAACCTCTTTGCAGCAGGGGCGCGTGGCTGCCTGTCACGCCCTTGAAACGCCCACGCTGCCGGAAAGCCCGTGGTACCCCTATGGCATCTATTCAGTGCCCGAAATATCAACCTGCGGAATGTCGGAAGAAGAATTGCAGGAGCGCAACATCCCCTACGAGGTCGGTGTCGCGCGATTCCGCGAGACGTCACGCGGGCATATCATGGGGCTGGAACACGGCATGTTGAAAATGCTGTTCTCGCTCAAGACCCGCAGGGTGCTGGGTGTCCAGATCGTTGGTGAAGGCGCGACGGAGTTGATCCATATTGCGCAGGCCGTGCTGAACCTGAAAGGTACGGTGGACTACTTCGTTCAGAACACGTTCAACTACCCGACTCTTGCCGAAGCGTATAAAATCGCGGGCCTGGATGCGTTCAACCGCATGCCCATACCCGAGGAATTCAAGGTCAAAAAGAAACCGGTGGAGCCGGCAAAGAAAGAGGCAAAGAAGGCGTGACGACGCTGTATGTCGATGGCGATGCCTGTCCTGTAAAAGCCGAGGCCGAACGGGTCGCGACGCGGCACAAGGTGCCGATGGCGCTGGTGTCCAATGGCGGGCTTCGTCCATCGGCCAACCCGCTGGTGCAGGTCATTGTCGTTTCCGAAGGCGCGGATGAGGCCGACAAATGGATTGCCGAACGCTGTGGAGAAGGGGATGTCGTCATAACGTCCGACATCCCTTTGGCCGCAAAATGCGTCGAAGCAGGCGCACGCGTGCTGCGCCCCAATGGTGAAACCTTCACCGCGGCAAATATTGGCCAACAACTGGCAATGCGTGACTTGATGGCCGATCTGCGCGCGGCCAATCCGTTGGGAACCGGCGGCGGTGGGCGACCCTTCGGTAAAGCCGACCGCTCGCGGTTTCTGGACGCCTTGGAACGGGAAATACGTGCCGCCAGAAAGGGATGATCATTCCTTTTGCTTGATCAAATACTGACCCGAATTCCGAAACGCCCGTTTACAAGTACCTCATTAGAACGCACCCTGTGCTTGAATTCCGATCAGGCTTTTCGAATACGGAGACTGCGTTATGAAAGTACAAGGCACCCATTATCGGTCTATTTGGTGGGACAAACCGGCAGGCGTGGTTCGGATCATCGACCAAAGGTGGTTGCCGCATGATTTTCGGGTCGTAACCCTGAAAACGCTTGATGAATTTGCAGCTGCGATACGGGATATGTGGGTCAGGGGCGCACCTTTGATAGGCGCGACCGCTGCGTTTGGAATTGCCGAGCAGATGTCTCGGGACAGCTCAGAAGCCTCGTTTGACGCCGCGTATGACGTTTTACATGCAACCCGACCCACGGCAATCAACCTGCGCTGGGCATTGGACAGATGCCGAGAAGCGCTGATGCCGCTTGCTCCGGGTGACCGCGCCGAGCGCGCCTGGTCGCTGGCGCAGGAGATTGCAGACGAAGATGTCGAGATCAACGCCGCAATCGGCCGGCACGGGTTGGAACTGATCAAGGATATCGCGGCCCGAAAACCCGCCGGTGAGCCGGTTCGGTTGCTGACGCATTGCAATGCGGGATGGCTGGCGACTGTGGATTGGGGCACGGCCACAAGCCCGATGTATCACGCACATGACGCGGGCATCCCCTTGCACGTCTGGGTGGATGAAACCAGACCGCGCAACCAGGGCGCACTGACATCCTGGGAATTGGGCGAACATGGCATTCCCCACCGCTACATCGTGGATAATGCCGGCGGTCATTTGATGCAGCACGGCGTGGTTGATTTGGTGATTACGGGCACGGACCGAACCACGGCCCAAGGTGATGTTTGCAACAAGATCGGGACCTATCTGAAGGCTTTGGCTGCGCGGGACAACGGTGTGCCATTTTATGTCGCCCTTCCCTCTCCTACGATTGACTGGACCGTTCGCGACGGTGTGGCCGAAATCCCGATCGAAGAACGTGATTCCAGGGAAGTCTCCCATGTCATGGGGGTTGATGGGCAGGGGAACATCTCGGATGTACGCGTGACGCCAGACGGCACGGAAGGTGGCAATCCTGCCTTTGATGTCACCCCAAACCGGCTGGTGACAGGGCTTATCACCGAGCGCGGCGTCAGCGAGGCGTCTGCTGACGGGCTTGCCCGGTTGTTTCCCGAACGGGCTGGTTAACACTTTGTTTAGCACAGTCTTGAATTGTGCAATCGCCCACGCGGATCATGCACCCGCTTAACTTGCTGAGAATGAATGATGATTGAAAACTGGTACAGGGCCGACGAGGCACGGAAATGGCGTGACCGGGCCGGAACAGCCCCCGCAGATCAGGAACTGGGCGAACGTGTCTATACCTCGCGGCTGATCGGTCAGAACCCGGACCTCCTGATGCACGGGGGAGGCAACACGTCGGTCAAACTGGAACGCCCTGATCTGTTTGGCGATCCACAGCGCGTTCTGCATGTCAAGGGATCTGGGTGGGATCTGGACAGCATCGAGGCACCGGGCTTGCCGGGTGTGTGGCTAGATCCTTTGATGAAACTGCGCGCATTGGACCATCTGTCAGATGCACAGATGGTCAATGTTCAGCGCGCCAATCTGTTGGATTCGAGTTCTCCGAACCCCTCTGTAGAAACTCTGTTGCATGCATTTTTACCGCACAAATATGTGGATCATACGCATGCGACACCCTTTCTGGTGCTCGCCAATCTGCCAAATGCCGAGGACGTCTGCCGCGAGATTTTTGGCGACCGACTGGGCATTGTGCCCTACATCATGCCTGGCTTCGGGCTGGCCAAAAAGGCGGCCGAGGTATTTGACAAAAACCCGAATGTCGAAGGGCTTCTGCTGCTTCAGCACGGACATTTCACGTTCGGCGCGACGGCGCAGGAAAGTTATGACCGGATCGTGGCGCATACCAACGAGGTTGCTGCCTATTTCGGGATGAAGGACCTGACGACAATTGGCCGTCGCGATCCGGCTGAGAATCTTGAGGTATTGCCGATCCTGCGCGGGGTCATCGCCGAAGTGGCGGCCCAACGGGATGACCCGATGCCGATTTTTGACCTCCGCAACGGGCCGGATGTCATGCAGTTTTTCGATCGTCCGGATATTGATTCATTGGCCCAGCGGGGCATGGCGTCGCCGGATCACGTATTACGGACAAAAGGCTGCCCGCTTGTATTGCGCGCGTCGGATTTGTCTGGGGGGCGGTCTCGGATCAAGGCAAAGGTCGAAGAGTTTGCCAAAGACTATCGGGCGTATTTTGAACGGCAGGCGCCGCAGGCCGACGAACGCAAGAAACTGCTGCCTCAAGACCCCAAGCATGCGTGGATCGAGGGCGTGGGGATCCTGGGAATGGGCCCGAACGCAAAGGCTGCCTCGGCCGCGGCAGATCTTGCGGAACAAAACCTGCGGGTGCGATCAGTGGGCGAAGACGCGGGCGGTTTTTTTCCCATCAATGAAAAAGATCGCTTTGATTGTGAATACTGGTCCTTGGAACAGGCGAAGCTGGGCAAAAGCTCACCACCTCCGCTTCAGGGCAAGATTGTGATGGTGACCGGTGGTGCAGGGGCGATAGGTCTGGCAACCGCCAAGGCCTTTGCTGATGCCGGTGCAAATGTCGTTCTGGTGGACCGGGATGAACGGGCGTTGGCCAAGGCCAAATCGACCCTTGGCACATGGCATTCGACATATGCCTGCGACGTAACCGAGAGAGGCGCCGCAGATGCCGCGATTGCGGCGGCGATACACCGGTTTGGTGGGATCGATGTAATGGTATCGAATGCCGGGTCGGCGACTTCGGGCGCTTTGCTGGATCTTGGTGACGACGAATTCCGCGCGGCTTTTGAACTGAATTTCTTCGCGCATAAGGCATTTGCGACACAGGCTGCCCGAGTGATGCAAGCTCAGGGCCGCGGCGGTCAGATCCTGTTCAATATCTCCAAACAGGCGATCAACCCGGGCCGGAACATGGGGGCCTATGGTACGCCAAAAGCCGCCACACTGTTCCTGTTGCGCCAGTTGACGCTTGAATTGGCCGAATACGGAATCCGTGTGAACGGGGTGAATGCAGATCGAATTCGGTCTGGCCTACTGACGGATGGGTTCATTCAGGAACGCGCTGCCGCACGTGGCGTTTCCGAGGAGACCTATATGTCAGGCAACCTGCTGGGCCGCGAAGTCGAGGCGAAGCATGTCGCGAACGCCTTTGTTGCGCTGGCGCTGATGGAACGCACCACCGGTCATGTCGTGACGGTGGATGGCGGCAATACCGAGGCCGAACTTCGGTAACGCCTTTGCCCGATTGGTTCCCTGCCTGTGGCGTGTCGATGTGCCTCAGGCAGGAACTGCTGACCGGTTCTCGCGGATCGGCAGGTGGACTATGGCGCTGAAGGCACCGATCGCGACCCCGATCCACCAAACCATGTTGTAGTCGCCATACTGGTCATACATGCGTCCGCCAAGCCAGACGCCCAGGAAGCTGCCGATCTGGTGGCTCAAGAAGATAAAGCCATAGAGCGTTCCCATATAACGCAGACCGTATAGATGCGCGACGAGCCCCGAGGTCAGCGGCACGGTGGCCAGCCAAAGCGATCCCATCACCAGCGAGAACACGATGACCGTAATGGGTGTGATCGGGAGCACGATGAACAAAGCCGCTGCAATCGTCCGGCCCGTATAAACCGCTGCCAGAAGGTATTTTTTCGGAAAGTGGTTGCCGGCCCAACCCGCCAGTAGCGTGCCGCCGATATTGGCCAGACCGATCAATGAAATCGACACCGCACCAAGTGCGGATGTAGAGGTGATCCCGATGGAATGCAGTACGCCTCCGGGCTGGATTGGTCCACACATCTCGGCCACGAAAGCCGGGAAATGCGCGGTGATGAAGCCCAGCTGGTATCCGCAGCTGAAAAAACCCAGAAATATCAGCGCATAGGAAGGGTCGCGGAACGCCTTTCCCAGAATCTCGCTCATGCTTTCTTGCATCTCTGCCTTCGAAACGGGCTGTGGTGCACGCATGAAGGGCAAGGTCAGCACAAGGGCAAGAATTGCCGCGGCAAACACGACAAAAACCTGCTGCCAGGGCAGGAAAGTCAGCAGCCATTCAGCGGTCGGCGCCCCCAGAACCTGCCCAAAGCTGCCCGCAGCAGTAACGATGGCCAGCGACATGGACCGGTTTTCATCGGTGGACGCGCGTCCGACAACCGCCAGAACCACGCCAAACCCGGTCCCGGCGATGCCGAAACCCACCAGCCACGCGTATATCTGATGCTCGAACGGTGTAACGGACCACGCCGTCAGCACCATGCCAGCCGCGTACGTGAGAGCGCCGAGGATGATGGCTCGGCGGTCGCCCACCTTTTCGGAAATCGCCGCAAAGATCGGCTGCCCGATGCCCCAGGCCAGGTTTTGAATTGCAATCGCCATCGAGAAATCGGTCCGCAGCCAGCCGAACTCATCGGCTATCGGAATCTGGAATACGCCGAACGACGCACGAACGGCGAAGCTGACCGTGATGATGATACATCCGACAATCAGAATCGGATTCAACAAGCGGGCGGATCGGGGCATGGGACCTCAGGCGTTACGTCCGAAGGACCGTATTACTTTTGGTGTCACCGTCAATTCAGCAGATTTGCGGTCACGGATAAACAAAATTGATGTGTCGCCAAAAATGGCTTCTTTTCAACGGCCGAGGCGACGGGTAAGGCTCGGATTCATGACGGATCTTATTTCGCTTTACGAGGCCCGCATCGCGGACGGAACGCTGACACGCGACGACGCGCAAGAGGCCGTTCTGCCCCAATTCGAACGCATCCGGGCGGCGCTGTCCAAGCCGGTCAAACGCGGGCTCTTCCGCAAGGCGCCTCCGCCACCCAAAGGGTTGTACCTGTGGGGCGGTGTCGGGCGTGGGAAATCCATGCTGATGGACATGTTCGTCGATACGCTGGGCAATATCCCGGCACGACGCGTGCATTTTCACGCTTTCATGCAGGAAATTCACGCTGGAATGCACAAGGCCCGGCAACAGAATGTCGAGGATGCCCTGGCACCGGTGGCGAAAGAGGTGGTCAATTCAGTTCGCTTGCTCGCGTTTGACGAAATGCAGATCACCGACATTACGGACGCAATGATTGTCGGGCGGCTGTTTGACTTGTTGCACGAAGGCGGCGTGGTCGTGGTTACCACGTCGAACAGGCATCCCGACGATCTGTACAAGGATGGGCTGAACCGGCAGCTGTTCCTGCCGTTCATCGCGCATATCAAAGAGCAGTTGCAGGTGTGGGAATTGGTGTCGCCGACGGACTATCGGCAGAACCGGTTGGAGGGTGCCCCGGTCTATTTCACTCCGATTGGCCCAGAAGCCCGGCAGAAGATCAGAGAGGTCTGGACAGATCTTGCCGGTGGACCCGCTGATCCGCTTGTGCTGCACGTCAAAGGCCGGGCCGTTGAATTGCCCGCCTTTCGCAACGGGGTCGCGCGGGCTTCATTCTATGATCTGTGTGGCCGCATGCTTGGGCCGGGTGATTATCTGGCGATCGCCGAAGAGGTAAAAGTGCTCGTGCTTGAGGACATCCCACGCCTGTCGCGCAACAATTTCAACGAGGCCAAACGTTTTGTCACCCTGATTGATGCGCTTTACGAAGCCAGGGTGCGTTTGATCTGCTCGGCTGCAGCGGAACCCGAGATGCTGTATGTCGAAGGCGAAGGAACCTTCGAATTTGAACGCACGGCATCACGCCTGCGTGAAATGCAGGATCAGGATTGGGGGCGACAGGGACACTGATCCGCCCGTATCGCCCGCACCCCATCCAAGACAGTGTCAGCCAGATCATGAGGTTGGAACGCGCCTACGCGTTTTCTTGCAGAATTTTCCCAGCCAGATAGAGCGAGCCGCAGATCAGAACCCGCGCCTGCGGGTCATTGTCCGCAATCACTTTCAATGCGTCCGCCACGCTGTCGGCGGTGGATGCGGGAAGGTTGACCCTGGCCGCAGCCGCAGCGGTTTCTTCCGCGCTGAGCGTTGCGGTCTCACCCGGAATGGACACGGCTGTCAGACTTGTCGCTTTCTCTGCCAGAGGTGCAAGATACCCTGTCACATCCTTGGTGTTGAGCATGCCGCAGATCATGTGCGTGGGTTTTTGCGGCAGGTTCGTCAGTACATCCGCCAACGCGATTCCGGCGGCGGCGTTGTGACCACCATCCAGCCAAATCTCGGCATGCGGCGCCTGATCGACAAGCGGGCCGGATTTCAGACGCTGCATTCGCGCCGGCCATTCGGCCTTGGTCACGGCAGCTTCGTATGCGTCGTCGCCCATGTTCAGATGGCGCAGAACAGCCAACGCTGCGCCCGCATTCTGAATCTGATGTGCGCCCAGAAGGTTGGGCAGAGGCACATCCCGTAAACCGGTTTCGTCCTGATAGATCAGACGCCCGTTTTCTTCCTGCACGTGCCAGTGCTGACCATGAACCAACAAAGGCGCACCCAATCGGGCGGCCGTGTATTCGATGACCTCAAGCGCTTCGTCCTGTTGCGGGCCGACAATGCACGGAACGCCGGGCTTGATGATGCCCGCTTTTTCCGCCGCGATCTTGCCCAAAGTATCACCCAGGAACTGTTCATGGTCGATGGATACGGGGGTAATAACCGTGACGGCCGGGTTTTCGATCACGTTTGTGGCGTCCAGGCGCCCACCCAGCCCGACCTCGAGCAATGTGAAATCTGCCTTGGCGCGGGAAAAGGCCAACAGGGCGGCGCATGTTGTGATCTCGAAATAAGTGATGTTTTCGCCGCCATTCGCAGCGTAGCATTCATCCAGAACCGCCGTCAGTTCTGGCTCCGAGATCAGCTCTCCGGCCAATCGAATACGTTCATGAAAACGGGCCAGATGCGGCGAGGTATAGGCGTGTACCGAGCGCCCTGCCCTTTCTAGACCCGCTCTGATCATCGCCTGAGTCGAGCCTTTGCCGTTGGTCCCGGCAATATGAATGACCGGCGGCAATTTCAACTGCGGATTGTCCAATGCCGCCAGCAGACGCCAGACACGGTCCAAGGTCAGATCAATGATCTTGGGGTGCAGCGCCATCATCCGGTCGAGGATGGCGTCGGACGTCCTGGCCGTCATTTCTGATCTGTCTCTTCGGCGGGGAGTTCTGTTGCGTCGGTTGGTTCCGGTGCCGGCAGATCGCCCATGATCGCCGGCGGCAGATTCATCAGCATCCGCGTGATGGTAATCAGTTCATCGCGCATTTCGGTACGTCTGGTGACACGGTCCAGCATCCCGTGATCCAGCAGGTATTCGGCGCGTTGAAAGCCTTCGGGCAGTTTTTCGCGGATCGTCTGCTCGATCACGCGAGGTCCGGCAAAGCAGATCAGCGCATTGGGTTCCGAGATATGGACATCGCCCAGCATCGCATAAGACGCAGTAACGCCACCGGTTGTCGGATGAGTCAGCACCACGATATATGGCAGGTTGGCTTCCTTCAGCATCTCGACTGCCACGGTGGTGCGCGGCATCTGCATCAGGCTGAGGATACCTTCCTGCATACGGGCGCCACCGGCTGCCGAGAACAGGATCAGCGGCCGTTTGAGTTTTACCGCCTCCTGCGCGGCGGCGATGATCGCGTTGCCGACATACATGCCCATCGATCCGCCCATGAACGAAAAGTCCTGCGCGGCGGCCACAATGGGGGTGCGGCCAATTTCACCCAAGGCAACCAGCATGGCTTCCTTTTCGCCGGTCTTCTTCTGCGCTGCTTTCATGCGGTCGGGGTATTTCTTCTGATCGCGGAATTGCAACGGGTCCTCTTTTGGCGCGGGCACTTCAAGTTCGGTAAAGATGCCGCCGTCAAACAAGTGCTTGAACCGCTCACGCGGTGTGATCGCCATGTGGTGGTCGCACTGTGTGCAGACATTCTGGTTTTCCGCCAGCTCGCGATGGAACAGCATCGTTCCGCATTCGTCGCATTTGTGCCAGAGGTTTTCAGGCACTTCGCGGCGTGAGAAGATCGAGTTGATCCGGGGGCGGACGTAGTTTGTGATCCAGTTCATGTCGGAACCTTGGCTTGTGCGGTGTTGACGTCAAATAGGACGCCACGGAAGGAATTGCAATCAACGCCTGAGCGCAAGTCGCGCGGCCAGCCAGCAAACGAACATCACGGCAAGGTCCACCAGAAGCCAGGGACGAAGCTGTTCGGCATCAGATGCATCAAACGGAAGGGTGAACAGCGCCAGTCCGTTCAGGTTGTCGGGCAACGAGATGAACAGCAACGCAATGATGTTGTTGAAAAAATGCAAGGCGATAGCTGGCCCCAATGTTCCCGCCCGTGCCGTTAGGTCCGATGTCAGCAGACCGAAAACGCAAGCCCACAGCGCAATCAGCAACGCGTTGTCGCCAGCCATGTCCGGTGTGTAATGTCCAATTGCAAACAGGATGGATGGTACCCCCATCCAGATGACAGGCGATTGGAATCTGGCTGCCAGGGTTTGCTGAATATAGCCTCTGAACAACAGCTCTTCGGCGCTGGTCTGCACCAGAACAACCAAGGCCGAAACCGGCAAAAGAAGAAGCCAGGTTGACAATGGCAGGTTCTGCGACAGAGATCCGCCAAAGCCATAAGGCGGCAGAAGGAACCCGACAACGCCCAAAATAAGAAGTGCTTTCAATACTTTAAGGAATTGGCCCGCAGCCAGTCGGTACCCGCCCACGATGGACACCAAAGACCTGTGCTGAACCTGCCGCGCGGCGACGGCCACGCCCAGAATGATGAATCCGAAACTGGCCAACAGCAACAGCAGCGCGAGGGGTGAACCGCCCAACAGAAGCGTCTGCGCCCAGTTTTCCGGACCCATCCCGGCAACCACGGTAAAAAATACCATGTTCAGAACGCTGACCAGCACGGCAACCAGCAAGAGCCCCAGCAACAGGCGCCAGATTTCCGGTTTGCCGCGTGCGGTTTCGACCAGATGGTCATGAGCGGAATATGCTTTAGGCATTTTCACCCGTGCTTTCCTGAATCGCCTGATCCGAAATCGTCGGGAGCAGCTCCTCGGGGTTCTGCGCCGCATTGATTCTTGTGGACAACGTAGTCAGATATCCGGCAACAGTCTGTAGCAATTGCGTAGCAACCGAAGCGTCGCTTTCGACCACGGCACGCAGTTCCTCGGCGCCGATACGCAGGAACCTGCAATCTTCGGTGGCGACCAGATCCAGTTGTCTGGGCTCTCCTGTTATGATCGAGAGATCACCGATCAGCCGCCCGGGTTCGATGATCGAGATCGGGCGTTTTTTTCCATCATCCGTGGGCCAGTCCAGCCTGGCCTGCCCTGAGACGCACAGATACGCCGCGTCGGGCGCCTGACCACGCGAGAAAATGACTTGCCCCGCTGCTGCTTCGTACCATTGCGCTGAGAACGCCAACAACCGCTGGTTGCGGCCATCCACGCCGGAAAACAACTCGGTCGCCGAAATGATTTCGAGCTTGCGGCTCAGATCGTCCGACGTGCTGTCTTCTTGCGGGGATTTGGATCGTGACACACCATCGATACGGCCATCCTTGATTTCCACAAACAGATCATACGCTTCGGGATGTGCAAAGTGATCTTCCATAAAGATCATAATGGAATCCGGCAACAATTCCCGCAGTTTCAGGCGAGTGCGCAACCGGCTTTCGGAATCGTGACTTGCCAGGGCCCTGTCCAGAATCAGGACGTCAGGCCGTTTGATACCCGCGCGTGAGAATGCGGCACGCTCCTGAAAGACGGTCGGCAGATTGTTCCCGCCCAGGCCTGCTGGCAGATCGTAGATGATGGCAGCTGCACGGCGTCGCAGGCCGGCTTCGTTCATGGCTTCGGCCACAACGTCTTCTATTTCGTCCGCGTGTGCACCGGCCATCAACGAAACCCGGCCGTAGATCGCATTTTCCATCGCGGTCAGACGTGGCACATAGATGTCCGGCGCAACTGACATGAACATGCCGCCCATCGCGTCCAGCAGCCGCTTGGCCTGACTTTTGCGGATGGCAAGAATCTTTTCCTTGTATTCTTCCGGGAAGTTTGGGCCGATCTGCTCGGCCGTCAACAGGAACGGTACCGTCAATAGCAATGCGCGCTCCTGGTCGCTCACGGCCATATCACCCTTGGCTTTGCGCCGTTCTTCGATATCCAGCAATTTGTGATACATGTCCTTGGACATGCCAAGCCTCAGGAAAAGCGGGTGATCCGCCCCGTCCCGCCCGAAGGTCTTGCTGAGCGTGTCCATGACGGCCTGAGAAATGCTGATCACGTCGTCAACCAGATCATGGGCGCTGAGCATCTGAACGAACCGTTCGTCACCCGCCAGTATATCCGGAGAAATGTCCTTGGATGGCGCCGCGAACAACAAGTTTCCGCCCAGCGGAACTGCCGGGTTAAAGCGATCAGGGTCGAAACGGTACACATATCGATCAAGCCCCTTTTCTGCCAAGCGCTCGGCGATGGTCCCTCGTAAATTGACAACTTCCTGTGCCAGGACCGGGTGAATTTCCGGGTCGAACTGCGTACGCAAAGTGCGGCGGAACATGAACTCGTCGATGCCCATCGCTTCCACCAGCTGGAACCACCAGTCACGTATGTCGTCGATATCGTCAAGACCGGCGAGACCCGGGTCAATCCATTCATCGTCCAGAGAATCCGGTGAATTTCCCGCACGGACAGCTTCGATTTGCCACCGCGTCGGGGCCCTGAGCGTATCTGCTTGATGTCGTGGATGCGTGCGCAAAGGCATCATGAGGTTGTCGCCCAATGTGCCGTCAAACAGGTAAGGGCGCGAATAGGCATAGCCGATCCGGGCCGCGATGACGGCCTGATGCAGACCCCGCAGATTATGCCCCGCTATTATCACCTCACCCTGAGCCGGCAACACCTCACGAGTCAAAAGCTGTCCCAACGCACTGCGTTCCGACGCCTGTCCAGACTGAATTGCGACGCGCGCGCCACGCGGAATGGTCAGATCAAGATCTTCGAGAACGGTTTTCCCATCGCTGTCGCGAACCGTCACATTTCGCAGCTCGATGTCGCCAGTCAGACGCGGGATGGTTTCAGGTTCTCCCTCGAACAGCTCTTCCGGTATCATGTTGTTCGGCGCAAATCTCTCGGTGACGATTTCCCACCGCAAAGACATGTCCTGTACCTGATTGTAATAGGTCAGTAGATCCTTCCATGGGCCGCTCAGATCCTTGTAGGCGCCCAACGCGGCAACCAGCGCACCTACGGTCACCTCACCGGTAATCGCCAGATATCCTCCCACTGAATAAAACAGGAAGGGTGTCATCTGAGTTATCAGGTTGTTGAGGAACTTCATGAAGAATTTTTTGTTGTAGATCTTGAAACGGATCTCGAACAGTTTCCCTAGCCGATGGCTGAATTGCGCAAGGCGATAGCGCCACCCTCCGTTGGTACGCAGATCGCTGATACCTGCCGCAGTTTCGCCGATCTCCGAGCTCAGACGTCGAACTTCCTGAATGCGGTCCTTGTTTAGAAGGTTGATTTGCCGCTGAAGCTTGGGGATCAGCCAGGCCTGAAGCGGGATCAGCGCGATACTGGCAAGTCCGAACCAAACGCTTTGCATGAACAGGAAGGTGACGATCGTCATCATCTGGCCGAACTGGAAAACCGGCTGCGCGATGGCATCCCCCATCAGGCCACCCATCGGTTCGGCCTCGGACGTGATCATCGATACCAGCTCACCCTGGCTGGTGGTCGCAAAATAGGATTTCGGAAACCGCATCGACCGTTGAAACAACGTATAGCGCAGGCGCCGCAGCATGCGCTCGGCAAGGACGCCCTTCATCGTGTTGATGCGCATCTTCATGACACCGCTCACGATCACCGTCGCCAGGAACGCAACACACAGTATCATTAGATACTGAACCTGCGTCACGGTGAAGTTCCAGATGGTTACCGTGTCACCCGGCGCGCCGATTGCGTCATTGATGATCTGTTTGGGAAGTTCCAGCGAGGCGTAAAGAAACGGGAACGACAGGACCGTCAGCAGAAGTAGAACAAGTTGCTGTTTCTTCGAATATTTCCAAATGAAGGCAAATAAAGTGGACTCCATAACCTGGCCTTGTCATGCGCTAAACTGTTGTGTGGCTGTTCTTGGGATGACCCACTTTGCAGGAGCCAAACGGTAAGCACTGACCCGGTACATTGCAAGAATAGACCGGTTCAGTTTCAGCATGTTGCGCCTATCCAAATTGTGGTCAGACCCCAACAGGAAAACACAAGGCTTCGATAGCAATTCCGTTATTACGGTTTTGTTCATGCCGTTGTCCTTGACTAAGGCCGGGCATTATCGGACGACGTGGCCATGGGCAGGATTCTGGATCGCTATATTCATCGCAAGACTCTGGGGCGCTGGCGTCGGGCCGCGCATCAGGCGCCGTATGCCAGCCAGGCAGATTTGCGCTTGCAACGGGATCAGGCCCGCAGTTTGCGCAGGCATCTTGATCATTTAATTCAGCAGGCAGACAGTCGCTTGATCCGGCCGACGATTGGGTCCACACAGTTTCCCAAACCCGTCGGAACAGACTGGAGCTGCCGTCCCGACCTATGGCGTGCGCCCCTCACGCAACCGGGTGTGGCTTCGGCACCGCGAAAGACCGTCCTGGACAGTCAGGTCAGCGTGTTCCACGATTGCCCGTTTTCTGAAATTGCCGTGCGGCAAGTCCGAAACAGAGAGGACAGAGATTTGGCTCCGTTCAGTCTCGTGATCGAGGCTTTCAGCTTTGGGGGGTCCTTCCTGTCCGTTTCGGTTGAATTGCCTGAGGACGCTGCAATTCACCTGACGCACGAGCATCTTGTCAGGCTGGAAACCCTGATCGAGTGTGAAAAGCCATCGGGCGTTTTCGCGCGCCTCAACATTCAGCACGGGCCCAATATGGAACAGGTGTTGCGACGCCTTGATCCCGGCGAGGTATCAAAGGCCGTGGATTTTGATCTGGCGCATCTCCCCCTGAATGAGCGCAGGATCGAAAAAATCTGGCTGGATTTGATTTTTGAAACGCCCGAGATGAATCGCATGGTGGTGCGGGATCTTACGTTTTGCCGTTTTCATCGCGCCGATTTGTGAGAAGATCAGTCATGACGCAGACCAAGCTAACCTTCATACGGTTCGAAAACGGAATCTGGCAAGGTCACATTCAAGCCAGCAGTACGCCTAACCCCGAGGTAAGCTATCAGGGCGAAACCCTGAACAAAGTTGACCTGTCGCCCGCAGAAAACGGATGGGACTTGCGCATACAGGTGCCTGTTGCAGCCCTATCCGAAGGCGTGCACACGTTCGTCGTTGCAGATGCAGCCACGACCGAGAAACTGGGAAGCTTCACGGTGATTGCCGGTGAGCCCGCCGCAGATGACTTAAGGGCCGAAATTGATTTGCTGCGGGCTGAACTGGATATGCTGAAACGCGCTTTCCGCCGAATCTGCCGCGACGACCCCTGATCCGTTCCGGCTGGTTTTCCTGTCAATCTTTCAAAATTCGTGCATCATTGGCGTTTTCTGAACGGATCGCGCCTTATCATGGATCGCAGCAGCATAGTCAAAGTCATTGCTTTGATGGTTACCGGATTTGGTATCGGTATTGATTTTACCGGCGCCCTGATGCTGGTGCCTGCGATCGAAAGCAGCTTTGACGCCGATATCACCAGCACCCAATGGGTTCTGAACATCTATGCCTTGTTTTTTGCCATGACCATGGTCGCAGGCGGGCGACTTGGCGACATGTACGGCCACCGCAGGATGATGCTTTTTGGCCTGTCGATCTTTCTGTTTTCCTCAGTCATGTGCTTTGTTTCGCCCAGTCTTGATTTTCTTGTCATTGCGCGTGCGCTGCAAGGCATCGGCGCGGGTTGTGTATGGCCCTGCACGCTGGCCTTCGGGGCAACCAAAGTATCAAAGCCAGAACATCGAGCCTTGGTGATGGGGTTAATTCTGGCAGGTGTGACCACCGGAAACGTGTTTGGTCCGATGATCAGCGGATTGGCCGTGAACTTGGGAGAGTGGCGCTACTTTTTCCTCGCCAATGTGGTCTTTTCCTGCATTTCGATGGCCACCGCGCTGATCCTGATGGAGCGCGAAGCACAGCACAAACCGGATGAACACCTCGACCTCGCCGGGATGGGTGTGTTGTCTTTTGCCGTTTTGCTGCTGCTTTACGGTTTGGATGTGGGCGCGGACTGGGGGTGGACGTCCGTCCCGTTGTTGATGCTGTTTTTCACCAGCGCTGCGCTTTTCATTCTGTTCCCCAAAGTCGAGAAACGCGTGACAGAGCCACTGCTTTTGCCGCAGATGATGCAAAACCGCGAGTTTCGCATCACCCTTGGCCTGAACATGTTCAACGTGTCCGCGGCATTTGTGGGGCTGCTGTATTTTCCCCAATACATGCAAAAGGTGCTGGGCTGGTCGACGTTTGAATCGGCACTGGGCTTGGCGCCGCTGACCGTGTTGCTTGCCGTGGGATCAATTGTTTCGGGTACGCTTTACAATGATTTCGGCCCCAAGCGGCTGCTGTTTTGGGGATATCTGATCGCAACGATCGGCGCTGCGACCATTGTCGTGCTGCCCGGTGATCTGGGGTACTTTCGCATCCTGCCCGGCATGGCGATGATCGGGCTGGGCGCAACTTTGACGGTTGGGCCGTCAGGCACTGCTGCAATGTGCGCCGTAAAGCCGGAACGGGCTGGGCTGGTTGGCGGCCTGAGTTTCATGACCCACCTGGTTTACGGCGCAATCTCTGTCGCCTGTGCCACGGCCATCATGTACGTCGTCAGCCTGTCTGAGCTTCGCCAGTATGTGGCCGCTTCGGGCATCAAGTTGACCGAAGCAGAGCTTCGCACGATCAATGGCGGAACACTTGATACGCCGTCCGCCCACGCGGTAATAAGCCGGTTGTCATCCAGCGAGGCAAAGACGGCTCAACGGGCATTGTCGGCGGCGTTTGACAGCGGGATGAGTATGGCTTTCGTCTTTTCGGCCTTGTCCGTCTCGGTCGGTCTCGTTCTGGCGCTGCTTCTCGACGAAAAGAAACTGCACCGGATCGAAAGCTGAAGTCGGGAGCCAAGGGCTGCGACACCCGCAGCCCTTACCGTTTTACTGTGACGGCCCGTTGGGGTTGAAGGCCGATAGTCCCTTCAGGATATCGATGGCATAGGCCAGCTGGTAATCCTCTTCCCTCAGCTCTGCGGTTGCCTCGGCCTTGGCGCGATCTTCTTCTATCTGGCGGATCTCATCTTCGCTCAGGCTGTCATTGTTGAGGCTGCCGCGCAGATCGGCCTCGGAGCGCGAACGGGCGTTGGTTTCTTCCTCTTCCGGTTCTGGCGCCGGACGGGGTTGTTCCACGATAATATCAGGGCTGACACCCAGAGCCTGAATCGACCGCCCCGATGGGGTGTAATACCGGGACGTGGTCAGGCGCATCGCACCATCACCCCGCAGCGGCATCACCGTCTGAACCGACCCTTTGCCGAAGCTTTTGGTGCCGACGACGATGGCCCGGCGATGATCCTGTAGCGCGCCCGCGACGATTTCAGATGCCGAGGCCGAACCACCATTGATCAACACGACAATGGGTTTGCCTTCCGCCAGATCGCCGGGGGTGGCATTGAAACGCTCACCCTCTTCCGGGTCCCGTCCACGGGTCGAGACGATTTCCCCTTCGTTCAGGAACGCATCCGAAACTTTGATGGCCTGTGTCAACAGACCGCCCGGGTTGTTGCGCAGGTCCAGTACGACACCATTGACCTTGTCGATACCACCGGCTTCTTCGATCTGTTCCTTCAACCCTTCCTGTAGGTTGGGGAAAGTCTGATCATTGAAGGTCGTTACCCGCAGCACGACACTTGTGCCCTCGGTGCGGGCGCGAACGGCGGTCAGCTTGATCGTGTCACGGATAATGGTGACATCGAAGGGATCAGGTTCGCCTTCGCGCACGACGGTAATAACAATCTCGGAGCCGACCGGCCCCCGCATCAGATCCACCGCCTTGTCCAGCGTCAGGCCCAGAATGCTTTCGCCATCCACATGTGTGATGAAATCTCCGGCTTCGATCCCGGCCTCGTCAGCGGGTGTGTCGTCGATGGGAGACACGACTTTGACAAAACCGTCTTCCTGCGTGACCTCAATACCCAGTCCACCGAACTCGCCCCGGGTCTGCACGCGCATCTGTTCGGCATCATCGGGCGACAGATAACTGGAATGCGGATCAAGAGAGGTCAGCATACCATCGATTGCCGCCTCGATAAGTTCTTCAGGCTCGACCTCTTCGACATATTGCGCACGGATGCGTTCGAAAATGTCACCGAACAGGTCAAGCTGTTCATAGACGCTGGCCTTGTTCACAGCCTCTTGCGCCAGCAGTGGGCCTGCGATCTGCGTAGTCGCAAGAATACCTGCCACAGTTCCGGCCAAACCGGCCATCACAAATTTCTTCATACTCGTTTATCCATCCTTGTCGGTCCGAAACCAAGTTTCCGGGTCCACCGGGGTGTTGTCTTCTCTTACCTCTATATAGAGCGTTTCTGGACGATCAGTTCCAGTGCCATCACCGCTTGTTGACAATATTGCGCCGATTTCCGGCGTTTCACCCGGCATCAGGCCGACCGGAGTGCCTTTGGGGATCACCTGCCCGGGTTGACCATAGACCTCTTGCAAGCCCGATAACACGAACAACAGGCCCGGTTGCGGCTCCAGAATGACAAGGTTTCCCAAATCCAGCAGTGGCCCGCGATAACGGATCGTGGCCGCAGTGGGGGATGTTACAAGCGCACGGGAACGGGTGCCGATGACTAGACCAGCGCGGGCGACCCCTGCGGCGTCCGGTTCACCGGCCTTGTGCAGCAGAATGCCCTGCACCGGCAAGGGAATCTGTCCTTTCTGATCCAGGATGCTTGCGTCGGTTTCAATGATCTCGCCTTCTGAAATCTCTGACAGACCGCTTGCAAAACCATCCAGAGTCTCGGTCGAAGAAATCAGAATGGCCGTGCGCACCGGGTCTTCGACAAACCGACGCGGCAAATCAGTGCGGTCGGCAATCGCTTCGCTCAACCGCGTGCGGGCGTCCTGCACACCGCGCAGCCCTTCGGTCAAAGTTTCCGAGGCGCTTTGTTGCAGCAGACGCAGGGTCTGAACCTCTTGCAGGTCCTGTGCCAGCGCTTGCGCTTTTGCATTGAGCCCAGGCGTGACCTCGGACAGCATCATTCCGGCCCGCGCCGCGCCCAACGGGCCTGACGGGTGCAGCATCAGCACTGGCGGCGCGGTCGTTTCGATGGTCTGCAAGATGCCAAGCAACTGCCTGACGTCCTTTTCACGCGCGCTCAATTGCGCGCTCAGTTGCGCTTCGCGTGTTGCAGCCTTGCGCAGACCGGTCCGCATCGCGCTCAGCCCGGCCTCATAGGCTTGTATCGTTTTGGTCAGCGCCCGCACCCGATCCCTTGCGCCGTCTGCTTCGCTCAGCGAGATCGACGCCTGTTCCAGCATCCTTGCCGCATCCAGTGCTGCCCGAGAAGCGTCGGTCTGGGCAAAGGCCTGACAAGCTGAAAGCAGCACAATCGCTAGGGCGGCCAGCCTCATGACAGCAGGCTTTCTCCGGTCATTTCCGGCGGTTCGGGCAAGTTCATCAAATCAAGTAGGGTCGGCGCCAGATCAGATAACCGCCCATGGCGTACCTGCGCGCCGTCTGGCCCTCCGACCAAAGCTATGGGCACCGGGTTCAGCGTGTGCGCCGTATGCGGACCGCCGGTTTCCGGATCAACCATCACTTCACAGTTACCGTGATCGGCGGTGACGATCATTGCTCCACCTGCTTTTTCCAAGGCAGCAACGACCTGAGTCAACCCCGCATCAACGGCCTCGCATGCCTTGATCGCAGCTTGAAGGTCGCCGGTATGCCCGACCATATCTGGGTTGGCGTAATTGGTTACGATCAGGTCGTAACCTTGTTCGATCGCCTCGACAAACTTGGCTGTGACCTCAGCCGAGGACATCTCGGGTTGCAAATCATAGGTCGCAACCTTGGGTGATTTGGGCATATAGCGATCTTCACCTTTTTCAGGGGTCTCCTTGCCCCCGTTCAGGAAAAAAGTGACATGGGGGTATTTTTCGGTTTCAGCTAGCCGGAACTGACGCAACCCCTGTTTGGCGACCCATTCCCCGAGCGTGTTCACAATCGCCCGTTTCGGAAAAACCGCGGTCATATATGCGTTGTGAGCGTCGGAATACTCTACCATGCCCAGCAGCGCCGACAGTTTCGGCCGCGGCCCGGTTTCGAACTCGGCAAAGCCCGGTTCACCAATCGCGCGCAGGATTTCACGAGCACGATCTGCGCGGAAATTTAGACAGAAAAAACCATCGCCGTCGGTGACGCCCTTGTAACCTTGCAACACGGTCGGCGTAATGAATTCGTCAGATTCAGACTGGTTGTAGGCATGGTCCATGGCGCCATGTGCGGTGTCGGCCGCCCTGCCCTTGCCGTTGATCATCGCGTCATAAGCTTCTGCGATCCGTTCCCAGCGATTGTCGCGATCCATGGCGAAATAGCGACCGCTTACCGTGACGACACGTGCCCCCTCGGGCAGCCGTTCTTCCAACTGGGAAAAATAGGTCAGCGCAGATTTGGGGGCCACGTCGCGCCCATCCGTGACCGCATGCAGGGCGACCGGAACACCGGCATCCGTAATGGCCTTGGTTGCAGCGATGATGTGGTTCAGGTGCCCGTGAACACCACCATCCGAGACCAACCCCATGAGATGAGCCGTCCCCCCTGAGGATTTGACCTTGGAAATGAATGCCTGCAATGCCTCATTTCCAAAGAACGAACCGTCTTCGATGGCCAGGTCGATCTGCCCCAAATCCATGGCCACAACACGGCCCGCACCTATATTAGTATGACCGACTTCGGAGTTACCCATCTGCCCACTGGGCAGACCTACGTCCGGGCCATGCGTTGTCAGCGTGGCGTGCGGGCATTTGGCCATGATCGCGTCAAAGGTCGGCGTGTTCGCCAGATAGGGCGCATTCGCCTGTGTGTCGTCTGACACGCCCCACCCATCAAGAATGCACAGAACAACGGGTTTGGGGGTTGGCATTGAAATTCTCCAATTACTGCTCTTGGGTCTTCTTCTAGCGTCTGGTCGGCAAGGGGTGAACCATCTTTGCGGCAAATTACGCAGAATTAATTAAACGGCCTAGCGGCTTCGGCCCATCGCTGGAGGACATTGAGCCGCTGCATTTTTCGACCTAAAGCCATCATGGTTTTAGCGGTGACAACCCGGACGAGACTAGTCTTTGAAGTAACGCGTGTATGGCTTTGCCTTGCGGTTGCGATACTTGACCGTCAGTTCCAGCGGCGTGTCGTTTTCATCATAGATACCGATCATGATGCCTGTGCCCCCGCTTCGGGTTCGCATATCGATCAACTGCTGTTCGGACCGGGTGGTGCGCTGTGACGGGCGCCGCGCCCAGGCAAACAGGTAATCGTACATTTGCGCGATGACGTCCGAATGGTCCGCGCTGTCACCCAGATCCACCAGTTCATCGGGGTCGTTTTCCAGATCGAACAGGATCGGCCTGTACCCGCCTTCGCAATGGATGAGCTTCCACTTTTCATTCGCGACCATGAACATCACCGCGTCACGAACAGATGCGTTCAGCCGCTGCGCAATGGGAGAGGCGGAATAGTCATACTCGCAGATCGCGACCTGTCGGGGCGTTTTGTCGGACTGACCATGCAGGATCGGCAGCAGAGAATGCCCTTCGAGAATATGCCCGGCCTTTTCGCCGCCTGCCAGTTCCAGAAACGTTGGCACCAGATCGATCGACTCGACCAGCGCGTCGCAGGTGGTGCCGCGCGTGACGTCCGCTTCGGGTGATGGGTCATAAATGATCAGCGGCATTTTGGTTGAGGCATCGTGGAAAAAGGTCTTTTCACCCATCCAGTGGTCGCCCAGAAAATCACCGTGATCTGAGGTCAGCACGATCATCGTGTCGTCCATCCGCCCGGTTTTCTCCATCCAGTCAAACAGGCGACCCATCTGGTCATCCGCTTGTTTGATCAGCCCCATGTAAGCTGGGATCACCGCCTCGCGGACATCCTTTCGTGAAAATGCCTGCCCGACCTTGGTGTCCATGAAGGCCTTCAGGACGGGGTGGGCATTCTTTCGCTCAGTTTCCGAGCGGACCACGGGCACGACATGTTCAGGCCCGTACATCGAAGCGTAAGGTTCCGGCACGATGTAAGGCCAGTGAGGCTTGATGTAGCTGAGGTGACAGCACCATGGTCCGTCATGGCTGTTCATGAACTCGATTCCACGGGTGGTCAGATATGGTGTTTCACTGTCCTCTTCCGCGATATTTGCAGGTTCGGATGAATTCTTCAGGAACCACCCTGACAGCACGTTGCCATCGGCATCCAGACCGGAATTGGCAAAATCATGCCACGGATTGTCGCTCTCGTACCCCTTGTCTGCTAGGTAATGGTTGTATTTCTTTGCCCCGTCCGGGTCATAGAACCCGTCCGGACCCTCTGCGCGCAACCCGTCATCGCGTTCGAACACGTCAAACCCGCATTCCGCGACGCGGGCCCCGATGATGCTGTCGGGCTCCAACCCAAGACGGGCCATCCCCTCGGCATCGGCGGCCATATGTGTCTTGCCGACCAGCCAGCAATCCATTCCCGCCTTGCGCAGGTGGTCGCCCAACGTGATCTCACCCACTTTGAGGGGAATGTTGTTCCATGAAGCCCCATGGGAATGCACATAGCGCCCGGTATAGGTGGACATACGGGAACTGCCGCAAATCGGCGATTGGATATAGGCCCGGTCAAAGCGGACACCGCGCGCGGCCAGACGATCGATATTCGGAGTATGCAGATGTGGGTGCCCGTAACAGCTCAGATAATCCCAGCGCAGCTGGTCGAACATGATGAACAGGATATTCTTTGCCTTGGCCAACGCGGCGCCTCCCCGAAAGTCATGGGAACCTAGTTAGCCACTTCCGTTCGCAGAGCGAAGCAAAACTTGCTTCAGGCCTGATGTTCCATCTGTTCCAGCATCTTCCTGGCCCGTTTGCACTGCAACTGATCGCGCAGCGGGCTGTCCGGGTCGACATCCTTTTGGCACACAACGCATTTATCGGCGCCCGAGATCGCATTCAGGCCGCCGCAGCTGCCTTTGATGGTCTTCCCCATCAGCATGACACCCAATGACATACCGACCATGACAAGCGCCAAAAGAATAAAGGCCAGAATAAAAGTGCTCATCTCGGTTCCTGCCTGTCAGTTGGTTCCCAAAGCGTCTTTGAACGCGGTGCTGTGCGACGTAATATAGGCATCTTCGCCGCCTGTCACATCCCGCGAAATGAAGTACACGGCAAGTTTATACTTTTCCGCAATGTCCATTCCCTTCTCGTGACCCAAAGCCAGCATGGCCGTTGCCCAGGCATCCGCCAACATTGCGTTTTCCGCAAGAACCGTGACAGAAGTCGTGCGATGTGTAATCGGGCGTCCCGTTGTCGGATCGATGATATGCGAATACCGCACACCGTCCTGTTCGAAAAAATTCTTGTAGTCGCCCGAGCTGGCCATGCCGCGATCATCCAGGGAAACGATCAGTTGAATGCTCTGAGCGCCCGTTTCAGGCTTTTCGATGCCAATGCGCCAGGCTTCGCCCTGCTCATTCTTGCCTTTGGCAACAAGATCACCGCCGATCTCGACAAGGTAATCGTCGATACCAGCATCCTGCAAAGCGCCGGCAACCGCATCGATGCCATAGCCCTTTGCGATCGCCGACAGGTTGATGCCCACCTGCGGATCAGCCTTCGACAGCGTGCCGGCTTCGGTGTCGAGCGTCAGCAAACGGGCCTGCCCGACGCCGCTTAACGCGGCCTCGATTTCGGGATCCGATGGCACTGGATCCTCGGGCTTGCGTGGGCCAAAGCCCCAAAGTTCGATCAGCGGGCCCAGAGTTACATCAAAAGTCCCACCGGTTTTTTCGTGCACGTCATTGGCGGCCGAAAGGACCAGTGCGAGTTCGTCCGAGACCGGAACGGGGGCTGTGCTAGTTGAAGCGGAAAAGACGGACACCTCGGATTCTGGATCCCAATTGGACATTTTGGCGTTCACCTCGGCCAGCGTCTCTTCGACAGCCGCGGCCAATGCGGCCTCATCAAGATCTTCGCCGATCGCGGTTATGTTGAAGGTCGTGCCCATTGTTTCGCCCGACAGACGAACCACCTCGGGTTCTTTGTCGAACAAACAGCCGGAAAGAAGAGTGGCAACGGCCAGTAAAGGCAAAAGACGCATCGGCGATCTCCGGGAAATTCTGTGCCCGGCATATGCCAGTGGCCCCCGCCAAAGTCAAACTGCGATCACATCTTCAGCGGCAGGAAACCCAGCACCAAAAGGCCGACCCCCGCCGGCACGCCGAACAACCACGCACGTTTTTGCCAACCCGGCGGCTGTTGCTTCCACGCCATGCGGAAATTGTGGCCACAAACAACAACGGCAAAGAAGATCAATGCCGCTATGGGTGGCGTAAGATAGAGTTCACTCAATGGCTTGAACGTCCTTTCCGGCCTGCGTTTTTGCCGATCGGCGCAATTGCACCCTATACAGGTCGTTTAGCTGCGCTAAGGTGAAAGGGAAAGACTTTGCAAGAACCACAAGGAGATTGCCCATGGCTCCAACCTCTTACCAGTCGCCTTCGCGTGGCGACAAGGCTGACAAGACGACGTACAGCCAGTCTGCGGAATCGAACCTGTCGCATTCGCAGACAACCGTGGCCAGGCTGCTTGAAGGTAAAGGGGACGCGGTGTTTTCGGTGCGGCCAAATGACACGATCCATTCCGTGGTCAACACGCTGAAGGAAAAACGGATCGGCGCTGTTCTCGTGACGGATCAGAACGGGGCATTGCAGGGGATTTTGTCAGAACGCGACATCGTTCGGCGCATGGCAGACACACCCGGCCAGACCCTTCCGCAATCGGTCGAAGACCTCATGACCAAGGATGTTAAGACCTGCACACCGGATGATCTGCTGAATGAAGTTCTGAAAACAATGACCGAGGGCCGTTTTCGCCATATGCCGGTGCTGCGCGACGGTCATTTGTGCGGCGTCATCACGATCGGAGACGTTGTCCACTTCCGTCTCAAAGAGTTGGAATATGAAGCGCTTCGCATGAAGCAAATGATCGTCGGTTAAAGGCCCACTGTTCATCCGGTCGAGGTGAACCGAACACTTCCGGCGTTGATCTCGGCGGCTGTCAAACGACCCGAAGCGAAAGCGCCCGTGTCGATCGATACCACCCGGTTCCTGATCCGGGGCAGGTCCACGATGGTGTGGCCATGCACCACCCATTGGCCATCGCTGCGGGCCAGCCTGGGAAACATGGGATGTCCCCAGAGGCAAATCTGGCGATCCTGGGCCTCAGTCGGATGTCGGGGGTCCAGCGCCGCATGAACGAATGTGACGTTGCCGGTAGTCCAGGTCAAAGGCCGGTCAGCTAGCCAGTTGATCAGGCTTTCCCCCATCTTCAGGCGAAGATCATCCGCCAGTTTTCGAACCTGCTGGTAGTTGTCGATATCCGCGGGCGGTTTCAGCCCGAAAGACGCCAACGTGTGCACACCCCCATTTTGAAACCAGAGCCGGGCGTTGCCTTCCGGCACCTCCAGGAATTGCAACAGAAACTCTTCGTGGTTTCCAAGAAGACACTGAACGCGTCCTCCTGACGTCTCGCTCAGGTGAAACAGGTGGCGCAGCACCTGCGCGCTGTATGGCCCTCGGTCGATGTAATCTCCGACAAAGACCAGCAAGCTCTGATCGTCCAGTCTGGGCAACAACGCCTGCAACAAGTCCAGACGACCGTGGATATCGCCCACGGCCGTCACTTTCTCGGCCGGAGCGATGTCGCAAGACACTGCATTCGTTGTCCGCCCCGCCGTGCGGTCGAACCACCGTCTGATCCAGTTCGTAATCATACACGTTGATCCCTATCCTTCTCGCCCATTGGCGGCAATGAGCATCTGATTGAATCAGCAAAGAGTTGACCAATGACGTCTGGATGTTCGATATGACCTTCGGCGCAGTTCAAAATGTTTGACCCGGCATCACGGGAAGAACCTTTTGTTCAGCGATGATCGTGCAGGGCGTTTTGAGGGTTCTATGAAACGGGTTTTGATTACGGGCTCTGCGGGGTTCATCGGGTTCCATCTGGCAAAGCGGCTGTTAGAGGAAGGGTTCCGCGTGCATGGATACGACGGGATGACGGATTACTATGATGTGGTCCTGAAACAGCGTCGGCATCAAATTCTGCTTCAGACACCCGGGTTCACGGCAACCGAGGATCGGTTGGAAAATTTTGATCGGTTGATGCAGGTCGCCGAAGAATTTCAGCCGGAAGTCATCGTTCATCTGGCGGCTCAGGCCGGTGTGAGACACAGTTTGGAACATCCCCGCAGCTATGTTGAATCGAATGTCGTTGGAACATTCAACGTGATGGAAATTGCACGGCAACATAAGGTGGATCATCTTTTGATGGCATCGACCTCCTCCATCTACGGTGCCAACGAGGACATGCCCTTCACCGAGACGGAAAAAGCCGACACCCAGCTTACCATCTATTCCGCGACAAAAAAGGCGAATGAGGCGATGGGGCATTCCTATGCGCATCTGTGGGATTTGCCGACGACCATGTTCCGCTTCTTTACCGTCTACGGCACCTGGGGACGGCCGGATCTGGCGTATTTCAAATTTGTCGCCGCCATCCTGGATGGTCGCCCGATCGACATTTACAATCACGGCGACATGTACCGGGATTTCACCCATGTCCAGGACCTTGTACGCGGCATCAGATTGCTGATCGATGTGCCTCCGGTGCGGCCATCCAGCCGTGAGGATATCGAGGACGGAGACAGCCTGTCGCCCGTCGCGCCCTATCGCATCGTGAATATCGGCAACGGCGAAAAAGTGCGCCTGATGGATTTCATCGAAGCCATCGAACAGGCCGTGGGGCAGAAGGCGATCAAGAATTTCATGCCGATGCAGAAGGGTGATGTTCATGCCACTTGGGCGGACAATCGGCTGCTACAAAGACTGACGAACTATCGCCCCCAGACAGATCTGAAAGACGGTATCACACAATTCGTCGCGTGGTATCGAGAGTATTACGCAAAATAACGCAGGCTTACCGCCAAATGAAAGAACCGGCGTCTTCAACGCCGGTTCTTTTTTGTTCCTTAGCCGCCGAAATCGTCGAGCATGATGTCTTCGCGGTCCACGCCCAGATCCAGCAGCATGTTGATGACCGACTGGTTCATGATTGGCGGACCACACATGTAGTATTCGCAATCCTCAGGCGCGGGATGGTTCTTGAGGTACTCTTCGAACAATACGTTGTGGATGAAGCCGGTATAGCCTTTCCAATTGTCCTCGGGCTGCGCGTCCGACAAGGCCACATGCCACTCGAAATTGTCGAATTCTTCAGCCAGACTGTCGAAGTCTTCGACAAAGAACATCTCTTTCTTAGACCGCGCACCGTACCAGAAGCTGATCTTGCGGTTGCGGTTCTGAAGACGCTTGAGCTGATCAAAGATATGGCTGCGCATTGGTGCCATACCGGCGCCGCCGCCAATAAAGACCATCTCTTTGTCAGTTTCGCGGGCAAAGAACTCGCCGAATGGGCCTGAAATGGTGACCTTGTCACCCGGCTTCAGGTTGAAGATGTAAGACGACATCTGACCCGCCGGAATGCCTTCGGACCCCGGCGGCGGCGAGGCCACGCGGACGTTCAGCATGATCATGCCCTTTTCGTCCGGGTAGTTGGCCATCGAATAGGCGCGCTCGATGGGTTCGGTCACCACCGATTCATATTGCCACAGATTGAAGCGATCCCAATCCTCGCGATATTCCTCTTCAATGTCGAAATCCGTGTATTTCAACTGGTGTGCAGGTGCTTCGATCTGGATGTAGCCACCGGCGCGGAAGTTCACATCCTCACCCTCGGGCAGGTCCAGGATCAACGCCTTGATGAAGGTCGCTACGTTTTCGTTCGACCGAACGGTACATTCCCATTTCTTGACGCCGAAGACTTCTTCCGGAACTTCGATATCCATGTCCTGCTTGACCGCCACCTGGCAAGACAGGCGATCACCACATGACGCTTCACGTTTCGTGATATGGCTTTCTTCGGTCGGCAGGATCGATCCGCCCCCCGAATGCACCCGCACCCGACACTGCGCACAGGTGCCGCCGCCACCGCAGGCCGAAGGGACAAACAGCTTCTCGGCAGCCAGCGTCTGTAGCAGCTTGCCACCTGCCGGAACGGAAATGGTCTTTTCGCCGTTGATCGTAATGTTGACGTTTCCGGTCGATACCAGCTTGGATCGGGCGGCCATGATGATGGCCACCAATGCCAGAACGATTACGGTGAAAAGAGCTACGCCTAAGGTAAAGGTTTCCATCAACGCCCCCTTACAGTTTCACGCCCGAGAAGGACATGAAGGCCATAGCCATCAGACCTGCGGTAATGAAAGTGATGCCCAGACCTTGCAGACCATCGGGGATGTCTGAATATTTCAGCTTTTCCCGGACTCCGGCCATTGCGGTGATTGCCAGTGCCCAGCCAAAACCGGAAGACAAGCCATAAGTCGCCGCCTCGGCAAAGTTATAGTCACGCTCCACCATGAACAGCGACCCGCCAAGGATGGCGCAGTTCACCGTGATCAGTGGCAGAAAGATCCCCAACGCGTTGTAAAGCGGTGGGAAATACTTGTCCAAAACCATCTCGAGTATCTGAACCATCGCCGCGATCACGCCGATATAGGAAATCAGGCCAAGGAAGGTCAGGTCTACATCCGGGAACCCGGCCCAGGCCAGCGCGCCCGGTTTCAGCAAGTAGTTCAGCAGCAGGTTGTTGGCAGGCACGGTGATGGCCTGCACGACCATGACCGAAATCCCCAGACCCAGCGCTGTCGAAATCTTCTTGGACACGGCGATGAAGGTACACATCCCCAGGAAGAAGCTAAGCGCAAGGTTTTCGACAAAGATGGCCTTTACGGCCAGTGAGATCAGACCTTCCATCAGTGGGCCTCTACCTGCTGAATTTTGTATTCACGCTCTTCCACCTGGTTCGGCTTCCAGGTGCGGAAGGCCCAGATGATCAGACCGATGATGAAGAACGCCGAGGGCGGCAGCAACAGCATGCCGTTGGGCACGTACCAGCCGCCATTGTTGACGGTTTCCAGAATGGTAACGCCGAACAGCGACCCCGCGCCAAACAGCTCGCGAATGAAGCCGACCAGCAGCAGGATAAGACCATAGCCCATGCCGTTGCCCATTCCGTCGATAAAGGACGCAACCGGCGGATTCTTCATCGCAAACGCCTCGGCGCGGCCCATCACGATGCAGTTGGTGATGATCAGGCCGACGAAAACCGACAGGGTTTTCGAAATCTCGAAAGCATAGGCTTTCAGGATCTGGTCCACCAAGATCACCAACGACGCGATGATCACCATCTGAACGATGATCCGGATCGAACCGGGGATCTGGTTGCGCAGGCACGAAATGAAGAACGACGAAAACGAGGTCACGAAGATCACCGCCAGCGCCATCACCATCGACACTTGCAACGATGATGTCACCGCAAGTGCTGAACAGATACCCAGCACCTGCAATGTGATCGGATTGTTGTCGACAAGCGGGTCGACCAGCATCTCTTTCTTGGTCTGGGACATCAAATCTCTCCTGCTTGAAGTTTGGCCAGGAAGGGACCATAGCCCGCATCGCCCATCCAGAATTTCACAAGGTTATCGACGCCGACCGACGTCAGCGTGGCCCCCGCCAACGCATCCACATAGAAATCTGGCCCGGCTGCGGGCTGCGATTTGGCAACGGTGATTTGCAGATCACCTGCTTCGTCGCGCAGCTTTTTCCCGTTCCACAGGGCTTTCCAGCGTGGGTTGTCCACCTCGGCCCCAAGACCCGGAGTTTCACCATGCTGATAGAATTGCAGGCCGTAGATATCGTTGCCGTTGTTTTCAAGCGCGATAAATCCATAGAGCGTCGACCACAGGCCGTATCCGTGCAGAGGCAGGATCACCTTGTCCAGATCACCTGCATCATCGCGCAGCAGATAGATAACACGGTATTTGGATTTGCGGCCGATACCGGCGGGGTCATTGTCCAACGCGACGCTCAGCTCAGGATCGCTAGCGGCGGCGATGTCGTCAAATGTGGTCGGATCAAACTGATCATCGACGAAGGTGCCTGTGGACAGCTCCAGCACATGTGGTTCGAAGGCGGCAAAAGCCTCTGTCACGTCGATGCCCGGCTCGAACACGCCCGCAACTTGCAGAACGTTTACCTGTTTGTCCTGCAGCCGGTTGGCCTCTTGCACCGGGCGCAGGCTGACTGCGGCCGCGGACACAACCATCGAGGCGACCAGACAGACGGCAACGGCGATGAAGATCGTCTTGCCAACAGAATCCGGCGACGCCGCCAGGAATTTGGCTAATGCGCCCTTGGGTGCCTCGTTTTGATCTGGGGATTGCGTATCAGACATGGCGACGCGCCCTCCGTTTGATGTTGGCTTGCACGACGAAATAGTCGATCAGCGGTGCAAAGACGTTGCCGAACAGGATTGCCAGCATCATGCCTTCGGGGAAAGCCGGGTTGATCACGCGGATCATCACGACCATGACACCGATCAGAGCGCCATAAATATAACGCCCTACATTGGTGTGGCTGGCGGAAACCGGTTCCGTCACCATAAAGGCCAGCCCGAAAGCGTAACCGCCCAACACGATATGCCAGTACCATGGCATCGCGAACATCGGGTTGGTATCCGATCCGATCAGGTTCAGCAGCAGGGTAAAGCCGATGGTGCCCGCCAGACAGCCCACAATCAGGCGATAGTTGGCGATCCTGGTCATCAGAAGGAAAGCCAGACCGATCATGCAGGCCAGTGTCGATGTTTCGCCAAAGCTGCCCTGAATGGTGCCGAAAAACGCGCTCGACCAGGTGATGCCTTCAGCGGCCAGCGCCTGCACGCCTTCGGCCGCAGACACGCCCAATGCAGTTGCGCCCGAGAACCCGTCAACGGGTGTCCAGACCGCATCCCCCGACATCTGCGCCGGATAGGCGAAATACAAAAACGCCCGCCCCACAAGCGCGGGGTTGAGAAAGTTCTTGCCGGTGCCCCCGAACACTTCCTTACCGATCACAACGCCGAAGATGATGCCCAATGCCACCTGCCACAGGGGCGTCGTAGCAGGCATGATCAGCGTGTAAAGCATTGATGTAACTAGGAAGCCTTCGTTCACCTCATGGCCGCGCACGGTGGCAAAGATGACCTCGAAGATACCGCCCGCGACCAGCGTGACGATGTAGATCGGAAGGAAATACATCAGACCATGCATGACGTTGGCAAAAATGCTGGACGGGTCCAGCGAAATCCCGAACATCTGCAACAAAGCAATCCGCCAGCCGGTGGCCGATTCCGGACCCAGCAAAGCAATCGCCGAGTTTGCCTGATAGCCGGTGTTCCACATCCCCCACAGGATGCAGGGGATCGTCGCGATCACGACATAGGTCATGATCCGCTTCATATCCACATAGGACCGCGCGTGCGGCGCCACCGTGGTCACGGTTTTTGGAGTGTAGATGAAGCTTTCCACCATCTCGTAGATGGGGAAGTACTTTTCGTACTTGCCGCCCTTGGTAAAGTTCGGCTCGATCCTGTCAAAGAAGCTGCGCAAACCCATTCGGCTCAGCCCTCCTTTTCAATTTTGATCAGGCAGTCGCGCAGCGCCAGCCCGTATTCATATTTTGCCGGACAGGCAAAGCCCACAAGGCCAAGATCCTCTTCGTCCAGCTCCAGCGCACCCAGGGCTTGGGCAGTGTCCGTATCCATTACCAGCAGCGCCCGCAGCAACTGAGTGGGCAGATAGTCCTGCGGCATCAGATCTTCGAAAACACCTGTGGGCACCATGGCCCGACGCCCGCCGTTCAGATTGGACGTGAAGGCATACAGCTTCTTGGCGAATGCCGAACCCAATACAGGCTGGACCGCGTATTTCGACGGCATCGGACGAATCCAGCCCAACGGGATTTGATCGGGATCTTCACGGATGATGCTGATCTGACGCGCGAACCGGCCCAGATAGGCGGTCGGGCCCTCAGCGTGCCGGCCCGACAGGATCGAACCCGAAATGATGCGGGGCGTGCCGTCCACATCGACTTCGTCGCGGGTCAGATCGTCAGTTGATGCGCCCATCACGGTACGGATCAAACGTGGTTGACGCGCACCCGGCCCCGTCAGGGCAATCACGACATTCGGATCCAGATGGCCGGTCAGCATCAGGCGACCAATAGCGATGACATCCTGATACCCGATGGTCCAGACCTGCTTGTCGCCTGCAAGGGGTTCGAGGAAGTGAATATGCGTTCCGGCCAGCCCCGATGGGTGCGGGCCTGCGAAAGATGCAGCTTCGACACCGGCGACATCTGCGCCGGGTATCGTGTCACCCTCTTTTTGGCAAAGATAGGTTTTGCCCTCGGTCAATGTGCTGACTGCCGCCAAACCGGCGGTAAATTCTTCGGGCGCCTCGGCAATGATCGTGGCAGCGTCAGCGGCCAGCGGGTCACTGTCCATGGCGGTGACAAAGATCGCATCCGGTTTGACGCCGGGGTTCGGCATTTTTGAATAGGGGCGCGTGCGGAACGACGTCCACAGGCCGGCGGCGCACAGCTTGGCCGTCACGCCTTCGGCGCTGTCGGCATCCCCTATGCCCGAGAAATCAACACCGGTGTCATTGACATCTGTCACTTCGATCACGACGCTTTGCAGCACCCGACGGGCACCACGGTTGATCGCGACGACCCTGCCACTTACCGGTGCGACCATCATCGCGTCAGGCGCGTCCTTGTGACAGAACAGCGGCGCGCCACGTACGACGCTGTCGCCTTCCTGCACCAGCATCTTGGGTTTCAGGCCGATGTAGTCACCGCCCAGGACGCCAACGGTCGCGTATTCCGGGCCCGGGTGAATGGTCTGGTCAGGAGCGCCTTCCACCGGCAGATCCAGCCCTTTTTTCAGTTTGAAAGTTTGCATGTTGCTACGTTCTTCCAAGCCTCTTTTCTGCGCCAGCTCTGCTAACGCCCTTTCGGGGTCATGCAATAGCGCGGTTTTTCGAGCCTCCGTCGCAAAAGCGTCGAAAACGGTCCAAAATCCGCAGGCGTATTTCCGATCAAGGACCCTTTACGCGGGGAAGGTCATAAACGCAAACCTGTTACCGCCAAAACTTGAGGATGAACCACACAATCCTGCGATTGATCGGTCATTTCTTCTGAATCCATGGCGTATAATTGCATATCGCGCCCACCAGGGTTCCAGTGTAAGCAACCGGAATGGAAAAAGACACAGATTTGGAAATCTTTCTGGTTGCCACGCCGGGCCTCGAGGCGCCTCTTGGTGACGAGGCGCAATTCAACGGATTCGCGCAGGTCAGAACTGTACCCGGCGGGGTAACATGCCGGGGTTCATGGCCCGAGGTCTGGCGCGCCAACCTGACATTGCGCGGCGCCAACAAGGTTCTGGTGCGACTGGGCAGCTTCCCCGCCGTGCACCTTGCCCAATTGGACAAACGTGCTCGGAAATTTCCTTGGGGCACCGTTTTGCGTCCTGACGTGCCGGTCAAGGTGGAAGCCATCAGCCGCAAATCCAGAATTTATCACGCCGGTGCAGCTCGTCAGAGGATCGAGCGGGCAATATCCGAGACATTGGGCACCACGATTTCATCCGAGGCAAACCTTCGGGTGTTGCTTCGAATCGAAAAAGACATCTGCACGATCTCGGTCGACAGTTCCGGCGAGCTGTTGCACAAACGCGGTCACAAGGAAGCCATTGCCAAGGCCCCAATGCGCGAAACAATGGCCGCCATGTTCCTGAAAGAATGTGGCTACTCGGGCGATGAACCCGTACTGGACCCGATGTGCGGATCGGGTACCTTCGTGATCGAGGCCGCCGAGATCGCTCTGGGTCTGCGCCCTGGCCGCTCCCGCGGTTTTGCATTCGAGGACCTGGCGGGCTTTGACCCTGATCAGTGGCAGGAAATGCGACGGGAAACGAAGGCGGCGGAATGCGCGCTTACCTTCTACGGCTCGGATCGCAACTCGGGCGCGGTTGACGCGGCGACTGCCAATGCCGAAAGGGCCCAAGTCGGTGCCGTGACACGGTTTCAACAGCGTTCCGTCAGCGACATAAAACCCCCCGAAGGTCCTGCGGGGCTGGTCATTGTGAACCCGCCCTACGGGGCGCGAATTGGTGACGAAAGACGCTTGCGCTCGGTCTATGGCGCGATGGGCAAAACCCTGATGAACCGGTTCCAGGGATGGCGGGTCGGCGTGATCACCAGTGCTCCGGGGCTTGCCCGGGCCACACGCCTGCCTTTGCTGGCGCCAGGACCGGTCGTCGACCATGGTGGAACCAAAATTCGTCTGTACAAAACAGATCCCTTGCCGTGATTGCCTGGGACGCTTCACAACCAATTGATGACGATGGCTGCGCGGGCGAAAGCGGACAAAGAAACCACAGGGTTTCCACCGCAATAGGTTGCGATTCCGTTGCCTTTCAACAAGCCTGTCATCCAGCCAACGTTTTAACACCGGTGCCATCGCGACCTGCCCGGCGGGGGGGGGTGAACAGTTTGGCGGACACTTTGCGCGCCGGTCAACAGCAGAACGCAAACATGTAAACGCTCGTTTTTGCGAACCATAAACACGGCGACCTGCTTAGATCACTGGGTTCCGTGCCCATTGGTCCGCTGCCATATATTTTTGGGTGTTGAGATCGAAAGATTCGGGTGGTCGCATTACAAAATCCTCTTGCGCATCAGACCCGCCGCGTATAGATCACCCGCCACGGTCGGAGTGTAGCTCAGCCTGGTAGAGCACTGTCTTCGGGAGGCAGGGGTCGGAGGTTCGAATCCTCTCACTCCGACCAATGAAATCAACTTGTCAAATGCAGAGATATTTTGCCTTTTGACCAGTTAACTTACCTTTCCGCCAACAAAAGTTACTTCTCGCAGTCTGAATTACTGCTACTTCAAACGCTCTTTTTGAAGTAATCGGTCCTTACCGGATGAGGTGGATAGTTCCTCCTTCGTCGGCATCGAACGCGCCAAAGTGCAGTTGTTATCGACTGCAAAGAGAGGAGCCATCCAATTACGGAGAAGAAATGTAGGTCTGGATCTGGCTAAGGACGTTTTTCAGGTACACTGCGTTTTAGCCACCGAGCGGCGGATCCTTAATAAGGAAATCAAGCGCACCAAGTCACTCCCATTTATAATAGACGGTCCTACGCTGAGTGGCTGGCATTGGAGGTTTGCGGCTCAGCCCATCATTGGGGTCGTAAATTGCGAACGCTTGGCCACGGTCTTCAGCTTAATTAATCCGACGGCGCGCAGATACGCGCACTGTGCAAAGCCCGGCTTCCGGCGCGGATCACATTTCTGTCGTTGCTGTCAAATACACAACCCAAGTCAAGCTTACATCCAGAAAAACGAAAACCCACGCTTATGCGTGGGCCTCGGAAGGAGGGCAATACAAGTTTGCGTCTCACAATCCTTGTGGAGTGAGGCAGATTAAGAGTCGAGTGTGAGGACACCCCAAGCAATACCAATCTGGCGAGGTCGTCATACCGGGACGGATAATGCCGTTGAGGATCGGCTCGAAACGGACCTAGGGTCAGTATTCATAACCAATAGATGACGGTTGCTGCGAGGGCGATTGCGGAGAGGAAGACTTTGGGACAGCGATCATAACGTGTCGCGACGCGCCTCCAGTCCTTGAGCCTACCAAACATGATCTCAATACGGTTGCGCCGTTTGTATCGGCGCTTGTCATACTTCACGGTTGTCTTGCGTTGCTTTCGACCTGGGATGCAGGCGCGTATCCCTTTGTCTTTTAACGCATCTCGGAACCAGTCTGCATCATAGCCACGATCCCCGAGCAGCCAGTCGACATCTGGAATACTGCTCACTAGCGCTCGCGCACCGATGTAGTCACTGACTTGGCCAGCGGTGACAAATAGGCTGATCGGTCGCCCTTGGCTGTCACAGATAGCATGCAGTTTGGTATTCATGCCGCCCTTGGTTCGGCCCCCTCTCGGCAGCATCCTTCGGATGCGCCTGCCGTGCAGTGAATCAGGCGACCACGCCCCCCTTCTTCGCGGCCATGCTGGTCGCGGTACGATGTGCTTTCAGATAGGTCGCGTCGATCATCACGGTCTTTTCCTCGCCGTGTTCGGCTGCCAAGCCGACCATCATCCGAGCGAAGATACCTTTCTCACTCCAACGCTTCCACCGGCTATAAAGCGTCTTGTGCGGTCCGTATTCTTTGGGAGCGTCACGCCACCGCAACCCATTGCGATTGATGAAGATAATCCCGCTCAGCACCCTCTTGTCATCGACCCGTGGCTTGCCATGCGACCGCGGGAAGAAAGGGGAAAGTTTGGCCATCTGCTCGTCAGTCAGCCAGAAAAGGTCGCTCATATCACCGCTCCGTTTTTCGAACCGTGAATCATGCAGCGCTTTGAAAATCAATGCATCCAGACCCTAAGGAGTAAATCCTTTCGGCACACCGAATATCGGAGAGTCTACGCTGCGACCTGTCAACGAATGCAGAAAAGCAATCAGGTTTTCGATTTCCAATTCCGCAAGCTGGATCGGATCAATATCAATTTTCTTGCGTTGACGTGCCATTTCATATTGGTCCTGCCAAACCAGAAAATCCGTTTTTTGCAACCATGGCACCTTGGGTAAGGCAGCCATTTGAGGGGTCCATTTGTCCAGGCTGGCCTGCGGATCCAAATGATGGCGAATGACGCTTTCAAGATCGGGGAAAGCGCCATTGTGACCGTAAGGCGCGGTCAGGGCAACATTGCGTAGCATCGGGGTACGGAACCTGTAGGCATCCTCAAGGCGGTTGCTTTCACCCATGCGGCCGACATCCCGGACGAAGGGATCCCACTGCCGGGTGCGACCCGGCCCAAAGGGTGGCAAGCCCAGTGCATGGAACTTCTGATCTGACATGAGCGGTCCGCGGTGGCAGGCGGAGCAGCGGGCTTTTCCGTAGAACAGCCTCATCCCCTCGATTTGCGCAGGTGAAAGGGCATTCATGTCGCCCGCAAGATAGTGGTCAAACGGGCTGTCAGTGCTACGCCACTCGATCGCCATGAAAGCGGCCAGAGCGTTGGCGACTTGCGTGATCATGATGTCCTCGGTCGTCTCGACCTCATCAAAGGCGGCGACGATGGCCGGACCATAGCGAGGATCGGTGCGGACGCGTTTCGCCAGAATGGGCCAGCCCTTGTCGATACGATCATGCACCGCGCCTGTGACTTCATTTTCGGCCACATTGCCCGCCATCTCGAATTGTGAGGTCAGGGGGAACAGAGCCTGTGCCGCCAGCAGGGAGTTCAGGCCCTCGGGCAGCCACTCCTGCGCCGGGGAATTGAAGCCGTTGCCGTAGACGTCGGAAATGCTCAGCCTGCCGTCATGAAAGACGGTGTGTATGTCCTTGGCCCCAAGATTCCACAGGCCCGGAGAGTTGCGAGGGATGCGCTTGCGTATTCTGTCGGCCCCGGTGCCGGGTGTGCGGTCCGGCCCCAACCCCTGCCCGCCTTCTCCTATGCCCAGCGACAACCCGTCCGAAGTGCCGAAATCCGGGTGGTGACAATGGGCGCAGGCGATGTTGCGGTTGCCTGACAGGATCGGGTCGTAAAACAGTTGATGACCGATGGCGGCCTGTTCCATATCAAAGGGGATAAAGTCATCATCGGTCAGCGGGCGCGGCAAATCCTGTGCCACAGCGGCCCCGACCCAAAAGAAGGCAACCATCCCATGCGCCAGCTTGTTTTTGCCCTTTGCGTATTTGCGTCTCCTGCTCTGGCTGAACTGGAACAAGCGCGCGATATGATGGAAGCCGGACAGTTTGCAGCTGCGCGCGAGGAACTTCTTCCAGCCGCGCGCTCGGGCAACGCCGAGGCTGAAGAGTTGATCGGCGTGATGTACGGGCTGGGTTTGGGAGTCGAGCAGGATTACGAACGGGCCTTTGAATGGTATCTGCGCGCCTCGATGAAGGGGCATCCGGGGGCGCAATCGGGCGTTGGCTGGTACTATGAATTGGGTCTGGGCATGCCCGCGCCCGATCTGGTGCGTGCGTATATGTGGTACACGCTCAGCGCCATTGGCGGCGACCCCGACGCGGCGATCAGCCTTGAGGAAGTGGTCAAGAAAATGTCGCCGGAGCAGATCGAAAAGGCGCATGTTCTGGTCAACGACTACAAAGGGTGGATGTACCCGTTTCGGTGAGGGCCAGGCCGCAAAGCCCGGCCCAACCGTTCACTTCAGATCCGCATCACGAGCGGCGTTGACGTCCGCCTCAGCCGCCGCGACCGCCTCGGTCAGTGCAGCAAAGATCTCGTCGCCACGCGCAACGTTGGACTGGAACCAATCATAGACTGGCGTTGCGGCCTCTTTGAACGCAGCCTTCTGATCGGGTGTCAGCACATAGAGGTCTCCGCCACCGGCGACGAAATCTTCATAGGCTTGGATCGACTTGCGCTTGGGGGAGGCGAAAGTGGCCTGTTGCAGGGCATAGAACCCGTCGACCACGACGCGGCGCAGATCCTCGGGCATCTCCTGGAACTTGGCGTTGTTCATCCACCACAATGCGCCCATATAGGCGTGGCCGTCCAGCGTTACGTATTGCAGGCCCGCATCCGGGAATTTCATGCCCATGATGTCGGTGATGCCGTTCTTGGATCCTTCAACGACACCGGTCTGGAAGCTGGTGAACAGTTCCGGCCACGGGATCGGGGTGGGCGACGCACCCAGCGCCTTGACCAGTTCCTGCGGCAGGTCGGCCACGACGGTGCGGATTTTCAGACCTTCCATATCCGCAGGCTCGGCAATGCGGCGCTGTGTGTTGGCAAAGTTGCGCCAGCCGCCTGTGTTGCCGATGGTCATCAGACGGATTGCGCTGCCCGAGTCCTCAAGCGCCATGTCGCGCATTGTGCGGGTGAAATCGCCCGACAGGACATGCTCGGCAATGCGGTCATCGGCCATCAGATAAGGCAGGTCCAGAACCTGCACGTAAGGAAAGATGCCTGAGGCACCGCCCGAGGTCGAGATGTAGATGTCGATGGTGCCGTCTGCCACGCCCTGCAAGCATTCGGCCCCGTTCGAGCAGAGCTGTGTGCCGATGAACAGTTCGACCTCGATCGCGCCGTTCGAGGCAGATTCGACATAGTTCTTGAAGACGATCAGACCGTCATAATCCTCATCGTTTTCGTTCGAATTTGCGGTTGCGCGCAGCGTATAATCGGCGGCTGTCGCAGCCATGGCGGACGCCGCCACCAGCGATGTGGCCACCGCTGCGGTTTTGATGAATTCTCTGAGCATGCGTTTCCTCCCTGTGGAACTCAGTTAGTTGGCAAATCCCGTTATCCTCGGGATCGTCATGGATAGTGCGGGTATGTAGGTGATCAGGAAAATCACGATGATTTCGACCGCCAGGAACGGCAGGATCGCCTTGGCGATGGTTTCAACCCGTTCGCGCGATACGGCGGCGGCCACGAACAGCACAAGGCCCATTGGCGGGGTGGCGAGGCCGACGGTCAGGTTGACGCTCATGATGATGGCGAAATGGATCGGGTCGACGCCGAGACTGGTGAAGATCGGTCCAAGGATTGGTCCAAGGATGATGATCGCGGGGCCTGCGTCCAGGAACATGCCGACGATGAACAGCAGCAGGTTGATCAGGAACAAAAGGATCAGCGGGTTTTCTGACAGGCTGAGGATCAGCGAGGCCAGTTGTTCCGGCGCATGGCTGAGGCTGACGACCGTCTTGAACGCCATCGCAGCACCAACCAGCAGCAGAACAACGGCTGAAGTCATGCCTGCATTGCTGAGCACCTCGGGGACCTCTTTCCATGTCAATGTCCGCAGGATGAAGAACCCGATGATGAAGGCATAGCCCACGGCGACTGCCGCAGCCTCGGTCGGTGTGAAGATACCACCCAGAATACCGCCCAGAATGATGACCGGTGTCATCAATGGGAAAAAGGCCTTCAAACTGGCCTGACGCCGCTCGGGCCATGAGTATTTGCGGCTGGCGACGGGGAAGTCATAGCGGTCGGCCATCAGTTTGATCATCAGCATCAGACCGACACCGACCATCACGCCCGGCACGATCCCCGCAAGGAACAACGCGGCCACGCTTTCGCCCATCACATAGGCGTAGATGATCATGATGCCCGAGGGCGGAATGATCGGCCCGATCACGGAACTTGCCGCCGTGATCGCGGCGGCGAATTTCCGGGTATAACCCTGTTTCTCCATCGCCGGGATCAGCATCGACCCTAGCGCCGAGGTGTCCGCCACGGCGGATCCCGAGAGGCCCGCAAACAGGATCGAACTCAGCACGTTCACATGCGCCAGACCACCGCGCAGATGACCCATCAGAGCCTGCGAAAACTCGACAAGGCGGATGGTGATGCCGCCTCGGTTCATGAGCTCTCCGGCCAGCATGAAGAATGGGATCGCCATCAGAGGGAAGCTGTCCATGCCGTTATAGACATTGCGATACAGCAACGTGATGTCGTTCGTCTGGCCGTTCAGCCACAGCAGGATACCGGGCGCCGCCAGCAAAGCGAAAAAGACCGGCAGGCCGATCAGCAGGAAAATCAGGAAGGTGGGCAGGAACCAGATCAGCACTTATTCGGCCCCCACTGCCGCATCAGGAATTTCAGGCAACAGGTGGCCGCCGCCCAGCAAGGTGATGAAGGATCGCAGGATCAGCTCGATATTCACCGAGATCAGCAGGATGATCCCCACCAGCAGCGATGCCATCACCCAACTGCGCGGAATGCGATACCATTCATCGAACCCGAAAGAGGTAGGCAAATACAGCGCGGCAGTGGCGAATTTTCCGCCAAAGCCGGTAACCTCGGACCAGCCGATATTGACCGCGACCAGCAGGACGGCGAACGAGAGCAAAAGCAGGAACAGATTCAGCGTTTGACCGATGATACGGGGAAGGAAGCGTTCCAGCATGTCTATGGCCACAAAGCCGCCACGCCGAAAGGCGGTGGGCGCCATTAGACCGGTCATCCACAACATGCAGAACCGCGCGGCCTCATCCGGCCACGGCAGCGCATTGCCCAGAACGTATCGGAAAAACACCTGGATCAAGATTGCGATCACCATGAGCGCAATCGCAACAACACCAAACGCCCGGCCCAGACGCAGCACGGTTTCGTTCACGAATGCAATCGGTGCAAGCACCGATGCCAGTCCGCCCATGCGGATCCTCCCTTGGTCAGCCGTGGGTGTCCCCCACGGTCATCAAATCGCGCTTAGACTTTCGCGAATTGGCCGAGTTTCCCGGCATAAAATGTCAGCGCGTCTCCATCCGACATGCTGGCCTTGAGAACCTTTCCAACCACAATAACGTGATCGCCTGCATCGTGATACGCGTGCTGTTCGCATTCGAACCGCGCAAGGCAATCCGCCAACACCGGCGTCCCATTCTCACAGCGCTCGTGGCTGATGTCCCGCAGTGCAAATGCGTCTTTCGAGCAGCCGAAGCACAGCTCGGCCTGGTCCGACGACAGCACATGCACGCTGAAATGGCGGGCCTTGTGGAAATAGGGGAAGCGACGCGAGTTGCGGTCTCCGGCCCACATGATCAGCGGTGGGTCAAGCGACAAGGACGAAAAGCTGTTGGCGGTGATGCAGACCGGACCGTCCGCGCTGTTGCAGGTCACGATGGTGACACCGGTTGCAAAGCGGCCGAAGGCGTCGCGCAGAGTACGTGTGTCGTCCTTATGTGGAATGAAGGTGCGAGTCATGTCCTTTGAGATTGCGTTCATCATGGTACCTCGTGCCCCAGTGCCGCCTCGTACAGGCGGAACCAGCTTTCGCGATCCAGTTTGACTTTCAATGCGTCCGAGGCGCGTTTGATCCGGTCCAGATTGTTGGTGCCCAGAACCGGCAGGATGTTGGCCGGGTGGGCCAGCAGGAACGCCACAGCGACGGCGGCGCGATCTACGCCGAACCCGGCTGCGATTTCATCGGCAACGACCCCAACCGGCGGGTTTCCGGCCATCAACAAGCCTCCACCCAGCGGCGACCATGCCATCAACGGATGGCCATGCTGTTGGTGAAAGGCCAAATCACCGTTGGTGAATGGGCTGATCTGACCCAGAGAAATTTCGATCTGGTTGGTGACCAACGGCGTATTCATCGCCGATTGCAGCAACGACCAATCCCAAGGGCGGAAGTTGGACACACCAACCGCGCCGACCTTGCCACTGGCAACCACCTCATCCAGCGCTGCACCGGTTTCATGGTGATCCATCATTGGATCCGGGCGGTGGATTAACAGCAGATCGATGTGGTCAATCGCCATTTCCGACAGCGACGTGTCGACCGATTTCAGAATGTGGGCGCGCGAGGTGTCGTAGTATTTTACCTTCGCATCCGCGTAACGGCCAACCGGCGCGACGATGTCGCATTTGGTGACGATCTCCATCTTCTGACGCAGGTTTGGATTGGCGCGCAGGGCGGCACCCAGCACGGCCTCGGCCTGGTAGCCGCCATAGATGTCGGCCTGATCGAAGGTGGTGATACCCTGATCCAGACAGGTCTGAATCTTGGCCTCGACATGGCCCGCGGACGTGTCACTGTCATCGCCCAACCGCCACATGCCATAGACAAGGCGGCTCATCTCCAGCGAGTCAGATAGTTTCACACGTTGCATCAGCGGCGTTCTCCGTTGCCCAGCGGTGTGGCCGGGGTCGTTTTGGGAACCCTTCCGTAAGCTTCGGGAAGAGAACAGGTTTTCAAATTCGGCAACACGCGAGCGCCGAAATGGCGGGCTTCGTCCAGATGCGGGTAGCCCGAGAAGATGAAGGCGCGGATGCCCATCTTCTGGTATTCCTCGACCTTCGACATAACCTGATCCGTCGATCCGACCAGAGCGGCACCGCAACCAGACCGTGCCCGGCCAACACCGGTCCAGAGACCGGGTTCGACATAGCCGTATTCATCCGCCAGATCGCGGTTTCTGGCCTGATGCGCCACCCCCAGCGAGGTCGAATCCAGCGCCCGTTCGCGGATAGCGCGACCATATTCGTCGTCCAGCTTCGAGACGATGTAATCCGCGTATTCCTGTGCTTCAGCCTCGGTATCGCGAACGATCATATGGACACGCAACCCGTAATCCAGCGTGCGGTCGCAGTTTTCAGCGACGGCGTGAACGGCCTTCATCCGTTCAGCCAGTTGATCCTTGGTTTCAGGCCACATCAGGTAGACGTCACAATGCTCGCCGCACAGGTCCAGGGCAGAGGGAGAATAGCCGCCGAAATAAAGCAGCGGGCCGCCGGTCTGATATGGCTTGGCCGGGTCGGTGGTCAGGCCCGAGAAGTTGTAGACCTCGCCTGCATGATTGATCTCATCCTGCGTCCAGGCCTGTTTCAGAATCTCCACCACTTCGCGCGAGCGCTGATAGCGGAACGCGCTGTCGGCCTTCTCACCGGGAAAGTCGGATGAGATGATGTTGACCGTCAAACGCCCCTTCAGCATGTGGTCCAGCGTTGCGATGGTGCGGGCCAGCATGATCGGTTGCATCTCGCCACAGCGTACGGCGGCCAGCAGGTTGATCCGGTCGGTGATCGGAGCGCAGCCGGCGACAAAGCTCAGCGTGTCTTGACCGACCTGATAGGAGGACGGGCAGAGGATGTTGCGAAAACCCTGCGCTTCGGCCTCTTTCACAATGTTCGAGCAATGCTCCCAACTCGACCGCAGGTCACCGTCGGGAACGCCAAGGAACTGGTAATCATCGGAACACAGGGCAGCGAACCACGAAACTTCGGCCGCATCCAGATCGGGGGATGTGATGGGGACGATGCTCATTTGATTCACGCTCCGTACATCTTTGACTTTCCTCTTGCGTAGCAATCGCTTTGATGTAGATCAATAGTGTATCAATTTTTCCTGCGACCGAGTGAAGCGTCTGCCGTGCCTGCATCCAACCGAAACCCCAATGCCCTGCCGGTATTTATTCAGATCGCGGAACTTCTGATCCGTGACATCGCGGCTGGTCGCCTTATTGACGGTGAACGATTGCCGCCCGAGCGCGAGATGGCCGCAGAGCTGAATGTCTCGGTTGGAACGCTGCGAAAATCGCTCTCAGAGCTAGAAAAAAAGGGGATGTTGGAGCGAATCCAAGGCTCGGGGAACTACATACGCGAGACCGGTACGCAAAACAGCGTCTATGCAATGTTCAGGCTGGAACTGCCCGAAGGGGGTGGCCTGCCTCGTGCGGATATCCTGTCGGTTGACCATCTGAAAAAGCCGGTTGATCTGCCAAAATTCGGTGCTTCTGACGCCGGTTCGCGTGTCCGGAGGATGCGCTACCTGAATGATACAATCATCGCTGTCGAAGAAATCTGGCTGGACGAATCAGCGGGCCTAATCGACCAGAGCCTGCTGTCCGACTCGCTCTATCGCTATTATCAGCGCCAGTTGGGCTTTTGGATCGCAAGAGCCGAAGACAGGGTTTCGGTCCGGCCTCTACCGGACTGGACGCCTTCTGACTTCACCAAGCCAGCCGGCCAAGCAGTCGGTTACATCGAGCGGTTCAGCTGGTCGGAAAGCGCCGAACCCGTCGAATTCTCAAAAACCTGGTTCGACCCGGATCGGGCCAACTACGTTCAACGTCTGAAGTAGAAGGAAACGCACATGACCCGGACCATCAATTACGGGCTGATTGGATGCGGAATGATGGGGCAAGAGCACCTGCACAATATCGGATTGCTGGAAGGTACCAGAGTGGCTGCGATCTTTGAACCCGATCAGGAGATGGCAAAAGCCGCCAAGGCAATTGCGCCGACTGCAACTATGGCAGGTTCCGTGCAAGAGTTTTTGGCAGTAGAGGAACTGGACTGCGTCGTCATTGTCAGCCCGAACCATCTTCATGTGGACCAGATCTGCGAAATCGCTGAAACACGTCCTCTGCCGCTTCTGGTAGAAAAACCATTGTTCACCGACCCGCAGGACGCGCCCCGGCTCGAGCAGTTGCAGCGCGACTACCCCTGCCCGATTTGGGTTGCGATGGAATACCGGTATATGCCCCCTATCGCTGCTTTGATCGACAAGGCCGAGGCGACAGGTGGGGTGAAAATGCTGTCGATCCGCGAGCATCGTTTTCCCTTCCTCAACAAGGTCGGCAACTGGAACCGGTTCAACCGAAATACTGGTGGTACTTTCGTCGAGAAATGCTGCCACTTCTTCGACTTGATGCGTCTGATATTGCGATCCGATCCGGTGCGCATCACGGCAAGCGGCGGGCAGGCGGTGAACCATCTGGACGAAAGTTACGACGGTCAAACCCCGGATATTCTGGATCACGGCTATGTTCTGGTCGACTTCGCTTCGGGCGCGCGCGCGATGTTGGAACTTTGCATGTTTGCCGAAGGCGCACGCTACCAAGAAGAAATATCGGCCGTCGGACCGGACGCCAAGATCGAGGCGTTTGTTCCCGGACCCGGACGATTCTGGCCCGACCATTTGGGTGCCCCGCCGCTGCCGCAGGTGATCCTGAGCCCGCGCAACCCCAAAGGTCCGGTATCAATGGACGTTCCGGTCGACCCCACCCTTTTGGCGGCAGGGGATCACAATGGGTCGACCTATTATCAGCACAAAGGGTTCCTGGCCGTGCTTCGTGGCGAAACAGCAAAACCGGATGTAAGTTTGAAGGACGGCCTCTGGGCTGTCAGGATGGGGCAAGCGGCACAACAGGCAATTGAAACCGGTGAAACGGTTTATCTGGTCTGACCTGCCCCCGCTAGTCCCTGCCCGGCCTGCTGGTCGGCTGGCCGGTCTGCCTTTCCCTGGCGCTCTTGAACAAGTGCTAGTAACCGACCGTGAACGCAGCACACTGGAAATTGGCTGATTGTGCCTCGTCTACCAGCGCAACGGCAAAGTCTTCCATCGATATCTCCGAATTGCCCAGTTCATCGACCAGCAGCGTGTCGGTGCCGGTTCTGAACGCGCCCAGGCGTGGGCCGGGCTGCAAAAGGGCTGGAGGGCTGGCATAAGTCCAATTTGCCGATGTTTCAGAGGCGCAGAGCTCCCATTGCGCCATCGATGCGCGGGCTGTTGGAACGATGTTGTCAGGCAAGAAATCCGGATCTGACAGAACCGTATGCGGACTGCCGTTTGGCAGATGCAGGCGCGCGGCGCCGCCAACGATGATCACCCGAAGACCCGTGCGTGAAGCAGCATTTAGGATCGAACGTGTCAGAGCCACGATCTCGCCTTCGCGCCCGGGAGGAGAGCGCAACGCGCTGATCGCAAGGTCCTGAGACTCCATGGCTTTGACGAGGGTTGCGGGATCTGTCGCATCCGCGATGACCGGTCTGACACCCTCGGGCAGCTTGGCAATCGCTGCCTCGTTTCGAATAGCTGCGGTTACGAGATGCCCGCGAGCAAGCGCTTCCGTTACGACGCGAGATCCGACATCGCCGGTGGCACCAAATACTATGAGTTTCATCGGAGTTCTCCTTTACAATGGGTGGCGGATGGAGTTTTTCAAAAGCTCAGATGGGCGGGTACGCGCCGCTCTTTGACCAAGCCAGATTGCTGCAAAGACAAGCGCGGCGCCGGCGATTTGCATCTGTGTCAGCGCCTGACCCAGCAATGCCCAACCGATCAGAACGGCGGAGAGCGGGCTGAGAAAACCAAGCGCCGAGACGGCCCCTGGCTCTATCCGTGAGATACCGCGAAACCACAGGATATAGGTGAGCGCAGCCCCGATGAGCGCTAGGTAGAGGATGCCTGAGAGGTTCCGTGCATCCAGTGTTGGAAGCGGCGGCTCGATGAAGACGGCCAGAAGCACCAGCAACAGACCGCCGGCGGTCAGTTGCCAGGCGGTGAAGGTAAGCAGCGGCACCGGAGGTTGCCATTTCCGAGTCAAGACCGTGCCTGCCGCCATCGAGGCCGCCCCGCAAACTCCGGCAATCAAACCGATGGGATCAAGCCTTATACCTGACCCGAGGACAAGCAGCCCGACACCAAAGATGCCGATCAAGGCAGCCATCACGGCCGACGCTCTGATCGCTGTCCCAAGCAGCAGCGCGGCCAGGAACACGACGATCAGAGGCTGTATCGCACCGACTGTCGCCGCGACCCCTCCAGGCAGCCTATAGGCTGCGATAAACAGCAAGGTCCAGAAAAGCGTGAAGTTGAGCGCGCCGAGAACGAAAATGCGCAGCCACCAAATTCCTTTCGGCAAGCGCGGTGCCATTACCAGCAGCAGAAGGCCGGCAGGCAGAGCGCGCAGGGCGGCCATCGTCACCGGATACCCTGAAGGAAGGAATTCCGTCGTCACAAAGTAGGTGCTGCCCCAAACCAGCGGCGCAATGGCTGTTAGTGCAATGTCGAGATGTCTCATCGCGGACCTCCATTATCTTGATGTCAAGATATATCCATTTATCTTGACGTCAAGAGATAACTCCGCAATATAGTTTCATGGACCACGTAGACCGCATCATTGCCCAATGGAACAAGGCCCGGCCCGACCTTGATGTCGGACCGATGGAAATCATCGGTCGGCTGTCACGATTGACTTCCAAGCTTCGGGGCGAAATGGAAAGAACCTGGAAGGCTCATGGGTTGAACGCCGCCAGCTTTGATGTCCTGGCGACCCTGCGCAGATCCGGAAAACCCGATGGCTTATCCCCTGGAGCATTGCTGGATCTGACCATGGTGACCTCGGGAACAATGACCAATCGCATCGATCAACTCGTCAAACACGGCCTCGTCGAGAGGGTGCCAAACCCTGAAGACAAACGCGGGTTTCTGATCCGTTTGACAGAAGCCGGATTTGCGACGATCGAGAAAGCCGTCGTCGATCATGTCGACACACAGCATCACCTTTTGCGCGGACTAACCTCGGCAGAAGCCAAAGACTTGAACAGGCTTCTGAAAACGCTGGATGAAAGGATGAACTCCGAAAGCGCGGCGAATTCAAGCGATTAATCGTCGTTCAAGATGCAACGCATGACCACGACCTTTTGGTTCTATGACGCATCGATATGGGCGGCCCAGACCGGTCATCGCTTCTGCGGCGCCCGCCAGACCGGACTTTGGCCGCAGGTGCAAAGTCCTGAACCTTTCGAAGGTGCATTTCGCGGTACGAAGCGGGCGTTCGCGATCACGCGTCAAACGTCTGCTTTGTAGTGCGCCAGGAACATCGCGACGCAATCGTCCAAAACATCTTTGGGCGTCGGGTTTTTACCGAGGAAGAACTCTGGCCAGAAAAAGAAGTTCTTTACCAGCGCCAATAGCTGGTTGGTTGCAAAAACCGGATCAGCCTTTCGGATAACGCCCACATCCACGGCTTCGCTGAACAGCCTGGTAATTGGGTAATCAAGTGTCGCGGTTTCAGTGAAGAATTGCCGGGGCCGGTCAAGGTCACGGATCAATTCTGAGATGACCATCCGATTCAGTCCGATGGCCGTCTCTTCCGTAATCACCCCAATGCAGCGCCGCAAGGCTTCCTTCAATTGCTCGACGAAGTCACGATCCGGGTCAAAGGGCCGAAGGCGGTTCCGACCTATACCAACATGCTCATCGGCGGTCGGGGCATGCAGTCTCTGTTTTCCATCGGAGAAGTCTAAGCCGACAAGATCGCGCAGCCATCCCTGACCATCTACAGCAGTACGGCCTTCACCGCCCCTAGCTCAACGCAATTTGTCGGAAAGCTAACGAATAAGCACGAGGAACTGGCATTTGATCAGTTCTCGCACGTGGACTTCTACTACAAACCCGAGGCGGTAAAAGCATCGTCGGATGCGGTGGTTGAGTTCTTTGGCAGATAAACTGACAAGGCAGAGTCAGTCCGCGACCTCTGCCATTTTGGTTGGTCAATTACAGGATCGCTTGACCGTTCCCGTATGAGCTTTGCCGTCATCTTATGTGCGGGTTGCAGAACTCGGCCTTCGTTTCGGGGTGCTCGCCAAAGAGGTTACAGCCGATGAAGCGTCACGTATCGCCGCCCTCGACCCAGTGTCGTTTCTTGTCGTCGCCCGGGATCAGATCATAGGTTGTCTGAACGTCTTTCCCAATGTTTTTGGCGTGGAACGCGACAAGAAACGAAGGCGGCACGGTTGCACCATGCATGGTCTTCGCAGCAGCCGGGCCGATATCGTCACCACCCATTGTTTGAAACCCACCCCACTATGCAATAAGTTGTCCTTTGCTCACTTGCTGTCTGTGCAGAACATGGCACTTGGGGCCGACCAGGTTTATAGCGCCGCCCGCCGTACCACGCGCAGAACGCGCCGGATGGCAATTTGCAACACGCCTCAGAAGTATTTTGCAACCTCCCAGACGCGATCACCAGGACCGGAGCAACAGGTCAAATGTCTCGGCTATCATCGGGTTGTCTTTGCGACGTTCCAATGCCGCGAAACTCAGACACGCAGGAACAGACACGGAATTGCAGACGGCAAGCCCGAAGGATTGCTTTTGATGCAGCGCGATGGACTCGCGGCAGAGGCTCAGGCCAATGCCGGACCTGACCATTTCAAGCATCGAAGCTTCTTGATCCACCAGCGCAACCACGTTCGGGCGGCAGGCGTGACGTTCGAAAACTTTGGCCAGAAGGCGATGGTGAACAGAGGCTTCGGGCGTGCCGATCCAAGGAAGGGCTGCAAGCGAAGACCAGTCGGACTCTTCCACCTGCTTCTGCCAGCCAGCCGGTCCGATCACGCGATACGTGAATTCGGCCAACTTGATGGCATGCACCGGATCGTCTCCGTCCGACCCGATGCTGGATAGGTCATCGGGCCCACACAAGTAAAACCCGGCATCAACCCGACCCCGCTTGAGCCATGTCAAAATATCTCCGCTGACCCCGTGCTTCAGTTCGGTTTGAACATCAGGATGCTCTGCGCGCAAATTCGCCAACAGACGCCCCAACCGGATGAACTCCGGATCGACGATCGTACCGATCGTCAGTTTTCCACTCAAGCGCCCAACGCGCAGGCGGGCGCTGCGTTGGAAATCACTGACTGCATCGAGGACGTGTTGAGCCTTCGCTAATACCGCAGTGCCGTCATGAGTGATCTGCAACCCGGTAGCGGTTCGGTTGAACAAGGTAAGCCCCGTATCTTCGGAAAGACGCTTGATTTGATGGCTGATGGCCGGCTGTGTCAGGTTCAGCACCTCGGCTGCGCGTGAAACACTGCCTTCCCGGGCCACCGTCACGAAGGCCAGGATGGTGTTAATGCTCGAAAACCGGTCCATATAAAATTTACTAATATGGTATTGTGCAAATTGTCATTAGCTTTTTGCCTGCCGCTCCCGCAGAGATCGGTAAAACCAGCGTTCCGGGAGGGGGCGTGAACCACATCGTTGGCTTGTGGCGGAGAAAACGTGCCGCATAATCGTGCAGCCTGCAAGAGAACAGCATACCTTGTTCCCTCTGGCGCACAACTGGCAACGAAAAGACAGAACAGGTGGAAGACAAAGATGTCTGATGGCGCAAACAGGTACGACTATATTGTGATTGGCGGCGGTTCGGCCGGGTGCCTGATGGCCAACAGGCTGAGCACCGATCCAGGGAACCGGGTTTTGCTGCTTGAGGCGGGCAAGCCCGATACCTATCCTTGGATACACATTCCGGTTGGCTATCTCTATTGCATCGGCAACCCGCGCGCAGACTGGATGTACAAAACCGAACCCGCTAAGGGGCTGAACGGGCGCAGCCTGCTTTACCCGCGCGGGAAAGCGCTGGGCGGGTGTTCCTCAATCAACGGGATGATCTATATGCGGGGCCAGGCCCGTGACTATGACAACTGGGCCAAGCTCACCGGTGAAGAGGCATGGAACTGGGAAAACGCGCTGGCCGACTTCAAGGCTCATGAGAACCACTACCGGTTGGATGACGGCGCCGATCCGCGCACCGGCGACAACAGCCGGTTTTCCGATCTGCACGGGCATGGCGGCGAATGGCGGGTGGAAAAACAGCGACTGCGCTGGGATGTTCTGGACAGTTTTGCCGAAGCCGCGGTCGAATACGGCATCCCCAAGACCGATGATTTCAACACCGGCGACAATGCCGGGGTTGGCTATTTCGACGTCAACCAGCGTTCTGGCTGGCGTTGGAATACCTCCAAGGCATTTCTGCGTCCCGCCAAGTCGCGCCCGAACCTGACGATCTGGACCGAGGCGCAGGTTGAGAAACTGACTTTCGAAACAGGCGAGACCGGTCGGTTGCATTGTTCCGGGGCAGTTGTCTGCCACAAAGGACAGCCCGTTGCGGTCGAGGTCTCAAAGGAGGTGGTTTTGTCTGCGGGCGCCGTGAACTCGCCGCAAATCCTGCAACTGTCGGGGATCGGCCCGGCGGCGCTTCTGAAAAAGCACGGAATTGATGTCGTTATGGATGCGCCCTGTGTGGGCGAGAACCTACAGGATCACCTGCAAATTCGCGCGGTCTACAAGGTCAAGGGCACCAAGACGCTGAACACCCTGGCCAATTCGCTGATAGGCAAGGCCAAGATCGGACTGGAATATGTGCTGAAGCGCTCTGGCCCGATGAGCATGTCGCCCAGCCAGTTGGGGGCTTTCACCCGGTCTGATCCGGCAAGACCACACGCCAACCTCGAATACCACGTCCAGCCGCTGAGCCTTGAGGCGTTTGGCGAAGACCTGCATGATTTCCCTGCCATCACCGTCAGCGTCTGCAATCTGAATCCGACCAGCCGCGGGCATGTCCGCATCGCGTCTTCGGATTTCCGTCAGCCGCCCCAGATTACTCCCAATTATCTCGACACAGACGAAGATCGCAGGGTTGCCGCTCAAAGTTTGCGGCAGGTACGCGAAATCATGTCTCAGCCCGCGATGGAAGCATACGAGCCGGAAGAGTTCAAGCCGGGCATTCAGTATCAAACCGACGAGGAACTGGCCCGTTTGGCAGGCGACATCGCCAGCACGATCTTTCACCCGGTTGGTACGATCAAGATGGGCCGAGAGGATGATGAAACCGCCGTTCTCGATTCGCATTTGCGCATGAAGGGGGTGATTGGGCTGCGCGTCGTTGATGCCTCGATCATGCCAGAGATCACCAGTGGAAACACCAATTCGCCCACGATCATGATTGCAGAAAAGGCCGCAGGCTGGATGCTGGCCGGTCAATAAATCCTGTAGGCATCCGGGTGCAACAACTTCCCAGAGGAACCACGCGCAAGCCGTTCTCCGATCTTCCGGTGACCGGCGTGAGAGTCGCCAACTTTGGCCGGTATATCACCGGTCCTGCTGTCGCAATGTTGCTGGGCGATCCGGGCGCGGCATCAACGATGTTCCGATCGCTCCGCAGCGACGCGACATCCACTTCCCGATGTCTTTGTCCAATCAACCGGCATTTGGCGCGGCACGCATGACCCTGCCGGGCGCGAATAAAATTCAAGCCCGGGGGAATAAACCCGATCGCCTGCGTGTAAGTGTCATGTCTGCGATGATGCAGACGCCCGACACGGAGGAACACCCGAATGACCCGCACTTCTTTTGCGCTGACCGCATCCACCCTGATGGCATGCGCCCTTGCAACCGCCGCCGCAGCTGGCGACGCCCCGGTCCTGACCGGGAAACTGGGCGATCAGACTATTTTGATGGATGCCAACAAGATGACTCTTTATACGTTCGACAAAGACGAAACGGGCAAGTCCTACTGCTATGATCAATGCGCAGTGAACTGGCCGCCGCTGACCGCAGCCGCGGGAACCGAACTGCCCAAGAACTATTCGTTGATCCAGCGCGACGATGGAACACTGCAGGTCGCCTACAAGGGCCAACCGCTGTATCTGTGGATCAAGGACAAGCAACCCGGAGAAATGACCGGCGACGGCGTTAAGGGCGTGTGGCATACCGCGCGGCCCTGATTGCGGCACCAGGGGGCGGTCCGACCGGGCCGCCTTTGGCTTAGACGATGACACGGACATTCGACCAGCAACTCGAAGACGCCTTGCCCGATCTGTGGCGATTTGCGTTTTCACTGACCCAGAATCGCGACCTGGCCGACGATCTGGTGCAGGATGCGGTCTTGCGCGCGATCCGAAAAAAGGGGCTCAGATGGCCGGGCCACCCGGTCAAGCCCTGGGCGATGAAAATCCTGCTTAATTGTTTTCGCAATGACCGGCGGCGCGCTGCGATCCGTCCCGAAACCGATCCTCGGGCGTTGGATCAACTGGTCTCGCCCGGGGCAACCGCCGAAGAGCGATTGGAACTGCGCTGGCTGTGGCGTCGGATCGACGCCTTGCCGGAGGATCAGAAACTTGTTCTGCTGGCGGTCACCATCGCGGGGTTGACCTATGCCGAGACCGCCCGATTGCTGGGCGTCCCGCAGGGCACCGTCATGTCTCGGTTGTCCCGGGCCCGGACACGGCTGCAAGCCCCGGAAGAACAGGCGGGCAAATCACGATTGCGGAGCATGACATGACGACCGAACCGAACATGGACACTCTGATTCAGGCCGCAGTCGACGGCCAGTTGACGCCATCTCAGCAGGACCGTCTGGACCGGCACCTTGCCGCACATCCCGCCGACCGTGCGCGGCTGGCGGCGATGATCCGGCAGGCGGGAATAATGCGCATCTCGGTGCCGCAGCCCGATCCCGCGCAACTGGACCGGCTGATGCACAGGGCGCGCGAAGGCGCCAGTCACGGTGTGTTAGGGCGGCTGGCCGCAGCGGTGGCGATCTTTGCCTTGGGTCTGGGCAGTGGCCTGCTCCTGTCGCGGGATTCTGTCAAGCCCGAGAAATTGATGGCGCAGGCACCAATTCAGGCGGCAGCGGCACACGCCCTTTATTCACCCGAGGTTCTGCACCCGGTCGAGGTGTTCGCCGATGAGCGCGAGCATCTGCAAACCTGGCTCAGCAACCGGCTGGGCGCGCCAGTGTTCGCGCCGGAACTGGGAGAGACCGGCTACCGGCTGATCGGAGGTCGGCTGCTGCCACTGGGCCAAGGCCCGGCGGCCTTCTTCCTGTACGAAAACGAATCCGGCGACCGCCTCAGCCTGTTTGCCAATCTGACCACGGACCCAGCTCGAACCTCGTTTCAATACCGGCGCGACGGGGATTTGGGCATCGTGTTCTGGCAGGATGGGCGGTGGGAATATTCCATGGTGGGCCGCTCCGGTCGCCAGGTCATCGAAACCATCGCGCGCAAGGCCCATGAAGAACTGATCTGACAGGGCTATTCCGCCGCGCGCACCGGTTCGCGGTCGGTCAGGGATTTCCACGCGTCATACTGTGACAGAAAGACCTTGCCGTTCAGGTCGTCGAGGAAGTGGGACTGTTTCAGCCTGTCCATGACCGGGCCTTTGACCTCGCTCAGATGCAGACCGACGCCCATGTCGCGCAGGCGGTCATTGATCGCCTCGAGGCTTTCCAGCGCCGAAAAGTCGACCTCGTTCACCGCCGAGAACATCAGAACCACGTTGCAGATCTCGCAGCCTTCGGTCACGCGCGACTGGATCAGATCCTCGAGGAAGCGGGCGTTCACAAAGTACAGGCTTTCATCCACCCTCAGCGTGACCAGCGTGGGGTCGGTCTCGACCTTGTGGCGCAAGATGTTGCGGAAGTGCTGGGTGCCCGGCACCAGCCCCTGCTCGGCCACATGCGGGCGCGAGGTCTTGTACAGATGCAGCAGGATCGAGATCGCCACACCGCTGGCCACGCCGGTCTCGACCCCGGCCAGCAGGGTCAGCAGGATGGTGGCGGCCACGGCGGCAAAATCGGCCCGCGAATAGCCCCAGGTCTTTTTCAGGATCGAGAAATCCACCAGGCTGAGCACCGCCACGATGATCGTAGCGGCCAGCGTTGCCTTGGGCAGGAAGTAGACCAGCGGGGTCAGGAACAGCGCGGCTATCGCCAACCCGATGGCGGTGAAGGCACCGGCCGCAGGGGTTTCGGCGCCCGCATCGAAATTGACCACCGATCGTGCGAATCCCCCCGTAACGGGGTATCCCCCGGAGAACGCGGCGCCCAGATTGGCCGCCCCAAGGCCGATCAGTTCCTGATCCGGGTCAATACGCTGGCATTTCTTGGCGGCCAGCGTCTGCGCAACCGAAATACTTTCGACGAAGCCGATGATCGAGATCAGTATGGCGGGCACCAGCAGCACGCCGATCAGGTCCGAAGACAGTCCCGGCAGGGTCAGCGGCGGCAGGCTCTGAGGCACCTCGCCGACGATCTTGACACCCCGCGCGTCCAGTCCGAAGGCCCAGACCGCAACGGTGGTTGCCACAACGGCCGCCACTGGCCCGGCCTTGGTCAGCACATCCGCCAGCAGCGGTGGCACCCCGATGCGTCGCAGCGCGGGTTTGAGGTTCTTGCGCACCCAGAACAGGAAGGCCGTTGCCAGCACGCCGATCACCAGGGCGATCCCGTTGGTCTGGCCGAGATTCTCAACGATCGATCCCAGCATCTCGGGCAGAGTATGCCCATGCGCGCTGACCCCCAGGATGTGCTTGAGCTGGCTGGTGGCGATCAGGATGCCCGATGCGGTGATGAAGCCCGCAATTACCGGATGCGACAGGAAGTTGGCCAGAAAGCCCAGCCGGAACACGCCCAGCAACACCAGGAACCCGCCTGACAGAAAGGCCAGTGTCAGCGCCGCCACCGCATATCCGGCGGTGCCCTGCTCGGCCACCTGCCCCACGGCGCTTGCCGTCAGCAGCGACACCACCGCCACCGGCCCCACCGCCAGCGCCCGACTGGTTCCAAAAACCGCATAGAGGATGATCGGCACGATAGAGGCATAGATCCCCGCCTCGGGCGGCAGCCCCGCCAGCAGCGCATAGGCCAGCGATTGCGGGATCAGCATGATCGTGACGATCACTGCGGCGATCAGGTCGTTCGACAGCGCCGCCCGATCATACCGGCGGCCCCAGTCGAGAATGGGAAGGTAACGATAAAGGCTCTGCATGGGGTTTCGTCCTGAAAAGGCGGCGGTCAGCACGAGATGGCTCTGACCGCCAGATCAAGGCCTGACTTGCGCGAAGACAGGACAGAACTTGCGTCGGTTTCGGGGGTGGGCGGCTTATTCAGCCGCGACTTTCAACGGTTCGGGCTTGGCCATCCATTCCTTGCCCTTCAGCATTGCCGACCAATAGACCGGTGGCAGCAGCTTTTCCTTGAGGAACCAGGCCGCGCGGCTGGGTCTGGTGCCGTCGATCAGGAATTTTGGGAAACTGGGTTTCAGAACACCGCCATACCCGAACTCGGCCAGCACGATCTTGCCGCGCTCCACCGTCAGCGGGCACGAGCCATAGCCGTCATAGGCCGCCACCGGCGAGCGCCCTTCGATATCGGCCAGGATGTTGTCGGCCAAGGTCGGCGCCTGCTTGCGCGCGGCGGCCGCGGTTTTGGCGTTTGGGGCGTTCATCACGTCGCCCAGAGACCAGATGTTGTCAAAGCTCTTGTGCCGCAGCGTCGCCTGATCGACATCGACCCAACCCGCCGCATCGGCCAGCGGCGAGACCCGGATGAAGTCCGGCGCCACCTGCGGCGGGCAGACATGCATCATGTCGAACTCGACCGTCACCTGCTCGGGCTGCTCATCGGGTTTGGCCACCGTGAACGTGGCCGTTTTCGCGGGACCGTCCACTGAAACCAGATTGTGAAAGAAATTCAGCGTGGCGTCGTATTTCCTGACGTACTCCATCAGCGCCGGGACATAGTCCTTTACCCCGAACAGCACCCCGCCCGCGTTCATGAACTGGATGTCGATATCCTTCAGAACCCCGCGCCGGACCCACGCATCGCCCGACAGATACATCGCCTTCTGCGGCGCGCCGGCACATTTGATCGGCATCGGCGGTTGGGTGAACAGCGCGCGGCCCGCCTTCAGCCCTTCGACCAACTGCCAGGTATAAGGCGCCAGGTCATAGCGATAGTTCGAGGTCACCCCGTTACGGCCCAGCGTTTCCTCCAGCCCCTCAACCGCGCCCCAGTCCAGCTTGAGCCCCGGAGACACCACCAGACGGTCGTATTTGACGACCCGGCAACCATCCAGAATCACGGCGTTGTTCTGCGGCTCGAACGCGGCCACAGCGGCCTTGATCCATTTGACTCCCCTCGGGATCAGCGAACCCATCGTCTTGGCCGTCTGTTCGGGCGTGAATACGCCGCCGCCCACCAGGGTCCAACCGGGTTGATAATAATGCACGTCGGACGGGTCGATGATGGCGATCGACAAGTCGGATTTGCGCGCATGCAGGCTGGCGGCGGTGGCGATGCCCCCGGCGCCGCCGCCTACGATCACCACGTCAAAGGACGCATCCCCCGTGTCGGTCGGGGTCTTGCCGCCATTGGCGATTCGGCGGGCGACGCCGCTCATGTCGTAACCGGCGACCTTGGTGGCCGTCAGAATCTCGGAGACGGGCCGCTTGTGCGCTGCCTCGTGCAGCGACCACAACGTGGCCGAGCGCGTGCCCGTCCGGCAATAGGCCAGAACCGGGCCCGGCAACTCGGTCAGGGTACGGCCAAATGCCTGCGAGTCATCATCCTTGACCATCCCGCTCTGTACCGGGACATAGCGCGCCTCAAGGCCATGTTTCCGGGCCGCAGCCTCGATCTCGTCAAAGCTGGGCTGATCGGCACCTTCGCCATCGGGCCGGTTGCAGATGATCGCCCGAAACCCCGCCGCCTTGACGGTTTCCATGTCGCCCGGCGTGATCTGCGGCGAGACCGACAGTGCGTCTGATATTTTCCTAATATCCATGTTGCCTCCGCAGATCAGAGTTTGTTGACGGGAACTTTGAGCATCTGATTCCCATCCTGATCGGTCGGGACGTCGCCCGCGCGGATGTTGACCTGGATCGACGGGATGATCAGTGTCGGCATGGCCAGCGTCGCGTCACGCTCGGTGCGCATCTTGATGAACTCGTCCCGACTCTTGCCGCCGCCCACATGGATGTTGTGCGCCTTCTCCTCGGCCACGGTGGTTTCCCAGCGGATGTCCCGCCCGTTGGGGCCATAGTCGTGACACATGAACAGGCGCGTCTCGTCAGGCAGGCTCAGCACCTTCTGGATCGAGTCATACAGCGTGCCGGCATCCCCGCCCGGGAAATCGGCCCGGGCCGAGCCGCCATCGGGCATGAACAGCGTGTCACCCACAAAAGCCACATCGCCCATGACATGCACCATGCAGGCCGGCGTGTGGCCCGGCGTGTGCATGGCAAAGGCGGTCATGTTGCCGATCTTGTAGGTCATGCCATCGGTGAACAGCGCATCGAACTGGCTGCCGTCGCGCTGGAACTCGGTGCCTTCGTTGAAGATCTTGCCGAACACCTCCTGCACGATCTTGATGTTCTCGCCGATGCCGATCATGCCGCCCAGCTTCTGCTGGATGTAGGGCGCCGCCGACAAATGATCCGCATGCGCATGCGTTTCGATGATCCATTCCAGCTTCAGACCCTGCTTTTCGATCTCGACGATCAGCAGGTCGGCATGGTCGAACGTGATCCTGCCGGCCGCATAGTCGATGTCCATCACGCTGTCGATGATCGCGCAGGCGTTCGACGTCGGGTCCTTGACGATATAGCTGATCGTCGCCGTCGCCTCGTCATAGAACCCCTGAACCTCGGGCCTGACGCTTTGGTCAACAGGATAGGCGCCAATCGGCGTCGCGATCGCGTCTGTCATCCTTTGGTTGTGCGTGTCAATGGACTTCTGATCGTTCATATTCGTGCCTCCTCTTGGGCGCGAGTCGAGCCTTTGTCAGCCGCGCGTCAACATCATTTCGTGAACGGCCGCCATGACCCGGGTATCCGGTGACCGGGTGACGGTACGGATGCCGTCCGGCAGGTTTTCGACATTTCCCGTGATGGGATCGAAGTTGCGGAACATCGCTGCCAGTTTGGCTATTTCCTCGGGCGTCGCATTTCGGCCGCGCAATCCCGGCGTGTTCACGTCGTCATGGCCTTGCCCTTCCGCTGTGTGGCGATGCCGCATCGGGCTGCCGGCCCTTCCAGCCTTGCGGCCGGGTGCATCGTGCCGCAGAAAACAGGTGCCGAGCGCACCGACCGCCGCAGCGGCAAGCGCCGCAAGGGCAATGCCGCCGAGCTTCGGGATGTTTTTGCGGTCATCCATTTCCGTCTCCTGGGTTTTGGTCCGCCGGCAACCGAAATTCTGTTCAGGGCCTCGATACCTTGGGCGCGAATCTAAAGTTGAAATGCAAATATAACTTTCAAAGCACCAGTTCAGTGACAAAGTCACGAAACCCGCAACCCTTTGGCAATTTTCAGACGCCGTGAGCCTGTCTTTCCAATGCAGGCTTGTCGGTCAAAGTGATCCGTCCGCGCGATTGGCTGATCATCTCGCGCTTTTGGAAATCCTGCAAAATCCGCGTGATGACTTCGCGCGCAGTGCCCAGCTCGCTGGCAAGCTGTTGATGGGTGGCCCGGATTTCATCGCCCCCCTCGGCCAAGACAAGAAGACGCTCGGCCAAGCGCACGTCCAGATGTCCGAAGGCCACATCATCCACCACCCGCAACAGATCGATCAATCGGCGCGAATAGGCCTCGAAGACAAACTGGCGAAAGGCATCCTCTTCCGAGGCCAGACGATCAAACGAGAGCTTCGGCAGAACCACGGCAACGACATCGGTCTCGGCAATACCTTCTGCATTATAAGCTTCTTCGGCCAACATGCAGGCTGTGGTCAGTACACAGCTTTCACCGGCCTCGACTCGATACAACACAATCTCGCGCCCGGAATCCGACCTTTGAGAGACCCGGACCCGGCCGTGATACAGAAAGAGCAGGCTGTCGGGCACATTGTCGGGCCCGAATACCTGGGCACCCTTCGGGAAACACAGGATTCGGGCGGCTGTCCGCAACCTTTCCCGTACCGGTTTGGGAAGGCGGCTGGTGCCGTGGAAACGCTCGGTCCAGTCGGTGATCGTCATCTTGCCTTGCGCATGGGTGCCACGATGCCCTCCTCGATCGGCGCGATGCGGTTTAGCAACTCACCCCGGTTTGCGGCGATGTCGGCGAGGGTCAGATCATCGAGCACCGCCATGAACGCCCGGGTCGCTTTTTGAATCGCTTGTGACAGCTTGCATATTCCGATCAGCGGACAGGTATTTTTTTCAGGATTGAAACACTCGACCACGGCCAGTGGCCCTTCGGTCAGGCGAATGACATCGCCGATGACGATGTCCTCGGCCGGTTTGGCCAGCCGGAACCCACCACCCCGACCCCGCGTGGTTTCCAGATAACCGGCGCGGCCCAATTCGTGCACGATCTTCACGATATGCGGTCGGGCCAGCCCGTGCACGCGCACGACATCGTCTACGCGGATGCGGTTCGGCGCCTTAAGCGCCGCCAACTGCAACGAACGCAGAGCGAAATTGGAATAGGATGTGAGTTTCATGTACGCCTTTTTTTCGAAACCTCTATTCTAAATATAACTTATTAGCAAGCTCGGCGATCTTGTCACTGACCGGGATGCGGCACGGAACTACCTGAACCGATGAAATAAAGCCCAAAAGACCGAAAGGAAGACCAATGACCTTGCTTCTTGGGGACGTAGTTCCCGATTTCCAAGCCGACACCACGACCGGCCCGTTTTCCTTCCAACACTGGATCGGCGACGACTGGGCGTTTTTTTCAGCCATCCCGCCGACTTTACTCCGGTCTGCACCACTGAAATGGGCCGCATTGCGCAGCTGGCCGACGAATTTTCCGAGCGTGGCGTGAAACCCATCGATCTGCGCACCGACACCGTCGCCGAACACCTGCGCTGGATCGAAGTCGTCAACGACACCCAGCATACGAACCTGACCTTTCTCATCGTGGCCGACCCTGATCTGAAGATCGCCAAACTGTATCAGATGATCCACCCGGCGCAGTCCGAAACCGCCGCGGTACGGTCGGTGTTCATCATCGACCCCGACGAGGAGCTGCGCCTGACCATGACCTATCCCATCAGCGTTGGGCGCTACTTCGAAGAAATCCTGCGTGTGATCTATGCGCTGCAAACCAGCGACGCGAAATGCGTGGCCCTGCCCGCCGATTGGGTGCCTGGTGGTGCGGCGATCATTCCATCATCAATTCCGAATGAAAACGCCAAGGAACTGTTCCCGCAAGGTTGGGAAGAGATCCGGCCTTATTTGCGGAAGGTGAAACTGGCCGGCTGAAAGGTCGCCGGACTTGCGCGGGTTCTGTCGCAAATTTCTTTGAGAGTTGTATAGACGAAACTTGAGAGGCGAATACCCCACCAGCTGGATAAATTGCTGAAACGGACGAAGCCCGGGCGCAAATTGACCTTTGCGGATCATGTTTGCCAATTCTATGCCTGCCAGGACAGATGCGGCTGAAACGAGTGATTTGAACCCCAGCATGAGTCTGATCCTTCGTTTGATGAAGCGGTGGTCTTGTTCAATGATGTTGTTGAGGTATTTCAGCCTGACCGTCTCAATCAGGATCGGGCAACCAAAGCTTTTGAGCATCTTGTTGATTGCCGTGATGCCAACTGTATTGGCAGCACTTTTGTCGATGACGATCTTGCGCGGCAAACCGTTAACCTCACGTGCGCGGGCGAAGAACGAGCGGTGAACATGTCTGATCTGTTTTGGCTGACCGACGCCCAGGTAGCGGGTGTTGAGCGGAATAGTCTTCATTAGTCGCAATGGTTTGCGCTGGCGCGATGCGCCGAAGGAATACGGCCCGCACAGTTGAAGGGGACTGTGGCCCCAGTGGGGCCGCGTAAGCCCGGGAAACGCTCTACAACCACTGGAAACGGTGGAGCGGCAAGGGCATCTTCGCCCGGATGATGGCCGGGTTGGCCGCTAAGCACGGAGAAGATAAGACCGTGATGATCTCCTCTCATCGAAACTGCGTTTCGACTGCCGGGCAGTGGACGCGACCTACCTGAAGGCGCACCGCACAACGACCAGTTTGGGCGTCAAAAAGGGGGGCGTGGACGCCTGATTCACTGCCCAGCAAGCGCATCCGAAGGATGCTGCCGAGAGGGCGCGATCATGCTTTTTTTGAGCAGGCGCAGTTCCAAGTCCTGTTCTGCCACAACTTCTTTCAGATCGCGGACCTCACAGCGCAGGCCTTTGACCTCGGTCGATGTCGCAGCACGTGCCGTGTCGCTTGCCAGACGTTTCTTGCCGGCTTCCAGGAACTCCTTGGACCAACTGTAGTAGAGGCTCTGCACTATGCCCTCGCGGCGACACAGCTCTGCAATGCTGTCCTCGCCCTTCAGGCCGTCCAGTGCGACCTTGATCTTCTCTTCCGCTGAATACTGCTTGCGGGTGGCGCGGAGGATGTCTTTGACGACCTTCTCGCCGTGGCTCTTACACGTTCCGGTCATGCGCTACATTTGATCCACTGGATCAAATGCTAAACGCTTTGACCTATATCATCTCCGCTCCTTGGTGGTTACGATGTGCCAGAAACCCTCTCTTATCAAATCGACCTAAACTGTCCCATTGGCGCTGACGTCCGACACGTGGCAGTCCGCAGCGCCACCAGCCAGGAACGAACCCGGTGCATTGCGTGCAGGTCCAACTGGTCCTGGCTCTTCTCAGTGACCGTGTGCAGGTTTGGACGCATCACTGCTTCTGCAATTGCCTCCGCATCATTGTAGTCGTTCTTTTGTCCCTTGTTGAATGGCTTCACATAGGTCGCTGGGATGATCCGAGGCTCAAAACCGAGCTCTCGCAGCAGTCGGCTGACAAAATGCGCGCTCATGCAGGCTTCCATCCCAACGACGCAACGCGAAAGTTTCTCAAAGATAGGCGTTAGTTCTAACCGCTAAATCTTCTTGCGCAAAACGCGCCGGCCTGCATGACCAAAGTCGACGAGGTGGCTTGTGTCTTTACCGATGTCGATGCCCATGACTGCGATCTTTTCCATGTCTTCTGGGATTTTTGGCAAGCTCAAGGATTGGAGACGCTTGACGACACGCTATGACCGATCACCAAAGGTGTTCCTCTCGGCCATCGCGCTCGCCGCTCTCGTCATCTATTGGTTATGAATCCTGACCCTAGGATTGCGCGGGCCAATAGAAGAAAACCAAATCCACCGGCATGCCCGGGCTGATCAGTGAATATTCAAACACAGGATCATCATAGAGGTCATTCATTCCCGAAACAGCATAACCTTCCGTTGGCATCCAGTTTTCGTCAAAACCCATCTCATAGTCGCCATTTTCGTCATGGTAGGCCACAACGCTATAGTAATCGGCATTCAGATCAGGGAAGTCCACGCGTTGCGGTTCCATGCTGGCCGGAAGCGCGATAAAGCCAGCGGCTGCGTTGTAATCCAGTATGTCGAAGGCGGCAGCATTATCAAAAGCCATGACAACAAGTTGACCTTTGTCACTGCGTGCGCCGCGCAGGTTGATCACCAGCCCATAGTCGGACGGCGTTCCTGTCGAAGAGGCCGAGGTCACGGCGATGTCGGTGCGAAAACCTGAGGCGACCCAGGCTCCGCCAACAAACAGGGCGGCTGTGGCCAGAGCCCCGAAGATGCGTTTTGAGTTGGACGGCATGGCTTGGTCCTCGCCTTAAGAGTGGTTCGAAGTTTTGGTGTCTTGTTTCTTGGGCTGCCAGCCGGGCGGACGGAACAGAACCGCCAGCTTGTTCCGGAAACCCGGCATACGCCACGCATCGCGAAAGACACGGGTAAAGCCGTGGAAAAACGCCACAAACGGATTCACCGAATTGATGGGCGTAACCAGACCATAGGTGACTTCCTCGTTCTCCTCTTCGAATGTGCCAAACATACGGTCCCAGATGATGAAGATCCCGCCATAATTCTTGTCCAGGTACTTGCGGTTTGACCCATGGTGCACACGGTGATGCGACGGCGTGTTCATGATGTACTCAATGGGCTTCCAAAGCTTGCGAACCACCTCGGTGTGCAGCGCCGTCTGGTAGAGCTGCACCAGAAGTTCCGCAATCAAAACAACGAAGGGATTGAAGCCGAGAAGAACCAACGGCAGGTGGAAGAAGACGGGCCAGAAGCCATCCAGCGGACCATGCCTGTAAGCCACCGAGATGTTGAAGAAAGGTGAACTGTGATGCACCGAATGGGTGGCCCACAGAATATTGATCCGGTGCAGGATTCGGTGTTCCCAGTAATAGGCAAGGTCCGCAAGAACCAGCACAGTCAGGAACGACGCCCATGTCGTGGGAATGTCGAACACAGCATATTGCGACGCCCAGACATACGCTCCGACATAAAAGCCGGCCATCAGCACAAAGGTAATCGCAATGAAAAAGCCAAGAGTGATGAAGTTGGTGACCGTGTCCCCAACCATCTCGAAGCTAAGCTTTTTCCCTATGGCGTAGCGTACAAGCTCAAAGATCAGGAAACCTATTGCAAAGACGAAAAACCACTCGTCGATCATTGTCTCCCAATAGTTGAGCTGAAAGTCGCTAATGTACGTGTTGAGGAGTTCCATTCTCATCGCCTCCTAATAAGTTGTCTTTTGTGACAAGTAATGGATTTCAGACCCATGTCAAGTAGACCGCTCGACAAATGAAGCTCTGGTTTAAAAACGCATTCACCGCAGGAAAACGCTGCTTAATAAAGAAAAGGGTTTGGCCGCTCTCGAGCTCAGATCTTCTTCCCGAGCACAGCATCGTCGTTTCGCAATATATAATACAGCCCGGGCCGGAAACTTCGGACGGGGGTTCACCAGAACGAACCATCCCCGGTCGGATGGCAATCTCGATGACGAATGGCATCTGGACGAAGTTGTTGTCTCGATCGTGGGAGCCGACGCCTTCAGAACCAATAGCGAGCAAGCATTCAAGTGTTTACACTTGGCCGCCTGCGGTCAAACGAATGCCACGATCATTGCGGGGCATTTCATGCGATCACCGCTTGAAAGTATGGTGTTACCCAATCAACCCAAGTCGTTCGCCCGGAGCCGCAAAACGCCGTAGATTGGGGAGTATCTCAGTTAGGGCCGCATCCTGAACACCAAACCAACGAGAAAGGTCTGCATAGAGCTGATCGGTAGAAGTCGTTGGGATCAGCACGCCGTCACCCACATCCAGCGGGTTGTCATCGCCCAACCCCAGGACAGGGTAGTCACCGAAAATTCGGCCACCGACAATGGGATCCCCCATCACCAAGGTATTGCCGCCCCAACCGTGGTCCGATCCGTTGCCATTCGATGTGAGCGTGCGGCCAAAATCGGAACCGGTAAAGGTGACAACCCTGTCCGCCAGCCCCATGTCTTCGAGCGCGGACTGGAAGGCGCCCAGAGCTTGGGACAACACGGCAAGCATGCTGGCATGGGTTTCAAGCAACTCATCATGATGGTCCCAGCCGATGTAGCGCACAAAAAAAGTCTGCTGCTCCAGCCCGAGACGATCAGAGGCGGCGATGGTGCGGCCACCATCTTGAGTTGCTGTGCGAGGTCAGTTTCAGGGAACCTGCCCGGGGCCTCAATGCCCTTGGTGGCGGCAGCGAAAGTCTCGTGCTGGGCCTGGGCGTTTCGCGTCAGGCGCAGGTAGGTTTCCCTGAAGGGATCTCCGGACTGATCGGCTGACATCATACGATTGAAACTGTCATTCAGCAGATCATTGAGTGGGGTAAAGCATGTTTGACATTGGGTGCATTCCTCTTCTGGAAAAGTTAAGCCACCGATGGAAAGAAGTCGCCCGGCAGCATGAAAAAACCCAGCACAACCCTGGCGATCTGGATACACCAGAACAGGACCGGCTCAGTTGCCATGCAGACATCGGTCAACAAGAAAGCTTGTCCAGACGATATGCCAAGGACGCTCCAATATAGAAACAACAGACCCCAAAGAAATTGATAGCCCAGGAGAATCGAGGTCATCAGCAGGGCGAACACAATGTAGTTTGCGGAATGGCTGCGTTTTATGCGGGGTCTGCCAGATTTTCACATAGCGAAATTGCCATCGCCTTCGACTGGTTCACCCACTCTGCCGGCATCTCCAAGGCAGCAAGCGATGCCGTGTTGAAGTAAAGCGCCACTATGCCATGCGCTGCGCGCTGGGTGTTGACCTCTGAAGCCCCGGGATAGTTCCGCTGCAAAACCTCAGTAACCTGCGCTTCAAATCCAAGGATCGAAGCCCGGCAGTTTAATCTGAGTTCACCATCCTCTTTGGCCCGAGCCGTAAGAGCCGCAAATGCCAGAACCAGATCGGGTGACGAATCTGACTGATCGGAGAATAGGTAGTTCACCAAGGCATGCGCGGGCTCTGAATCCGGCAATGCGGCAACCAATTCGTTCGCAGCACTGTTGAACTGGTCCAACACGTAATCCTGCAAGGCCACGATCATCTCATCCCGGTTGCCAAGGTGGTGACGGATCAGTGGGCGGGTCAACCCCGCCTCTTTTGCAATCGCACTCAAGGTGGCACTATCCAGGCCCATCCGTGCGACACAGCGCACAAACGCCTCCATGACCTGACCATAGCGCTCATCGCGATTTGAAGGGCGTCCCATTGTTCTAATCCCAATATTTCAGCCGCAATGACGACTGAGCGGTTCCACCGGCTAAGACAGCAACATCCTTGAATTCTGGAGGCAGGCCCTCGGTCGGGACCTGGACCTTCATGTCCAGGTCACCATCCATGTCCTCATCGTAAAGAGCGGCAAAAGCGTAGTCTCCCAGGGGCAAATAATGAAACGTGAAGGCGGTCTTTGAGCCGGACGCCGGTATCTGTGCCATCGCTGCCGCATTGGTTACGTCCATTGCCTCAAATGCGTCAGCTTTATTGAAGCCGGCTACGATGATTACTCCATTTCCGTTTCGAAGGCCTTCAACAGTAGTCAGAAATGGTGCGTTATTGGAGGGTTGAGCAAAAGAGCTGTTTGCAATGGCCAAAAAGGCTGTCATCGCCGTGTATCTCAAAAATCGCATCAGATCACCGAAAGCTGCCAAGTGTAAGCGAACATAGGTGAAGCACGATTAATTCTCAAATGCGACAGCAAACTGCAATCCCAAACCCCTGAACGTTCAAATCGGTCATAAGAACGTTGGTTTCCACACTCTCCCACACACGAACTAGGCTCCAGACTCATTGAATTACAGCCAGAACAGCACGGTAGCTGCTAGAGCGATGGCCAAAAGGAATACCTTTGGGCATCTGTCATATCGGGTTGCCACACGCCGCCAATCCTTCAGGCGTCCGAACATGATCTCGTATCACTGCCCGGCAGTGCATTGCACAGCAATGTCACGAGAGGGGCGGTTGCGTCGTTTGTAGCGGCGCTTGTGGCGACCGCTAAATTTCTTTTCATCATCTACAACCGGCTCAAGAATCCCTGCTTTCAACTATTGCTGCGCCTGCGCCCTCTTGCACTCGATGTAATCCGGAATTTTAGCTACAGGCACAGCTCGGACCAATTTTTTGATCAATTTCTCAGCTTGCTAGACGCGAGCGGTTTGACGGATTGAAAAGTGGTCGTTTGGGCCGCGAAGCAGTCCGGACTTTGTCAAAGCACTCCTAACCGTTTTCGGATGCAGAGCATACTTTCTGGCAAGCGACGCTACTGAGTGAACCCTCGCTTGATCTACCACTGAGCCAAATAGCAACGTACCTAGCTCTACTCGGACGTTGTCCAAAATGAACTCCCGAAAAACCTCTTTGAAAGGTCCGATGTGCTTAACACCGCGTTCGGCCTAGACCCAGTGAAAAAGCCCTCCGAATGTTCCCTGCGGCCCGGACTGCGATTGGTTCTTTTCAGAGCTATTCAATAGGTATCTCAGGCCGTTTCGAATTCCCTTCTCGCCCCTCGATGTGAACTCGTAACCTACCTTAGCGGCGTGATCCCAGTTGTCTTCGTTTAGCTTCGAAAACGCGGTATGAGCTCCAAACTCAACGCATGCCCGAAGCATCTCGGTAGAACGGTTCGCCAGATCAATCGGCTGGCTATCCATCCAGCTCGATACCATATGACCTTCCAACCGTTTCTCCACATAACCTTGAAGTTCAGAAGGTCTTCGAGTTTTTGAGTGCGCCAAGATGTCCTCAAGATCCCCAATGTTAGGTTTCAAGTACGAAGTGTCGATCTTCGCACCATTGCTTGTTGCCTTGCGCGCTCGAACCAAAGGCACGCTATGATATCGACAGGTTCGAACCGGGTTAAATGTCCAATTGATGCTTGCTGCGCCAATTCCCAATCCGTCTCGATTGGTCTCAATGTCCGAAAGTAAGCAAGCCGGGCAGAAAGTTTGCCTGTTTCTTAAGAGAAATTCCTGAAAGAAGTTCTCGCTGCGATAACCGTAAGCGGTATTCTCTCAGGAAGGGCTCAACTATTTGGGAAATAGCAAGGTAGCTACAAGTCTTACGCCCCAACCGTCAGGTCCACTATCTGGGCCGTCGGCCCAGTAGCGTACTCCCCCGCCTACGCTGATAAGTTGAACCCCGAGTTGGGTAACTTTGGTGACAACACCGTTGATTGGCACAGACCATTGATCGGTTTCCCAGTTGTAGGTGGACTCAGTGTTTAATGTGAACGTCCACGCGTTCGAATTTGTGTAGGAAATAAATGGCTGTAAGAACGTCTGGTTGATGTCGGTATCACCATCAATGTCCCAGATGTGATTTGTAAGGCCACCATATGTCCACTGACCCTGCTGTTTGAGTGCCACGCCGGTAACTCCAGCACCCCACTCTCCGAGACCTAAGCTGTTATCTGTCGACGTTGGCAGCAGAAAAACGGGGCCAGCCCCCCAGATCCAACCGCCCGCACTTGGTTTTTTGGGCGAAAGGAATAAGCTTTGAACAGTATCTCCTAGCCCAGTCTCGGATCCAGAACCCGGCAGGCCACCATCTATGGACGCAATTGGAAGAATTGTTCGGGATATGAGGTTCCAATCATCCGAAAGATCAAAGGGAACAACCGGTTGTACGTTTAATATCCAATGCGAACCATTTCTGTCGGCACCCAAATTCTGATCATAGTTCACCTGGAATGGTACACTAATGAGAGCGGCCACGGGGTTAGCAAGTTGCTTTGCTAGTTCTTCTTCCTGGGACTCTGCCCACGCAGTACCAGAAAGGGCACCAATCCCGGCAAGTATGGAGCAGCGTAGCAACCTGAGGTTCATAGGCGGTCTCCTCTTAGCTGGCCGTTTTCTCATGGGTGGCTTGCACTTGAGATCGCCAGGTTGGCAATGACGTCAATGGCCCACTCACAGTCCGCCGCCGCCGAACTGGATGAAATTATCCAGCACGGTTGACTTATAGCCAAAATACTTGATCGAACATGGCTTTCAGACTGTCTCCATAAGCGTATCCGAAAGCACATCCTCGGAGAGGGCCCCCGGTGCGCCTATCGCGACAAGCCTTGTTTCGGGTTTGCGGTCACCCCATGTTCCATCCCGTGCGATGTCCATACGTTTTCCAACGACCTGAACAAGAATGCGATGATCCGGATCCTCCTCACTGAAGACAAAACCCTTGAGACGATAGACATCACCGGGAAGCTTCCGAATAGCGCTGCGGAGAGAGGATAGGCTTATGGGGTGTTCAGCTTTCATCATAGTTGTTGAAAAGCTGTCTGAATGATCAGCGTGGCGGCAACCGCAGTCGGGGCCATGTTCATGATGATCGGGTATTTCTGTTTGTAGCTGTTCGGCGGCAAAGCGACCGACTGAAAGAAGTATATCCAGTGGGACGTCCGCATTGACAGCTTCGACCAAACGATAGCGACGGAAGCGAGACCCGAGCCAATCGTGTACCCTTTGAACAGCGGCCCTGTCGACAAGATCGACTTTGTTCAAAATAACCATATCTGAGAACGCGATTTGACGGAGCTTCAGTTCCATTTGTTCCGGCGCAGCAAAAAGCTGTTCCGCATCAACCAGACACATAAGGCTGTCCAAGCGGATCATGTCCCGAAACTTCTGATCGGTAAATGTCATCGCAATTGATGACGGATCCGACACTCCGCTTGCTTCAAGGACGATGTATTCCGGTTTCTCAGGCCGGGCGAGAACGGCTTCCACCGTTTCGATCAGGTCATCTCGTATCGAGCAGCAAACGCACCCATTCGCGAGGCTCATGACGTCATCTTCGAGGCCGACCACCAAGTCTGCATCGACGTTTATGGATCCAAAGTCATTTACAAGAACCGCAACCCGCAACCCGTGATTGCCAGTGAGGATGCGGTTCAGAAGCGTTGTCTTACCGGCTCCTAGAAAGCCGGTAAGGATCGTTACGGGGATCGCAGAAGTCGAACCGAATTCAATCATGATTGGATCTCCTCTCAGTCTTCATCGCGCGAGCCGATTATATCAGAAACTTTGATGGTAAAGTTCTGCGGCCAATCTCCGCCGGGTGCTCGGAAAACGTCAGTTGGGTAGTATTCGCGTGGATCGATCTCCATATCACGGTACTTCTGGTCTTGCTGATCTGCTCGGGTGAGCCTCGGATTCGGTAATGTGATTTCATCCGGAAGCTCAATACGCCCGGCCTCGGCTGCCGCAGCCAGTTCACGAAATGGTGGCACAGTACCGGATTTTCCGGGCAATGCAGCTTTCCTGTACCAGATTGCATCCTTGGTCACGTTCACAACGGCTACATCGAGACCCCATTGGAACAGACCGTCGTAGTGAGCGCGAATACCAGCCAGCATTTCAGCGTCAATGTCTTCGTCCTGGGTATAGTGTGTCACCATTCCCAAACGCGGCCTTGTGTCAGCAAAGAGCTTACCCACGGCATAGTGGGAGGTGTGATGCGTATCGATAGTGTAATTAAAGAGATCCTGTGGGATACCGTATTTGTAAGTCATCAACTGACCAATATCCTGTCCCGACATTTCGGTTACAAAGACATCAACGCCTTCGCCGTATTTCCGTGAAAGCTCATCCGGGCGTCCATCGCCGGTCCATACAAAGCTCAGACCGTTCCAATCGAGCCGATAACCAACTGCGCCGTCCTTGGCATGACTGCGCGGCCAGGACCGAACAGTCACACCGTCTTGGTCATAAACGATGCCACCTTCTTGGCGGAAATCGAACTCGTTGACCTCGATCTCATAGCCGTCCCCAATCGGGAACACATCAAAGGCCTCCAGATGCCATTTGAGCATCTGTTGCATGCCTTTGACCATTCCAGCTGTGCCAAGTTCGGGTGTCCGACCAGAGGGACCATGGATGCGCAATGGTGTATACCCTCCAGACCAAGCCCGGAACGGATAGATATAAGGAATGTCGGCGTAGTGATCGACATGCAAATGAGAGATGAAGATATCGTTGATCAACTGCCCAGGCACTTGCATCGCAATGATGTTGCGGACACAACCGGACCCAAAGTCGAAGAAGAACCGTTTTCCATTCCCCAACTCCACCATGATACAAGTACCCGCCTGATCTTCGCGCGGCGGATATGGTGTTGAGCCGCAGAATGAGATGCGCATCTCATCTGGCCCCAACTCCTCACTAAGCGGAAAATAGTTCGCATTTGAACCAGTCATGTACTTCGTAGGACGGAAGTACTCTGGCAAAGAGATGCCGCCTGCGGGTCGACCACCATATGGGTTCTTGAGTGTTTCTCCTAGTGGGCCGTCTCCTTCGTGGGCCTCGGCACTTCCTGCCGCAAACCCAGCTGCCCCTGTCGCAGCCGCTCCAGTTGCCAAGCCCTTAAGAACACTCCGCCGCGACGGGTCTTCAATTTGATCTGATGCCCGAACCTGTTTGTCGTCTTGGTCTTTTCTATTGTCTTCCTTGGTCATGGATTGGTCCTCAGTTGGAAGTATCTCAAAGGTTGCGCTTCAACATCCGGCGAAGCTCGTTGATGAGTTCAGATTTGATGTGGGCCCATTCGGCGCGCTCTAAGGCCGAGATCGATGCGTCTTTCGAAAACGCAGATGCTTTCTTCAGGTCTTCGATGACCTCGCCGAGTAGCGCATCCGTTCCGATACGCCCCGACAGCACATCAGAAAGTTCTGGAATTTCTTCAATCAGGTCGACCGTCACTGGAAAAGTCCCGACACCCACTATCTATTCTCAAATCAAGATGAGTGCGGTTGACCGCAAAGGCCAAGTGAGTCACCGTGAGTTGGGGGTGAGTTGACATTGAACAAATCCAACGATTTAACAATAAATCAACATGTTGGGCAGCCTTCTCCGGAACTCATTCGGGAAGCTCTGAGTCGAATCGTATCAAGCGACGGGTTTCAAGCTTCACCACGACTCACGCAATTTCTCACCTATATAGTCGAGGAATCTCTATCTGGTCGAAGCAATCAGATTAGAGGCAAAGCTATCGCTGTTGAGGTCTATGGGCGGCGCATAGATGGTACTGGTGGTCAAAACCTGGTTCGCGTTGAGGCAAGGCGGCTGCGTCGTCTTTTGCATCAGTTCTACGAAGATCACTGGGACGGCAAAGGAGTTCGCATTTTTGTTGACCCCGGCGGATACAAGCCGCGGTTTTCATTCGAACCTACAATCGAAGACCGCACATCAAGTGAACTGAAGAGCGACAATCCAGTTGGCCGTTGGCGTTCGCGGCGACTGCTGCATGCAGGACTGGGTGTTCTTGCATTGGTCGCTGTACTTGGCATCTGGATGAGCCAGGATAGCAGGGAGGTTGTGCCAACAACTCGATCCATCGAACAAGCAGAACGTGTGGCGCTTGGTGAACAATCATTGACACGACTCCAGGCGGTCAACCTTGCGGATCAAGCCCGCGGCATGTTTTTCCCCGTTTTTGATGTCAAGCGTCAGCAAATAGCGCTGGGAATGTTCCAGTACGCTAGGGAACTCGACCCGGGTCTGTCCGACGGCTATGCCGGATCAGCGCAGGTCTTGGCGATCCTGGCGGTGTTGTCGCCGGATGAAGCACAAAGGGATGATCTCTTCAATCAAGCCTCGGAAATGTCTGGAAAAGCGCTTGAATTGTCCCCCTCTGATGCGTGGGCAAACGGCGCAAATGGTTGGGTGCTGGCTGTCAAAAACCAGCCAAACGAGGCATTGAAATACGCTAGAATGTCCGTCGAACTGGCGCCGAAGGATGGCCATATTCTCGACGTTGCAGGTATGACCGCCATCTTGGCTAACGCCCCGGAACTTGCTGCCGAGGTTAGCAACCCAGAGAGACCCAAATCAGGATCTGGTAGGTTTGGTGCGAGAAACATCTGGGGCGTTTCACAACTAATGCTCGGGAACTACGAAAGTGTTGTTGAAGCCTTTCAGGGAGCGCCAGCTGCCGGAGCGCCAGTCAGTGCGCCTTCGCTCTTATTCCAAGCCGTTGCGTATGATCAGTTGGGAAATTCAGAAGAAGCACGACGGCTCGTCACTGAAATGCGCAGGACATGGCCTGAGTTTCCGTCCGAGTTTCTCGCCGGCAGGATTTTCCACAACGACGTCAATACGCGGAACATAATACTGGAGACGCTGAGTAGATACTGACGAAACGTATCGCGCCTATTGCCTAGAAACGAGCGTCAAATTCTATTCATATAATTCCGCTTTTAAATCACACGGCGTTGATAAAATCGGTGATAGAGCCAGACCACGCCGTCTGTCGATTGAGGATGGGCTTTGCAGATTTGCAAAGCCCGCATTCTACGCATTGCAGACGTTCGCGAGAATCCAAGCAAAAAGGCCGCATGGAACCCAAGGTTCCTTGGGAAGCCCCTTTGCGTGATCGAGCAACGCAAAGGACCATAACCGCAACGACTGAGCCAAAAACTGATTGAATTCATCGTTAAGGCAGACAATCGTGCCGCGCAATACTATGGGCAAACTACGCAAACTTATTGGGTGCGCGAAGTGTTATTCGCAAACCTACACATGATGTAGGTGTTCTCATAACGATGCATTACTATCGTTGATTTCATTCAGGAAATTCGGCTGTGTTCGCCCATAATTTTGCGCGGCATTTGCGCATAAGTTTGCACGATTTGCCCATAAGTTTGCACGATTTGCCCATAAGTTTGCGCGGTTCAAGAAACGCGCTAAATTGAAAGTAGTCACCGCACATCTTCTTCAACTAAAACCGGGCGCCTTTCAATCAAGAGTGCATTCTGATTGGAAATATTCAACCCTGATCATAGGGAAGCAGTTAATTCGCAGGCTAGTGATAGATCCTCGCTTCAAGAATGGGCATTTCCGTAACTGCCAGGTGAGCGCGTTCAAACCGACGCGCTCACTTTGCTTGGTTTTGTTTGTCACTACGGAGTTAAGAGCGATGTATCACTCTGCGGCAACCGCTTCCTCTTCCAGTGCCGGGTAATCGGTGTACCCTTTTTCAGTGCCGCCGTAGAGAGTGGTTGGATCGAGCTCATTCAGCGCGGCGTCTTTCTCCAGCCGGTTGACAAGATCCGGGTTGGAAATAAACGGCCGACCAAAGGCCACCAGATCGACGGCTCCGGTTTCAACCGCTTCAACCGCCATTTCGCGGTCATAAGCGTTGTTGCCGATTTTCGCACCGTCAAACAATTCATAGAGCGCCTTCAGATCGCCACCTTCCGGAATATCGCGCGGGCCGCCGGTCTGTCCCTCCACGAGATGGAGATAGGCCAGCCCATAGCCATTCAGCAATTTGACCGCATGGGTGAATGTCGCCTGTGGGTCGCTGTCGGAGATGTTGTTGGCGTCCGAGAATGGGCTGAGGCGGACACCAACGCGGTTGGCGCCCCAGACATCGACAACCACGTCCATGACCTCTTTCAGGAACCGCGCTCTATTCTCGACAGGACCGCCGTATTCGTCTTCACGCTTGTTGGATTCGTCCCGCAGGAATTGATCGATAAGGTATCCGTTGGCTGCGTGGACCTCGACACCGTCGAAACCGGCCTCTTTGGCGTTTTCCGCAGCCCTCCGGTAGTCCGCAACGATGCCAGCAATTTCTTCGATGGCCAGAGCCCGCGGTTCAGATGTTTCAACAAACTGCTCACCATCAAACGTCTTGGCCTTGGCTCCAATTGCGGATGGTGCCACAGGGGCGCCACCATCCTGCTGCAAACTGTAATGCGAAATCCGGCCCACATGCCAAAGCTGGATTACAATCTTCCCGTCCTTGGCATGGACGGCCTCAGTCACTTTTTTCCAGCCGTCGATCTGCGCTTCGGAATAAATGCCGGGCGTCCAGGCATAGCCCTTGCCTTGGGGCGAGATTTGCGAAGCCTCCGTTATGATCAGACCTGCACCCGCCCGCTGGGCGTAGTACTTGGCCTGCAATTCATGGACACTGTCATCCTCGGCTCTTGCCCGGTTGCGGGTCAATGGCGCCATGACAATGCGGTTTTTCAGCTCGATTGCACCAGCTTTGATGCCGGAGAACAGTTTTTCATCAGCCATTGCTGCTTCCTTCTTTTGTAAACTACGTTCAGATATTATTGGACCGATTAATCCAATATTAGGATCACCGTCTCTTGTTTGAGTTTGTGTTAGGTTTCATTTCCTTATGGTGGCGGGGGGCCTTATGGCGAAATCACCAACCGGGCTTGTTTCAGGGTTTGCGATATCTGCTCATCGGGAACGCCCGCCTTGCGCAAGGCTAGCGTGCCAATTGCAAGGGAGGCATAGGCGCGCGCCTTGTCGAGAGCCACACCCGGATCTGAAGGCTCAAGCGCTCTCGCAATAATCTCGTCAATACTCTCCAAATGCTGTCGCCCGAGAGCCGCCACTTCATCATCATGAGGAGCAAGCTCCGTAAGGCAATTGATCAGCATGCAGCCGTCACGACCACCTTGTGGGTTCGCCAAAGCTTCCATTATCGCACCAACGGGGTCATTTCCGCTCGCATCTGCAACGTCACGCAGATTTTTCAAACCACGCCTTGAATAGTGCCTGAGAGCTTTGTGAAATAAAGTCTGCTTGTTGACGAACGTTCCATAGAAGCTGGACCGGCTTAAACCCATGGCCTTGGTCAAATCGTCCACGGACGCGGTCTCGTAGCCCTTGTGCCAAAATACGCACAAGGCTTTTTCCAAAGCCTCAGCTTCGTCAAAGGCACGAGGTCTGCCTGGACCTGCGGATGATTTGATGTCGCCATTGGGTAGAGTTTTTTCGCTCATGCGCATGATTTGGAATGATTGATCCAGAAAATCAAGGTGGCGGTAGGAAATTTTTGGAATGGTCAGTCCGTATTGTGACCAGAGAAAGGAATTTAGGTCGGTAGAAATACAGAACCTTCCCATCCCGCTTGGTGTCACGCTAATCTTGGGATCAGGACTGTTTGTCTTTTTGCGGGAGTGTCAGACGAAGAGGATCGTGATCGTCGAAAAGAGAGCCCACGCTCGGTACTAGTTTCCAACACTGGACAGAGTGACTGGTGGCTTTGTCCAATGCGTTGATGTTGATCACTCACAAACCAGAGATTGGTTCGGTAGATCCATGGCCAATGACCTCATTGCGTGCTACAGAGAACCCATCGAATAAACAGGCCGTCAGGCTTATCTGCGGTGCCCAAATGCAGCTTACTCCCAATCGCCAGCAGATGAGCGCCAAGTGTCGGCTTCGCCATCCCAAACACTAGCGCTGACGCATGGCGTTGGGTTTATTCCGTCGCAATTGGATCCATGAATATCCGCTACGACAACGCGTCGACGCCCAAAATCAACGACCGTCCAGCCTTGGTTGAGCAAGGAGTGCACCTCTTCGCTAACCCAAAAGTGCGACATGCATCCGCCAGTTCCGCAGTAAAGAGATGCGGCGCTCGAACACGCAAAACCAGACTCATTCAAAACCCAGTCGCGTTGTAGATCTCCGTTGAGATCGACCCTTTCGACCGCGCCCCAATCTAAGCCAAACTGACCGTTGTTGAACTCCGCGCAGGCTCGTGCCGCCAGATCAACCTTTGCTCGCAAACCGGTTGGAAGTTGCGAAACGTCAGCCGCGACAACTGGTGAGGTCCAAACCAGGCCCGAACCAAGCAGGATCGCAGATACCAAACGTTTCAAGTAGTTTGCCAATTGGGAAGCCGGTTGGAAGGTGGCTTCAGTTGCACTGATCATACCTGTAGTCCCCATATTCCAGCCAGTTTGCCAAGCCTTCGTTAAAAATCAGAAATTCGGACCTGTCTTCCCCAAGCAGGGCAACGACAAATCCGGCCGGTGGCTCAGAGTTTCCGAAATAGCTGTAGGCTGTCATGGCTCTGATCGACGCGCCGTTGACCGTTACTCGCGCGTCCCATTCTCCGTCCGGGTTGTCCAAAATTACCGGTTCGATGACACGCTCTACCGCTCCGCCACCACAATAGACGATGCCTTCTGGGGGTTCGTAGGAGGCCCCTTGGCTAGCTCCTGAATCGCAGGCGGAACGAAGGGACCGAATTGCCGCGCTGGAACCTTTCAAGTCAAAGATTCCGTAGCTGACATCTTGATCAATCATGGACAGGTTAACGGATGCATTGGCCGCGAGCTGGTCCAGTACAAAACCATAATCCTGCTGACTATTGAAACTGACCTCGACAGGATAATTGTCGACGATCTGCAAAGCCGCGTTTTCTGCGCCAACCTGAAATGCCCCAACTTCGGTGGTGCCATTCTTTAAAAACCGAATGGAAAGCCCCTGCTTCTCCACAATGTCCTGGCTGTCCTCATATCCAGCCGGAGCAAAGCGGATACGGTCACACTGAAGCTCCAGCGTCATGTTTCCGGTCTGAATAAATGCATTGGGATTAGGCCCAGAGTTGAACGACCACTCCGCCGATGCGGTGGTCGCCATAGCCATCAGTAGCATTCCAATGGAAATCGTTTTGAACCTCATTTTCTCTCTCCAGGGGTGTGGTTCGTACTGTCATTCAGCCAAAGTTTCCGGTCCGTTACCCGGGCAACAAGGTTAGGAAACAGGTGCGCCGTATTCGTTTGCGCCTTCTTGGGAAGGTCGCGTCAGCCACCAGATCATCAGGATGGACAGAATGAATTGAAGAATTGAGACAACAACAATACCGGTCACGCCCAGGACTGCCGCGGGTCCTCGTAATGCATCGGGGTTTTCCGTCCCTTGCTCCAATACCGAGAAGAACGCCACGCCGCCCAGCATAACAAAAAGCGTTGTAATGCTGAGCGCCATCGGCAGCAGCAAATACCAGCCAGGTCGTCCTGTATCATGCAGCCTCCGCCAACCGGCGGCCAGCATGGGTATGAGAACAGCCAGTTGGAAAACAGAGGACAGAACCCGAGATCCCTGCCCTGTTTCGGGGTTGGTCCCGAATATGATCGTATCCAGCACAGCTAAAGCAGCGCTCGCGAGAACCACGAACAAGAAGAACCACCAGTATTCTGAGCGTAAAGCCCGACCGGAGAACTGAAAGTATTTCGAGAAACACGTTTTAACGGCTTCGCTAAATCCCATATTTCACTCCATTCTTAACTTCTGTGCGGCCTTAAACGCTGCGCCGCTTAGGAGAGCGAACTCGCCCCTACGGATGCTCCCTCTTACCTTTGTTTGAAAGCAGAAGCCTATCGCACGAGAGCGTAATGAATTTTACGCGCGGAAAAAATATTGATTTTTTAGAAAATAGATTCAAACATGCGAATTCGACACAGCTTTCATTTACCTCCGTTGTTGTCGCTGTCGCCCGATTTGTCGGGCCCTTCCGACTGCTGGTGTGAGTGCTGGCGGTCGGAAGGCATTTTACACGGATCAGTCGTTGGGAGGGCGCGATGCTTAGACTTAACGTACTCGCCCTCTTTCCAGAGTTTGCTCTAGCATTTGCTAGTGACGTCATTCGGCCATCCCACGTTGTTGGAGGTCTTGGCAGTCAACGTAATAGTGATCTGCCCGCCAAGCCCCCCCGCAGCAAGTTTTGGAAAAGGTCGTCACAGGATCGAGGTATGTTCTGTCGGCTGCCCAAACGCGAGATCCTCAAACAAGCGTATCCAACTTCGTTAATTTCAACAGACTCAGAGGGAGAAGAAAATGACCAACAAGATAGTGATGATTGCGGGCGCAACTTGTTTCACACTGCTTGCGGCCTGTGAGGACACGGGTACATCCAGTGCGCCCGCCGAACTCACACCCGCTCAGCAGGCGTGTTTGCGAGATGTGGCCAAAACAACGAACAATTCGCAAGTCGTGGTGCTCTCATCCGCATTCAGCGAAGCTGGAACACAGGTCACCGTCGGCGTTGGAGAGGATCGGGCTCCGTGGAATTGTATTGCCTACAGTGATGGCGCGACGGCTGGTATCGAGTTCCTGGGCGACGAAGGCGCATTGTGAGCAGTCTGATGCGTGGCCAATAATGGCTGCGCAGCACAGGCTTGATCTGCTGAGGCTCGACTTGGTTTGTAGAACCACCATCATCGTATTCTCGATCCTGTACCTGTTGGCGTTGATTGCATTCTTGACCGGCACATTTGGCTGGTTGGGACAGGAGCGAGATCCCTTGTCCGGGGTGTTCCTTTTGCCGTTGGGATTGCCTTGGATAATTCTAGTGGATTTGGTCTCAGAGTCAGCCAAACCGTGGTTTGCGGCGATTGTACCGGTGCTCAACCTGTTAGCGCTGGTCTTGATTTGCAGATGGGTACGCAGTTTGCGCCAGAAGTGAAGGCGGAACTCTGTCTCACCCAAAAGGAGGAAAACATGGGAAAAGTAATCTTGGGAATTGTGATCGGGCTCGTCCTCGGCGTGGTTGGAGCGATGACCTTGGGTGGCGGGGCCGCAATGGGGGTCGGCGTTGCGACAGGCTTGTCCGCCGGTGTTTGCACCACATTGAAAGGAGCACAAGCCGAGAACCTGATCACCGCCGAGCAAGCGGATCAAATCCTCAATCGCGTAAATTCCGAGATGGCATCTCTGCAAGGAATTGAAACGACAGATGAGATCGTCGGCAGCGCACAGGCATGCGATGAATTTCTGTCAAAGTTACGAGAAGCAAAGTGAGGTTCCGCTTTGTACGGAACAAAACTTCAAGGACAAGCCAACAGGGAACCATCTGATGAAACTCGTTTTACTCAAACTCCTCACACCCATGTTCGCAATCGCGAGCACAGCTGCTTTTGCAATGTCAGAAGCCGACGACGCGTGTATCGACCATTTGCGGCTGGTTGGTGGACCAGACGGTCAATCCGGAACGATTGAAAGCTCTCAGTTCTCGGAAGCTGGTACGCTCGTTATGCTGCGTGATGCAGGTGGAACACTTTGGCGCTGCATCGCTTACAAGGATGGAAGCATCGGCAAGATGTCGGTTGTCGAAGCGATGGATGATGGCGGTGGAGCAATGGCAGGCGCCGCCGGTTCTACCGGTAGCCAACGTGTCAAATTCGATGCTGATTCCACCGGCGCCGAACTAGTTGGTGAACTCGCGCCCGGAGCGTCGCAGCAATATGTTCTCGGTGCAAAGAACGAACAGTTTCTTTACGTCCGAGTTGCGCCGCGAAATGGCTCCTTGGACTATGTTATTCGTAACCCTGATGGATCTGAATTGTTAGGATTGATGTCGGCGGACAAAGAGTATCGAGGACAGCTTTGGCAATCCGGTGATCATGTTGTGGAGGTTATCAATCGCAGCAACTCTTCTGTCGACTACAACGTCATTTTCGGAATTGAATAGGTGGTCAATCAGAAACCCTGGAACGCAAGTCCAAACAAGCGAGGGAAAAACAGATGAAACCCAAGGTCCTATTGGTGATCGGCACGGCGTGTATTACTGCGCTTGCAGCATGCGACGACAGTGTTGGATCAGTGGATGCAAGTGCACCAACTGTGGGCAGCTCTAGCGATCTTTCGTCATTTGAAGGGGCAAGAGCGGGCCAAGCTGAAATGGGCATCCAAAGTCTCGGATTTGAACTCATCCGCAGCGAAGGGCTGACCTCGTACTGGTTTAACAGAGATACTGGTGCATGTGCTCGGATCACGACATCTGAGGGAAGGTACTCAGATGTAACTATGCTGCCATCAAGTGACTGCTGACACATTTTTCATCAATCAAACATCTGCAAAAGGGAGCTTCAGTTTGCATTTCGACTTGGCACATGCGGCGGTTACCATCGTCGCTCTAATTGTAACAAACCTGGCCTTGAAATTGGCCGGCGTGATAAACGAAGAAAACAAAGACCAATTGAACTGGAAAGTATTTCTGGCCTACTTCGTGGTCGTCTTTATCATCAATCTGGTGTGGCCAATCTAAAGCTTCAGTTCGGAAAGTCTATCGCGCACTTGATACGGCTGCTGAGAATGAGCCGCTCCAATAGATTTCCAAGTGGGAAGAGTTTGAGCATATAGCGCTTAAGAATAGAAAGGAACTGGCATGCGGTTTTTGACGTCCCTCATATTCATCGGTGTTCTGGCAACTGCGGCGAATTCTGACGTCACCAGTCGAAACGGTGGCCCAAGCAACAGCCAGATGCTCTCAAAGGGCAGCGACGGAGGCGTCGATGGCGTCGCTTTCTTTCGCCCAGTCCTAAGCGGAGTTTTGTATCGCTCTGGCTTCAAGGGCGGCGACAAGGGTCGAACGGGCTTGAGCAACGCTCAGCGCGAAACACTGTGCGATGAAGGGTTTTCGGCCGGGTTTTATGCGGACTTCGGCAAGAACACCGAATACGGCCGCACCAGTTGCGGAAACGGATCCTTTGACTATCAGAGCGCCAGATCGTCCCGACCCGGCACTGTCATGGCCGCCATACACGAGGTGATTGAGGACCCTGGAAAGGGTCCTGTCCTGGTGCACTGCATGTGGGGCGTTCATTCCTCTGGTGCATTGTCGGCAATGGCGCTTGTTCAGTTTTGCGGATGGACGGAAGAAAGGGCCAAGGAATATTGGAATGATGCCCGAAACGGGGCCCCATGTTCAGGCGGGTGTGACCAGTGGATTGACTCGAAGTTCTCTAACTTCAGTGTCGACCCCAGTTTGAAAATCTCCACCGAACAACAGGCAGCGATTTGCCCTAAATGATACCGGGAGGACTATCCAAATGAAGTTCAATCTTCTGGGGTCACTTGCTCTCATTGCACCCACTGTCTTGTGGGCGAACGACGATGTTCTCGGTGAAGCCACGACCTTTGATAGTCCCAACGGCGTTACTGAACGCTGTATTCGGATCGAAAAAGTCCCAACGGGCGTGTACAAGAACAGCGATCTTGAGGAAGAAACTGCCTATTGCGAGATCGATTTCTATGCCTCCGAAATTGCTATTTGCCCAAAAACATGGAGCACCAGCCCAGGAATGGCAGTCTACGATATCTCGGAAGGACTTTACGTGGGGAACCGTTCTGAATTCGAGAGAAACGCTTGCAAAGAGGGGAAGGCAGCAAAAGATCTGGCCAAGGACAGGGTGGCCAAATTCAAATCCACCATGAACCAAAAGGGCACCAGTGGAACCTTTTCCACCTCGTCGCTGCTTTACTATCATTTCTCCAGATATTTCGACACGACTGTAAAAGTTCCAGTCGCCGTTTGGCGAAGCATTGACGCCCAGGCGCATTTTTCCGAGGTTGCAGAACCTGGCCTTGCGATTTCTGGTGGCTCTCATGGCGGGCGCATGAACCATGAAGGCTGGCGGGTCTTTGCAGCTGCGGACGCCGATCCGAACTCATACCAACCGACCGATGATCTATTCACCGCAGATCGAACGCAGATTTACGGTGTACTGCTTGATAGTCCTGGGCATCGATACGGTTCGGAAATCAACGGCACTCGCAAGTCTGGTTGGGGGAAAGGCCAAAACCGTGACTTTCAGGAAACCCCCGCTTTCTTGGCTTTGCGTTCTTCGAAACCCTTGTCAGAGGCCATTGCAGAGGGCGTCAGAGAAGGCAGAAAAGACCGGATGATCAACAAGGATCTCGGCCCCGATGTCAGCGACCAACAGATGGCATTTTGGATGCAAGAACTTACCGAGATTGTTCTCCTCGATTTCATCTTTAGCCAGCAGGACCGCGTAGGAAACATAGACTTTACACCCTATTGGTATTGGGTCGAAGACGGAAAGCTGAAGCATAAGAAAGCCAAGAACCATGAGCCAAACGATGGAGACGTTCCCGCCGACGCGTTATTGATCCGTCGCAGCAATCTAAACGACAACGATGCTGGTGGGCGTGTCGAGTATGCCAACTTCGCGAAATCTACCCAAATGCTGGCGAAAATTCGCCACTTCTCTCCAAGCACGTATCGGCGCTTGGTTGCTTTGAATAGTGATCTTCAATCTCAAGGTCTCGTCTACGGCTGGTTGTCGCGGAGCCTTGGGTTGTCAGATAGGCAGATTGCCCAAGTTGTGAAAAACACCGAGCTGGCAACGTCCATTCTCTGGGACAATTGTTCTAATGGTGATTTGATGTTCGACTTGGATCCTGTCGCATTCTTTTTGAGAAACGACACCGAGGTAGAGGCTGTGGACTGTAATGCCCCGTAAGCTTTCCACCCTTTTTGCGGCGTTCATTTGGACCGCTCTGCTCGCCAGCAAAGCGGCGGCATTGGATGTCATCGTCATATCGGATCTGAATGGAAGCTATGGTTCGGTAAGATACGATGCCCGCGTCGACAAAGCGATTGAGCGCATAATCGAGATTGATCCCGATTTGGTTATTTCGACCGGAGATATGGTTGCGGGACAGCGCATTCCCAACTTGTCCGACAAACAGGTCAGGGAGATGTGGAAGGCGTTTCACGAGGCCGTATCAGATCCTTTAGAGGCCGCCGGCATTCCATTTGCGGTCACGCCTGGAAACCACGATGCCTCCGCCTATCGTGGGTTCGAGCGTGAAAGAAAAATATACGCAGAGGAATGGACGCCGAGAAAACCAGGCGTCGATTTCCTGGTTTCAGATGACTACCCGTTCTTCTACGCATTTAAGATGCAGGGCATTACGTTTGCGTCTCTGGATGCAACGACCCTAGGTCCCCTATCCGGCGACCAGCAGGACCGGCTACAGGAATTGGGTGCAGACGGAGACCCTATTGTTACTTTCAGCCACCTCCCACTTTGGCCGTTCGCGATCCAGCGCGAACGAGAAATCATCGGTGACCCTACACTTGAGAAGATCTACCTGGAAAGCGGTGTCGTTCTGCATCTGTCAGGCCACCATCATGCCTTCTATCCAGGTTGGAAAGACGGTGTTGCTTACGTCTCCCAAGCTTGTCTGGGAGGTGGCCCCCGACGGCTTATCGGCTCAAAAGCCAGATCACCTCACAGCTTCACTCATGTTACGTTCCAGCCAAACGGCGAATTTGGGATAGCAGTATATCGAGGACCTGATTTCGAAAGGTCGGTAAACTTCAAGTCGCTCCCTAAAGAGATCAGATCCCCGAATGCGGTGTTGAAACGATTAGACCTTGTCAAATGACTAGAGATTGAGTTTCAGCTCAACTTTTTCAGGGACCAGATCGTTTATCATCTCTTCGATCCGAGCTTCCGACAATCCACCCGAAGTGATGAAAAGCAACGAAACGCGAGATTTTCCGGGTACGTGGTGTTTTCGGACCAACTTCCAGCCAGCGTCTGCGGCCATGGCTTCAATGTCCCCGCTGACTTTCAATGAGTGCTCTTCGTTTGAAGCCTTGAGCGAAATTTCCACGCCCTTGTTTCGCCCACCGAGCCAAATGAAACACCAACATACAACCGCCACCAGTGTGGCCATCAAGGGTAAGCCCAGCCCTACCGCCAGCCCAAGCACGGTGACTATAATCATTTCCACCGTGTCGACCGGGTCATCCATATTTGATCGGAACCTCAACAGAGCTCCTATTCCAAAAATCACGAACCCGATCATCGATCCGTGCTGTACGACCAGAAACCCAACCGCCATGCCGACAAGCGCATAAAGGAAGAACAGTCGCGGCATGACGATATCGCTGACACTTCTACGGGCTTTACGTCTCACCGGATGATAGACAATCAAGCCAGCCAGAATGATCGTTACGATCACATCGAGAGTAAAGAAATACAGTTCCTGTTTGCCACGAAACTGCGTCCACCGGCGTTCGATAACGATTTCCGACCCCGAAGCCCCGGCCAGCATCGTCGCAGGGTCGACTTGTGACACCGCAGCACCTGGCAACAGCAGCATCAACAACACGGTCACAAATGTGAGGGTCGTATTCAACTTGTCTTCCTTCCTACTCACGCCAAAGGCTTACGCTTCACCAAAGGCACATCGTGCCCTATTCAATTCAATCGCAACAGGCGGGATCAGGTAAAGAGATTACCGTGCATTCTTCGGACATCGCGTCCGGACTGTGATACGAACGCTGATACAAGGATATGGTCCAAGCGCGAGAAAATCCAATGTCAGAACACAAGCTGCTTCGGTCGAAACTTGGGTTTTCACGGTGCTTACCCAAGCTTGGAGAACTCGCTTCTTTTGCAAGCGCTACTGTTGCATTTCTGGCATGGATCGAGCTCGCCCACGCCGAGAGTCCCGGTTTGACTCTCATCGACTCCTTCAAGGTGGCGGATAAATCGGAAGGCTTCTCGGAGCCTTCCGGATTGTCTCTGTCCAACGCGGAAGGCTTCTTATGGTCAGTAAGCGACGCTGAACCTAAACTGCACCTACTTGGAATCGATGGGGCATTAGGAAACTCATTCAAGCTGCCTTCATTGGCGGGATCAGATCTGGAGGGCGTCGCATCACGAAAAGATGGGTCTGTTTTAGTACTTCAGGAAACCGATCGATCAATTCTAGTCGTTCACCCGACTGACCCCATTCAACTAACTACAATCCCTCTAACATCTCTCAAAGGCTACTCGGACGCCGCTGAATTGCTCGTCGGTAACCCTTTGAACAAGGGACCTGAGGGCATCGCCGTCGACCCGGAATCCGGGCGGGTCTTCATTGGCATTGAGGGACAACCAAGGTTGTTAATGGTCGTATCACCAGAGCTAGATGAAATTATTGAGATGATTCCTTTAGCCCGCGATGCAGGTTTTATCTCCGAGGTTGTAGATAATGATGAACTGGATTTGAGCGGCCTGGCATGGTCCCCGTCTTCACGTTCTCTTTGGATTGTAAGTGACAAAGGCCGTCAAATTTTCGTCTATAATCCAGAGTCCAAGTCCATAAAATCCATCAGTTTGACGTTCACAGAAGATGGCAAACAAAAGGAAGTTAAACATCCCGAAGGTATCGCTCTCGATGAGACCAAAGGGCTTCTCTACATCCTGACAGACGACGCCAAGAAATCGCGGCTTTATGTTTTTAATATCCCCAAATTTTAGTCGCTAGAGAATGACGCTCACATTGCCACGATAGCTTCCGCAAGTTGTTGCAGCTAGCTTACCACTCCTCTTCGTTGGTCCGCCCTAATCAGAACCGAACACTTAAGTTTGCACCGAGGCCATGCTCTTGGCCGTTGGAGCGAACTGAATAGCCATATCCTGCCGTTAGTCTGGCCAGATCAGATATCTGATACCCTAGCCCCAGACCAAGCACGAAACCATTTGCCCCTCGGTTTTGTCCGACTTGTGTGAAAGTGCCAAATATCGGGCTCGTTACAGTGATATCGTGCTCACTATCCTTGTTGGCAAAGAAGTCATACTCATAACGAGCAAAGGCAATTGGGGTTAGCACACCATTCTCTGTCAAGAAGTCCCGTTGGTAGTCAACTCCAATGGACGCGACCAGAGACTCTGCATCCGCTTTTTCAATTGAGTAGTTGAAGTCACCACCGCCAGTCTCTGTGCCTGAACCTTGTTGAATACGCCCGTAGTTCAATCCAAAAACCGTAGAAACCCTTGCACCGCTGTCCAGGTTAAACAACTTCCGTGCCTGGATACCGGCGTGGATTCCCTCTTGGTCCAAATCCGATTTAGCCTCGCCTCCCGTAAAGCCATCAACAGAAGGGTTGTTTCGCTTGGCGTCGGTTTCACCGAACATGTAACCGATCAGCCCGGAGAACTCCCACGTTCCGGTTGTCGTACGCCCGTAGACGCCCGCGTGATAACTGTCTGTCGAAAAGTCCTGATCGACTTGATCGTGCTCATCCATGGAGGACGTCCCAAATCCTGCGTAAACGCCAAAGACCCCTCTTTCCGAACTGAAGACATCAGCACCAACCAAAATAGTGCCGAGTGAATAGTCGAATGTCCCGAGGCCGTTTCTTCCATCAACGTCCCCGCTCACATAGGCCGTGTCGATCCACCAGCGCCGATCAGAGCAGTCGATTGCGCCACTAGGGCTGCGGTCCGTGTCGATGCCACCTGATGCAACGGGTCTGTTTTGATTGTTGAAACCAACTGCTCGATATTTGCGGCAGTCAGCATGGCTCAGAACAGTGTTTGTTATCAGGTCTAGTTGCTCAAGCCCAATAGTCAGGTTGGAGGAATAGGGTTCTGCATGCACGCGATTAAACCCAGCCAGACCTGAATTGGTGAGCGTATTGACAGCGGCACCAATTGTTGAACCGCTACTGAGCCCCGTCCCCGGTGATGTGTTTGTGGTATTAGCAACCGCTCCAGCGAGGTTGCTGGCGTTTGGCGAACTGGTAACCGCCGGGTTCTGCGGTAAGCTTGAGACCGGTTGTGCAGTGAATGCAATGTCGACCTGACCATCTGCGGTGGGCGTATTGGCTATCGTCAGATTAGACAAAGCCGGCAGAGATCCACCTGCAACAAGTGTTGGCGAATCTCCATCAACACTCGAGGCTTGAAGGACCGTGTAATTGTTGCCGGCCGCATAGTCTTGCGCAGTCAGACCGGGACGAGCGGCTTCGACTTGGATTGTGGCGTTGTTAATCCCTGTCACCCGCCCGCTGGATGACACCAAGTCAGCTTTCTGCCCGGCAGTTGGATCGACTTCACTTAAGAGCCTTGACCCAGTTTCAAAGGCGATTCCGCCACTGTTATTAAGTGTACCAATTGAAAAGCCCGGCGAAAGCACCCCCCCGTTCTTAACTGTGAAGTTGAATGCGTTCACGGTTCCCGTGCCGGCCAACGTGCCAAAATTCTCAAAGTTTACGGTGTTCAAACTACTTGCTGCATCAAGCCGAACAGTCGTGCCTGCCGCTATCGCCAGGTCACTGGTTGAAGAAATTGAACTATTCGTCAGTGTGAAATCAGAAGCCTCAGCAACCCGAGTCTGAATATAGTAGGCCCCAAAAACTACTTCGGTCGCTCCCATAACGGTAAGGTTGTCATAGGTTAGCGGGCGGTCAGACTGGAAGTAGACTTCAGTGGGGTCGATATTCGCGCCGTTGAAGGGAGCGAACGTCATTGATCTGCCGGAACCAATCGAAGTTCCAATGAGGTTCACTCTGAGCTTTCCATTGATGTTTGTTGCCAACGCTTCCCGAGATACGAAGTCTCCGCTGCCTGCGGCGACATCAACATTCAGAAGAGTTAAAACTGAAGCATTGCTTGAAACGGTATTTTGGCCAGGAACATACAACTCAATTTCACCTGAGGACGTGATCGAGGAGTTTCCAATTGTAAGTCCTGTAATGGGTCCGTTTGGGATCGGGAGACACGTGCGTTCCGTCGTTGAGATTGTTTGATTAACGCGAATGCTTTCAGATCCAGAAGAGTACTCAATTCGAGGAGCACCTAATTCCACGCAGGCCTGTGAGCTTTGGGCTTGCACTTTGGTTGGCGACATCAAATAAGCCAAGATTAAGAATGCGATATTCGCCAGAGTGATGCGCTGAGCAATTCGACTTAGTGGGAACGGCCTATTATTTATCACCAACTTTCTCCTCTCGCGGTACAAGCGAAGCTACCTCAACTTAGGACTTGAAAAACAAAGTTTATCTTTTTGGATTTTTTGTTGTGGCATATGAGCAAGCTCACAACACGGGAAGGTCTGCGCAACGCAGACCTGCTCGTGCATTTACTGCGAGGCAAGACAAGCCGGGTTTTACATTCCGACCATACCCACCTATGCGCAGAAGCAATCGCAAAAGGTCAAGCCTTGAAACGATTTTGCCGAGCTTGATGGGCGCTGAACAGCGCCATTGAGTGTAGGCATGGATCATTGGATTTCGGAGTCGATGGCTAGGGTCAGGACCCATTGATTTTCAGCGAGCGGCATGATTCACGGCTGAAAACCGAGCGGTGAACATGTCTGATCTTTTCTGGTTGACCGACGCGCAGATGGCGCGTCATGAGCCCTTCTTTCCCAAGTCTCACGGTAAGCCGCGTGTCGATGACCGGCGTGTGTTGAGCGGGATAATCTTTATCAACCGCAATGGTTTGCGATGGCGCGATGCTCCCGCTGTCTATGGTCCTCACAAGACGCTCTACAATCGCTGGAAGCGATGGAGCGACAAGGGCGTTTTTGCCCGGATGATGGCCGGTCTCGCCGCCGAACACGGCGAGAAGAAGACCGTAATGATCGACGCGACTTATCTCAAAGCCCACCGGACAGCGACCAGCATGGGCGTCAAAAAGGGGGGCGTGCACGCCTGATTGGTCGGACGAAAGGCGGCATGAATACCAAGCTACACGCTATTTGCGATAGCCAAGGCCGGCCGCTCAACCTGTTCGTCACCGCCGGTCAGGTCAGCGACTACATCGGCGCACGGGCATTGCTGAGCAGTCTGCCGAATGTCGACTGGCTGCTCGGAGACCGTGGCTACGACGCCGACTGGTTCAGAGAAGCCTTGAAAGACAAAGGGATACGCGCCTGCATCCCTGGCAGGAAACAGCGGAAGAAGCCGGTGAAGTACGACAAGCGCCGCTACAAACGCCGCAACCGCATCGAGATCATGTTCGGCAGGCTCAAGGATTGGAGGCGTGTGGCGACCAGATACGACAGATGCCCGAAGGTCTTCCTCTCCGCCATCGCCCTCGCCGCAACCGTCATTTATTGGTTATGAGTCCTGACCCTAGGTCATGTCACGTGAAACGCCACATGTGGAATCCCCCATCAGTTTGCAACTCGGCCCACTCAAACGCAACAAAATCAATTAGTTAAAATCACCCCTTGGTCTATTTCGCCCCGTACTTTGCAATTTTGCCCCCTAAAAGTTTGCAACTGACTTGACATGCAGTCACAAAAAAAGCCGCGCAGATTGCGCGGCTTTGATTAGAAAGCTTGCAGAACTTAGGAGAAGACAGGTTCTGCTTCTGGTCTGCGATAAAGAAACACCTTCAGCTTCTTTGGATCGCGCACGGGCGACACGCCAGCTTGATCGAGCTGGGTTTGGACGAAGGTGTGATGTCGGCCCGAAAGTTGCTTTAACTCGCCAAGAGTTACATATTCTCGCTTGAACCGAAGGATCTCTGATTGATCGATCCGAGTCGTGGCTCGCCCGCGTCCCGTGTCCTTAATCCCGCGAATAAGCGGCGGCGCGACCTCATCGTCCATCATAGCGTCCAGAGCATAGGGCGTTACCCCCAGAATTGGCGCTACTTCCGTTTTACTTGGAGCCAGAATAACTTCCTCAACCGGCAAGCAGCGTTTGATTTCATCCGGATCGACTAAGATCGAGAGATACCCCTTCGTTCCAGCTATCTGCTCTACAGCTTTAAGCCGCTGATAGACCAACAGGCGCACGATATCCGCCGAAAGGCGTCTCGAAGCCTCAGCCGCCCGCGGGATCGTCACGAACCCGGCCGAAGGCGCAGACACTGTCACCGCCTGCTCCTCCAAACGATGCAAGAAATCTTCAACGTCGTGCCGATCCACACTGATAAGAGGCCTGGAACTGACGCTCCCGGCAGGGAAAATGGTTTTCAGAAACCCGTTTTCCATCAACATGATAACCTGACCACGCGTTGCATTCATTGTCTTTGGAAGGGCCCTAACCGGGACGCCGCGAAGGATTTTTTCCACCAGCGCTTCGCCTGCAACGGCATCACAGGTCTCCAATCCCGCAATCCTGTCAGTGGTTCCCCGTTCAATCAGCCCAGCAGCGACCAATGCCCTATGCATGGTTTTGGGATGCAAGTTGCTTTGAACTGCAAGCGATTGAGAGCTGTGCCGGAGACGTTTTTGAACAACCTGACCAAAGATCTCGGTTCCTGCTCCAACAGCCATTTCTTGGACAATGAACTTTCTGAGAAGACCACGAATAGGTCCAGGGTTTCTCTCCGTTTTGCCAAATTGAAGCCATTGATAAAGCCTGCCAAAGACAGCCTGTGGACCATTTCGGGCAGTTCGGTCCGGAAAATCTCGTAAAACATCTTGAAAGAACTCATAAACTTCATCTTCGCCATGCTGAGCGATCTGAAAGCCGGTATGACCTGCGAGATCCCAGTCTTCATCCGATAGCTCGTGCAGATTTGGTTTGGCGCCCCACCTTGCGAGAACACCAATCATCTCGCAGGCTCTGGTGGCTTGCTCCAAGCTTTGGCTGCTCAACCAAGCATGTCTGTCAGCCCCTTCCTCAAACCTTTGCAGTATGTAGGTTTGCAAAGATGAGATCTCACGAGCAGTCGCCTTCTGCAGATGCTTCTTCAAGTCACCTCCACGCGGGCCGATTTCATTGAGATCGCGGATCTGATCTGACCATTTCTCTTTGGACAAAAAGGCGAGCGCGGTGTTGTGATTGGGGCACGTTCTGACGGGTCTAAACAACCAGCTCCACTTGCCAACACGTAGCCCTCTGCGCGTTGTGTCATTTTCAGCCAAGCACAACGGGCAAAAGACAACTCTGGTTCCGACCATGAAACTGGGAGAGAACTCCTCGTTTCGAAACTTGTATCGCCGATTTGCAAGCTGCTGGGGCTGCCTGCCCTGCAACTCGGACAAGCTGGATCCCGTTGCATTTGCCAAATTGTTTAGTGCACCAGCTTTTCCAGCCAGAAGTTCCGGAAGGGGAACATCTAAGTCATGTAGAAATTTCATGAGAGGCTGGCCAGTGTGAAACAAGGCCAGGCGACAAGCCCAGGAGACAGCGCTCTCGCCATCTTCAATCGGCAACAGGGGAACGAGGTGGCGTTTCATTTTCGCCCTCTCCGTTTGGTCGCATTGGGTGCTGCAGTTGAGGTCACTTCTTGAAACTCACCAAACCGGTTGGACCAGAAGACATTATCCTCTATGGCGCAGCCTTCCTGCATACCCCAGTAGTCAACGAAGCTCTGCCTGCTGAGTTTGGCGCTTCCATCATACAAGGCCATCTCGATTGCTCCGATTGAGATTTCAATTACGAGCCCGAATTGACTTTGCGCTGCTGCGATGAGGCAGTGGATTAGATCACTGTCGACCTGGGCATCGAGGTCGGCCCGGTTACAAAACGCATGCAAGAGCCCCTCCACGGCTTCTCCATCACTTGCAACAGTGACCTGAGGCAGGTGAATTTTGCCGAACCTGCGCCCCACCTGCCCATCAGTTTTCAGGAGCTCTGCCACCGGTTTTGTACCAGACAAGATTACGACAACCGCGTGCTCCCCCTGCATCAAAGATTTTAACGTTTTCAGAAGATCCTCTTGTTCACGCGCTGATCCAGAAGCGTATAGATCGTGTGCCTCATCAATCCAGAGCACCCTGACCCCCAATAAAGACAGGCGGTGTTTTACCATTTCCCAGATGGCCCAACGCTCCCGTCTTTCTGACATTTTGGAGTACCCAAGCGCTTTCAGGATCTCCAAACCGACACTCTTGAGGGTAGCTGGGCTCGGAACCGTTACATGCAGGCAACCTGCCTCCTCCAGGTCCGACCCCAAGTGAAAACGCTCGTGATTTTCGAGGAAATGGCTGATAAGTTCAGTTTTCCCACTGCCGGGATCACCAACCACGGCCAAACCACGCGTTTCCAAACCTTTTGTGAAGTAGCGGGGCTTAACGGCTGTTTCATCCCAAACGAACAGACGGTCAAAGGCTGCTCGTAAATCTTCTTCGCGTTGGGTCTCTACGTGAATGTCAGACAACGCTTCGATTACCCCAGCGATGTCAGCTGGGGCTTTGTGTTTTGGGTGAGTGTTCATATCTCAGAACTTCCAGGTATTTTTCTTTGAGGACTTCCGGGCGGTATCAGCCGGCGCTTTCGGTGCAGCCTGACGGGCCTTTCGCGGCTGTTCTTGAGAATTGATGGCATAGCCATGCCCAGTTTTTGAGGGCGCTGAATCTGGCTCATGGCCTGCTTTGAAACCGATCAGCATATTGGCTTCAAAGCGTTCGAGCATGGCTTCATCCCAACGCTCCGAAAGAATTCCAGCCCGCTCACCGGCGGCGGTGTTGAGCCGATCGATTTCTTTCAACGCTTTAGCGATCACGATGTTTGAAGCCTGACGTGCCTGAGGGTCACCTCTGCGAATTTGTTGCCGAGCTGCAATCCAGTCTCGTGCAGGACGGTTCAAGAACTCCGGCAAGACCGACTGGATGGTATGCCACTCATCACCCACCTTTACTTCGATCTCTCCGATATCCTCCGCGTGCCACCGGACTTCTAATTCTTGAGTGCCATGCCGCCTAAACTGCTGCATCAAAAATTCATTGTTGTATCGAACACCAAGGATCTGAATACCTACATTCGACGTCTTCATATTCTTGCTCAAACCGAAAGCAATCCGCTGGGTCCGACGATCTGGCCCAGGACGCACTCCATAAGTAGCCGACAAGCGGTTCCAACACTCCAAGGGAGTTTCGCCCCCCAGCCCTCCGTGCGGAGTGTTATGGTAGATATCCACCACCCAACGCACGAGCATGTCTGCAAAATCCTGTATCGTTAGAACGGCGCGCTGCTCTGACGGATAGTCTCCTTTTTCGACCACATTCGAGAATGTTCTTCCTGATAATCGAGCAACCAGCTTTGTAGAAACAGTACCAAATAGCCGCTCGATATTCGCGCGCATTTGCGGCAGCCCAGCTGGAGCCCTTACAAAGTCCAGCCCAACGCTCTGTGCAGCCCCAATGAACCGCTTGCTTTTGAATGCAGAACCATTGTCCGTGACTAAAAGGTCAGGAGCACCATACATGTGCCAGGTAGACATGGCGCCCACAGCATCAGCGGCTCTGCCTTTGTCTCGCATCATCATCTGCATGCAATCGACGGCGGCTGCCGTGTTCTCCGATTTTGTGAGAGACATCGACGAGATGCACTTGGTCGTACAACACATCGCTACAAACACATGCCATCTTGTTTTTGTGCCGTCCAGTTCCATTGCCTCAAGGAGCTCTGGCGCGAGTTTACTCTGCAACCCTGACATTTTGGCAATTGTAAGCAGGTTGATGGTCCAGCCATCCATCTCAACTCTTTCGAGGGGGCGGCCAAGTTGCAGGCCTGCCCCGACGGGATAAAACTTGCGATGGGCCGCTTCCTTCCCCTCCCTGAGAACAGCTGTCTCAAAGGCATCCAGTTCGTTTATTCTTGAGAGTACCGTCTTTCTTGAGGGAGTTGGTAACTGAGGCAGGCCTTGGTCAGAACGGCGCACATTTTCTGCATAGAATGCATCTACGGTGCCCCTAACAATACTCTCCTTGGTGGGCTGATCCGGATGCTGATAATCGCAAACACATTTGTTCAGAAGGTCTTCTGAAGCAGCACACAAACGGCTTCCCCGGCGACCGGCTTTCCAACGCTGATCTACGAGCCCTGATAAGCCATAGTGCCTGTATGCCTTATCCCATTCCCATAACGTTCTGGGACAAACGCTGTGAAGGCCAACTTTTGTCGTACCGCCATAGCTCTTTTGGGTTTCATCGGCACGTCCCATGAATTCATCGAATAGTCTCTCAGCGAGGAGCTTAATGTCGCCAAAAGCTGCCTTGAACGAGGCATGGGAAGTCTGGACCTTCCCAGCACCACGTAGGCGCTGGATGCTTTCGCAGTAAGCGTAACGAACACCCAGCTGCTCTTGATGCTCTGGCTTCAAAAGTCCAAGATCAAACTCTTCGCATAAGTGCTCTTTGTTCTTTTTCTTGGGATTGAAGAAGTTCCTATCCACACGGAGGTTGCCAGCCAAATTATGGGCTTGAAGATCGCGGTGCGTAAATTGCTGCGCTATGGGGTTTTCTTGCTCTGGAACAAGCAAATATCCTTCCGAGTTTGCCATAAGAACCTTAAACGATACGCCCCCAAGAGTGATGCGATCGCATGGGTCAAAGTAAATCCGTCCATTGTTCTTGTCAGGAAAGGTCGAGCTCATTTATCTCGCCCCCCCCTTCACCAACGTTTGAGGTGAAAACACTTCATGATGGAGGCACTCCAAGTGACCATAGGCGATCAGACGCACAACTGCTCGGAAGCCACGGGCACCGAGAGCAATGCGATCTACAAGTTCCGCGATGGAATTGGCGCCAGTTAGATCTGCTGCTATTTGGCTGGCCTCAGCATCTGCTTCCTCGTCCACTTCCCGCATGCTGCGGATCATCTTCGCATTTTTCAGGCGGATTTCGTCAATGCAGGCGTCTGTCAAAACCCGCACTTCGTCGACAAAACCAACACGGACTGCAAACTCTGCAATCGCTCGCATCTCCGACAGAAACGCCTCTGAGCGTGTACGTTTCTCCGGCTTGACGACCATCGCCACACGGATCCCGCTGCGCATAGTAGCCACGAAGTCAAAGAAGTGACTTCTTTGGCGACCGTTGTCTTCCCAATCCAACCTGACCTGCTCTCTCAATTTGAGAACGTCAGGATCAGCTGCCAAGATGGTTGCCCACTTAAACTCGAGGTCAGATTCGACCAGAAGGACCCTTTGACGGCCCCCTTCTCGCAAAATTAGATGTCCGGAAGAGTGTCCGCGTGATGATATTGCTGGCATACGCTCAGCTACGGATGGTGCGGGTACACGCATGCCAGCTTCATTTTGATATAGTTCCATTTTGTCCCTTTAGACAAAGCGATCCCGCCGCCGCATTTCTCATGCGTCGCTGGCATCACTGCAATCTTAGTAAGTTGCCGAAGGAACTTGAGGCTGCGCACTAAAAGTGGCACACAGCCCGCACGTAAAGGGTCGCCTCCGGCGGTTCGGTCAAGCGCGTGGGCTGTTGGCGCAGTTCACGCGTTTTTCGTTTTAAGTATCCTGCTTGTCGGCCTCCAGACTGCTTGACTTTGTTGCGCGCGGGTTATGCACACGCTCTCAAAATCCGCAAGCTCACGACGAATCACCGAAAGCATCAATCACAATATTGCAGCCTTAATCGGCCAAAACGTGATTTGGATAGGCTTTTGTTCGGCTCCCGAAAATCATATCGGAACAGGGTGGAAAACTATTAAAGACCAGGCAGTTAGGAAATATCCCTGATCACTGAAAGAACCCACACGCCCTCACAGACTCATTGTGTTTTGGCCGAATGCAACCAAAACATAATGAGTTAGGATTTTGGAAAAAAATTTTCTCTCCAAAAGTGGTGCCGCCGTTGCGTATGCAAAGCGGAGAATGTCCAGTGAGTATTTTCCCCTCTATTTAAGCAGTTTCAGTCCGCAAAATCGCATATCGTACCAAATCAGCGAATCAACTGCAGCAACCTGGATCCACCGGACGCTCGAAGGAAAGCGGCAGGGGCAGCGTTGGCGAGTGCGCACGGGAAGCGGAACTGCGCTTCATCTACGGGAGAAACAAGGTCCGCAGCCAGCGCAGACATTTATCCATGCACACTTTCAGTGCTCAGTTTTTCCCTCAAGTGCTAAGAGCTGGCTAAGGTAGATACTTCGCTTGGCAGCGAAACATCCAGCACAAAAACATCGATCCGACCTCGCAAATCGTCTGGAAAATGCGCTTCGATTGCAATTTGAAGCTCTGTGGCGGAATGATAGTTGTGACGGGCTGATCCTGCGACGACCTCTTGAGAACCATACCAAAGAACAAGGTAGACCCCCTGCTCATCAGCGTCCGGATGCATGGCGTATCGATCCGCCAATTGCGTTGCAGCTGCGCCAAAAAGATCACGATGCCATTGGCCCTTTCCCTCAATGACAAGCATCCGCGGAGCACCACGAACCATGCGCGTCGCTGTAAGGTCGCACCTGTTTCGCTCTTCGAGTTGATGCTCCACCACGTCGTGGATATCCATAGATGTCAAACGGGGGCGCAACCATGCCGCGACACGCGCCATTCCCCGGACTTCATTCAGCCGCAACCCACCGTCATAAAACTGATCTCTAAGCCCAGTGTGACCTGCCAGAACGTCTCTCTGCAGCTCTTCAAAGAGCTCCACCACCAAACTGCGCGTTTGCTCAACGCTGGCTGGCAAGCCTGCGTCGATAAAGTCTGCGACCTCTGCTGGTCCCGGACGCGTGGTCGTCATTGCCGATCTGCGGCGCAGATCCGCACGGATGCTGCGAAGATCATTGTAGGAGGGAGCCATGACATCTTGCGTGAGAAGTCTTTCGATTACCGGTATTGCTGCATTGGGTTCATCACGGCCAATTTGCCACAAGGAATCTCTTAGGTACCGATAAGCCGTCTCTCCTCTCGGGCTGCCCGTTCCCCAGCTCGACGGAAGAGGAGTGACAGGCCAATGTGGACGATATGCAAGCTGTATAAACTCGATCTTCGCGGCGGACATCGTAGACCAGATTCCTTCCCCATCTCGACCGCGGTCCCGACGGTGTTCGAACCAAAAAACCAGGTCCGGATTACGAGCTATGTGGGTCCAGACCGCCGGGTGGATGTCATGCGCAAACCAAAAGTCGCGCAAGAACCAGAATTGTCGCTGCTCTTCGAGCCTGTGGGGCAAAACTCCTTCGTCCAAGCCCACACAGCGGTCACGGATCAACGCCAAGAGGACATCGCGGTCTCCAAAACTCGCAGCCATATCGAAGAGTGACTCGAGAGTTTGAAGCGGGAGCTCTGGAAATCGCTGAAGCCATTCAAGCGGAAGTGTGGCTCTCAGTTCATTGAGCATAGGCTCGCGGTGCAAGATATGAAGGTCACAAAACCCGCTTGCCGCTTGGAGCGAGGGTTCGAGATACTCCCGTGCATAGGTCTCACTTTCCTCAGAGGACAGCCGGACCTGTCGCTGCACTTCAGCATGAAAAGCTTCATGCTCACCTTCTGCGTAGGTTTTGTATCCGCCCGTTTCCGGCAGGATAGCAAGCAAAACCTCCGGCGCCACAGCATGCAGTGTACCGGAAACCCGATACTCGGCGAGCGCACCAGCGAGAAAGATCTGCACCCAAGCTCGGGCATCTCCCGAACCGACTTCCCTGATCGTTGGACAGCGATCGGAAAGGCTCACAAGGCTCTGGCGCAGAGTGCTATCAGGGTCAAATAGACCATGGGTGACGTCAGACAGATTGTCGGGCTGAATCAGATAGGCACGAGCGAGATCTTGGGTCCAACGAACATTTTCGCCTCGTTCAATCGAAGCACGGTTCTCATAAAAGAATGCTGTATTCGCGGCCTCCGTTCTGCGTTCTCGTCGACGACGACGAGCCTCGAACCAATAGCGCCTGGGCCGATGTTCTCGCCAACTCTCTCGTCTGACTCGGTTCAACCAAGCCCATTCCCGCATGAGTGCAGGTTTCGCAAGCGCTTGCTCGCGGCAATACCGCCGAAACCTGTCAGGGCCGCGGGTAGACACTTCCCCATGATAGCGATGCCCGCTAATGAAACGACTCCACAAAGCCGGGTTGTCTGTCTGAAAGGCGATGTCCACCAGATGACGTTCGTCACCTTCGCACAGACTCAAGCCTGAGTGCCCGTAGTGTTCGATTACATCGAACACCACATCGAAAATCTGCTCTCGATCGGTGAGACCCGTAACGGCACGCTCATGTATAGCCCGCCTCAGGTTGTCATCTCCCTGCAGCACTTCGACAGCTCGGCTTTGCCCCGCACCAATTTGACCGTGGTAGTGCAAATTACGGACCCAATCCCAGATTTGGTCTGGGTCGTAGGGGCCCGCAGACAACTCGAAATAGCGGTCGAGAAGCATTCCGACGATCTTGCTCACGCCATCCCGGCAATGGCAGTCATGGCGGGCGTTGCCGCAGGTACACTGCAAAGTCGCTGTCAGATCATCGAGCAGCCGGACACATGTTTCCAGGTTAAACTCGCGCGTGAGGCGCTTCAGGAAATACCGATCTTCGAAGGTCCTCAAGCGGCGACGGCCTCCCTCTGTTGGGTAGAGCGTAGCCGCGACTCTGAGTGTGGCGAGGACCTCGGCATGAGGCGCTTGGAGGCCGAGGAACATCAGGATTTCTGAAGAAAGCCTGAGTGCGTCGGATGAGCCGTTCGCAATAAGCCTTTCAAGAGCGCCGGCTGGATCGTACCGGTCATCGCCCAAGAGACAGGACAGGGCGTCGAAACGCGGGCCTATGCTTGCATCTGAATCAAACAAAATGGCTTCAAGCTCGGCTCGCAGATCAAGCACAACCGGAGAACCGACCAGCAGTTCGAGCAAAAGCCCCCGAAGATGGCCGTGACGTTCTTGGGCGAAGATCGGTCGGAGGGCTTCCAGTATATCCGGTGTGAAAAAACCGGACGCGCGGAACGTGCGCCATCTGTCACTTCGCCGAAAGTAGGGGTCGTCCGCGTTGAGCGCAGACAAGGCACCAAGCAGAGCGATGCGAGAGGCCGATGTCAGTCTTGACGGGTCACCATTTGACAATACCGCATAGGCATCGAGTTCGATGGCGGCATCCTGAATCGCCTGCGAGCCATGCGCAGCCATCCATCCCAACAAACCACGCAAATCATCACGCACCACACCGTTCGGAGCGATGAGCGCCATAGAGCGCGACAGGTTTAGCCGCGCTGCAGGGTCGTCGATGAGACCAACGAGGTGCCGCGCCGCGCCGTATTCGGCAACGATCCTATGCACAGGTTCATGCTGATTGGCTGCATTTCCGGGCCGAAAGAGCTTGGTTGATAGAATGGATACCGGACCGTCGCCATTGAGCCCTATTGTTTCGAACTGCGGATGCAGATCATCTTCGGCGATGTCTCCCACCGCGACACCGTCTGCTCCTGACAAGAGAAGTTTTGCAAACGTCTCGTTTGCCCAGGCAATTCGTCTGTGTCGGGCTGGCGCACCTGCGGTAGTCACGTTTGGGTTCACTTCCCTGGCAAGGTGTTCGATTGCCAGCGTGAAAACGACTGAGCGAGAGGGTAGCTGACCACTGGCCTCGACGTAGGCTCCGGCGAACAGACGCAGAAACTCTGGATTGCCGAGCAGGTGATGGAGGTCAAACCGGCTTAAATCTTCCGCAAATGCTTCGAATGACCACTCGGCATGAAAATGATCGAAGAGTCGCCGCTGTTCGTCGGTCTCCAGCGGGACGAGACGAACCACTCGCGGATCAACTCCAAAAAGGTCACCTATGAGGCGGGTCTTCGCATCTTCCCATTCGCCGGGTCGACTGGATAGCAAGACCCTATCCGGTTCAGCATCGCGGATTTGATGCAAGATGTCGAAGACTCGCGCATCACCGATCCGCGCCACTTCATCAAAGGCGTCGATTACCAAAGTCGCTCCAGCGCAGTGCGCTCTTGGGCGGAAAGCACTGGCTCGGACGCGACCTGCCCCGACCCGATAAGCAATGCTACCCAACAGCGCAGTTTTCCCTGCACCAGGTTCCGCAAGCAGGATGGTGACACCGGGCGCAGCCAGAAGATCGGCTTCTGGAATGATCATGTCGCCGTCGCGGAGCCTGCGGGGAATGTGAAACTCGCCCGAAATCTGCAACTCTCCACTCAAATTATTTTCTCTATTTCAAATGCTTAAGAAGTTATAACCATTACCCCAACTAAGGAACAGCACGGAATAGGGGTACGTTTACATCTACATTATTCAATGTCTGCTTTATTGAAGCTGCGCTTTGGCTTTTTCTGGCACAAGCATGGCCTCTATGGGCCAATTGCTTTCTTCAGAAGTGTTTTTTGGGGGATCATGATCAACTTTGGGCGTGTGGAGCCGGACCGTCACCCTAACCTCTCACGCACGAATCGGGTGTAATGTTCGACCTGCCAGTTACGCGGGGTGAATCCTATGGCACACCAATAGCCGGCGGCGTTCAGCACGTCGCCATTGCCAAGCACTCAAAGCACGATCAAGTCACTGCTGCGAGTGTTGGCGGAATGTCAGCACATCGATTGAGAACTCTTGCAGAAAAACAACCCGGCGAACTTCTCCGTCAAGCAGCCAGTCATCAAAAACGAAGCTCAAGAACAAGGGGGCAGACAAAGTTCGCTGGTAGTAATGAGCGGCTACGTCTGTGAACGCGGTCTCAACACTTCCTGTAGCAACTCATACGGGGCATCTCGGCGAAACTTCTCAGCCAGTGCTGGATCGTTATCGAAATCCCTTCCTGCTGTCTTCAGCACGTGGCGAAGGACCATTAGGCTGGCGAAGGTCACAGCGATCATTGCAAGGATGATTGCCAACTCTACGTAGCTCACATTCTGAAAAAATGTCACCTTTCGCCTCGCTCTCTGTAACCATGCCCCAGCACACCACTTTGCAGTATGAGCATACCAGGTTTTCAGGGTTGGGCAGACTCTACATCATGGTGAGGGATTTCTCGGGCAGCAGGTCACGAGAGTTCGACTTTCATTTCGCTTTCGCGTCCATTGTGAGACAGTGTCCAGCGCTGAAATCTGAGGATGCTTCCATCGTCACACATGGTCTTGGTTAATGTCGATTTTGAATCGGGATGCAATACGATCCAAAGGACGTCAAAGGCTGCCTCTCGCTTGCCGTGATCAAGACCGTACATCTTCAGAATCTTGTTAATTTCGTAAATCCGCGCTCTATCATCATCCATTACTCATTTCTCCCTTCAACCAACGCAGTGAGAGCCAGCCACGAACGTTCCAAAACCACTCGCCAGCAGTGTTTCAGGTTACCGAGACCACTCTTTCGGTCAGATTGTCGATTGCCCACGCCGAAGCGGGATCTCTCCGGGAGTGTCCACCACCACCCCTCCTCGCATCAACACCTTCGTTGATCGAAGAATTGTATTTTCTCACGTCTTTCAGGATTGAGAGCTTACCCGGATCCACAGAGAGTATTTCCAGGAGCCCAATGGCCACTTCGCTGTGAGCCATAACGCCTCTTTCATACTTCTGGAAAGCACGGGGTCCGGCATCTGATTTCAGCAGCTTTATTACACTTCTCATATTGGGCCTTGGTCAGGGCACACCAATGCGGTCAGCACGCCAGTCAAAAGCCCTTTAGAAGGACTTCAATCAATTTTGGATCTGCTCAAGGCGCTACGCCGAAACGTCGTCCTGTTCACTGATTGCCCCTGAGTCATAGGCTGACAGGACCCAGCCCCTGTCCTGATCGAGCATGTAGAGCTTTTCCGGAGCCAAGCGCTCCTGCAAACTGCACGCAACCACCTCCTCGTATTCCTGTGCTTCCTGAAATAGCTCAGCATAGTTGGTCTCTACGCCCTCGAACTCGACTTGGTTTATCATCGACATCAGCCCTGGTCTTCCGTGAGCATCAATCCAATCGAGCCGAGCAAGCAATGGGCCCCTTACTGAGCAAGCATCCCCAGAAAGCTCAAAACGGACGCGCCCCTTCTCTTCTTCAAGAGCCAAGGCTCCATTGACGACAGCATCAATGAGAAGTTTGATCAGGTTTACATGTGTGTTCATCTTTTTCCCTACATTTGGTGTTGGCTTGAGGGACGTGTGTTCACTTCACAAAAATACAAACAGGTTTGTTTGAGTGATCGGGGTCTCGCAATATTTGCAGACGAAATGCTGAAGTTCATTGGGTCGCAGGCACTTCAGAGCGGAAACATCGGAGTCTATAAGGTGCCTCCTGTTGATGCTCCGATTTCTGCTTCGGCTTCTTTGAACCGAACCTGACTGCTTGGAGTATTACCCGTTCTTTAGCTCAGTTTCTTCAGCAACCTAAGCGATAGCTATTGCAAACCATGTGACGCGGTTTAGGGTCAGAAAAAAGGCCTTTTCCATGTCGACAATTATCAAGCTCCTTCGTGTGTTTTTCTTTCTTGCCCTGTATTTCTTTCTCTGCATGGTTGCAGTGGTCACTGTCTTCACAGACTGGTCGCCGGGCGCGCAGATGCTTTTCGCCTTTCTCACGCCCATTGCCTTGGTGTGGTGGGGCGAGAAAAGGCGAGCAAGAAGACACTCGCACCAGCCAACGCTTGATACCGAGACAGCCCCTGAACAGCCTGCAAACTCGTCAAAACGACCAAGTTCACCGCCTAAGAGGAGTCGATTTGAAAAACGCATCGACCAGGAGCGCGAACAGATACGCCAAAGTGCGGTCAGCCAGCGCGTAGAGCCGACATCAGCAAGCGTTTCAGTACACACGACACCTGGCGAGAGTGCTAATGCTCGCAGTCAAACAGGGCAGTACCGCCCTCCCAAGCAGGATTATGCTGCGATCGTCAAAGCAGGAAGGTCCTCAGCATCTGAGCTTGCGGAGATTGCAGCAAAGAAAGAGGCAACAAAAGCCAAGTCCGCCAAGAAGAAAGCTACGCGTCGTACGGGCTGGGTGCCATCATCTGACACAGTGCAAATTGCGGGGCGAGACATTGGTGGGATGATCTATGTTGGAACCCCTCCACGCCTCAACGATTTTGGATATCGGGACAAGTGCCGCGCATACATTGACCCGTCTCTTTCGGTTGCACGAAGTGGAACAGACTTGGCAGGTGACGAACTGCCATATTGGCCAAGTTATTCTGACATCTCCGCTAACAGTCGTGCCACATATCTTGATTGGCTGGCAAGCGGAGCCAAGGATGGATGGTATGATGCTGGATATATGTTCCTCTATTTCTACGGGCTGGAACGTCGTTTCTTCCTGGATAAACCACCTGAGGCAGAGAAACGGGAGATCTTGCAAGAGGTCCGTCGCCTCCAGAACCTATACCCCGACAATGGCTCGGTTCAGCGATACCTCGGTGAATTCATTCAACTCGCTCAAGTTTCGCTGAATGACGAAGCTTTAGAAGAACCCATCTTTGAGTTTCGTGGCTGGGACATTCCACTGTCACTGAAAGTTGCCATTGGCGCGCAGCTGAACCGTGGTGAATTACTGTCAGCAGACTGGGTCTTAAGTTGGCTGCTATGCCATCCCGAACGTCGTATGCGCACACCTTCAACCCGATGTGCCGAAGAGTTTCGTGCATTATTCAATTTGCGCTTTGAAGAACGCTTCCCCGATGGCCTGAAAGTCAACAAACCACGCAAGTTGCTCAAGATCACCTATCAGGCGGCGTCGAGCGAGTTTCAGGGACAGCTTGAGCCGTTGATAGACGGAAACAGAGTTCCTGACATTTCTGGATTGCGCAAACCGGTGGAGATCGCACAAGAAATCGCGGATGAAGTGATGGACGATCTGGACAAGCTTAGCCGGTATCTGGGTCGTAATCCTGATGGCTGTGGCAGTCTTGAAGCGCAGGCGCTGTTGCCTCAGGAGCTGTGGGACCTCTTCCCAAGCGATGAGTTAGAGCATCTGAGATCATGGGCTGCCACAATCGTTCACAAGGACGGTCTGGTGCCAGTTCTGGATGTAGTTGAGCAACTTGAAGGCACGCGCCCAGAAAAACTGAGCAAGCGAACACTCACCGGGGTGGCGGATGCTCTGGCTCGGCTCGGCTATGGGTTTGCTCCTGACCCACGTTTCGCGCTGCGGTCACCCAAGCCCGGTGAGCCGGTAGTGCTTTTCGATCTGGGCGATGCCGTGGCGCAACTCGAAGACGTTTCGGATGGCTACCGCGCAGCATTGATTGAGATTGCACTGGGCTCCTTTGTGGCCCACGCTGATGGTCAGATCAGTGAGAGCGAAAGGAAATCGCTTCGCGCGAAGATTGCTGGAGTTGCAGGCCTCAGCGAGCAGGAGCACCGCCGTCTTGCAGCCAATCTGGATTGGATGCTGGCCGTGCCTCCAGACTTGGCGCTGCTTAAGCGCAAGCTCAAGGATACCGGACCCGAGGCACAGGCCTCCATCCGTTCGGCCCTGGTCGCGGCAGCACACGCCGATGGGATTATTCAGCCCGAAGAAGTGGCCGGCATCGAAAAGATCTATAAGTCGTTGGGTCTGGATCCGTCGCTTGTCTATTCGGATATACATGCGGGTAATGTGAGCGATGGGCCTGTGCGGGTGCGGGCAGCAGAGCCCGGAGCGGTCGGAGAAGTCATTCCTGATGAGAAACCAGCTGGTGCACCGAAGCTGGACGCAGCGCGGATTGCCGCGATCCAATCTGACACTGCGCGGGTTTCATCGGTCTTGGGAGATATTTTCGACGAGGCATCAGAAGAACCTGAGGAAATCGGGAGCGCTTCTGCGGCGCTTGCAGGACTGGATACCAAACAGACAAATCTGGTCAGGGCGCTTATCGCTCAGGAGCATTGGACCGAAGAGGCATTTGAAGACCTGTGTCGTCAGTCAGGGCTGCTCGCTTCAGGTGCCATTGAAGACATAAACGAGTGGGCGTTTGGAACCTACGACGAGGCGCTCCTCGACGAGTACGACGGTTATGAAGTGGCGCCCGATCTGGCCCAAGAATTGAAGACAAAGTTTGAAGAGGAGATCGACCATGTCGAGGCTTAAACCCCGTGAACGTGATGCCATTGTTCAAGCTCTGCGAGCAGGCGTCGTCCCCAAGTTGGGATTGCGACATATCCAGGTCGGACGGGTGCGCGAGATCGAAGAATTGGTCAAGGACATGGATCGCATCGCCGACGGAGGGTCCGCAATCCGGTTCATCATCGGCGAGTACGGTTCGGGAAAAACGTTCTTCATGAACTTGATCCGGCTTGTGGCACTCGAGAAAGGACTGGTGGTTATGTTCGCCGATCTCGCTCCGGATCGTCGCATCCATGCAACCGGGGGGCAGGCACGTGGTCTCTACGCGGAAATGGCCCGCAACCTCTCGACCCGTACAAAACCCGACGGGGGAGCGCTGGCCAGTATTGTGGAGCGATTTGTCTCTACTGCACATCGTGATGCTGAAGCGCGTGACTTGCCGACTGGAAACGTGATCCGCGAGAAGCTTGCACACTTCGAAGAGTTGACTGGCGGGTTCGATTTCGCCGAAGTGGTTAGGCGCTACTGGGAAGGTCACGAAACCGGTGACGACGAGCTGAAATCTGCGGCGCTACGATGGCTACGCGGGGAGTATGCTACGCGCACGGATGCTCGCAAGGCTCTTGGTGTCCGTACAATCGTCAATGACGCAAGTGTTTATGACCACCTCAAGCTGATGTCTGCATTTACGATAGAAGCCGGTTACAAAGGCCTGCTTGTTGGCATGGATGAGATGGTGAACCTCTATAAACTCACCTCTTCACAAGCCCGTAACGCCAATTATGAGCAAATCTTGCGCATCTTGAATGATGTGCTCCAGGGCAGCGCACAGAACCTCGGGTTCCTGATGGGCGGAACACCGGAGTTTCTGATGAATACCCGACGGGGGCTCTACAGCTATGAGGCGCTTCAATCGCGCCTCGCTGAAAACACCTTTGCACGGGATGGTCTCGTGGATTTGTCCGGTCCAGTCATACGCCTGGCAAGTCTGACCCCGGAAGATCTGTTTGTACTGCTGGCGAACGTTCGCCGCGTCATGCAGGGAGAAGAGGCTGCATTGCCTGACAGTGCGCTGGAAGCGTTTATGACACATTGTTCCGAGCGCATTGGAGAAGCCTATTTCCGTACCCCCCGTAACACTGTCACCGCCTTTGTAAACCTGCTTGCGGTTCTGGAACAAAACCCAGGAGTGATGTGGTCTGACCTGATTGATCAGATTGAGGTCGCTGACGATCAAGGAGATGACCTTAGTGACATCGACGAAGCTACCGGATCGCTGCCAACCGAGGACAATGACGACCTCGTCAGCTTCCGGCTGTAACTTAGCACGATGACGACTGCTTTCGATAAGCTCGCACATCCCGTTCAGAAATGGGTGCGTTCGAAAGGCTGGCGTGAGTTACGCCAAATACAAGCGGATGCGATTCACACGGTTACTGGCAGTGACCGCGATGTCATCATCTCGGCTTCAACTGCGGGAGGAAAGACAGAGGCTGCATTTCTGCCGTTGATTTCACAGGTTTTGGACGATCCAGCCGAAGTTAGTGGTTTTGATCTACTATACATCGGCCCTCTCAAGGCCCTGATTACTGATCAGGCCATGCGACTTGAAGACCTCTGCCGTGACGCAGAGTTGCCGGTTTATCCTTGGCATGGTGATGTTTCCAGCAGCGTGAAATCCCGCGCAATGAAATCGCCAAAAGGCATTTTGTTGATCACACCTGAATCCCTTGAGGCATTGTTCGTCCGGCGCGGCCTCGAAATTCCACGCCTCTTTGGCGCAACGCGGGCAGTTGTGATCGATGAACTACATAGCGTTTTGGACAGTGAGCGCGGCGTGCAAATGCGCTCACTACTGACTCGGCTGGAAATAGCTATGAAGCGGCCAATCCGTCGTATCGGCTTGTCAGCAACTCTTGGTGATATGAACATGGCCAGGGCTTACCTGCGGCCGGACAACGCCGATGCTGTCAAGTTAATCAAAGCCGAGGGAGGAGAGGCCGAACTTCTCTTGCAATTGCGGGGATATGTGTCTGGTGGTGAAGGTGAAAACACACCTTCGGCAACGGATGCCGTCTCTGAGCACTTGTTTCAGCACTTGCGTGGCAGCGACAACCTCGTTTTCGCAGGCAGGCGTGACCATGTCGAAGTATACGCAGACCGGCTGCGAGAGCTCTGTGAGGAATCACACCTGCCACAGGAGTTCTATCCACATCACGCCAGCCTTTCCCGGGAACACCGGGACTTCGTTGAAAAGCGGCTGAAAGACGCAAACCAGCCGACCACCGCTGTTTGCACTTCGACGTTGGAATTGGGGATCGACATCGGCGATGTGACCTGTGTCGCCCAAGTCGGAGCGCCTTTCAGCGTAGCGGCTTTGCGACAAAGGCTGGGGCGGTCAGGGCGCCGTGAAGGACAACCCGCGATCCTGCGCCAATATGCAATTGAAGCAAGGCTCGATAGCAAAAGCAGCTTTGTGGATCAGCTAAGGCTCGGTTTGGTCCGGTCCATTGCGATGATCGAACTGTTGCTCGAGGGGTGGTGCGAACCCCCGAGACCGGATGCTCTCCACCTATCCACGCTGGTTCACCAGGTTCTTTCCGTCATTGCAGAACGCGGAGGAGCCCAAGCAAGCAGGCTCTATCGCCTTTTATGTCAAGAAGGACCGTTCCGACAGGTCGGCTCGGACTTGTTCCTGGATGTTCTCAGGGCGATGGGACGAGCTGACGCCGGTCTGATCGAACAATCTTCCGACGGTCTTCTGTTGCTGGGAGCGACGGGAGAGCGCCTGGTCGAGCACTACAGTTTCTACGCTGTGTTCAAGACGCCCGAAGAATTCCGCCTTGTAGCAGACGGGAAAGAGCTTGGGACGCTGCCTATTGAGAACATCCTGTCTCCGGGTATGCTTCTCATTTTCTCTGGGCGCAGATGGTTAGTCCAGGAAATCCATGATCTGGAAAAAGTCATCATTGTGAAACCTGCAAAGGCTGGCGTTCCCCCATTGTTTGGTGGCGACCCGGGAATGATCCATGATCGCGTCATTGAAAAGATGTTTGAAGTCTTCGAGGGCGATTTTGAACCGGCCTACATGGACCAAGTCGCTTTAGGGCTACTCAAAGAGGCTCGCAGCAGTTTTCGGCGTTGGGGTTTCTCAGGTGCAGCTATCGTTGAACTCGGACAAGCCTCGCACGCTCTCGCAACCCGTTGCGGAACTGTCAAATCGACCACATTGGCTTTGGCACTGGGCGCCGTCGGATTTGAGGTCGAGCAGTATGATGGCTTCCTCATAGTGGATGCAGGAGACGCTGAAATGTCACTGCATCAAGCTCTTGCCCGACTATCATCAAATGAGGCTGTGGATTTGTTTGAGCATTCGCCAAATCTGATATTCGAGAAGTTCCATGGCTATCTGACCGAGGATTTGCTTGCGCAGGATGCTCTTTCATCACGCGTTCAAGTTGAAAGTCTTCACTACCTCTGTGCAGCCTTAGTAAAAGGCAGCAATCTTGCTCCCTAAATTGGTCGTGTGCGCCTCAATACGCGTCGCAAGATCGGGGAAATATCGGTTCCAGACCTACATCGGCTGAACTACCGGCCTTGGGTTTATGTAAACACGAAAGTGGTAGCCAAGCTGGATCGCTCCTGGAGCCGCTGTCGGTCACAGCAATGAAACACGGCCAGGCTCGGACATAACGCCAACCAGCACTGGTCCATGGCTGATGGACAATGGCACAATCTTGTTTGGTGACCCCTTGGGTAAACTTGATTTGACAGAGCTTTTGAATCGGGGCACCTCCCGAGAACAGCTATATCTTTGATAATCGCCGCACTTTCTGAGAATTTGAGGGTTTTCTTCACCAGTGTGTCATTCTGGAAGAGCAATATCATGGGCTAATTTGCCCTCCCCTCCAGGAGGGTAGCCACAGTGAAAAGCAGTTGACAAGTTGGCCTTCCTTGAATTTGCTCGCCTTGTGGTAGTGTAATCCACTTAAGTAAACACCAATACAATTTTTCTTTGTTAATCGTGACGGCAATTCAAACTGACACCCCAGACCTCTACAAGTCTCTTGAGCTGATAGGTTTCAGCGTTTTCCAGGCAACTGAGCACGCCGACGCTTCGACAAAGACGGCGGCCGCCAACAATCAAGCGCAGGCGTTTCGGCTTCTGAAGGCGTTGATCGTCAGGTATTTGCTCCTTCGCTTCCTGATCTTGCCGTCCCCTAAACAAATTAAATCTGGCCGCAGGCCCATCCTGGTGCCTACGCACCTTTGGCAATTCGAAAAGGTATACAATGCGCATCGCCCCCCTGATGACCCGCTCTCCAGAAACAAACGCGCTGCGGTACGTGACAGATGATCTGCTCGCCGAAGTCTACCTTGCCCCCAAGGTGCCCGAACCAAGCATCGTCGAGCACCTTGGCCCCGGTGCACCATGGTCCGAAAGCTTCTCCGCCGCACCAGAGGAGACTGCGCGTGCAATCAAGGCTGCGCTCCTGGCGCTTGCCCATGCGACGCCACGACTTGATCCAGCTGACGTCGTGACTGACGCTCTCCCCGAAGGGCGTGCCCGCTCCCATCTAACTGCGCTACGCCAACTATGGCACGACCTCGAATCTCTGCCCAACCCATTGAACACCTGGCGGCACATAATGAATAGCGCCGCCTCCGATGCACTGGAACCGCTACCACTGGTCGGTGAGGAATGCATCTTTGCTTCTCCGGCCGAGGCCTCATTGGCCAATGCTCTTCGTGCACATCATGGTTGCGCAAATGATGCGCCAGTAACTCGCTTAGCTAACGACGGAACCGCGTTGCGCCATCTTCAGGATTGCTTCGGATTGCGCTCTGACACAGCCAAATCGGACACATCCGTTACCTGCTACGGGCTGCGAGACCCGCGCGAGGAGGCCGAATGCGCGGCTGCTTTGGCGCAATCCCACCTGGACGATGGCCGTGCGGATCACCCAGGCGAGATCGGATTGCTTGTCCCGGACGGCCCCACCTACGAACTGGCCCTGAAAGAATCCTTTGACCGGGTCGGACTGCCGCTCTCTGGGCTGCCCGCCCAACCAGTGATCCGTGACGGGCCGGGCGAAGTACTCTCGCTTTTGTTGGTCCTACTGAGCGGCCCCACATCGCGCACAGCGTTCGCCTCCCTGTGTATCGCACCCGGAATGCCCTGGCCGGCAGAGACCGGGCGCAAGATGTCACGCGAAGTGATCGACCGGGGCAGGTCGCAAACTGCGTCAAATCTGTCCGGCCCACCGCGCGAGCTACTCGACGCCTTGCGCCCCTGCAGCACCCCCGAACAACTTTTTGCCCGGCTCGGCGCCATTGCTCAGGCTGCACCTGAGGCCAAGCTGTACCCACGTATTGCGGCGTTGAAATCCGTCACGAGCAACTCCATCGACTGGCCACTTCTACGCCGCCTCGCAGCGCCAAACCTCATCGCCTCGGAAGGGTATGACCGATTTGTCGAAGGCGTATCCCTTTTCACCGAAACTGCCCTTCCTTGGCGTTCGGTACGCCAGCTGGTTGTGCTGGGCATGGCGGGACGTCACTGGCCCCGTCTGCCAGCATCAGACCCGTTCTTCACCGAAGGCGAGATCGCTATGATCCGCGACAGCGGCCTGCGATTGGAGGGGCGCCAGCAGAGGCTTGCCCGTGGATTGGAACTATTCCGCCGCCAGCTGAGCGCAGCGACCGAGGGATTAACAATGCTGGTCCCGGCGATGGATTTGCGCGGCGATCTTTTAACTCCTTCGACGGGTTTGGCAATGATCGCGCAAATGCTGGGCGCCGAGGAACCCGCCGATCTTGTCCAGGACATGCGCTCGACCCAGCCGGAAGAATTACCGGTGGCAGCCATTAAACCCACCCCTGTCCCGCTTGGCGGCGCGCCTGCCTTGCCAGAAAGCGGCATGCTCCATATCCAGCGCGGACTTGGCACCACAGAACAGCCCGGCTTCGACCTGCTACGACTACGAAACGCACCGGACGGTACACCGCTACCGCATTCTCCCTCACGGTTGGAGACACTGCTGGTCAGCCCTCTTGGCTGGTTGCTGGATGAACTTGGCGCAGAGGACCTCAGCTGGGCGCCTGAAACACTGGACGCAATGACGCTTGGCACGCTGATGCACCAGGTGTTGGAGGATGTTTTTGTTGAAGGCGCTCCGGTTCCGAATGAAGATTCTCTCGCCGACGCCGTCCCAGAAGCGCTCGACGCAGCGATCCGCCGTCATGCCGCCTGGCTGGCCGATCCGGCCTGGGCCACGGAACGCCGCAGCCTGCTTCGTGAGGCTCGGGACATTTGCAGCGCTTGGGCAGGGTTCCTGCGAGAAACAGGCGCCGAAGTGCTACATAACGAGATCCCACTTGCGGGCGAATACGGGGGCCTGCTGCTGCATGGCAAGGCAGACTGCCTGCTGAAGCTGCCCGATGGGCGCATCCTTGTGGTTGATCACAAACGGTCCAGCGCAGGTGGCCGACGCGACCGCATGGCCAAGGGCTGGGACCTTCAGGTCGCACTCTACGGCGCGATGCTCGAACGTCCCACGGAAGAAAGCGCACTCACCCGGCTTGTCGCCGATGGATCTCAGGTTGTCACCGCCTACAATATGCTGCGTGACGGGACCGTCCTGTCTGATGCGGCTGGCGGCAACGTGCCTCGGGTTGAAACAACGAGTGAGGATGCTTCGGTGAACGCAATGGAGCACCTTTCTGAAGTCTTGGCCGAAGTCGGCGCAGGTACGGTCCGCCTAAACCACCTGAACGACGCAAAGTCCTTCGACAAGGAGCGCGGGATAAAGGCCTATGCCCTCGACATCCCACTCGTTGCAGCCTTCAGCCTGCCCGATGACGACACCGAGGGGGACGCGCAATGACACAACTGTCCCTCGTTCCGGCCGGAGCCGGTGCTGGAAAGACCTATCACATCCAGAAGACGTTGGGGGCTTGGGTCGAAAGCGGCGAGGTCGCGCCGGGGCGGATTCTTGCTGTGACCTTCACCGAAGCGGCCGCCGCCGAAATGCGGGATCGTGTACGCAGTGAGTTGATGGGGCGCGGTCGATTGCACGACGCGCTGGAAATCAACCGCGCCTACATGGGTACGATCCACGCGTTGGGGCAAAGGCTGCTTACGGAGCATGCCTTCGCCGCCGGGCGCTCCCCGGAAAGCCGTCTTTTGAGTGAGCCGGAACGCGACCTGCTAATCCGGTTGGAAATGCACAGATGCGAGGCACTGGAACCGCTGATGGCAGACCTCGGACGGTTCGGCTATGCGTGGTCTCACGCGACGCAGACCACCGCCGAAGATGGGTTTCGTGCTGATGTTCTGCGAACGGTCGACCTGATCCGCGGGCTCGGTGCGCGCGGGCAGTCGCTGGACATCCTGGCGCCGGCTCTGGATGCGCTGGCCGAGGGCTACGGCCCGGTCGAGGCGGATGGCGATGCCCTGACCGCGGCATTGCGCCGAGCGTTACATGGGTTATTGGAGGTCTTTCCGGATAGCCTCGCTCCACATTTTGCTTCAAAGAAGTCTGTCCGCGATGAGTTCGCAAGAAACCACCAGATCCTGCGCAAGGCCAACCGACCTGGTGTCCTCGAAAAGGATTGGATGGTATGGCAGAAACTGCGCAACCTCAGGTTAACGAAACGCGGCAGCCCCACACCAGAAGGCTATGACGCCCTCGCCCAGGCCGTCATGGATGCCGCCAGCGCACTGCCTCGCCATCCTGGCCCCTTGGCCGATGCCCGCGCGCATCTGACCGCGTTGGTCACTGGCGCTCAGCAGGTTCTGGAGGCCTACCAGACTGCCAAGCGCCAGTCCGGGCTAATCGATTATGCTGACATGATCGCGGAGACCGAAACCCTTCTTCGCAACCGCCCCGAGATTCTGAATGCCGTTCTGGGCGAAATCGACTGTGTTGTGATCGACGAATTCCAAGACACCAACCCGGTGCAGTTCGCGCTGCTCTGGCGGCTTGCGCAGGGGGCAAAACGAGCGCTGATCGTGGGCGACATTAAACAATCAATCATGGGTTTTCAAGGTGCTGACCCACGGCTGTCAGAGGCCTTGCAAGCTGCGAATCCGGATGCGGTCACGCCGCTTGACCGAAACTGGCGCTCCGATGCGCGGATCATGGAGATGGTCAATGCACTTGGCCCGACGCTCTTCGACCAGTACGACCCGCTAAGCCCGCAACGCGAGGCGACAGAAAAGCCAGCACTCGAGGTGCTGAACTTGCCTGGTGGGCGCAAGGACACCACGGCCGCTTGCATCGCCAATCGGGTGGCTGACATCCTGGATGCAGGAACGCCGGTCTATGACAAGGCAAGCAAGGAGATGCGCCCAGCCAAACCAAGCGACGTCGCCGTTTTGACCTATACCCACTCCAAGGCCAGCGCAGCTGCCGCCGCCCTCGAAGCCCATGACCTACCCGTGCGCATCCAGCAGAACGGTTGGCTGACAGCGCCCGCAATGCGTGTCGCTCGCGCCGCGCTGGCGTTGGCAGCGGATCCGGACGACACCCACGCAGCCTTGACATGGTTGACCCTTGGCCCACCGCGCCTGCCACTGGAGGACGCGTTGCGCAACGCCGTTGACGGGGTGCTGAACACACATGTTTCAATCGTTTCTCTGCACACCCTGAATGACAGCATTGCAACACGCACCGTGGCCGACACCCTCGCGGAAGTCCTGCGCACGACCAAACTACGCGATTGGTCTGCCGGATTGGCGCAACCGGCACAAGCTCTGGCCGATCTGGCACGCCTTGAGGCCGAAGCACAGGAGTTTGACACCATGGCACAGGACCTGCGCGCCGCCGCAGGCTTCCACGGTGCTGGGGTACAAGTCTTCCTCGGCTGGATTGCGCATCAATCTGCCAAGGAATGGGATCGCCATCCCGACCCGGATGGCTGGTCTGCTTCCGGGATCGAGATCTGCACCTGGCACGCCGCCAAGGGGCGCGAATGGCCGATCACCCTTGTCGCAGGGCTTGATCAGAAGATTGCCGAGCGCCCGGGCACCTTGCGGGCCGATTTCGATACCTTCCACGATCTCGACAATGTTCTCGATCATGCTGGATTGAGCTACCTGCCCGATTTCGCAGCGTCGGAATCGCAAGTCCCTTTCACCGAGGCCCGCCGCCCCGAGGACGAACGCGACGCGGCCCGCAAACTCTATGTCGCGCTGACACGTGCGCGGGATCGGCTGATCCTCGCAATGCCTCGGGAACGGTCCAAACCACGCGAGCACGCAGAGCGCATGGTTGACCTGCTGCGTGATCGTGCAGGGTTTGAACCTGGCGATGACACACTGACAGTCGCCGGACAGACCTTTGCGGCGCAGGTGACAGAGGGCTTGCCAGAAGAGCCAGTGGAAACTGAGCAGTCGGGAAGCGCGGCGCACCTACGCTTGGGCCTGCCGCACACCATCCCTGAAAGTGCGCGAACACCGTGGCGCCGCAGTCCTTCAACCCTCAAAGCCCCCGGACAGGAATCTGACGTGCTCCTCGAAACTGTGCGGCTGGCAGAGGGCGTTACAGAGACCCGCACGAGTAGCGCAGTCGAACGCGGCACTGCCTGGCACTTGGCTTTCCGTGTTCTGGCCGAGCGCCCCGATCTGGTCGACCGGATTTCCGCCGCAACCGGCTTGCCTGAAAAGGCCATCGCCCAGATTTCCGCCCAAGCGGAGGCCTTGACCCGATGGCTAACCGACCAGGGTTATGACAGGCTCCACTTCGAACTACCCTTGCAGGAAAGAGCGGCCGACGGATCGGAAACCAATGCCATTCTCGACTGCCTTGCCGAGGGACCGCACGGGCTGTTGATCATCGACCATAAATCTGGGCCTTGTCCCGATCCTGACGCACGCTTTGCGAGCTATCGACCGCAAATTGACGCTTATGCCTCCATGGTTCGTAGGAAGTGGCCCGAAAAACTTCTATATGGCGTCGCTATCCACTGGATGAGTGAAGGAACTCTGAGCATCGGCAAGGCGTCGATCATGGAGCCTACCTGATGTCAATTACAGCGTGTGTCGATTTCGGCTACTACATGCGTCGTTTGAGACTCCTGTTTCCAAACACTGCTCCCAATCTAAAAAATGCTGCGCATTGCATCAAACACATACCTGATGAGAAGCACTTCTGCGTTTCGCCGATGATGGGGATCGAAGGACGGGTTCTGAAACAATACCAGAGCAGTGTTTTCTTGGATTGACGTCACAGAAAACTCATTTAGGGTTGATGAAAATTCATTAACCTCAACCCTAAGAGGGATCAATTATGGGCAGCAGTGGCTCTGGTAGATTTTCGGATTATTCAGGATCGCCTTCAAGTTCAAACGGAAGTGGTGGATCAGGAGGCAGCAGCGGAACCGATCAATGTGCGATGGCCTTTTCGACTGAATTAGAAGAGGTCGGACAGTGTGACTACTTCACGAACACCGGAACCGTTCCGCCACCGGGAACCGAGCTAACGATTACCGTTGCACAACGGATCGTGGCGTTGGACACAAACGGGGTAGTTGTTGGGGCATTACCGACTCGATTTAACTATCTTGCCGCATGCTTGAACGAAGGCTTCAACTACGTTGGCATAGTTCAAAGCTCATCCACTTTCCCCAACCCTCAAACGACCGTAGATTTTACAATTGTCTAACATCACTGACCCAAACCCGATTTTGGTCGTAGGCGAAGTTTATGTTGACTTCGTTCAGTTAGGAAAAGGTCTTGCACCCAAGATGCGCCTTGGGGGTATCATTCACGCTGCTCGAGGTCTGTGGGCTTGCGGCTTTCCATTTGCAGTCGCCGGTATTTGCCCAAGTTATCTTATCCAAGAAGCGACAGATTACCTTCATGCGCACGGTTGCACTGAGTTTATCTGGCTTGGTGAAATCTCCAGCTCTCCCAATGTTGTTTTTATTTCCGATGTCACAGAAGTTGGCGACCAAGGATATGAAGAACTCCTGCGTGAGCGAAAATCTGTTTCTATGAGGGAAGTTGGAAACCAATTAGAAAAATTTGAACAGATAGTAGTTTTCCCAGGCAAGTTCTCACTATCCACATTGAGTGAACTCCTAAGATCCAATGCGAACGTCACTGTGGATATTGCCTACGGAGTCGAGTCTTTTCTTGAGCTGGAGTGCTTCAAGGATCGCATTCAGACTATAGTGATTTCGACCTCTTCCGACCTTTTTGATGCGTTGGGTGGCAAGTGCTTAGACCCACTGGAAGAAGCAGCAAGATCGGCAAATGCATCCTACCTTCTGTTGAAGGAAAACCGAGGGGGAAGCAGGCTCATCAATCTAATCGAGGGTGGTGTAGAAGAGATTCACGCTACACTTGGAGAAACAGTGAACTCGGTTGGTGTCGGTGATGTATACGCTGCTGTGATGGCCGCATTGGCACCCATTGATGTTAACGAAGCAACCTGGCGCGGTGCACAGGCTGCTACACGTTACGCTCAAACGACATACCCAGACGATCTGCGTCGAGACGTTCAAAGAGATTTGAAACTGCCAATGGAGTTGGTGCGATCGCTGGGTGGAGTATCATTGCCCTGGCACGAAAGAACAGCATTCAACATTTATCTTGCTGCACCCGATTTTTCTTACATCGACAAGCATGAATTGGATGAAGCCGTGTCCGCTCTGGAATATCATAATTTCAACGTGCGACGCCCTGTTCAAGAAAACGGTGAAGTGGCTCGCCCAGCCGACATCCATACGCTGCGTGAGGCCTACAGTAAGGACTTAGCCCTCCTTGAAAAGTGTGACCTTGTCTTTGCGGTACCGTTGGAGAAGGACCCAGGCACTTTGGTCGAAATCGGCTATGCCCTGAAATCCAGAACGCCAGTGATCACCTACGACCCACGATGTGAAAACAAGAACACCATGGTTATGGCGGGTAGTGAAGTTTTTTCGGATTCATTGGGGGAGTGCCTTAACGGCTTGTTCTCTTGTCTATCGAAGTTGCGGAGCACCAGGAAATGACACGAACACTGCTGTTAGCATCCGGTGGTCTGGATTCAACCACTGTTGCATACCGGCTTGTATCAGAAGGAAAAACTGTAGTTCCTGTGTTCTTTGACTACGGTCAGCACTGCGTAGAAACCGAATGGAATCGACTGAATGAAGTCATGCCTCAAGGGGTAATGCCTCCTGAACGAAACAAAATTTCTGACCTATTCAGGGGCTCCACTTCTCGATTGATCGACGAACCCAACTTGTGGTCAGATGAAGTTCAAGACGACGATCTTTATGTGCCCTATAGAACCATGTTGTTTTTTTCCGCTGCTGCAGCCAGAGCTCAAACCTTGGGCATCCGTGAAGTTTACACGGGTTTCATAAATAGCAACCACGCTAAGGAAATTGATTGCACCGCCGAGTTTCTGAACAAACTTGATGGCCTAACTGAAGCGGTCGGACCCGTCCGCTTTTTTTCACCCTATAGATTTGCTTCCAAGGCAGATGTAGCTCGTGACGCTAAAAAACTGGGTGTTCCGATAGGTCGAACATTCTCTTGTCAAGCCTCGAGCAAACTACCCTGCGGGGCTTGCCCAAATTGCGTAGAACGTTTAGCAGCACTCCGGCAAACGGGGCTACTTTGATGACGCGTTCACGTGAACATGATCCCATTGCAGTGCTAACGGCTGCGAGGAAGGTTGCTGACTTTGCCAGCAACCAAGGCTTAACGGAAGCGCGCCTGACGAAGCGCATGGTTTGCAACCATATGGGGGCAGTATTAGCGGACACTGCTCTTCAGGCGGGACTACGCTACTCTACGGTTGTTCGGCCCAGAGTAACAAACATTCTGAACCAGCATCCGCAAGCCGATACAATTTCCGCGCTTATCGGGATTATTAACGATGGTGAAACAGGTGCCTTCCTTCAGTGGAACCATCACCAAAAAATCGCTCGCTTCGAACGGATCGTTGCCTTTCTGTATGACGAAGACGTTCAGGACGTCGAAGACCTCAAGCAAAAATACAAGACCGGCGAGTTTGGAGCGGCCTTTCAAAAGGTGAATGGCGTAGGTCCAAAAACGGTTGACTACTTGGCATGCCTTATTGGCATCGAGTCGATTGCGGTAGACCGTCACATCCGCACATTCGCTAAGCGCGTCGGCGTTGATGCTGATGACTATGGCTTCTTGAAGCACGTGTTTTGTTATGCTGCCGACTTATTGTCTGTTTCTCGGCGCGAGTTTGATGGGTGGGTTTGGCAGGTTGAATCCCTGAAAGGGTCTCGCCAGCTATCTTTTGCGATTTGAACATTATCCTGCGACACAAAACGTGTCTCAAGAAGCCTCGAAGCAGCGCTACTAATCTTCCACCACCCGAGCGCGCGGCAATCTCGGCGATAGGCAAGTTGTTTCGCCATAAAATCAATTACTACAAGGATGAGCAGTTAGCATGACTTGGTTAGATCGAAGAGAGCCGTGGGATGCTCAACAAGAGGATGCGCGAGATGAGGGCGACATTGATTATGCCCGGGTAATTCACTCTGCATCATTTCGTAGGTTGCAAGGGAAGACACAGATTCTGAACCTGGGAGACAGTGACTTTTACCGAACCAGATTGACCCATTCTCTGGAAGTCGCACAAATCGGCTCAGGTCTGGTCAAACAATTGGCTAAGTCGTTTCCTAAACATGACGCTGCAAAGTACCTACCTGACCGAAGCACTATTCAAGCGATAGGATGCTCCCATGATTTGGGGCATCCCCCTTTCGGTCATGGCGGTGAAATCGCACTGAACTACTGCATGCGTAATGCTGACAGAGAAAAGGTTGGGGGGTTCGAGGGAAACGGCCAAACTCTCCGGATCCTATCTCGCCTTGAGAACTTCTCCGCAGATGCAGGCGCAAACCTGTCAAGGCGTACGCTTCTCGGAATACTGAAGTATCCCGTCAGCTTCTCAGAAGCCGAAAACACCAAGCTTCAACCAAGGCTGCAAGAATCTCCTTCGACGCTCAAGATAATTGATGACAGGGCTTCCACGCCCCCTAAGTGTTACCTGAACACCGAGAATGATGTAGTAGCTTGGATCCTCAAGCCGCTTTCTGGCTCAGACCGTGACCATTTTCAGTCAATCGAGAAAGAAGATGGCAAGCATAATGCTTCAATGCATAAGTCCCTGGATTGTAGCATCATGGACGTCGCGGACGACATTGCTTATGGAGTGCACGATTTTGAAGATGCCGTTGCACTGAAATTGGTCTCTGCAAAGCAGTTTCAGGAATTTATCCCGGAAGATAAGTGTTCATCCTTCCTCAACGCACTGAAAGAAAAGTATCCAGGGGAAAGCGAGAACGATGTCTATGGCCGGATGCTTGATGGCCTATTCGGCGCCACCAACACCCGAAAACGCTATATAAGTCGCTTGGTTCACCACTTCATCACGGCAATCGAATATGATGAGTACAGCCAATTTGACGAGCCACTCCTTAAATTCCGTGCAAAGTTGGCCTCACCCCAAGCCCAATTTTTGAAAGCTCTAAAAAAACTGGTCTTTTCTGAGGTTATTAAAAACCCAAGCGTCCAGCATTTGGAGTTCAAGGGACAAAGCATGGTCGTTTCCGTTTTTGAAGCCCTTCAATCCGACCCAAAGCGCTTGCTACCGACAGACACGTTCAAAAAGTATGAAGCAGAAGGCGATGGCCTGAGGGTGATATGTGACTTTGTAGCAGGCATGACCGACGCCTATTTGTTGAAAACTTATGAGCGATTGTTCGCTCCTCGGCTTGGATCGGTGTTTGATAAACTCTGAAGCAACGCTTCAACTATCTGAGTTTAGCTGAGCCTTGCGAGGCTACGAAGACTTGATGTGAAGCCACTCAACTCATCACGACACATCCCAGAAAATAGAGAGCCACCGCCCCTTTGAGGGCGGTGGCAAACTTTTAGTGGTCAAAATTGCTGTTTAAGCTGGTCAAATTGCAAACTGATGCGAGCTTTCACACCACATCAAATGTTCCGTTGGGCATAAATAACCCATAATCGGCAGCCCCCAAAAACTAAAGCATTGTTTTTTATATACATTAAGCATCACCCTTGATTAATCCGCGGCCACTTCGCCCATCTTGACAACTCATTGTCGCCCACAAAAAAATTGGGCAACAAAAAAGCCGCCCCAAAGGGCGGCTGCTACTTCAGCTTTTTGTTCCTCTAGAATTCTGAGGTTCTGTAGAGCTCCACTCCCGCCGCTTTGGGATCCCAAACTGGCAAGATCCCTCGAGATTTTAACTTCCTTCGGGCTTCCGGAACTGTTGTTGCCATTCTCGTCGCAACGTCGGTAATCTTTTGGTAGTCCAACTTGAAACGGTCCACGCTAGCAGCGTTAACAAGATCACGCATCTGCCCCATGTGTCTAGTTTGTCCGCAAATAGTGAGAACCGGTTCCATTCCGTCTAGTGGCGTTCGAAGAAGGAAGTCTACTGAGGTGGCAGAAAGGCCAAGCTTTCGCGCGACATCCGAAATCGATTTCCCGGGAGAACCAGTTCGGCAACCGAGTTTTTCACCCACTTCTGCCACGTCAACAAGTACAGATTGGTAACGCAGTTCTTCGTCGAGAAGCTCAACTCCAGTTAGTTGCCTTTGGAGCAACAGTTCGACAATCTTGACAGCGGGCACTTTCAAGGCTTCAGCCGCATTGGCAATTCCCAACACACCCTCTGAAGGTTCAGAAATGGGCTGTCCGAAACTTCGCAAGCGGTTCACAAAACTGTCCAGGTCGTTGGCGTCAACTCCCTGAGCAATGCTCCTTCGGCCATCTCTACAGCCCGCGATTGGTTTAAGCAAGCCGGCTTCGATGAGCTGCGCCACTTGGGGCCGTCTGCAGCCTAGATATTTTGGAACTTCAGAAATCGGAACCGAACGCCGCATCCTCCTGAGAAGGTCTTCAGAACGTGCAACGTCAATGGCGCCGAAATCCCGTTTTGCGTCATAGTCCGCAGGCAGCAGATCGGCGACCATCAGCGCATTTTGAACAGTTCTGGGATGCACACCAAACTTCTGGCTCAGTGACACTACAGAATGACGCCGCCGCTGCACGACGGGTTCTCCAAACAGAATCGTTCCCGCACCAATTGGCATGGTTTCCAGAATATGTTCACGGAAAACCTCCCGAAATGGCCCAATCGGTTTTCGGTTTTTTTTGAACTGAATCCACTTATAAAGAACACCGAACACACCTTGCGGCCCGGCTTGGATCTTGGAGCATGGCGTCTTCTTCTGCACCGCTTCAAGCCCTTCTCGAATGCCTTCAGAGCCACATCGAGTAAACTCGTACCCAACCGCCCCGGCCAAGTCCCAATCCGCTTGCGATAGATTTGGAAGATTTGCATTTGGACCAAATGCGATACACGCACCGAGCATTTCAGATGCACGTGAGGCTAGATCAATCAGCTGCCCGTCTAGCCACTCTGGCCCAGGGCGCCCTTCAAGTCTGGCTTCAAGGTAAGATTGCAGTTCAGAGATGCGCCTCTGTTTCCCAATTTCGGCCAGCTTTGCCAATCGCGCTTCGTCTGGCATATGGGCAGCCAAGTCCAGGAAGAGATTGCCTCGGCCTCTCCCAGGCTCTCTGACCAAAGGAACGGAATGAACGGGACAAGTTCTCACAGGTGAAAAAGCCCAATTGATCTTCCCAACCGGCATTCTCAACGATTGAGGGCAGTCCGAGATGTCGTTCAAGATGCATTGCGGGCAATAACTTACTCGATTGCCCGCAACGAATTCTGAATGAAACTCTTCATCTCGATGTTTGTAGTAGCGAAAGGCAAGTTGTTTGTATCCGCCCTGCGTAAGTCGCTTCACAGGAATGCCGGTCAGCTGATGCATCTGCTCAACCGCGTTGTCTCGGGTCCTGGCGAGGTCCTGAAGTGGAATACGCACAAAAGAAGAAAACTCTTTCGCAGACATATCACATTGAACACGGGCGAACCGGCTGACCCATGAAACAAAGCTCTCACCTGGCAAAATGGGCATCATTGGCAAAATTGTACTCAATGAATCAACCCCGTCCAACTTGCTGATGTTGCCGCCGGGTTCGTTCTGCATCAAACTCTTCGGCGTCGCTATCAATCTCCAGCGCTGCCCAATCATTGATCTCGAACACGTTTTGATCCCAAGAGCAGCCTTCTTGGATGCTCCAAGCTTCCGCAAAATGAGATCGCTTCAAACAGTAGTTCTCTTCGTAGAGGGCTTGTTCGATGGCCGCGAGGATAGTCTCGATTGCTCTTCCGAACAGACCCCGGCTGCCATGGATAAGTCGCCTCAGTGTATCCGGTTCGATGTCGGGCCGGATACCGGCCATCTGACAGTATGTATCAATCAAACCTTGAAGGTTTTGTTCGTGGTGACCCACGACAAGCGGTCGAGACATGATTTTCCTGAACCGTCGGTCGACTTGCTGGTCGTAGCGCGCCACCTCAAGAAGCCGGTCAGTACCACTGAGAACCAGGACCACTGCTTGGTCTCCTTGCATCAACGATTTCAGCGTTTTGAGCATGTCGTCAATCTCACGTGCTGAGCGTGACAAGAAAACGTCTTGGGCTTCATCGATCCAAAGCACGACGATGCCCAACAACGACAAGCGATGCTTCACGACACGCCAGATGTCCCAAGCGGGGGCTCGATCTGAAACACCGGTCATTCCGAGTTCTCCGAGAATGGCGCGGCCCAAGCTCTTAAGTGTTGCTGGACTTGGCACCTGAATGCGGATGTACCGAGGCAAGTCCTGCCCCGTCGCCGCTTGCAACGCCGGGTGGCGACTCAGGACCCTGTGAACCGCGGTAGTTTTGCCATCTCCCGGCTTCGCAACAACCATAAGCCCCCTGGCCTCAAGCCCTCCTGCATGGAGTTCCGGAGCAGGCAACCTACCACCTTGCTGGTCGGGTTGAAGCAAACGGTCGAGTTCACGCGTAATTTGGTGGTGCCGATTGTTTGTGAAGTACTTGGCCCGCAACGACTGCATAACCGTCTGAGGATCGATAACTGGGTTGATCTGATTCATTTGTCATCCTCCTCGTCGCTCTCCCAAACATCTTTTTCAACGGGTGGATGACGGTCCTGATTACCCTCGTCCTCGGACAAGTAGTCGGGTTTTTTCGGAGCAACGGTAATGCCAAACTGCGTTGGCCCCTGTTCCAGCCGCGTCTCAGACGAGGAAACGGAAAATCCGACAAACAGTTCCTTTTCCAACGCCGCCATGCGCGTCTCAGAGTAGACCTGTGAAACCAGACCGAACTCGAGCGATTTTTTGAGATTCATTGCATCAATGGCTTCAAGCGCATTTGCAACGACATTCTGTTCCCACGCCCTTTTACGCGGTTCAGAACTCTTCATCTTACGTCGAGCTGCAACCCACTGTTGTGCATGAACACTGTCGAATTCATCGTAAACCGCTGGCACTTCATGCCAGTGTTCCCCAAGCTTCACAAAGATTGCACCAATATTCTCAGGCAACCAACTGACTTGCAAATCCTGCTTGCCACGATGCGCAAACCATTCCGCCAATTGCTCTGAGTGGTACTGTACACCCAAAACTGTGACACCTGATTTGCTCAGGGTCCGTTCAAGTTTCTTTCCAAAAATCAGCCGCCTCTTGCGCATATCAGGCGTTGCCTGAGCGGGGAAGTTGCCGTCCGCGATGTCTTTGTTCCACTGCTCGAGCGGTGTCCGGCCGTGCAGACCTTCATGAGGTGTATTATGGTAAACGTCCACAATCCAGCGCACCAGCGCAAAGCACAGATCTTCTGTGTTCAAGCAGGTGCGCTCCTCTGTCGGATGATCTCCGCGTTCAACCGAATTCGAAAACGTGCGACCATGAAGTCGGGCAGCAAGCCCCGTCGATGCAGTCTTAAAAAACCTTTCGACTGTTCCGCGCATACCGGGCATGCCGGCGATGGTTTTTTCAACGGTAATACCCAGATCCAGGCAAGTGCTGATGAACTCTTGCGATTTGAAGGCAGCTCCATTGTCCGTAACAAGGACTTCCGGCAAGCCAAACATGTCCCAAGCCGCTTCGGCGCCTACGGCATCCACCCATGCACCTTTGTCCTGTACCGCCATTTGCAAGCAATCGATTGCCGTGGCGGATTTAGGGTTCTTCGTCAGTTTCATCGCAAGAATGCAGCGACTGCGGCAATCAATCATGACAGACAACCACCAACGTGTGCTCTTTGCCCCTTTTTCGCCAAGCAAACCAAGGTCCTCGAGCTCTTTCTGATTGAACAGTTGGCCAAGACCTGTGCTGTTCACAAGGGTGCAAAGATCGACCCGCCATTCATCCATTTGAGCCTTTTGGACCAATCGAGAAGTCTCAATTCCCCGCCCTACCGGCTTGCAGCGTTTCATCGCCTCGTCGTACCCGTACCGGTGCAGCAAAACTTCGAACTCACTATAGCTCTTGATGCATCTGCGCACTGCATCGCGACTAGGCACGCGGAATGGGGTCAGACCCTCTTTTTCACGTTCCTCGTTGACCCTTTCAAACGCCCGCTGAACGTCTTCGGTAGTCTTCTTTTGAGTCGGTCGGTTGAGATTGAAGTAACTTTTTCGCGTTTCTGCATCGAGCAATTTTTTCTCTTCGGAGCTGAAGTAACTAAACCGATTTCCGCGGTTATGGACGCTATCGATAAGACCAAGCTTGCCGTTTCGACGATATGCAGTCACCCACTTCCTCAGGGTGGTCGCATGGACAGGCTCAACGCTCCCTACAATCCGTCCGCCGCCATGACGACGACGCCGCTTTCCAGACCGAATTTCTTCGTCGCGCATGCACTCTTCTGGGGTCGGCATCTCTTCCAAGGCAATTGTTGCGGCCAATTGACAAATTTCCGCCGTACACTCCTTGATCGACTTGTCATTTGGTGAGACACGCTCCTCGCTTTCCAGCTCCAGATAAGCGCTTACCAAGCTGTAGCGTTTCCAGAACCGCTCTTTCTGCTTTTCCGTCAAATCGAACAGCGAGATAGAGTTATTGAAGTTTGGTTTGCGATCCGCCTTGGGCAAGAAGTGGTTACGTTCATGCACAATTTCGCCAGAGGCGTTGCGACGGCTCAATTCTTCATAACCAAAAAACTCGGCAAGTCCTGATCCGGAAGTTGGATAAAGGACATAGCCGTCTGCAGTTTTTCCGGCCAACCGCATACGTTTGCCTGCAATAGTTACACGGTCATGCATCGAGATTTCGAAGCGGCTTTTTGTTGAAGCGCTTGCGGTATTCTTCGCTTCAGCCATTTTCTTGGTCAGATCATAGTGAACAGTCATGGGAATTATCCTTTCCTTTGGACAAGTGTTTGGGGGTCGATGATTTCGCGGGTAAGTGGCACAAGATGTTGAGCGGCAACCAAACGCACGAGCGCTCGCCAACCGTCGGCTCCAAGTCCAGTTTTGATTGTAAGGTCACGCAGTGAGGCTGCGCCCAGAAGGTCTTGAGCTACATTCCAAGCTACGTCGTCAGCACTCGGCATAGGCTGCCGCACGGCCCAGAAAAGCTCTGCATTCCTCTTTTCAATCTGATCTGCGCTGCGTTCCGTCAGGATACGTACTTCATCGCAAAAGCCAGACTGAACGGAGAACCACGCAACCTCTTGCATTTTTTCTACAAATACCGACTTCGTGGCCTGAAAGCTTGGCTTTACGGCGAAAGCAACTTTAGAGCCTCCACGGATGTGCGCGACGTAATCAAACACATGCTCTCGCACCTTTTCGCTGAAGCCATTCCAACGGAACCGCACTTGATCGAAGATGTCTTCAACCTCGAGCTGCGCGTGCATTACCAGCAGATTGACCAACTCAAGTTGAGACTCCGCCTGAACCCTTACACCCGGGTTTGAACCGATCACGGTGTAAGCAGTACAATGGCGTTTCGCGGCTTTCGCAATGGCACGGTCTGAACGAAAATCTGACGGGAGCCGGATTCCGTCAGGAAAGTTCTTCTTCATGTGAATACCTCACGTCTTATCGAGCCCACCGAACGCGTTCGGTAGAAAAACTCGTGATTTGAATTTTGGTGGGAAGCAGGCGGCCGAAACCGCCCGATCACACGGCTATTCGCGTGAGATTCAAGAAACGCGGAGCAAAAGAAGGAGTGATGTCGCGATGGCTATCGCAACACATCTTCAAGAACCCCAAAAGTTTTGTAGTAAACGCCATGACAAGCGCCTCATATCGACTTAGTGCCTACAGGAGCTCGCAGCAGAAGAAGGATATGTGAACCTATCGCTGAAGAGAGCTACCAACGGATCGGAAACTCAGAAAACCCGTATCTGATTGGGCGCGATATGATGGTAAGCATTTTGCATGGGCGTTCCTCGTACTCAAAACTCGGAGGTCTGCGCAAGCGAAAAGATGCGGGTACAGATGACGTGACTTTTACGCCGATAAAGTGTGACTAATTTGTCAGATCATTCGACCCCACTCTAAACAACTGGCTACCTCATTGATTAGCCGATTTGTGCTTTTCGACTTTTTCAACGAAAAGGCGCCTCCGAACTCAGCACTGCGTCACCGGCAGCAAATTTATCTACAACGAATGGCATATCTCTCAGCCTCGCTTTCATTTCGTGCACCCCCCAGGTAGGGATAGGTTTGACACGCCAATCAGCATATCAAACTCCCGCAGATCTCACAATAAGACACTGTTTTTAAACATTTATCCTTGGGAGCGCTTGCGTTGCAAAATGCGGCCCTGAATTAGGCTCTGCCTAATTCACTTCTTCCGAGTAAGGATAAATTGAAAGAGAGATAGTTGTTGTTGCGGCATGAGAGAGCGCTCAAGTGTAAGAATAGAATTCCTTCACTTTCGTCTGTTCAAATGGCCTCGACAGCCAATCCACCCGTGTCCTGAGTGAGGTGATTCGCCGCCTGTTGAAACTGGAGCCGGGGCTCTTTGGAACCCACGGCAGTCTCCGCTCAATGTGCTCCGACACTATCGCAGTCAATCAATCGGGACGGTTTCACGGCGGTTAGCCAAACGGTATCAACAGCATATGACATATGTAAGAGTGACGCAGGGCGCTCAGAGCGCGCAGTGCTTCTCTGTGAAAGTGGCGATAGAATTGGTGCGCCGAGGCGATGAGAGGCTGTGAGGGTCGCGGTGGTTACCGAAATTTATCGGACGCGGGTCCTGATTTTGCAGCGCCCACCTGCACTCCGTCACGCCCACAACAGGTTTTGCGTTCCATCCACGCTGTTATTATCAAATCATGACGACCATATTTTTAGGAGCGCAGCTTTGTCAGGAGACTTTTCCCACCACAGGTATGAGTACCAAACTATCAACAATCAAAGAATGAACCTCGTTAGAGTAATCCAAGTGTGGAACCAGCTCGCGCTAACTGGGTCTTTTGCTATCTTGCTGGGCTTCTTCAGCGCGGCCTTCGCCACAAAAGAGGCAACGCTGGCTTTGATTGGCTGGTTCTGCTTTGCGGTTTTGGTTTTCTATTCCGTAACTATTCAGAGGCGCTATGACCAAAGGATCATCGATCTATACCCTCGAATAATTGTTTTAGAGATAATGCTGGGTTTTCAATATTTTAGAAATTACCTGAAGAGCTTCCACCCATCAGACAGCCGTTTCTTCAATGATTTTGTTGTCGAGCTAGAAACTTATGCGAAAGAGGTTTGTATTGAGACCCATTCGGACAAAGTCTGGAAGCACGCTGTTGAGATCTATGGGTCCAAATACAAAGAGAAGTTCAACGTACGGAACCGCAGATCTGTCTCAATCATGCCATATAGCCTTGCATTCCTTTTGGTTGGAATGTGCGGAGTGATGAGTGCATTCATTTTCTGCAAAGTCTCGGGTCTCTGCGGTTAGTAGTTTGGTCTAAATCTGCAACGGAAACCTCCAACGCTACTGTCCCCATCCCAGAAACGCGCCGGTTACAGCGGGTTAACCAACCACCACATTTCCCCGGCCACTTCGACCATTCATCGCCATCCTTGAAGCTCACACCTCGGCGTAAAATGAAACCGGGAACCGGTTTCATCGCCACTCGCTATGCGTGAAGCTCAGCCGGTGCTATAGTTCGACGACGATAGCTCAGCAGATTTTTGATTATGTTCAAATACCTTGCATATACTTTTTTTGGTTTCACCGTAATGGCAGGCTCTGCTGTGATCTTTTACGACGGAGCCGGTGAATTGTTGGTTTCCGTAAAAGAAAACGTAGATACCGAGTATACCGTCCCAATTTATAACAAAGATTTTGCAGTGAGTTTCTTGGACGCTGTAGGGTCAGGACTCATAGCCAATAGATGACGGTGGCCGCCAGTGCGATGGCCGAGAGAAAGACCTTTGGGCACCTGTCGTATAGGGTTGCCACTCGCCGCCAATCTTTCAGCCTTCCGAACATGATCTCGATCCGATTGCGACGTTTGTAGCGACGCTTGTCGTACTTCACCGCTTTCTTCCGCTGCTTCCGGCCTGGGATGCACGCACGTATCCCTTTGTATTTCAACGCTTCCCGGAACCAATCAGCGTCATATCCGCGATCCCCAAACAGCCATTCGACATCTGGCAGGCTGGCCCGTGCGCCGATGTAATCGCTGACCTGCCCAGCGGTTACAAACAAGTTGAGTGGGCGTCCCTTGCTGTCGCAGATAGCGTGCAGCTTCGTGTTCATGCCGCCCTTGGTCCGACCGATCAGGCGTCCACGCCCCCCTTTTTTGACGCCCAAACTGGTCGCTGTGCGGTGCGCCTTCAGGTAGGTCCCATCTATCATAACGGTCTTATCTTCGCCGTGCTCAGCGGCCAATCCGGCCATCATCCGGGCAAAGATGCCCTTGTCGCTCCAACGTTTCCATCGGTTGTAGAGCGTCTTGTGCGGGCCGTATTCCTTCGGTGCATCGCGCCAGCGCAAACCATTGCGATTAATGAAGACTATCCCGCTCAACACCCGCAGGTCATCGACGCGGGGTTTGCCATGAGACTTTGGGAAGAAGGGCTCAAGACGCGCCATCTGGGCGTCGGTCAGCCAAAAAAAATCAGACATGTTCACCGCTCGTTTTTCGAACCGTGAATCACGCAACCCCGCAGAAATCAATGGGTCCTGACCCTAGAACAATTCCAGTGAATATTATTGTCAAGTAATACTGAGTACCGAGATTTTTCTAATCTCCAGCTTTTTCTCAACGCGAACAAGGTTACAACAGTCAGTTTTGTTGAGGCACTGGCTTTAAGTAAGCGCATAGTCTTGTCTCAATCCAGGCGCACAATTCCTGTTTGTTGTTCGCTGATGTTGGCGCACAAAAAACATCCGAATCTTTGCTGTGCCAAGCGTTACTTTCCATATGGCACAACCATTCTTCTCTGTTTTCTAGGTTAAGCTGTGGGTTTAATTGTAGCTGTCTTGAGACATCAATAACAGATGAACACAATTGTTCTTCCAAAATTGAACGTAGAAATTTTTCTTGATTAATAGGACAGTCTTTAGATCTGCAACTAAATATCGAAAAGTGAAGCTCTGGCGCTTTATGCTTGCTGTTGCGATGTCCGAAAAATGCGGAGAGCAATAGCTGCCTAAGTCTTAACGTTAGGCCGGTCGAGGGTGCAGGCCCCTTATTAATTGTTGTAATGTTTGTAGCAGTTGTAGGAGTTTTGTCGTACCTATCGCGCTCCAAACACCGTAGCGCAACAGATGAAATCTCTGGAGGTTTGGAAGTCAAAGTTTGGATTCCGTTTGACACCAAATATGTGTGCGACAGCACAAATAAGTATCCTTGAAAAATCAACTCACCATGTCCAGGAATCAACCAAGTTTCTCTATTTATTTTTTCCTTTTCGTCCAGGAATTTTTGGGCTTTTTTGACTATCTTTTTTAGCGCCCGTTGAAGGCAGTGCCGATCAGTCACCTTGCACGCGATCTGTTCGAAGGTTTTGCCGTAAACAAAATGCCTATGAGAAACAGTTTGGCATGGGAACTCTAGGTTTTCAGAGATGTGAACTAAGTCTTGGAAAGAAATGCGTGCATCGACGAAATAGCATTCTTCCACGAAGTTGCAGAGGCGGTTGACTAGCTCTTGTTGACGTCTGCCCATATCAGGTTCCATTGTGCTGGTCGTCTGCGTCGGTCTGCTTGTGATTTGCTCCAGGCTAGCGAGCACTAGTTGTTTTCACTATACTTGTGGTTATTCATATCACAATTTTTAGAGGATTTGTTGATGTCACGCTTGGTGGTCCCTCGTACCAATGCTTCGCTGATAGACGGTGATTGGAGGGAAGCCCCTCCAGATAAATACGTAGATCGATTGCTTAAATACATCCCGGTTGAGATTGTTGGTGTTTACATTGCTGCTGACAGTTTGATTAAGGGCAGGCTGGGTTTAAATTCTTTACCTGAGGGCGTTCCCGAAGTTGCCAGCGCGGACCCAGTGGCTATGTATTCGGCCATTTTTTTGGTTGTGCTGGGATTTATTTTCACGCCAATTTACCTCTACCGTTCGCGTATCGACGACCAGCCTTGGGTATTAAACGCTACTCTCGGCACAATAAGTTTTGTCCTTTGGGCTTATGCTACAGGCGGATCAGCTTTCATCCTGCTAGGAGTTCATGATTCTCTTGTTGCAGCTCTCTGTGCGCCAATTTTCAGTTTAGTCGCGGGAGCATTCGAACCTAAGGTCTCGGGGGGTAATTAAAATGGTCAACTATGTGCGCCTGCACGAGTATTTCACCGAACAAAAAGAACTTCATGAGATTACGAAAGAAGCTGGGTTGATCGAAATCGTTTCCGGATTCCTAATAAGTGTGCATCCACTTTGGATTGTATTTAAGGACGTAGAAGAAGGAATCATAAACGGTAGTAGTGACCAGGTTTTGTCTGATCTAATCGCTTCCCAACAGTTGAATGCATCTCTTAGTAGTATTGAGGCCAAAGTGTCAAGAAATTGGCCTGGTTGGTACAGAGATCGATCTTTGTGGGAAGCACCAAAAGGGTGGGAAGACTATCTAAACCTTATTGGGCAGCCCGATAAAAGAAGCCCACTTGTGATGACTATCGTCTTCCGTAGTCCTGCACCTCCGTTAATTGGCAGCGAGGATGAATCACAAGAGGAACAAGTAATTCAGCTTCTTAACTTAGCTCGGAGGCACAAAAACCACTTCGTACAGGTGGAAGAACGTCCTATGGCTAGCCTCTGTGGAGTCGTCGGGAAAAAGTTATTAGTTCAAAACCGAGGTAACGGAACATTGGGAGGATACGTTACGAATACCGGCGACGGCTCGAAGTTGGGTTTAACTTGTGCGCATGTTTGTGGGGCTGGTGATAATGTGTCAATCCGTAATAGCACGTTGGGGCTCACCTGCGTCGTTTCAGCGGATTTATTTGAACTCCCAAGTGGAGCTTCGAAGGATCCATTGCAGCACACGCAGCCCAACCCTTATCCAGGCAACGGCCCTGTTCTCAACATGATTGATTGCGCACTGATTCAGACGAATTCAGTTACTAGTGCTTCCCCGTTGTCTGGCGTCATTTCTGCATTGAGCACAGGAATGAGAGTTAGAGCCTATGGAGCCAAAACATCTTTGCAATACCGACTCGGATCACTAGCGATAAGCTACACTTTCCAAAGGAAAAATCGAACATATCTATTTAAAGATGCCATTGAGCTAATCCCTGAAGCAAAAGTGCCGGTCGGAGGCAAATTGAATACACTTATGTCATCGGCTCCAGTTGACGGAGATTCAGGCTCATGGGTGTTAACTGGATCAAACTCAGAATACTGGGCAGCTATGTTGTTTGGAACAGACGGCGCTCGAGGATTCGCCGTACGATCAAATTGGATTGTTGACTGGGCTTCCTCGCAGATCGGACACCACGTTTCGATCTGAAAGCAATCGACGAAATCAGGGCTGGGAATGGGGCTGTAAAGGAGGGTTTAGGACAGCCTTGTAGCTGGTTTAATGTTTGTGCACTTATGTTGCGAAAATCTTCAGACAATTTATCGATTGCAACCCTCGCCAACCGATCACCCTCAAAACCGCGATCTCAATCGGGTAATAACTTTCTTGGAAGGCGACGATCCTTAAGTCGCAGAATAGGTGGCCGACGATTGGTTTTGGGAGGCCAAGGTCTTGATAGACGCTACCAGTTCCGTCTGTGTTTTTTCTTTTTCAGTCATTTTGGTCACTTATTGTCTTTACTCCAGATGTCTGTCCATTCTGCTGTTCATCAGCTGAAGCAGCGCCCACGATGTACTCTTGCACCGTCGTTAAAAGTGCCGGCCATGCATCTGAACCCTCTTTCAGTCGTGCTTTCAGTTCATAAATCATGTCATCCAGAGGGATGGACTCCAACCGACGTCCAAAGGTCTCTTCATCGGAAAGCTCATCACTCATCGAAGGGATTCCAATCGCCTTGCTCCTGACAGTGCGCGCACAGGGCAGTTGCCTTGTTCTTCTTCCGTACGATATCCCCAACATGACCACATCTTGCACATGTGCGCTTGCTGTCCAGTACGAGACGTTTGAGCGGGAGATCCAGGCATTGATCGTACCGAAGGAAGTTGATCTGGATTGAACCGTCTGAGCCCGTCGTCACATCCGAGATCTGCACTTGAGTCGGTGTCTCACAGGTCTCTCGAACCAGATGCTCCGCCTCTGCGAGGAACCGGCCAAGCAAGACCAGCCTGCCCGGACCAATGCTTGGCCACAATGACGCCGTATCAGCGCTCACCAGGTCTGGAAAGCGATTTGCTACGTTGAGCTCAAGATCTGTTGGCCACCTCGCCTCAGCGCCTTCAAACCGACTTTGAAGGTAGTCGTTGTAGCACCAGCAACAAAGCGTCGTGAGATAGCCCTGGATGCTTTGGATTCCGGCAGAATTTCCGCACCGCTCACACGTCTTCTCAATCTCGTCGACACGCGTATCCAGCTCATCGAGGATATTTCGATTGCACTTTCGTGTGCAGACACGAAGGCCTCCCAATTTTTGCTTTATCTGCACGACCTCTGGCAGCTCACTCCCAAAGACATCAGCGCGTTGAGCAACATTACGCTTTACATCCTCAAGCACCAGCGCGAGCTGATCAGCCCAACCCACACGGTGTTCTCCAAGCGCGTTCAGAACGCTTGTATGAATGTCATTCCAGTCAACGACCGGTTTCAAATTACCCATCCTTCAGATGCGCCAATGCGTCAGCTTTGTTACTAACTGCACGCACGACCTCTTCGTCAGTGAGATCTTCCATACCTTCGAAATCCTTGGGTGAGATTGGGAACATGATGTTGCCTTCGCTATCGTGGACAGCAAACGTCATCTTCAGGAATCTAGGATCATCAGTTTTCGAGAAAACTGGTTCAATCGTTCTGGCCATCGTCATTCTCTTTCTTAGCGATGCGCTCATCCAACTCGCGAATGCTCACCCTGATCTGCGACAGCAATTTGTTGTCACTCTCCTCATGTACCTTGCGGGCTCTGATCTCATCTGCGGAAATCGGATCAGATAGATTTGCCCGGCCAAGTGCGATCCTTGCCTCTTGCAGTGCCAAAAGCGCCCTGGTCAGTGGATCAATCTCGACGTCAGCAGCGAGCGCGTCGAACTCCTCTGCGCCAATCGGATCAGACAGCGATGCTTGTGCGGCGAGAAACTTGGCCTTCTTCAACTTCAGGAACGCCGTCGTCACTTCATCAATCTCAACGCTAGGTTCTCGCGCACCTGTCTTCTTCATCCAGAGTGCTGCGGCCTTCTCGACAAGCGACCAGACCGTTTGCTTGCGCTTGTGCCGCAAGATCTCGCCACTAATGCCTCGCTCTTCAATGCCGAGTTTTTCGGCCCCTCGCTCGTTCATCTGGACCTCATAATCAGACACATCAGTAAGGTCGCTGGCGTTACCCAAATGAGCCCTCGCAACCTCGTTTTCGTTCACATAGACAACGATCTTGAGCATGTTTCAGCACTCTCTCTTTGGACAGTTCCGGCACCTGTTCCCGTCGAAAAAGAGTGTTTTTGTCAATGAAACTGGTTCTAAGTGGCTCCTGAATACTGAGACCAAACCCTTGTTGGTGAACGCCTTCGGAGGTCGTTCAAATTCTTCATTCGTTGTGTAGTGCTGTGACATGAGTAGCCTCCAAGGGGATGGTAGGAGGCGTCGGAATCGAACCGACTCGTGCACTCTAATCTGGAGCAATTACAAGGATATAAGCCTCGCCCGCATACCAATGCTGCCTCCCACGGATTTCGCGTGGGTTATCGACCTTAGGCCGATATTCGGTGGCAGTGGATGTGTGTGCATGTCATGGCACTAGGCTGAGGCCTTTATGTAACTCGGGTCAAGAAGGAAATCTCGCCTTACACCAAAAATTGACTAAATACCTGAAGTTATTTAATATTTTTTCAAACTTTTTTCTAAGCGCGGATTTATTTAGATGCAAATACCTGCCTCGCTCGTTCCGAGCTACGAGGGCGAAGTTGCTCAAACAATAGCGATAGTGACAGCAAGTCCACGCATTCAATAAACCACGTTGCATGCGCTCAATCAGTAGTCGATCTTACAGAAAAATCACCCTTTAGTTCTGAATGGTTCATGGAAACGCTAGCAATGCTCTCTGAAAACGGATCAATTTCTTCACAAATTGGAATGTATGCAACCAACATCATTTTCTCGGTTGCTGAACTTGTGAAAGACGAAGCCGCAGTTGGCCTAGTCACGGTTGGAATTGGGGGTGCCTTCTGTTTCTTTATGGTAATTTTTCTCCTGCAAAACCGATTGAAAGTCGCGGCAGTTAACCGAATCCATAAGGCAATAAGGATGGCTTCTACGCGACGTGAGTTTGCCGAACAGTTTGACAAAATTCACAGCAAAATTTCGACTGAGGCGCAGCCAAACAAACTCCGTGGGTATGACTACAACGTAAGTCGCGCATGGGATGAATATGGTGAAACACTGGTAATACCGGAGGAAGAAGATCGTGATAAACCAATTTTCAACACTGTTCGCCCAAACTTCTTTTTTAACAGTCACGACCTTGGATTTGAGCACGGCGTCTGGCGTCACCTACCTGGAATCTTTGTTTCGGTAGGGTTACTTTTAACATTTCTTGGGATTATCGCTGCGCTTGGTACTCTCGACAATATCAACCAAGATTCAATGTCCGAGTTCCTGGCCGCAGCGCGTGGCAAGTTCACAATGTCGCTGGCAGGTCTGCTGGCCTCTATTTTGTTTACCATTACCTACCGTATGCAGGCCGCTTCGTTGGATAGAAAAGTTGCGCAACTCTGCGATGACATCGAATACAGGGTTCGCTTTCAAACTCCGGAAAAAATCGCCGTCGATCAGTTAAAAGCTACGCAGGAACAGACTTCACAGCTGAAGGTTTTGGGCAATGACCTCGGTGCCCAGATTGGAGATACGGTTAGCCAAACACTGGCCAGAGACCTTAAGCCCGTTCTTGACACAGTAAGCAACAGCGCCGGAACAGAAGTCACCGGTATGGTCGGGCAAATTGGAGATGCTTTAAATGCAAAGCTGAACGACAGTTTGGACGAGATGTCTCGAACTCTTTCGACAATAAACAGAACGCTTATCGATGTCGCTGACCGCCTCGCCAACTCAGGAAACAGTATTGGCAACGAAATGTCGAAGGGCATTGAAAACTTGAATGCGGTCGTCGAGGGCGCACGGCGACAGCTGGAGGAGGATCAAGCGGTCGCACGCAAGGCTCGCGAACTGGAGCAAGAAGCTTCGCAAGACGCCATTGCAACGTTGCTTGAGTCAATTGATGCCGGCATGCGGGCAAACAACGATAAGATGACTGACGCTGCAAACTCGATCATCGATGCTACCGCTGGCCTTGCGAGCTCAATCAACGCCACAAGTGACCAAGTTTCTGAAAAAGCCACTACGGCGGTTGCTGAGATTGGCGCTGAAGTGAACCAGAAGGTTGCTAATGCCGGGTCCGATCTTACTCAGAAGCTGGCAGACGTATCCAGTGATTTTCTGAGTAGCCTTTCAGACTTCCAAAGCAATCTGAACACTTCACTTGTGGATCCCATCCGTACAATGGCATCGCGACTCGAGGTTTCGAACCAAGAGCTAGCCAAACATGCAAATGCAGTGAACCTGTCGACCAATGCCCAGGAGAGAGCCTCCGCCAGCCTGACAGACTCCACAAAATCTCTTGAGGGAGTTTCCCGACCAATTGCGGAAAGCGTAGAGCGCATTGAACGAACCAACAATGCCATTCGAACATCACTAGAAGGTAGCCTGCAAATGATGGAGGCTTCCCGCAGCACCGTGGATCAGACGATGGCGGCCATGCAAGCGTCCATAGCTAGGTTGAAAGAAGTCGTAGAAAACGCTGAGACAATCGACCAAAATCTCGGATCCGCACTCCAACTGCTCGAGAGCAGTCTTGCAGAGTCTCAAGATCAGGTCAGTAGATTTACACAGGAGGTCGCAACCCGCTTCGGGGATGGGATTCAATCCATTCAAACGGTTCTCGACGGAATAGCCGAATTCGAGCCAACTCAGCGCGGGGCATAATCCATGGCACTGACATCTCGCCAACTACGAAGAGAAGAAGAGGAGGAATCGGTCTTCATTACAATGACCGATCTGATGATCTCTATCCTCTTCATTGTCATGTTGGTTCTGGCATATTTTGCCACACTATTGATTGATGAAGCCCCTGATATTCGGGAGCTACAACAACAAGTGGAAACACTTCGAGTTGAGAACGAGGATCTGCGCGCTGAAATCGTTCAACTGAAAGCTGAACTGGAAACACGCATCGACCAAGGGGATCGCCTTCAAGCGCTGCGTGAAGATAATCGGCGCTTGCGTGAAGAATTGGCTCGCCTGGAACTCGAAAACAAAAGGCTTCAAACCGAGATTGACGCACTCCAGTTAGAAAATGATGCACTCAAAACTGAGAATACTGATCTAAAGGAAGTTATCGAGGATCTTCGGGATAGGATCAAAACGCTGGAAGCAGAGCTAAAGGAACTGCGTAACCAGCTTGAAACAGACCCCGTCGAGACGGCCCTCAAGGGCATCTCAGAAGACAGAAATATTCTTCTATCACGGATTGAAGACCGCCTGATCGCCGCCGGTATCAAAGTTATCGTGGATGAGGTGAGTGGTGTCGTACGATTTGGCGAAGACGCAATCGAGTTCCGATCTGGAAGCTCCACACCTGATCGCCGTACAACAGCAACGATGCGGAAGATTGCAGAGATCCTGACTGAAGAGTTAACCTGCTACACTTTGGGCGCGAACTCAGCCATCGCTGACAACTGCAACCCGAACAACTCCGTCATCGAGGCCGTGCAGATTGAAGGTCACACAGACAGCGATGGTGCGGATATCTACAACCTCAATCTCTCTACCAGACGCGCAACATCCACGTACGAAGTGTTCGTAAAGCATCGGCCTGAACTCACGGACTTCCTGAACGCCAATTACCTCTTAGATGACGTGCAAGGCGTTGATGTCGTCGGTCAAGAAGTCTTGTCTGTATCGGGTTACGGGGAAACGCGCCCGATCAATTTCGGAACAACCCAAGCGGATAAAGACGGAAACCGACGAATCGACATGCGCTTCATCATGACGACCCCCAAAAACGTTGAAGAGGTCGAGCGCCTGAAAGCTGCGATACAGGCGGCAATTGAAACCCAGGGTGTTCAGGAATGAAGCTGTCTGAACTTCTTATAGCACCCAAAAGTTCCTCAAAGATTGAGCTCAACGCCACGACCGTGCATCTGGACAGAGCGGTGAAAAGGGTCCAGCAGAAGTATGGTATGGGTCAGAATTCCAAAACCGAACAAGACCTCGAAGCAAGGCTAGCCGAGTTCCAGCAACGGATGGATCGCAATGATTGGTCACGTTTTCCATGGCATATGGCGTCGGACATCTTGCGGTCTTTCCTTACCTCAGAGGTACGTGATGATGTCAGGTGGGCAAATGTATCGGCCGTACTCCTTGACACACTGGAGAGCACCAGTCGCAAGAGCTACTGCCGAGCCGCGCTGGACGCCTATATCGAAACATCCCGGGAAGTGAGTCCAACCCTCGACAGACTCCGTTCAATCTTGGCCAACAAACCCGCCAAGGATATTCCGGTTCGCACCCACCTCGTGGAAGACCTACAACTTTTTCAACCAGCAGTAGCGCCTGGATTGATCGCCGAAGAGCTTTCGCAGAACAACAACCCCTACGAGCTCGCAAAGTCGTGGGGCATATGGTCTCCCCATGCTAATGGTCTGTTCGAAGATGTCTTTGCTAAGATGGTAAAAAGCACAGCCCAAGAAAGGCAAGCACTTAACAGAGTTCCGTTCGAGCGGGTGATGAATTGGCTGTGCCCAAACTCCACTACCACGGCTGAGGCGACAAGAGCTGCCGGAATTGATGCTCTGGTGCTCCCTTTCGCTGATCAGGACAACCCCGAACTGAGAGACGATGTGGAACGCTTTCTGGTGCGGAACTTTGGAGATCCACGGGTTTCACAGGCAAAATGGGCGGGGGTTTCCACAGAGACTCGAGAGATAATGAACCGCTGGATGACCAGCAAGTCCCTCAAGATGTTCTTTGACATTATTAGCAAGTTTGAGGGCAGCCACATGTGGGAGCCTAGGCGGAAATTTTGGGCTGCCATCGACCAACGAGAATGGATCAGTGATGCTTGGGTGGTTTTGAACGAAAATGGTGCGCGATACGCTCGCAGTCTCGCCCGTGAACATGAAGACAAATCATTCCTTTCACACGGAACCCTAAACTTTAACGAACGAGAGAAGTGTTTTTTTATTATGAAGGTAGGCGACCTCACCATAGTTGAAGGCACTCACAGTTTTAGGGTTCGAATATTCAACCGTGGCTCCTACAATGCCCCGCATTTGCATCGGAAGTCCTACAACAGAAACGAAATTCACGCGCGCCCCGAAGCTCAAGGCGTCGAATATACGCATGACGCATATCAAAACTGGATGCAGAAGGCTGAAGATTACATGCGGCGGAATAGGTAAGACCAATTCTCATGTTTGAAACTGACTACAAAAGAGAAGACAACCGGATCGTTTTGCGTTTCCTCGAGACCACGAAAGGACTTCTGTTTTTTGGCACCAAATTGGAAGAGCGTCACCTCCGAGAATGGTCCGCACGAACCGGAGCCTCGGGCAGCCTCGCTCATGCCGAGATTACACGTCTCATGGAAGATCAGAAGCAGCAGGCTTTGGAATTAAAAGACGGCATTGTCATTTATGACAAAGCTCTCGCGCAACTCAGCAACAATTCACTGAAAGCGCTTGGACTTCCACCCAACCCCAGCTTTACCTTTCGCCTTGAGCAAAAGGGAAGCCTAGCAACGGGCGATCTTGTGATCTTGCCCCGCTGGCAGCATGAGGGGGAAAACATCCGCGTCAAACGCGACGGAGCCTTCCTTACTCAATCACGAAACGGTCAGACTTACATCATCCCGGATCCCGTTTTCGAGATTTGCGCTATCCTCGACCAGTATAAGGCAGCTTCCGACAAAAGCGTCGCGCGACAGATGCAGATGGTTGCCGAAGTGTTGGCGCTTGTCCATCAAACCGACGTCGATACTGATCCGCTAGATGATCCTACCTCCAGTTTCTTTGGTGGCGCTAACCCAAACAACCTGAACGAGCTAACAATTCGTCTGGATGACACACTATCTCGTTTCCAAGTGAAGACGGCTCGCGCAATTTCCTTCGATGTCTCGTTCAAGAATGAACACGGTTATCAAATTAAACCCGTTCTCTTCGGGAAGGTGCCGGCCGCCGGGAAAAGCCCGGCCAGTGAAAAACAAGGACTTCTGACGCCCAAAGAGCGTCTCACATTCGAAAGCGATCCCGGCAAAGGTTTTTTTTCCTACGAAGCTGCGAAACGAACCTACCTTCTCGAAAGCGGAGAATATGTCCTTATCGACGAGCTCTTGTTTCCCGCTTTACAACACGTCCGCGATATCGAAACAGCCTCTCCCGAAGCCCGCGAGGCGTTCGCAGCTAATCCAGCCAAGTCCATCGCGGAAGTATATCGAAATAAGCTGGAAGCAGAACAAGCCCTCGATCTTCCTGATGACATCCAGCAGGAACAAGTTGAACAAATCATTTCCGCTATTTTCGTCGAGACTAAGGAGTATTCGGACAGAGTTACCGAGCTCGGGCTTTGGGTTCCACCCGTAGTACCTTGGGTCAAACGCATTCCAAATAGCTGGGAACCTGAGGAATTCGGGATCTATCTCGGTGATCAGTTCATCACCCTACCTCAGGAAAAAATTGAAGGCCTGAAAGCCGAGCTTTCAGAAGCTATTAAAAATGGGAAAAAAACCGTTCACCACGAAGGGCATGAGATTCCCGCGACCGAAGAAGTAAAAGGCATTGTTGATCAGTTGGTCGGCATGATCAAGCCCAAGCCCAAGCCAGGTCAGGATACGGGTAGCGAGACCGAGACTAAAGCAACTGAACAACGGGTTCTTCTGATCAAGGATAACTTCGACGAACTGAATTATCGACGCGAACTTACAGAGCGTCCTCGCCACATCCAAATAAACCGTTCGCCCAAGATCACCGCAACGCTCATGAAGCACCAAGACGTCTCGCTTGATTGGCAGATTGACGCCTACCTGCAAGGTCTGCCCGGCGTCCTGAACGCTGATGATCAGGGTCTAGGAAAAACCTTACAAACCATCGCCTTCATGGCGTGGTTGCAGGAAAACATGCGAAAGGCGCCATCAGATCAAAAGAAGCCAATCCTCGTCGTTGCGCCGACGACACTCCTTAAAAACTGGGCTAAAGAAGTTGAAACTCATATGGGTAGTTTCCTTGGCCTTGGATCTAGGATTGATGCTTATGGATCAGGATTGAAGCGCCTTAGAACGAAAGCAAGTGATGGTAGCCACAATTTAGATCTCGGATTGGACACCCAACATGAGGAAGACCGGATCTTTTGGGTGCTGACAACCTATCAAACACTTGCTCAAAACCAAGTCGAATTCGCCAAAATCGATTTTGCCGCTGTCGTTTTTGATGAGATACAAAACATCAAGAACGTCACCACACTGGCTCATCGGGCCGCTCAGTCCATGAAATCTGATTTCACCGTAGGATTGACCGGCACCCCCGTTGAGAATGAACTCTCGGAGTTGTGGGCTATCATAGACACCATCGCGCCCGGCTCGCTCGGCAGCTTGCGTGATTTCATGGATCGCTTCAAAAATGCGGACGAGGCCCTTTATCGGGAACTTCACGAAGAGATGTTCTCGCATAGTTACTCAGAACCTGGCGTTGGGATACCTATAGCGCCTATCGGCATACGCAGGATGAAAAGCGATACCGTAAAGGAACTTCCCTTGAAGAAGTATCGCTTCTACGCAACAGAAATGCCTGAAATCCAAGCCCAAGCCTACGACATGGTATTTGCAGGCCTGCAAAATCATGTGCATGGGCGCGTACTTAAAATCCTTCATCAGCTTAGAACCGTTTCGCTCTACCCCGGTAATTTACAGCAGCTGCACAAACAGCCCGACGCACTTGCGACCATGATGGAGAGGTCAGCACGGATCAAAGCGGCAGTCGAGATCATTGATGGGGTGAGAGATCGAGGAGAAAAGGTTCTTTTGTTCCTCGAAACACACGAGATGCAGCACCTGCTGCGACGCCTCCTTTGTGAGCGTTATGACTTGGACGACATACCAATATTAAATGGTCAGACAACCCCTCAACGCAGAGGAAATATCGTTGAGGATTTCAAGCATACCCGTGGAGATGGCAAGTTTGCCATTCGCATCCTTTCGCCAAAATCTGCGGGTGTCGGTATTACCATGACTGCCGCAACTCACATTATCCATCTTTCGCGTTGGTGGAACCCAGCCGTTGAAGAACAGTGCAACGACCGTATCTATCGCATCGGTCAAGACTTAGACTGCACTATTCATATCCCGATTGCAGTGCATCCTCATCATCAGGATGCCTCATTCGACTGCATCCTGAACAACATTATGGTACGCAAGCGCAAACTATTCAGAGATATCCTAATGCCGGCGGAGGATATTGAAGCCGATCAAGGTGCAATGATCTCAGGGATGACTCAAAGTAAGTTCAATATCCGAGATATCGACAGATTAGATTGGAAGGAATTCGAACTCTGGAGTGGTCGCGAGGCCGAAAAAAGCGGCAACTGGAAAATGTCGACAACACCGCGGGTGGGAGATGGTGGCCTCGACACTCATCTCGAAAACCGCGAGCGTGGAGACGTCGTCTTAGTGCAATGCAAGTTCACAGACGACCATGAAAAACTTATGAACGCAAAGCCGGTTCGTGAAGTCCTTCACTCAGTCAGTCGATACGATGTCAGTAAAGGCCATCAGTGTGTTGTCCTAACAAACGCGGCAGGTTTTGATAGCTACGCGAAACAGCTGGCTGCTGAAATGAAGGTGACACTGGTGGACAGACACCGGTTGTCACTTTGGCCCAACCACATAATTTAGGCTTTTTTGTTTAAGGGCTGGTTGCACTACCTCATGCCAAATATAACGAATAAGCTGGCCCACCGCCGCACATTGGCCAATCTTTTTCACTATGGCTATTGGCCGAGGGTTAGCACTCTTTGATTTTCTGCTGTTGAAAAATTCTAGATCGTTCGCCCGAAACGCAAATTGGTATTTTAAACTAGAGAAAGCAGTATTATGCCAAGAGACGGGGTTGGATGCGTTTGAGTTCATCAGACACCGCACCGGCTAGCGGCTGAAAAAGATTAACCCGCGAAACTCCATCGCTGCAAAACGTCTCGCGCTTTTGCCATATTCAATACGTTTGCTATGTCGTTTTGCATTCCTTCACGTGCCTGATCATCAAGCACAAGCAACTCGCTAAAACCACATGCACTGCAAGTGATATCTTCATTCGAAATTCTACTATCGGAAGAGCCGCATTCTGGGCACTTTGCAAGGACATCGTCGTTGAACATTTCGCAACCTCTGACCAATCATTTCTAAACTAGGTCGGTCGATTGATGTTTCACGGGATCACGGAGTGCCAACTGATTTTCCATTAGCGCGGCTGACTTCCTCTCGTCCGTTTTGGTTGCGTAACGGCCCGATGCAAAACCGATGATGTTCTGCATCGGGCCGAGGAAAATCTATGTCGGTCGAAGCTATTTGCAATACTTTGGTGCGGCGGTGGTTTCTGAAATCCTCAGTTGTTCAGTTTTCGAGCGGCTTGCTTTGCTTCATATTGCTTCCACAGACCCATGTGTCCATTTTGCCGTGCATTTGCCAGCCACAGCTTCTTTCGGGCATCAGGCATTTCCATTGATCGATACTTTCCGCCTGAGAATTTTGGCCAATCTATCGCTAGGCCAAGTTTGACCATTTCTGCGGATAAATCACGGCCATCCTCGAGGTAGCACTTTGCAACAGTCCGTCCGTGGGTATCTTGCTCGGTCACTTCCGCCCTAATTTTTTGACCCTTGCAGAGCGAAACGAGCGCCCATTTTGCCTTCTTACCATAGGGGTGGTTCATCTCGGGAGCATCGACACCAAACAAACGGACCTGTGTTTTCTTAATGACCAATGTATCGCCATCTACAACGTAGGCTGAACCCGCCAGTATCCTGACGTCGGGTTTTGGTAGCTTGTGGTCCGGGTCAAAACGCTGTGGCTGCGATGTGCTCTGCCGTTGGTTCGTGGTTAATCTAGGTTTTTCATGTACATCAGATTGGCTTGGAGTGGTAGTTGTGCCGCCAGGCCTGTTGCTGCGGACTGCCAAATACACCGCGACAGCCAAAACCAAACCTAGAACTATCAAGATTTCCACGAGACAGGTCTCCAAAAGTTAGGTCAATCAAAATTGTCATACTTGATTATGATCGACCCAAGCACACGTTCGGGTTGATATGCTAGGGACGCTTCACATTCGCTTTGAGAGAAGTGACGGATTTGCCCAGCTGAGCGCATTCACGCGCGGGTAAGCCAGGCGACTGATCTCCACTTACTGAAACTTCCAGAATAACAACCGGAGATTCAGTTAGTTCGTGATTTTCGCTTCCGCTAGGGCTGGCAGCGCAGGTTGGCGGAATCTCACAGAAGAATGACCGTTTCGCGCAAGCAATCGTTTCGTACCGTTCAGATGTGCAACCCAAGGTGAAAAATCTTAATGAATGATTAAGTAGCGAACTATCGCGTGATGAGTGTGGAGCAAGATGCAGTATGACGGAGAACAAGGATCGCTTAACGGCTGAAGAAGCAAAGGGACTTCGTACGGCTAAAGAACTCGAAGGTCATCTTGCCTGGTTAGATACTTTTACTCCCGCAGCCTTGGGGGTCCTAGCTATTGCGTCTGGCATTTACACCTATCTTGGTGTGTCCTCGCTGCTTGAAGATAATGGCGCGGTCTCATTCTTCGCTGCGGTCGCGTACTCAATCGCTGTCTCTGTCGGTATCTTTGTCTTTTGGAGCTATATGCTCCGTCTGTTGCCTTCGATGCGTACGGCCAGTGGTTTCATCGGTCTGACCATCTCCACGATTGTTGGCTCTGTCGCCATTATAGCCATGTCTAGCTGGCTTAATGCAGCCGCTCTCGCAGGTTCAGCGGCGGTTGAGCAACACTTGGAAAACACAGTCCGTGACTACCAAGCTGCTCTCGAGCAAGCCCACGACATAGCACTAAGTGGCCAAGCGTTGGGTCGCGAGGTGGAACGCGCCCGCCAGAGTTTTGAAGAACTCGCTGAACTCGAGCAGTCCGGAGACCTCTCAGGTACTGCCGGTCGAGGTGCCGTGTTTCGGGTGCTGACACAAAAGGCGGAAGAACTAAGAAACCTTGAAGAGCAGATTGCGGCACAGCAAGAACCTATCGAGGAAGCCTTCCAACAAGGCAACGAAATCCTTGCGAAAATGCGTGAGCTTACCGTCGCGCCCGGTCCAGTAGATCGCCGCTCGGTTCAGTTTTCTGAGGAAAGCGTGAAGTTGGCAGGTGTAATCTCGCGCCTCAACCAATACAGCGTTGCACCACTTGTTGCCCGCGCTGCTGAGGACTTGCCATCCTCAGTCGTACTTCCAGAGCTTGATGGACGCAGCTCCGACGTAAGAGACGCCCAATCATCAACAATCAACTCTGTTTTGAATGCCTTGGACCAACGCAGCAAGACACTCAAGAACGCTGCTGACGAGGTATTGGACATGGAACCACCCATCGAGACGGCATACAACCCGATTTCAAGTGCCGATGCGGTGATCAAATACGCCCACAACTTCGTACCTTCTTGGGCAGGAGCCATAGCCATCGATTTGTTGCCCGCCGTGTTAGTGTTTGTGCTGGCTATCACACAAGCCGCAATCCGCAGCGGTAAAGACGGCATGAGCATCGAGGATACTCTGACACTTGCAGACCTCAGAGCCGCAATGAATGCCATGAAGGACGTCGAAGCGACAATGGGCGTGGCAGACGCAGCTATCCTCAACCGCGCCACTCCACAAAAAGATGAAACGTGATGAGCCTGTTAAGCCGTCTCGATCCTCGTTCAGGGCTACGCTACGTTCTCATCCTACAGCTCGCTATTGCAGGCGTTCTGATAACGTCGGACGTTCTTGGTGTAATGCCAAGCCCGTTCAAGGAGCGAGTTCAACTCCCGACTGGTCCGATATCCCCCGGCGATCAACGTCGAGAGTATCGCACTGATCGTAGCGATCCGTCGCTTTTGCCGCAGGATGGACCTCTGGACGTACCCGTGCCAGAGGCTTTTCCAAACCGATTGGACTTCTCAGTTCAGGAAGTCGAAGGACTGGGGAGAATACTTCTTCTTAGCGGCCAGATAGAGGTAGACGACTCCGCCCGCTTCGCTTCGTACCTGTCCGACATGCAGGAGAAGCCCGACCTTGTGGCTCTCCACAGCCCGGGAGGAGTGGTTTCTGAGGCACTGTCCATTGGCAAGCAGGTGAGAGGTGCTGAGCTTTCTACAGCCGTTCTGGCTGGCTCGATGTGCGTATCCTCATGTCCTTACGTTCTTGCAGGCGGTGAGGAACGCATCGTCTCTCTTCGCGGCATTGTAGGTATGCATCAGCACTACTACGACCAGCCTCGCTTAATTCCTGTCGTCTTCGCGGTAGAGAGCATCCAGAAGGGGCAAGGAGAGACGATGCAGCATCTGATTGACCTGAGTGTGGACCCGTCACTGATGCTGTTCTCACTGAACACCCCACCCGAGGAAATCTATGCGCTTATCGAGGAAGAACTAGTAGATACCCGCATAGCGACCCAAATTATCGATTAACTCGAAACACCGAGGACTTTGCCTTGTTCAAGAAGCTAACAATTGCTGCGGCGCTGTTCGCCACAACTGCCACTGCGGGAAGTCTCCAAGTACGTGATGCGGACACAATTGTTGTCGATGGCACTCCCGTGCGCTTGAACGGCGTGGATGCGCCGGAGCTTGGCACTCGTTCTGGTCAGGATGCTAAACGCTGGATGGTGAACTATCTTCGCGGCAAAAACATCGAGTGCAGTCTTAATGGCGAACGCACCCATGATCGGTGGGTCGGTGTTTGCTACGCGGACGGACAAGACATTGGTGCTGCCGTGATTGCTGCGGGGCATGCACTGGATTGCAAGCGGTATAGTGGCGGTCGCTATCGACAGTACGAGACACCTGCTGCCAAGTCGCGATTGCAAAGAGCTCCATATTGCTGACTTTTCTTAAGTTTCAATTAGCGGTCAGCTAGTTAGGGGATAAGCTATGCTCATAGTCTTTGCTTTGGTCCAGCTGCCCGTTTTAGCTGTTATTCGTTCAACCGAATTGTACAGTCCTGAAAACGACTTTTCCAATTCAGTCGGGCAGTTTCTATATAAACTAGTCGGCATTGGCGGAAGTGAAAAAGTAATCAACATTGAGGGCAGTAGGGCCAATTTATGAAAGTCTATATCGCCAACTTTGGGCGCCAAAACTATGAGTGGCCGATCTGTCAGGAACGCGGAACGATAGCGACTATGAACGCAGTCGACGCCCAGAAGTATTGGGAGGCCAATGATCGCGAGGGTTATGTTTCCAGCAGAATGGCGAAGGACACCACTGCGGCAGGAAAGAACCCAACCAAGGCGACTGCATCTAGATGGTTCAACTTGATGACTACTATCGCGGAAACTGTGGGTGATATTTGGGTTCACAAGGATGGGGACGAGCTCTGGTGGACAACATCCAGTAGCGAAGCCCCATACTTCGAGACCAAGATTGAGCCTATTGAGCGAGGTCGTGAAGTTGTTGTTTGTCATAAGCCCTGCAAGTCTTGGTCGAACAAGACAAAAAAGGGTACTCCATTGAGATGGAACGAACTACACCCCAAGGCCAAAGACTTCTTGTCTACAGAAGCAACGCTTCAGTCACTTAGTCCTGCGAACCGCGATTACACATTGGCTTTGATCGCGGCGGATGACCTAAGCCATTGGCACGAAAGGCCTTTTTGGAAGAAACGAAGTGAAGCCGCCAAGAATGGATATGCACCGATCAAATATGGGTCACAGGCTGATAAGATTGCATACCAGCGAGCCTCGGAACTCTTCGATGCCGCTGATGCAGCCGAGAGGATGGCTCGTACCGCGGTCAACACAACGAATGCAGCGAACGGCCAGACGGAAGAGCGCATTGTGAAAAGAAAAGACCTTGTGTTCTCGTCAGCAGCGGCTCTTCAGGATTACATCGCGGAGCTAATGGGAGCGCAAGAATATTGCTGCGAGCTGACCGGGCTGCCGCTTGAGTTGGATGAAGTGAATGGCGATTCAGCGATGTTTGCCTCCTTGGATCGGATCGACAGCAGCAGGCACTACGAACCAGGAAATCTTCAAGTAGTTTGCCGCTTTGCGAATTTCTGGAAGGGGGCTTCAGATGATAACGAGTTCCGACGGCTTGTTGGCGTGCTCCGATCAAGTTCTGTCAACTGACCCTTGAAAAGAGACAGGGCATGAACCCAAAGAGGCAATTAAAACACGTCGAACGTGATCTAAACGGCATTATCGCTGCGATCACACAAGTCTCGGGAAGTCGAGCCCGTCGTGCGCGACGGGTCGCTCAAATTGCGACTGGTAAGGTTACAGGCGCTGCTACCATTGGCGGAATGCTAATGTTTATCTCAGCATTCGGTTCAGCTTCAACGGGCACCGCGATTGGAGCTTTAAGCGGCGCGGCAGCATCATCTGCACAAATGTATTGGATTGGCTCGCTTTTCGGTTTGGGTGCCGTAGCAGGCGCTATCATTTTACCTGTCGTTGGTGCTGTGCTTGGTCTGATCGCAGTATTTTTTGTTTCGCGAAAAGTGTTCGGAAGACCCCGAAAACCAGCGAACATGCTGGAGTTCGAAGTGCGAACTTTGTTTTCCAGTTACCGTCTCGCTGCTCCTATCGCAACTTTTGTGGCCGATGGCGCAATCGAGCCATCAAAAGACGAGTTGCGAGTGTATGCCCATGAAGGTTTGCTACCACTCTGTGCTCTTGTTGGGGACCATCTGGCGACCCCGGAAAACTCTAGTAGAACGGAAAAACAATGCCGATCTTTCGAAGAAACCCTAGCCCTACTGCCGTTATGGAAACTTCGCCGTCATCATCGGCGATTACTCCGTCGATCTCAAAAAATGGCTCAACCAAAAAGCAAAACCGGAATTCAAGGATTGCTTCGGTCGTCATCGCGGTCACGTTCCAACGCCTGATTGAAGATGCAACACGTGAGTGGGCGATAGAGGAAGGATTGGTGTTACAGGCTCTACGCCGCTCAACGCGTTCTTTGGAAACGGCGTCTGCTGGAGAGCTTTCACAATACTTGGGCTCGCTGTCTGAGGACCAACTTCGTGGCGTAGCATCAAACGTAAAAGGCATCTACCACGAGCTCTTGTTCGTTGAGGCTGAAAACGGTGACTGGGATCACGTTGAAGCGAAGGTGAAAGAATTCACCAACCATCCTGGTGGTGATGTCGAGTTCCTAGTCGATGGAAGCACAATTGGTGAGGTCCAGCTAAAAGCTGTGGCATCTGAAGCACTCGTTCTGGAACATTTGGCACGATACCCTGAGATCGACATCAGAGTGACCGAAGAAGTGGCTGCGAGAATGCCCGGTATAGAGAGCTCTGGGTTTTCTAACGAAGAGCTTACGCGCGACGTTTATGACAGACTTGCTGAACTTCAAGGGGATGGACTTTTCGACGAGATAAGCGAAGGGCTTGCAACATCATCTTTGGTCAGTTCAGCAATTATCGCGGGCAAAGCTGCTCGTGGGGAGCACTTCTCTGGGTCGCAGATTCGTTCATTTCTCGTGGACGCCGGAATAGGAGCGTCAACCGCTGCGGTTCTTGACGTTTTGCTCATCCCTTTGGCCAGTTGAAGATCTATAAAAGCTACGAGCTATGGACGCCGATTGTTTTGGGAAAAGGACAAAATAAAAAGGTGAGATCGCGAAGGGCAGCTAGGGTCTGGACTCATTGAGTTTCAAAGCCAGTAGATGACAATAGCAGCGAGAGCGATGGCGGACAGGAATACCTTGGGGCACCTGTCATAATGTGTTGCGACACGTCGCCAATCCTTGAGCCTGCCGAACATGATCTCGATGCGGTTGCGGCGTTTGTAGCGGCGCTTGTCGTACTTGACGGACTTCTTGCGTTGTTTTCGGCCTGGGACACATGCGCGTATCCCCTTGTCTTGCAACGCTTCTCTGAACCAATCGGCATCATAGCCGCGATCACCGAGTAGCCAATCGACCTTTGGGAGGCTGCTGAGCAAAGCTCGTGCCCCGATGTAATCGCTCACCTGTCCGGCGGTCACGAACAGATCAAGCGGTCGCCCTTGGCTATCGCAGATGGCATGCAGCTTGGTGTTCATGCCGCCTTTAGTTCGCCCGATCAGGCGTCCACGCCCCCCTTTTTGACCCCCAAACTGGAAGCCATGCGATGCGCCTTGAGATAGGTGGCGTCGATCATAACGGTCTTCTCCTCGCCGTGATCGGCGGCCAAACCCAGCATCATCCTGGCAAAGATGCCCTTGTCACTCCAACGCTTCCACCGGTTGTAGAGCGTCTTGTGCGGGCCATAAGCTGCGGGTGCGTCACGCCATCGTAAGCCATTGCGGATGATGAAGATAATCCCACTCAACACACGCCGGTCATCAACGCGAGGCTTGCCGTGGGACTTCGGGAAGAAAGGCTCAAGACGCGCCATCTGCGCATCCGTCAGCCAGAAAAGACCAGCCATGTTCACCGCTTTCACCGCTCGTTTTTCATCCGTGAATCACGCTGCTAACGAGAAATCAATGGGTCCTGACTCTAGGGATGACTTCGGTCCCGTGCGTTTATAATGCGGATGGCCGCAAAGTCCGGATAGTGTTGAAAAAGTCAGTTTTTGGCGAAAGTCAGTGGAAAAGCAGGCCATGGAACGACGTCACGAGATTTCGGCCAGGGGGTCGGCCAAATCATCAATGCGGCGCTGTATGTGGCGCTCATGACCTGTTGAGCGCAAACCGACACAACATTTCTCATGTTCTGAATTTTTGCGGAAAACTGAGAGCCAGGAAATTCTGACTTTTTCAACACTATCTCCGCAATGCAGACATTCATTCAATTTGCAGCGAGGATCCGCTTCGAGCCCAAAGTGCAAATTTCTGCACCGTGCATCAATGCCGGCAATGCGCAGAAAGCAGACTTTGCAAACCTCAACGAACGATCATAGCGAACGTTTGCCGAGACCTTTTGGAGCAGCAGCTATGAGGAACTGGCTGGACAGGCTATTGATCATAACTTGCTGTTCTGTCGAAATCTCGCGCCAGTTGCAGGTCGCTTTGATTTCAAAGTCAGGCGATGGTCACTGTCCCGAATTGGTTTTCGCGATACTGCAAAGCAGATCGACATGTTTGTCCAACCATTCTTCGTTCAGCGCCTCGTGACGTATGAGCTTGCGGAAATAAGGTGCCGCGACAGCTAGTTCTATAAGCTGTTCAACCGGAACATCCGCGGCAATCTCACCTCGGTCTATTGCGGCTGCAAATACTACTTCAACACTTGCGAACCTGTCTTTCATGAATTCAGTGATCACCAACCGCGCTTCTGCATCGGTGGACGCAGCAGCGACTACCTGAGGTGCAATTTGACCCCATGGTGTGTCATTCAAGGCTCCCATCAGTACGCCGAGTAACCAACGCAGGTCAGATCGCAGCGGGCCATCGGTTTTGGGCGGTATGTTCGGTGGTGTTGCGATGCGCCGGAATGCTGCATCACGCAGACTACGCGCATCTGGCCAGTGCCTGTAAAGTGTACTGCGCGAAATGCCCGTTGCCTTTGAAACTGCGCCATGAGTTACGTGCAGCACGCCTTCATCCATCAGTATCTTTTGCGCCGCATCAAGCGCCGCCTGTCGTGTGGCGATCAGCCTAGGATCTTCTTTCAATCACCTCTCCTATAGAACATTTTGTTGCACAGTAGAACATTTTGTTCTAAAAGCTTGGTCGGTCAAAACCTAAATCCCACAAATACGTCTTGTCAAAACGGGAGCGTATCAATGTTCAAAGTGGCAGCAACCCCGCTGGCGGTACTCTTATCGATGGGCGCGACAAACGCATTGTCCGAGAGTGGCACCTACGAGCTGGATCCTGGACATAGCCAGGTATTGTTCAGCTACGACCACATCGGTTTTTCAGAAACATTTGGAATGTTCTCAGGTTTTAGCGGTGAGATAGAGTTCAACGAAGATGATCCGTCATCATCATCTGTCTTAGTGTCTATGCCTGTAAAATCCATGATCACGGGCTGGGACGCCCGTCTGCAACACTTCATGTCCGATGACTTTTTTAGCGCGAGTGACAGTGACGTGGTCACATTCGCCTCGACCAGCATTGAAGTCACCGGGGACAATACCGCGAGTATTTCTGGCGACCTGACCATGAATGGCATCACCAAACCTGTTGTTTTAGAAACAATGCTTAACAAGTCAGCTCCATACCCGTTTGGCCCAAAAGAGGGCACGCCGACCCTGGGCCTTGCAGCCACGGCGACCATCGTGCGGTCTGAATTCGGACTTGGGGCATTTGCGCCAGCAGTGAGCGACGAGATAGAGCTCTTGATCAATATCGAAGCGTTAAAGGCTGAATGATGTGTGCAAGGGCGCCGATACTGCGCTGAACGCTCATTCCTTGATTTTGGCGGATGGTCAACACGATGAATGAAATCCTGAGAACATTGGCGTTTGCTGCGACGGTGGTGGCATTGATGTGCCCGATGGCTTCCGCACAAGAGCGTTCCTTGCCGGAGCGCACCTCACCCCGTCCTGAAACGACAAGCGGCGTACCGCATACTCAGATTGGTGTCGAAATTGATACCGACTTGGCCAAGCTATTGCTGGAGCGTGTTGCGCAACTCCCAGGGGTCACACTTGGCCCGACACGCATATCGCTTCCTGGCGCGATTGGTTTTCAGCTTGATCCCGACATGCTGCTGTCTCAACCGAACTCTATCGTGGGTGGGTTTGAGTTTGCGCATATGCATCCTGATGGCAGCTTGCACGCGTCGCTGCATCCGGCAATGGCGCGACGGGCAATTGAAGCTGGCTGGGCCGTAGCTCACCCTTGGGCCAAGCAACGTCCTGGGTGGAGCGGCTTTGTCATGATTTACACACCGACCACACCAGAAGAGTTGGATGTCGTCATCGATCTGGTAGAAAGCTCGTACACCTTCATCACCGGCAACACCTTGGGCTAAGCTCGAATTGCGCGAAAGTGTGCGGGGACGCCTGTTTTCTGTCAGAGAGCAGTTTCAGCCACCTTGTTTCTCGCAGTCATTTTTTTCTTAAATTGTCGCCGTGGCGAAGCGCTCGATACCTTCAAGCCATTCACACTAATGGTAGCTGCCGTCCGCTTGTTAGATTTTGCAAAGCTCAGAATCGAAGTTCCGCTTCGGGCTGCCATCGGTCACAGATGAGAAGAACTACGGACTGACACCTTTAGAATTGATATTTCGAAGTGAACCTTAGTTAGCAACGCGAAATGCGTTAATCATTCACCTTAATTCTAGGTTTCGCCAGCCAATAAGACATTTTGCTCGGCTGTGTGTTTCAACGCAAGTTTGGGAACTTGCAGGCTTAGCAAAATGCCCAGGCACAAGTTTTGGTCAAAAAAATCTATTCTTCTGTTAATTTTGGTTCAGAGGAATTGGTTTAGCTAAAAGGATCACATCGACTGATGAAGCGGAAAATTGCTGCGATCCTAAGCCTCGATGTCGTCGATTATACCAAGCGCATGTCAGAGGATGCTGAGACCACGCTGAACACTCTACAACGCATTTTGGACGATGTGATCAGACCGTTGGTCCATGAAAACAAAGGACGAATATTCAAGCTGATGGGAGATGGTGCTTTGGTTGAGTTTGTTGCAGCCGCAGACGCAATTGATGCTGCCAGCCAGATTTTCAGTCAGATCAGGGAAGAAGAAGTGACACTTCGAGGAGGTCTCCACGTTGGCGACGTAATGCCAAATGGCACAGACTTGTTCGGAGAGGCCGTGAATGTTGCGTCTCGCCTTCAGTCCAGTGCGCATATTGGAAGTTGTCTCGTCAGCAAGACAGCTGCTGAAGTTGCGGGAACTTCGCTGGCGGTTGCCTTACGACCAGAAAGCTCAATACGCCTAAAAGGAATTCCAAATCCGGTGGAAGCCTACTCTATTGATTTGGATGGTGACAAAAGGCGCGCAAAGAACAAGCTTCTGGCTAACTCCCAAGACGTCCGCTTTGCAAAATCAAAAGACGGTACAACGCTTGCCTGGACTTCGACTGGAAGCGGCAGAAAGCTACTGGTCACGCCAAACTGGCTTAGGCATCTGGAATACGATTGGACGATGAACACCATCGCCGGATGGTTGCCGCTGCTTTCTGAAGATCACTGCCTTTATCGGTTTGATGGTAGAAACAATGGCTTGTCCCAGAGGGGCGTACGGGATGTGTCTTTGAATCGGATCGTCGAAGATGTTGAGGCCGTATTGGACGCAGCCGGGATCGAAAAAGTGCCATTGTTTGGAATTTCTTTTGGGGCAACCATTGCCGCGGCTTTTGCCGCACATAATCCTGACCGTGTTTCGGGGTTGGTTCTACTCGGCGGATTCGCACAAGGACTCGCGGTGCGTTCACAGCCCGGAATTGCCGCGCTTGGGCAAGCAATGATGGATATGAGTCTCGAAGGCTGGAACGATGAATATCCTTCTGCAAGAGACTTGATGGCCCAGTCATTTGCTCCAACCGCAAGTCCGCATGACCAGCGCACTTATGCAGAGTTTATGAAAGTGGCAATGGACCATCAGGATTGGCTTAAGATTGGACCGCTGGTCGCCGAAGTCGACGTAACCGATCTGCTTCCGCGGATCACTTGTCCAGCTTTAATCATGCATGCTAATCGAGACAGGATGCACAGTGTTGAACAAGGTAGGATATTCGCCTCCGGCATCGAGAAGGCGCGCTTCATTGGCCTTGAGACGGCAAACAACACAATGCCAGAGTATGATCCTGCCTGGCCCAAAGCCCTAGTGGAAATAGAGCGTTTTTTGAATTCAATTTGAGCAGTGTACGTTGTTTTTTGCCAAACCTTTATTGTTCGAAGGTAAGAGGATGCCGTGCGCCTTTCGATTTTCGATACTGGAATTTGAAAACTCTAGGCTTCTCGTCATCGACCACTTTGTCCTGATCTCGGAAATTGCAAAGTCTTGTTACGAATGTCCGGTTTGGGCTGCGACCCGCCGATGATGCGCATTGAAGAGAAGAGCGGGAGTAGCTTAGAACAACGTGTTTGTTGTTTCACTGGAGAGTGCGCAGTGAAGTAACCGTAGACGTTCAAGTGAGATTCAGGACTGACTCAATGTCAAAGCGGATCGGTCTACGCGCCAGTTTCAAGCCTTCCGGCCTCATTCGTCTTGCAGCACCGAGCCCGCCTAGGCGCGGAGAAGTATAGACAATACTCGGCGGTGAATACGATCTAGATCGTAATCGGTTAGTTCTAAACCCTCAGTCATCCGCGCTTTGAATGACTGAAAGTCTCCGCGAGTGATCTCGCCACGGTTTTCGTCGTCTCCGGCAAGTTGCTGCGCGAGTTTTTCCTTTCGGAAGTCCAGCAGAAAACGGGAAAATCGAGCGTTCAATTCGGAGTATTGAGGGGAATCCTCGATAGGCGATTTGTTTTTCATAAATTCGGTATCCGATAGCCATGGAACTGCCCGAGCGGTTTTGCCGGGCAAGTACAACATTCTGGTCAGCTTTTGCGTGTGACGCGTATGAGACGATTTGGTTCCATGGCCACAGTCTTGAGATTTTCTGGTCCTGGTCAATAGCGCGATTGCTATCGATGGTCGCCCAAAGCAGAACAATCTCAAAACTCTAAAGGAATCTTTTTTATTTTATTTCAGTACTTTAAGAATCTGTGGGCATTTAAGACCGTTCAAATGGGCGCAAAAATCAGCACTATGGGCTATTTATGCTCACCCACACATCAAAGCACCCACCCCCAGCGTCAACCACATTTCGAATGCCCGCAGCTGCGGCAGGTCATGCAGCCCTCAATCATCACCATGTCATACTGGCCGCAGGACGGGCAGGCCCTGCCGCGGGGGGCGTCCATGTTGACCACCTGCGCCTGCGGGTCGGATTTCAGCCCCATCCCTTCGCCTTCGAGGAACCCGATCGCGATCATGTGCTGCTCGATCACGCCGCCGATTGCCGCCAGGATCGAGGGGATATACTTGCCCTGCACCCAAGCCCCACCGCGCGGGTCGAAGACGGCCTTCAGTTCCTCGACCACGAAAGACACGTCACCACCGCGCCGGAACACGGCCGAGATCATCCTGGTCAGGGCCAGCGTCCAGGCGTAATGCTCCATGTTCTTCGAGTTGATGAAAACCTCGAACGGACGGCGGCGGCCACCGATGACGATGTCGTTGATGGTCAAATAGATCGCGTGCTCGCTGTCGGGCCATTTCAGCTTGTAGGTCGAACCCTCAAGCGATTGCGGCCGATCCAGCGGTTCGGACATGTAGATGACATCGCCGCCATCCACCTCGTGCGGGGCATCCGCGCTTTCACCCGGCACCTTGTCGTCGCTTTCCGAGACGGTCAGAACCGAGCCGGTCACGTCGTTCGGGCGATAGGTGGTGCAGCCCTTGCAGCCCTGATCCCAGGCCTGCATATACACGTCCTTGAAGGCGTCGAACGAGATGTCCTCGGGGCAGTTGATCGTCTTCGAGATCGAGCTGTCGATCCATTTCTGTGCCGCGGCCTGCATCTTGACGTGCTCGGCCGGGGTCAAGGTCTGGGCGTTCACGAAAAAGTCGGGCAGCTCGACATCGCCGAACTTGTCGCGCCACATCTGAACGGCATAGTCCACCACCTCTTCCTCGGTCCGCGAGCCATCCTTCTGCAAAACCTTGCGGGTGTAGGCATAGGCAAAAACAGGCTCGATCCCCGACGACACGTTCCCCGCGTACAGAGAGATCGTCCCAGTGGGCGCGATCGAGGTCAGCAGCGCGTTGCGGATACCGTGTGCACGGATAGCTTCGCGGACATCGTCATCCATCTGCTGCATCGTGCCGCTGGCCAGGTATTTCTCGGCATCGAACAGGGGGAACGCCCCTTTTTCCTTGGCCAAGTCGACCGACGCCAGATACGCGGCGCGGGCGATCGCGTGCAACCAGCGCTCGGTCTGACGCGCCGCCTCGTCGGACCCATAACGCAGGCCCAGCATCAACAGCGCATCCGCCAGTCCGGTCACGCCCAGCCCGATGCGGCGTTTGTCCTGCGCTTCAGCCTCTTGTTCGGCCAGTGGGAATTTTGACACATCAACGACATTGTCCATCATCCGGACAGCCGTGGCGACAAGTTCTTGCAGGGCCTTTTCATTCAAACGGGCTTTTGCCTCAAACGGTTCAACCACCAAACGCGCCAGATTGATCGAACCCAACAGGCAGGCGCCATAGGGCGGCAATGGCTGTTCGCCGCACGGGTTCGTGGCCGCGATGGTTTCAACATAGCTCAGGTTGTTGGCCTGGTTGATCCGGTCGATGAAGATCACGCCCGGTTCGGCATAGTCATAGGTGGCCTGCATGATCTTGTTCCACAGATCACGCGCCTGAACCGTGTGATAGACCTTGCCGTCAAAGATCAGATCCCATGAGGCATCGGCCTTGACCGCTTCCATGAACGGATCGGTCACCAGAACCGACATGTTGAACATGCGCAGGCGGGCCGGGTCGGATTTGGCGGTGATGAACTGTTCTATGTCCGGGTGGTCACAGCGCATGGTCGCCATCATAGCGCCCCGGCGCGAGCCCGCCGACATGATCGTGCGGCACATGGCGTCCCAGACGTCCATAAAGCTCAACGGCCCCGACGCATCCGCCGCGACGCCTTTCACGTCAGCGCCACGCGGGCGGATGGTCGAGAAATCATAGCCGATCCCCCCGCCCTGCTGCATGGTCAGCGCGGCCTCTTTCAGCATGTCGAAAATGCCGCCCATGCTGTCGGGCACCGTACCCATGACAAAACAGTTGAACAGGGTCACCTGACGCGCGGTGCCGGCACCTGCTGTGATCCGCCCGGCAGGCAGGTATTTGAAATCTTCCAGCGCCTCATAGAATTTCTCTTCCCAGTGCCCCGGGTCGTTTTCCACCCGCGCCAGATCACGGGCGATGCGCCGCCAACTGTCTTCAACCGTTTGATCGATGGGGGTGCCATCCGCCTGTTTAAAGCGGTACTTCATATCCCAGATCTGCTCGGCGATGGGGGCGGCAAAGCGGCTCATTGGTGATTCCCTGTGCTGAAAGAGGTATCCAGACTACCTCAAATCACATGCGCACCACAACACCTTGATGACATCTGGAACCAAGCTACAATATAAAGATGAACCTAGGGACGACTCTGTGGGAAAGCTGTGGATAATTACGTAAACCTCATAAAACTTTCGGTCGGGTCGGAAAGCGTCGACACGCTGATGGCCTGGCAGGACAGCTATCGCCAGCGGTTCGCAGATGGTCTGCCACGCCACGTCACCCGCATGTGGCCCAAGCGCGAAGCCGAAATTCTGAACGGCGGATCGATCTATTGGGTCATCAAGGGCGTAATCCAGTGTCGCCAACGGATCCTGCGGCTGGATGAAGTGATCGGAGACGATGGTATCCGCCGCTGTGCCATTGTGCTGGACCCCAAGCTGCACCGCACACAGAACGCCCTGAAACGCCCGTTTCAGGGATGGCGTTATCTCAAGCCTGAAGATACCCCTGCCGATTTGCCGAAAAACCGCGAGCAGGACGATGCCCTACCCGATGATCTGAACCGCGCCCTGGCGGAAATCGGGGTTCTATAAAGGCCGGCACCAGACCATCCGCAATGTGATGCTTTGAGGATGCCAACAAAATCGCATAGAATGTTTACTTGATTTTATTAAGTTAACGAGGGCAATCTATGATGATTGGACAATTTCGAACAATCGTATTGGCGGCTGTATTTGTAGCAGGTGGAACAAGCGTTCTCGCCGCCCCAAAGGATGGAACCTATAGCCTGACCGTGCCGTCCAAAAATCCGTTCCCGGTGTCGGTTACAATTACCGGCGGCAACATTGCAGGCATCACATCCTCAACGCTGCACAATATCAACGGCGCCAGCGTTTCGGGGAACAGCAAAAAGCAATCCATCAGTTTCAACTTCGACAGCGCGAACTGCGGAGGCGGCAACACCGGCACCATGACATTCGACCTGAGAAAGAATGTCGTGTTCAAAAAATGGAAAGGGACGTGCAGGTCAAAACGTTTTGACATCAGCAAATCAGTGCCCGCTGCCCCTGATTAAGTTTTGCTCACCCGGTCCATTACTTCCGCAAGCACCCGCTTGTCATCAGGCAAATAACTGGCCACCCGACTACGCCACAGCGTGGCCTGCGATTGCAGGATCAGACCGTCCGAGAGGATCTTCAGGTGGTTCGCGCGCAGGGTCTCTCCGGTCGAGGTGATGTCGGCAATTGCTTCAGCGGTTTCATTCATCACCGTGCCTTCAGTCGCGCCCTGACTGTCGACCAGCGTGTAATCGGCCACGCCCGCTTCTGTCAGGAATTCCCGAACCAGACGGTGGTACTTGGTGGCAATCCGCAGCCGGTGGCCATGGGTTTTTCGAAACGCGGCTGCTGCCGCGTCCAGATCATCAAGCGTATCGACATCGACCCAACATGCCGGGATTGCGATGATCAGATCAGCCTTGCCGAATCCAAGCTGCGAAACCTCTTCAACCTGCTGTTCCCAGCGCGGCAGTTTCTCGTGCACCAGATCGATCCCGGTGACACCCAGATGAATCCGCCCCGCCGCCAGTTCACGCGGGATTTCTCCCGCCGACAGCAGGATCAGAGAGACCCCGTCGATCCCTTCGACCTTGCCCGCATATTCCCGGTCCGACCCGCTGCGTGACAAGGTGATGCCGCGTTTTTCGAACCACGAGAAGGTCTTTTCCATCAACCGGCCCTTCGAGGGCACACCCAGTTTCAGGCTCATACAGCACCCTCCTCGATCTCCAGCATCAGGTCGGGGCGCAACACGCCGCCGACAGCCGGGATTTCGTCTCCACGGCCCAATTGCCGTGTCAGCGCGTCATAGCGCCCGCCCGTGGCGATCGGAGGCAAATCAGGCCGACCTTCCGCGTAAAACCCAAAAACGAAACCATCGTAATATTCCATTGATGTCCGACCATAGGCGGCCTCGAAATCCAACCGCTCGACATCGACTCCACGTGCTTGCAGTGCAGCCACACGCGCCTCCAGCCGGTCCAGGGCGGGCGTGACCTGCGGCAGATCCACCGCCACGTCGCGCAGCTGTTCCAGCGCAAATGGCATGGTCTCGCGCACATTCAGCAACGTTTCCAGCCCGGCCAGCTCATTGTCGGAAATCGGCGGCGTATCACGGTCTTCGCGCAGGGCTTCAATGCGCGCTGCGATTTCGGCCTTGCGGCGCTTGCCGATCATAGGGGCATCAAAGGCCATCGGATCGGCAGCGTCCAGCAGCGCGGTTCGCCCTTCCGAGGGCGCCTTGCGACCTGCAAACCGATCCAGCAAGATACGGAATCGGCGCGGTCTCCACAGGTGCCGCATAAGAGCGGCCTTGCGGCGCTCGGTCGTACGCAACCCTTCGACCGCGGCGGTGAGGATACCGATATCCCCGGTTGCCGCACGCAAGGGCAGCCCGCGCAGTTGCAGCGCCATCAGCGAAAACACTTCGGCATCGGCACCAGCGGGATCTTCGCGGTCAAACACCTCATACCCCACCTGAATATACTCGTTCGAGCGGTCCGGGTCGTGTTCCTGACGGCGGAACACCTCACCGGAATAGGTATAGCGTGCAGGCTCGGCCCCGTCTCGCATGTGCATCTGAACAACAGGCAGGGTGAAGTCCGGGCGCAGCATCTGCTCGCCCCGCAGCGCGTCCGAGGTGACGTAGGCACGGGCGCGGATATCCTCGCCATAAAGGTCCAGCAACATTTCAGCGGGTTGCAACAGAGGCGTATCCACCACCTGCGCGCCCGCAGCCTCGAACCGAACACGCATCATCGCGGCACGGGCCTGTATTTGGGAACGGTTGGGCATGGGTCAGTCCTGACTGTCCAGAATTTCACGCACTTTCGCGACCAGATCAGCGCGCGATACTTCGAACTGGCTGGGGCGTTCTTTCCATTCCTCCAGCGTGGCGCTTTCGGCGATTTTGGTTCCAAGGATCAGGTCCTTGATCTGCACGATGCCTTTTGCCTTTTCGTCCCCGCCTTCGATCACCGCAACCGGAGAGTTGCGCTTGTCCGCGTATTTCAACTGATTGCCGAAATTCTTGGGATTGCCCAGATAGACCTCGGCCCGGATGCCCGCGTTGCGCAGCTCGGCCACCATCGCCTGATAATCGGCCATCCTGTCGCGATCCATGACGGTGACGACCACAGGGCCTTTGGCCTGGGCGCTGATCCGACCCTTTTCGCGCAGGGCCGCCAGCAGGCGGTCAACACCGATGGAAACGCCGGTCGCGGGCACTTCCTGTCCGGTGAAACGCTTCACCAGATCGTCATAGCGCCCGCCGCCCGATACGGACCCGAACTGCCGCTTGCGGCCTTTCTCGTCAAAGATCTCAAAGGTCAGTTCGGCCTCATAGACCGGCCCGGTATAATAACCCAGACCGCGCACGACCGAGGGATCGATCTGGATGCGATCAGCGCCATAGCCGCCCGCGGCCAGCAACTCGCCGATCTGTTCCAATTCCGAAATGCCTTCGGCGCCGATTTTGCTGTCACCCACGGCCGCTCGCAGGTTGGCCAGCGTTCCAGCGGCATCATCGGCTTTGGAGGTCAGGAAGGCGATCACCGGCTCGGCCTGATCGTCGGACAGGCCCACACCGTCGATGAACGCGCCCGAGGCATCCAGCCGGCCCTTGGTCAGCAACTCGCGCACGCCCTGCCCGCCAACTTTGTCGAATTTGTCGATGGTGCGCAGAACGTCGTCCCGCGCTGCCGCGTCTTCACCCAAACCCATCGCTTCGAGCACGCCGTTCAAAACCTTGCGGTTGTTGACCCGGACCAGATAATCGCCGCGTGGAATGCCCACGGTTTCCAGCGTATCCGACAGCATGGCGCAGATTTCGGCGTCCGCAGCCATGCTGGCCGTCCCCACCGTATCCGCATCACACTGATAGAATTGGCGATACCGCCCTGGCCCCGGCTTTTCGTTGCGCCAGACCGGACCCATCGCATAGCGGCGATAGGGCGTGGGCAAATCGTTGCGGTGCTGGGCATAGACCCGGGCCAAAGGTGCTGTCAGATCATAGCGCAGCGCCATCCAATCGCCGTTGCCGCCCTCGTCAAACTCCTGCCACGCAAAGACGCCCTCGTTCGGGCGGTCCACGTCGGGCAGGAACTTGCCCAGCGCCTCGACGGTCTCGACCGCACTGCTTTCAAGTGCGTCGAACCCGTAACGATGATACACGCCCGCAATCGTCCGCAGCATCTCGGTGCGCTGCGTGACTTCCTCGCCGAAATAGTCACGGAACCCTTTCGGCGTGACGGCCTTGGGGCGGGGCTGTTTCTTGGGCTTGGCCATGTGGGGCGTCCTTGGGAGTGTCCTTGTTCCGCGCGCGGTCTATCCCATGGTCCGCATCGGGGCAAGGCGCGCTTTCTCTGGCCTTGGGCCGACTGTGTCGCTATGACCAGCGCAAGACAGGAGTTCCCCATGCAGCATCTGGAAGAAGAGATCGCCCATCTGACCCATACCGTGGACGAGCTGAACACGGTCGTCACCAGACAACAGTCGGAAATCGACCGGCTGACCCAACGGGTTGAAATGCTGTTGCAGCGCGAAGCAGAACGGGCGCAGGAAGGATCAGGCGGCGTTGTCTTTGGTGACGAACGCCCGCCGCATTATTGAGTGGCCGGGAGGCCGTTTCTTCCGTTTTGTACAGGCGCTTGGGGCGTGGTAGTCCGTTTTGTACGAAACGTCTCAGGGCCGAACCGTCACACTCGGACAGAAACCGCGTTGGGTAACGGCGCCGGGTATGGGTCAGTTGTCAGTAGTGCGGACAAACCCGCCGCCCGGCCCAATGGCGTCAATTGGCGCTTCCGGCGCTTAATTGCTATTTCCATGGACATCCATGAACGGCAGCTTTCTGCATTAAAACCTTCCGAACAGTCTGCTTGGGACAACCAAATAGACCCTGCGGTTCACGTGAAGACCGAACTTATGCTGCTCCAACCGTGCCAAAGCACAGATGCAGAAACAGCCGCGGTTATCATTGCGGGGATTCCGTCTTTCCAGGAGTCAAATATCAGGTGACAGAAGATGGCTCCGACGGATGTTGCCAAAAGTGCTGCTGCTCCGAGCGGACCCAGCCAGGACTGTTGGAACCAGATTGTGACGGCTCCGAACAATTCAATGAGACCCACCAAGAACATGGCCTGCCGATTGAGGCCATAGCTTTCGAACATTGCGAGCTGTGTTTCGAAGATCTTCCTTTGCCAACCCGCAAGTTTGATTGAGCTCGCGAGCAGGAAGAACGCTGACAGGAGCGCAATGACTATCGTTAAGGTCATTCTTCTGGTTCCGTGTAAGAGCGCTTGAAAGCCTGTGGGGACTGACCAGTCCACCTCCGGAACGCCCGTGAGAATGCAGTCGGGTCGGAAAACCCGAGTTGCTGAGCGGTGTCAGTGACCGAGCAGGATTTCACACCCAACAGTTCAATCGCTTTCTCTCGTTTCATGCGTGCAATGACCTTGGATGTTGTCTCGCCACGTTCCGACAGACGCGCATTCAGGGTATTTGGATGCAAACCGACCGTGCGCGCGGCCTCTACCGCTGTAAACGCCGGATCAGCCAGTCGAGACCGGACGATGTCTTCGAACCCGGCCAAAAAATCGAGCGGGGCCGCAAGTTCCATGACTGATGGGTGATACTCGGGGTTGTTCTCCATCATGTCCTCTGAGAGGCGATGGTTCAGCCAGATGGATGGGAAGCGTATCGAAAACCCTCGATCGTCGCAGGGAATGCCAGTGACCCCGTAAAACTGTTTGGGCAAAACGTTAGGGTTGGCCAGTTGCAGTACGATCTCACGCGGATCCCAACGGAAATCGATCACTCGGTGCAGCAAAGAAATCCAGATCCCGATCATGAAGCCATCGGCTTGGGCAGGTGACACTGACGAGCGAAAATGCCGTCGGGCCGCAAAGTAGGCATATTCGTCTTCTACGACTAAGGACTGAGTGACTGCATTTGACTCCTTCGAAACAATCTGGGTGAAACGTGTGAACAAGTCACCCAGCGTATAGGCCTTTGCAAGCTCCTGCCCTTTTGGAAGGAAGCGCTTGAGATCAACAGACTGGCCAACCCGAGTGCAAAAATCTGCTCCTTCGGCTTCAGATGCGGCATTGAAGGCTGCATATACGGTTTCATGTGACAGAAATTGCTCAGGTGCGATCATAGTTGCCGCGTCAAAACTCAGATGTGCGAAGACATCATCAGCATCCTGCCCCCGCGCGCGTAACGCCGCGACGACCGGCGCCAGTACTGTTGCCCGCACCAATGGCAGATCAGAGTCTTTTGGTGTTTTGCGATTCCCGAACATATTTGCTCCCTCTACTGGGACTCGTGCCTGCGCCACGGCGTGCTTTCCAGAAAAAAGTTCAATAACCTGACCAAATTCTAACCGAAAAATCTCTAACCTTAGGATACGGTCAAGCATTTTCCAAATGAAGGTGTCATATTCATAAAATGAAATGAACTAGTCGACATCGATCACGCAGCTAGGGATTTGACATGGCAAGATATTGCAAAAGAGTTTTCGCTGCCTTGACATTTGTAACGCTGACGCTGTCCACCTCGACTGCATTTGCTCAGCAGGAAGCGCCATCAGTCACCTTGTTCAAAAACGTGAAAGTTTTTGATGGGAACACCGATGGTCTTCTGGACCTGGATGTTCTTGTTGTCGGCAACAAGATCCACAAGGTCGCCGAAGACATTCCAGAGACCGGTACATGGGAAGTGCAAGCTGGTCCGAGTGGGCCATTGTATTCAGAAATTCATAGCGGCAGCAGTGGCTACACTTTCATCATCGAGGGCGAAGAAGGGACGCAGACAGTCGAACTGTCGCCCAATGTCATTGACGGCGGGGGACGCACCTTGATGCCGGGCATGATTGATAGCCATACGCATTTTAACCTTTCTATGGACGGCGGGCGTCCGGGCATGGAAATGGCCAGGTGGGACTATATGGCGGGACATGCCTCGTCTGCCGCATTGGAGTGGTTCTACGATGGCTTCACGACAGTGCGTGATATGGGGGGCATGGCCGACGGATTGCGACGTGTCATCGACAACGGCCTAATGGAAGGACCTCGCATCTACAGCGCTGCCGGGATGATCAGCCAAAGCGCTGGTCACGGTGATCTCTTGTTTGAAAGCCAGACAAGTCCCCAACAGAGTAGCACCTGGCGCAATGGCATATACCACATTGCAAACAGCCCTGATGAAGTTCGAGCAGCCGTTCGCAGGAACTTTAATGCGGGCGCCACCCATATGAAAATCATGATGGCCGGTGGTGTTGCCAGCAACAAAGGTCCCTTTGAGGCCTCTCAATACACCGACGCTGAAATTATCGCCGCAGTAGAAGAAGCTGCAACGCGTGGAACCTATGTTGCAGCGCACCTTTATCTTGATGAAGCCATTCGCCGTGCGCTCGATTTGGGTGTCATGTCGATTGAACATGGACAGTTCCTACAGGAAGACACGGCCATGTTGATGAAGGAAAAAGGTGCCTTCATTTCTCCTTACATTGCAGCCGTCATGAGCGAAGACATCCTGACCCATCCGGTCTATGGCAATCCTTCAACATTTGAGTACGCCAGAACACTTATGATGAAAGAGGGAACAAAAAACTTCGCTGAAGTCATCAAAAAGGTGAAGCCGAACATTGTGTTCTCAATCGACATCGTGAGTACCAATGGCATGGCCGCAAGACACCACCGGGACCATGAGAAATGGATATTCGCAGATACATTTGGCAACTATGAAACACTGAAAGCAATGACGTCCACTGGCGGCAAGCTTGCCGCCTTGACCGGTGGCAGTAACCCTTACCCCGCACCTCTTGGTGTCATCGAGGAAGGCGCATACGCCGACATTCTGCTTGTCGATGGAAATCCGCTTGAGGACATCACTGTTCTGGGCGGAAACCCTTCATGGTTTAACGCAGAACCGCGTCCGCGTGGCATCAAGACCATCAACCTCATCATGAAGGATGGCGTGATCTACAAGAACACTCTGCAATAATCCCTCGGGAGGCGGGGCTTCGGCCCTGCCTTCCATTGTTAAGAGAAAGAGTTGTGATGAAGATCAAAACAATGACTTCCCTGAGAGCAGTACTGGCCTTGTCGCTGACCTGCTCTGCCGCTCTTGCGCAGGACGACGCGCCGCCACGGACCCTGTTCACCAATGTTCATGTCTTTGACGGCATGAACGAGGCGCGGATCGAGAATGCCAGCGTTCTGGTCGAGGCCAACCTTATCAAGCAGGTCTCGGCAGAGACCATCGACGCGCCGGATGCTACGGTTATTGACGGTGGCGGGCGCACACTGATGCCAGGTATGTTGGATATGCACGTTCATATCTCGACCTTCGGGCCCGTGCAAACGCAATCGCGCGACGGGCTGCATCCTTACGCTCATGGTGCGTTGGCCGCAGATCGTGCCGAAGGGATGCTGATGAACGGATTTACCACAGTACGGGATCTGGGTGGTCCGTCAAATTTCATGCGTCTAATCATCGACGAGGGCGTCATGGTGGGGCCTCGCATCTATCCCACAGAAAACTGGATCACCACAACATCCGGTCATGGCGATTTCCGTGAATTGAATGACTCCCACCCGAATATCGCCGGCGGGCGGCAACATTTCTACGAAGATTATGTTACGATTATCGCTGACGGGCGGGCGGAAACCCTGCGCGCGGCGCGTGAAGCATTCCGTCGCGGAGCGGTACAGCTCAAACTGTTCACCGGAGGCGGTGTAACAAGTTTGTTTGATCCACTTCATTCAGGTCCTCTTGATGAAGAGGTCCAAGCAGTCGTTGAGGTGGCAGAGCGCTGGGATACCTATGTCGCGTCTCATGCACACACCGCTGCTGCGCTTCAACAGGCTATCGACAATGGCGTGATGTCGATTGAGCACGCACCCTATCTGACCGATGAGCAGGCCAAAACGATGATTGAAAATGGCATGTTTCTGTCCACTGCGTTTTCGCCAGTGTTTTCAATCTCAGTAGAACAGGCTGAAAAGGCTTATCCACCAGAAAGCTTTGCAAAGTGGAGCGTTATTCGGGACGCATCGTCAAACTTGCTGGAAGTGATGAAAAACAACCCTGATCTGAAAGTGGTTCTTGCATCAGATCATATTCCCCAGTGGAATACTGGTCGCGAATATGATGATCGCGCGCTAGATGAGTTCGAGTTTTTCTCAGAAGCTATTGGCAACTTCCGGACACTAAAGTCGTTTACCTCGACAGCCGGAGAACTGAATGCTCTGACCGGCCAGATGAATCCATACCCAGAAGGCCCGTTGGGCGTCATTCAAGAAGGCGCCTATGCAGACCTATTGCTGGTCGATGGCAATCCTCTGGAAAACATCGAGATCATGAAGGATCCGGACACAAATCTAAAAATCATCATGAAGGACGGCGTGATCTACAAGAACACGCTGAACTGAGCGATGGGCGGGATGGTTCACCTCGTCCATCCCGCCCGTTTGTAAAAACCATTAGAGGAACCAAAAAACGGACATAGGAGAAAGAGACCCGTGGCAAGAAAGCTTTTGCAAGCCACACTGATCACAACCTTGCTTTGCGCGGCCGTAGTGAACGCACAGAGCAGTGGTCCGGGGGTTTTCAGTGCGGAAGGAGAAGGAGTGGTTGTGCCAGCCAAAAGCTGGGATGTGTCGGCAGCCGCCGAAAACCAGATCGACACTGTCCACTTTATTGAAGGTCAATTCGTCAAAGAAGGTGATCTACTGGTGACTTTCGACCAGGTCTTCAAGCAATGGGATGCCAAAATCGGTGAGTTGGCTCACCAGCAGGCCGTGGCTGAACTGGAGTTGGCCCAGGCTGACCTGTCCAGAAAGAAGCGGTTGGGCACCAATTCTGTGTCTGAAGTTGAGATTGCGCAAGCTGAAGCGCGTGTCAAAATCGCCGAAGCGACCGTTGAGACAAAGAGGCTCAATGCGGAAAAGGCCAAGGCTATCTCAGATCTCCAGCTCATCCACGCACCGTTCGACGGCCAGATGAGTGCGCCGCGGTTTCGCGATAATGCAAACGTCGTCGCCGACTCGCCCGAAATCGGAACCCTGTATCAACTGGATCCGATCCACGTTCGCGTGGAGGGAACGTACGAGAAGCATCAGGAACGCATCCTCGCGGGCGAAAGCCACGACAGTGTAATGGGCAGCCTGACTCTGGTGCTGGAACTGCCGGGAGGAAGTGAATTTCCACATCACGGACGCCTTATCTCAACGCCGTTTGAATTCGATCCGGAGACAGGGATTGGCTACAGCATCGCCGAATTCCCCAATCCTGAATTCCTATTGCGCCCCGGCATGAAGGTATTGGTCACGTCTTATGAAAACTCGAAATGATCCAAAGAAAGGGATATCAAATGAAAACTTGGACATCTCCGTTTCTGGCTTCAGCTGCATTGGCGGGACTTGCTACGGTTGCCGCTTCTGAAGCAGCAGACCACGGATCGCACTGGAATTTGATGTCTGACGCTTATGCTCGCGTCGGCGAGATTCTGAAATCTGAGGGAGGCACCACTGCCGTCGAGCGCTTGAACGAAGAATTGTCCGCGCTGAAAGAGGCGTGCGATAAGTTGGAAGTGAAAAGTCAGAACGCGCCATGTCACGAAGATGTACGGCGTCTTCTTTCCATTGCGACCTTCAACGCTGACCCCAATGATCCAAATCGAAACAAGACATTTCCAACGCATATTCCCGATTTTGTTAGTCCGGAGATGCGTGAGGTGATGGTTAACTGGACGCCCAATTGGCTCACCAGCAGTTGGGAAGGCTATCCAGACCCAACGGACTACGGTGCATGGCAGTCGTTGCACGATGAATTGATCGATCCAATGGAGGCCGCCGGCAAACAACTTTTAAAGACTTACAACTTGTCGACCGAGGAACGTGAGATAGGTGGTGTTAGAACGGTTATTATCAGTCCGAGCGAAAACCGCCATCCGGGAAAAATACTCATTCATGCACATGGTGGTGCCTTTTACGGAAACACTCCGGAAACAACGTTTGACCGGACAGCACCACTTGCCAATCATATGGGCATCGACATTGCCTCCGTCGATTACAAATTGATGCCAGCCCCCGACTGGGACATTTTGGACCAGCGGGATCAGGTGATCGCCGTTTTTGATGCACTGACCGGAGAGGGCGGTGGCTATAAACCAGAGAACGTCGGAATTTACGGTTGTTCCGCGGGCGGCGGATTGGTGGCGATGGCGACAAATGCCATGTCGCATCGCGGAGGAGCGCTGCCTGGTGCGGCCGTAATGCAAAGCCCGCAGACTGATTTCTCATTCAACAGCGATTCGACATGGACGCTGCGGTACGACGATCCACGCACTAACGTAGATCACTTGATCGACTCAGTCTGGCCGATGCTGGGAATTACTGAAGAGAAAGCACAAGATCCGCGCTACTCAACTGTGTACGACAATTTCGAGGGGCGAGATTTCCCTCCGACGATGGTACAGACTGGGTCTAAGGAAATTCAGATGAGCGACGGCATACGCATGTACGGAGTCCTGCGTAGCGCGGGCCACGAGGCAATTCTGGATGTTCACGACGCCATGCAACACTGCTTCCACGGTCATTCCGAGACACCGGAATCCGCTGAAGCTGTTCGCCGCGTCGCTGTGTTCCTAGAAGAGCATCTTGGTTCGGAATGAGAAAAATGGATCGCTGAAAGGAGGGGGCGAGTGGCTTGGAGAGACGCTTTGAAGCCGCTCGCCCATATTGAAAAACGTAAGAAAATGGACGTTGTCAAGTCTCGGCGGATCAAGGCCGTTTTCCGCATTCGGGACCTATGATCCGAGCGCCGTGAACAGCCGATGTCCGCCCTTCGCGCTGATGCTGCACAAAATACGCATGCGCACAATGGGCTCATAGCTGCCATCCCGGCGATTGAAGGCAAAGCCCCCGCTTCTCGCTACGGATCCTCGACCGACTACACCCGGTCCAGCTCGATTCCCGAATTCATTCCAACCGGAACATCAGCTGCTGAAGCCACGGCCTCTCCACACCGGTTGCCTGATACATCGCGTGAAGAAAGTTGTGCGCTGACACCGGGTCGCTCATGAAGGGCGAAGAGCGGATTTCGCCCTTCTTCACCTCGTCGCGCGCCTCGTAGATCACCGTGTCTTCCTTGATCGTCGCCATGATCCTGACGGCGTCCAGCGTCTCGGGGTCGATGGCGGTGGGATCTTCGGAGAGGAGCACGAAATCGGCAAGCTTGCCCGCCTCGATCGACCCCTTGTCGTTCTCCTCGAAATGCTGCCAGGCGGGCCAGATCGTCAGCGCCTTGAGCGCGGTCGCGACGTCGACCCGGTGACGGGGGCCAAGAATGTCACCCGATCGCGTGCGCCGGGTCACGGTGGCATCCAGTATGCGCATGCTGTCAGGCAAGGCGACCGGCGCGTCGTGATGCGAGCCGAACATCATGCCCCGCTCGAGCAGCCAACCAGTGGGCGAAATGTTCTCGGCATTGACCGGGCCCACGGTGTGGTCGCGGTGCCAGTCGCCCCAATAGAAGGTGTGCATCGGGAAAAGGGACATGAACACGCCCAGCCGCTTGTAGGCGTCGACCTGGTCCTCGCGCAGGAACTGGCCGTGTATCAGTGCGGGTCGGTTGCCCGGATCGCCATACTTGTCCTGCGCAGCCTGAAGCGCAGCAATGAGCATGTCCGACGCGCCTTCGCCATTGGAATGGGTGATGATCTGGATGCCATTCTCGTAACACCAGTTCACGGCATCCTGCACCTGCTCGATGGTCACCGCCGAGTACCCCTTGTAGCCTGCGGGATAGTCGCCAACCGGGTCATAGTAGGGACGGTCGCGGAGCGCGGTAAAGCCTTGCGGCGAGCCGTCGATCGTCAACTTGCAACCGCCCACGCGAATACCGTTTTCATATTCTTTCGACACATTGTCGCCAATATAATCCCTGGCTTCCAACACATCGGGATAGGCCACGACGTCAATCGGTATCCTGCCGTCGGCCGCCATGGCCTTCAGCGACTCGACGGCAAACCCCGAGGACCGGCCGTCCTGCCCCGTGGTGTAGCCAAAACGCGCCCAGAGTTTGGACCCGGCAACCGCGAATTCCGCGAAGGCGTCCGGACCGAGTTGCTTCAGGACGGGGACGAGCGTCCCGAAAAACGCGTATTCCTCGAGAACCCCGTTCGGCGCGCCATCGGCTTCCCGCCGAATCTTGCCACCGGCCGGGTCCTGCGTCGATGCATCGTAGCCGACAATCTCAAGCGTCTTCGAGTTCGCCACGCCGAGATGGCCGGACTGGTGGACAATCACGATGGGAAGCTCCTGCGAGATCGCGTCAAGGTCTTCGCGGGTCGGGTGGCGCTTCTCGGCTAGCTGGGCGTTGTCATAGCCGAAGCCGATGATCACTCCGGCCTTCTCGACCGCATCCCTGTTTGCATCGATCCAGTCGCGCAGCGCCTGTTGCAGGCTGGCAATGTCCGTGACCCCGCCGTCCGGCGGCGAAAGAAGGTTCGCCGACAAGGCTTGCAGGCCACCGAAAACCACGTGCCCGTGACTGTCGACAAAGCCCGGCAGCATCGCCCGGCCGTCAAGATCGAACAATTCCGTCGCGTCGCCCCGGTGCGCCATGATATCCGCAAGCGCGCCGACGGCGAGGATACGCCCGTTCTTGACCGCGACGGCCTCGGCGGTCGGCTGCGCATCGTTGATCGTGAGGATCGGTCCGCCAGTATAGATCGTGTCGGCGGCCTCCTGCGCGGTCGCGGCGCTGGTTGACATGGCAAAACCCGCCAGCCAGACAAGATTCAGCAAACGTGACATCAGGAATACCCTCTCAAATACATCGGAAAACAAACGACTGAATAATGGTCGTGTCTATCGTGGCTAAAGCGTATTGCCCGACAGACACGCATTGCAAGATTTTTCGGCCAGCCAGAGGTGTCCGCAAGCCGCCATCCCGGCGACTGAAAGCGAAGCCCCGGCTTCCTGCTACAGTTCCTCGACCGACAGCACCCCGTCCAGCGACTTGATCGCGCCCTTGATCTGCGGGTTGATCGGAAAGTCCTGGCCCAGATCCATCTCGACATCGCCCGGCAGCCCCGGCGCCATCAGGCAGAGCTGGATCGGCCCCTTCGAGGCCCCGCGCGCCGCCCCGGCGGCGTCCTCGAGCACCTTGGCGACCGTTGGTACGACCTGCGCTTCGTCAACAAAGATGCGCAACCCGGTTGCTCCGGCTTCGGCCACAAGGGAATCCGCAGGGCCAACCGAGCGGCCCAGCAGCTTGAGCTGATCGGCTTCCATCGTCGCCTCGGCGGTCAGAACCACCTGCGCGCCGGTTTCCAGAAACTCGCGGCACTTCTCCAACGTGTCCGAAAACAGCGTGACCTCATAGGCGCCGGTGGGATCAGACATTTGAACGAAAGCAAAGCGGTTGCCCTTGGCCGATTTCCGCTCCTGCCGCCCGGCGACAACCCCGGCCATCTTGGCGATGAACGGACCAGACCGGGCCTTTTCCGTCACCTCGTCCAGCGTCATCACCTGTTTGCGCTTCAGCGCGGGCATGTAATCGTCCAGCGGATGCCCCGAGAGATAGAAGCCGATGGCCTTGAATTCTTCGCTGAGGCGTTCGGCCGGCAGCCAGTCCGGCGTCGGCGACAGGCGCGGTTCGGGCAGGTCGTCGCCTGCCTCGCCGAACAGAGACACCTGATTGGAGTTTTTCTGTTCATGGATCGCCGCCGAATACTGCACCAGACGGTCAAGGCTTTCGAACACGCGGCGACGGTTCTTGTCGAGCTCATCAAAAGCGCCGGCACGCGCCAGCATTTCCAGCGGACGTTTGCCGACCTTCTTCAGGTCGGCCCGGCGGGCGAAGTCAAAGAGGTTGACGAACGGTTTGTCTCCCCTGCCCTGCACCACCAGATTCATCGCCTCGACGCCCACGTTTTTCAGCGCGCCGAGCGCATAGACCAGTTGGCCATCCACCACGTCGAAGGTCGCCAGCGAGCGGTTCACGCAGGGCGGCACGTAGGGCAGGCCCAGCCCCTTGCGGACCTCTTCGAAATACACCGCCAGCTTGTCGGTCAGGTGGATATCGCAGTTCATGACCCCGGCCATGAACTCGACCGGGTGGTTCGCCTTGAGCCAGCCGGTCTGATAGCTGACCACCGCATAGGCCGCCGCGTGGGACTTGTTGAAGCCGTAGTTGGCGAATTTCTCCAAGAGGTCGAACACCTCGGAAGCCTTCTTGGCGTCCACGCCGTTCTTGGCCGCGCCGGCCTCGAATTTCGGGCGTTCGGCGTCCATCGCCTCTTTGATCTTCTTGCCCATCGCGCGGCGCAGCAGGTCGGCGCCGCCAAGGCTGTATCCCGCCATGACCTGCGCGATCTGCATCACCTGCTCCTGATAGACGATGATGCCCTGCGTTTCTTCCAGGATATGATCGATCAGCGGGTGGACCGAGGTGATCTCGCGCTGGCCGTTCTTGACCTCGCAATAGGTGGGGATGTTTTCCATCGGGCCGGGGCGGTAGAGCGCCACAAGCGCCACGATATCCTCGATGCAGGTGGGCTTCATGCGCTTGAGCGCGTCCATCATGCCCGAGCTTTCCACTTGGAACACCGCCACGGTTTTGGCCGCGGAATAAAGCTTGTACGTCGCCTCATCATCCAGCGGGATGGCGTTGATCTGGTTTTCAGCCCCCTCGGCGGGCTCATAAAGTTCGGTGCCATCGGCGGCGATGTGCAATGGGCGCCCGGATTTGAAAATCAGGTCCATCGCGTTCTGGATAACGGTCAGGGTCTTCAGACCCAGAAAGTCGAACTTTACCAGCCCGGCCTGTTCCACCCATTTCATGTTGAACTGGGTCGCGGGCATGTCCGAACGCGGGTCCTGATAGATCGGCACCAGCGCATCCAGAGGACGGTCGCCGATCACCACGCCTGCCGCGTGGGTCGAAGCATTCCGCAACAGCCCCTCGACCTGCTGGCCATAGGTCAGCAGGCGGTCGACCACCTCTTCCTCGCGCGCGGCCTCGCGCAGGCGGGGTTCGTCTTTCAGCGCCTTTTCGATGGAAACAGGTTTCACCCCCTCAACCGGGATCATCTTGGACAGGCGGTCCACCTGCCCATATGGCATTTGAAGCACCCGCCCGATGTCGCGCACTGCGGCCTTGGACAAGAGCGCGCCGAAGGTGATGATCTGACCCACTTTGTCGCGGCCGTATTTCTGCTGCACGTAACGGATCACCTCTTCGCGGCGATCCATGCAGAAGTCGATGTCGAAGTCGGGCATCGAGACCCGTTCGGGGTTCAGGAAGCGTTCGAACAGCAGGCTGTAGCGCAGCGGGTCAAGGTCGGTGATCGTCAGCGCATAGGCCACCAGCGAGCCCGCGCCCGAGCCCCGCCCCGGCCCGACCGGAATGTCGTGATCCTTGGCCCATTGGATGAAATCCGCGACGATCAGAAAGTAGCCGGGGAAACCCATGCTTTCGATGATGCCCAGTTCGAAATCCAGACGTTCCTGGTATTCCTCGGGCGTCACCGCATGCGGGATCACGGCCAGACGTTTCTGCAAGCCCTCATTGGCGATGCGCCGCAGCTCGGCCACCTCGTCATCCGCGAATTTCGGCAGGATCGGGTCGCGTCGATAGGCCATGAACGCGCAGCGTCTGGCGATCTCGACGGTGTTTTCGATGGCCTCGGGCAAGTCGGCGAACAGGGTCGCCATCTCTTGTTGTGACTTGAAGTAGTGCTGCGCCGTCAGACGACGGCGGCCTTCCTGCTGGTCGACATAGGCCCCTTCCGATATGCAGATCAGCGCGTCATGCGCTTCGTACATGTCCGGCGTCGGGAAATAGACGTCATTCGTGGCGACCAGCGGCAGGTTCTTGGCATAGGCCATCTCGACATGGCCGCGTTCTGTCAGGCGCTCGGCCTCGGGTTGGCCATCTTCACCCGGATGGCGCTGAAGCTCGATATAAAACCGGTTGGGGAACATTGCCGCCAGCCGATCGACCAACGCTTCGGCCGCCGGGCGCTGACCCTGTTGCAGCAGCATTCCCACCGGGCCGTCAGGTCCACCGGACAGGCAGATCAACCCTTCAGATCGGTCGGCCAGTTCTTCCAAAGTGACCTGAGGCAGTTGCCCGCCCTTGTCCACGTAGAGACACGTGCTGAGTTTCATCAGGTTTTCGTACCCGGTCTCGGACTGCGCCAGCAGCACCAGAGGCGCGGGCATCTTCGGCTTCTCGCCCGGCTGGGCCTGGACATAGGTCAGATCGACCTGGCACCCCATGATCGGCTGTACCCCGGCGCCGCTTGCGGTGACCGCGAATTCCAGCGCCGAAAACATCGAATTGGTATCCGTCACGGCGACCGCCGGCATTTCCATCTTCTCGCACAGGCCCGGCAGCTTTTTCAGCCGCACGGCGCCTTCCAGAAGGGAATATTCAGTGTGAACGCGGAGGTGGATGAATCGTGGAGAACTGCTCATGACGCCCAAGCTACCCCAGCCGGCTGCGCGGCAAAAGACTGAACCGCGTTGCGTTTGCCGCAAAAAAATCGCCATTGATTATTCGGCTTTTTCAGAAGGTGCTTCGGGATTGACTGGGCGTCGCAATCAAAAACCGCTTTATTTACAAGTGGCTGCCCATTAATCAGAAAAGGCGGTCTCAGGCCGTATACGTCTAATGGTGTATAACAGAGGCGGTTTTTCTTGCCAGACAAGCCGCGCTGTTTCTAACATCTCATGGCAAGCAATTCGCCCGCCACTCTTTCTACGTCGCATCGAAGGAGGGCCACAAGGGCGCAACCGGGTAAGGCGACGGGTTTCTCGAATGAACATCACGTTTCTTCTGAACGGAGAGACAGTGGAGTTGGCTGATATCGATCCGACAGCCACCCTGCTGGATTGGCTGCGCGAAGATCGCGGCCTGACCGGCACCAAGGAAGGCTGCAACGAAGGCGATTGCGGGGCTTGCACCGTGATGGTGACGGATGACGAAGGCGCCAAGGCACTGAACTCGTGCATTCTGTTTCTGCCGCAGCTGCACGGCAAAGCGGTGCGCACGGTTGAAGGCGCCAGCGGCCCGAATGGCGAAGCGCACCCGGTTCAGCAGGCAATGGTTGATCTGCACGGTTCGCAATGCGGCTTCTGCACACCCGGTTTCGTCATGTCGATGGTGGCCGGGCACACGAACGGTGCAACGGACCATGACACTTTGCTAGCAGGCAACCTGTGCCGCTGCACCGGCTATGCGCCGATCATTCGCGCAGCGAAAGCGGCCGAGGAACAGCCCGTTCCGGTTTGGGTCAAAGATAAACCACCTGCAACGATTGCCGCTTCGCGCATGCTGCCAACCTCATCCGACGAATTGGCCGCCGTGTATGCCGAGAACCCGAATGCGACTCTGATCGCTGGTGCGACCGATGTGGGCCTTTGGGTCACCAAGCAACTGCGCGAACTGGACCCGGTGATCTTCCTTAACCGCTGTGATGATTTGAAGAAGATCACGCTCAGCGGTGAAGAAGTCCGCTTTGGCTCAATGGTCGACATGAATCGCATCGGCGCGGCGATGGCCGATCTGCATCCGTCCTATGCCGAGATGATCCGCCGCTATGCCAGCGTGCAAGTGCGCCATGCGGCCACCGTGGGCGGCAATATCGCAAACGGTTCGCCCATCGGGGACAACCCGCCCGCGCTGATCGCGCTGGGGGCGACGCTGCATCTGCGCAAGGGCGACGAGCGGCGGTCGATCCCGCTGGAAGAGTTCTTCATCGACTACGGCAAACAGGATCGGGTTCCGGGCGAGTTTGTGGAAGCCGTCAGCTTCCCCCGCCAGCCAGATCGCCTGAAGGCTTACAAGCTCAGCAAACGGTTCGATCAGGATATTTCGGCCGTCTGCGGCTGTTTCAACATAACCGTTTCGGAGGGCAGCGTCACACAGGCGCGCATCGCCTATGGTGGCATGGCTGCTATTCCGAAACGGGCAACCCATGTCGAGGCCGCTTTGGTCGGCAAACCGTGGACGCGCAAGACCGTTGACGCCGCGCTGCCATCCTTTGCCGACGACTTTTCGCCACTCACGGATATGCGCGCCTCGGCCCTGTATCGACTGGAAACCGCCAAGGCGATGCTGCAACGGTATTTCCTGGAAGATCAGGGCGAGATCACCAATGTGCTGGAGGTGTCAGCATGAGTGTGACGCAAGCCCTGCCCCACGACGCCGCCCCTTTGCACGTTTCGGGCGCGGCGCGGTACGTGGATGACATCCCGACACCCAAGGGCACGCTGCACCTGGCCTTTGGCCTGAGCCCGATCGCCAAGGGCAAGATCACCGCAATGGATCTGTCGGCTGTCAAAAACGCCGAGGGTGTCGTGATGGTTATGACGGCAGAGGACCTGCCTTTCGCCAACGATGTCTCGCCCTCGATCCACGATGAGCCGCTGCTGTCGGACGGCACGGTGCACTATATAGGCCAGCCCGTGTTCCTGGTTGTCGCCACCAGCCATCTGGCCGCCCGCAAAGCGGCGCGATTGGGCAAGGTCGACTATGCCGAGGAAACGCCGATCCTGACGATCGCGGACGCCTTGGCCGCCGACAGCCGGTTTGAAGACGGTCCACGCATCTATGCCAAGGGTGATACGGATGCGGCCATTGCCAGTGCGCCGCATGTGATCGAAGGTTCGTTCGAATTGGGCGGGCAGGAGCATTTCTATCTGGAAGGTCAGGCCGCGCTGGCCGTTCCGAATGAAGGTGCGGATATGCTGGTGCATTCCTCGACCCAGCACCCGACCGAGATTCAGCACAAGGTGGCCGACGCACTGGGTGTTCCGATGCACGCCGTCCGGGTCGAGACCCGCCGCATGGGCGGAGGGTTTGGCGGCAAGGAAAGTCAGGGCAACGCTTTGGCAGTGGCCTGCGCCGTGGCCGCCCGCGCAACCGGCAAGGCCTGCAAGATGCGCTATGACCGTGACGATGACATGATCATCACCGGCAAGCGCCACGCTTTCCGCATTTCGTACAAGGCCGGGTTCGATGAGCATGGCCATATACAGGGCGTCTCATTCCACCACTATGCGATCTGCGGCTGGGCGCAGGACCTGTCGCTGCCCGTGGCCGACCGGGCGATGCTGCACTCGGACAACGCCTACCTTTTGCCGAACGCCCGGATCGAAAGCCACCGCTTGAAGACCAACACCCAATCTGCCACCGCCTATCGCGGGTTCGGCGGCCCGCAAGGCATGGTCGGCATCGAACGGGTCATGGACCATGCCGCGCATACGCTGGGTTTGGATCCCGTCGAGCTGCGCCGCCGGAATTACTATGCACCCGCGCACGCCGTGGCCGAGAGCACACCGACAGAAAAACCACTGGGGCATCCCGATCCGCACGAAGACCTGACCAGCCGCGGCGCCGTTGAAATGGGTGACGCACCGGTGCGTCCTCTGCCTGCCGGCGGCAACACCACACCCTATGGGATGGAGGTCAGCGATTTCGAACTGCACGGCATGACCGAGGCGTTGCTGAAATCCAGCGACTATGCCGCGCGCAAGGCCGCTGTCGCGAAATGGAATGCCGAGAACAGTGTAATCAAAAAGGGCATCGCCTTTTCTCCGGTCAAGTTTGGTATCTCGTTCACGCTGACCCACCTCAATCAGGCGGGTGCGCTGGTGCATGTCTATCAGGACGGATCAGTCCACCTGAATCACGGTGGCACCGAGATGGGCCAGGGCCTGTTCCAGAAGGTCGCACAGGTCGCAGCGTCGCGCTTTGGCATACCGTTGGAGATGGTGAAAATCACCGCAACCGACACGGCGAAAGTACCGAACACGTCTGCGACGGCGGCATCTTCGGGAAGTGACCTGAACGGTATGGCGGTGAAGGCCGCATGCGACACGATCCGCGACCGGATGGCCGCCTATCTTGCGGAACGTCATCAGGCCGATCCATCAACGGTCACGTTCTCGGATGGGCATGTCTCGGTCTCAGAAGAACGCTACACCTTCGCCGAAGCCACCGCACTGGCCTATCAGGGGCGCGTCAGCCTGTCGACGACCGGGTTCTACAAGACGCCCAAGATCGAATGGGACAGGATCGCCGGGCGCGGTCGCCCTTTCTTTTACTTTGCCTACGGCGCTTCCGTTACCGAGGTGGCGGTGGACACTCTGACCGGTGAAAACCGAATTCTGCGAACGGATATCCTGCATGACGCGGGCGCGTCGCTGAATCCGGCTTTGGACATAGGTCAGGTTGAGGGCGGCTATGTACAGGGTGCAGGGTGGCTGACGACCGAAGAGCTGGTCTGGGATGACACGGGCAACCTGCGCACGCACGCGCCCTCGACCTACAAGATTCCGGCCTGCTCGGACCGGCCGGACATCTTCAACGTCAGGCTTTGGGATGGCGAAAACCGCGAGGACACCATCTATCGTTCGAAAGCTGTGGGCGAGCCGCCTTTCATGCTGGGGATCTCGGCCTGGCTGGCGCTGTCGAACGCGGTTGCCGCCTGCGGAGACAGATACCCGGCCCTGAACGCTCCGGCCACGGCCGAAGAGGTTTGGCGCGGGGTCCAGAGGATGAAAGGAGGCACCTGATGGGATTTGACCTTGAGGCTTTGAGGGAGGCGGTCAAAACCCACGGGAAAGTGGTTCGGGTGGTCATCGCCGGGATCAAAGGGTCGTCCCCGCGCGAGGTGGGTGCTGCGATGCTGGTCTGGAAGGACGGGCAAAGCGGAACCATCGGTGGTGGTACGCTGGAATACCAGGCCGCAGAGGCCGCACGATCGCAAACAGTCGCCACGCGCCTGACGCATCACACGCTGGGACCGGACATGGGCCAATGTTGCGGCGGAGCGGTCTCGTTGTTCAGCGAAGTCTATGATCTCAAGAAGGTTGAAACGCTGGATGATACGATCATTGCACGATCAGCATCCGGTGGCGCCGTGCCTCTTTCGGTCAAGCGAGTGCTGGCGGCAGCACGCAGTCAGGGTATTGCACCTGAAACACGCCTGACCGACGGCTGGATGATCGAACCGGTGCATAAACCGGCACGAAACCTGTGGATCTGGGGCGCAGGTCACGTCGGACGGGCGCTGGTGGATGTTCTGTCCCCCCTGCCCGATCTTGCGATCACTTGGGTCGATACCGGCCCCGAGCGCTTTCCAGACGTGATTCCTGCAGGCGTGACCGATCTGCCAGCGACGAAACCGGCCGAACTTGTGCGACATGCACCGCCCAATGCCGAGCACCTTGTGCTGACTTATTCACACAATCTGGATTTAGAACTGTGCAACAGGCTGCTTTTGCACGATTTCCGCTTTGCGGGACTGATCGGCTCGGCTACCAAATGGGCGCGGTTCAGATCGCGGCTGGCGGCTCTTGGGCATCCGCCCGACCGGATAAGCCGGATTACCTGCCCGATTGGTGACCCGTCGCTGGGCAAACACCCGCAGATGATCGCCGTGGGCGTCGCAGCGCAACTGCTGCGCCCGGCCCGGCAGAATGAGTTGAAGAAGGACCTGAGCGCGTGACCACTCCATTGCTGAGCCTGCAAGGGTTGACCAAAGCTTATCCCGGTGTCGTGGCCAATGACCAGGTGTCCTTTGATATCGGTGAGGGCGAAGTTCACGCCTTGTTGGGGGAAAACGGGGCCGGGAAATCCACGTTGGTCAAGATGATCTATGGGCTGGTGAAACCTGACAGTGGCACCATGCTGTTACGCGGTCAGCCCTTTGCGCCGCCTGAACCCCGCGCCGCGCGGGCTGACGGAATTGCGATGGTGTTCCAGCATTTTTCGCTGTTTGACGCGCTGAACGTGGCCGAGAACATCGCCTTGGGGATGGAAAACCCGCCGGCCATGGGTGATCTGGCCTCGCGCATCCGCGAAGTGTCCGAAACCTATGGCCTGCCGCTGGATCCGTTCCGCACTGTCGGCGATCTGTCCGCCGGGGAACGCCAGCGTGTTGAAATTATCCGTTGCCTCCTGCAAGACCCGAAACTGCTGATCATGGACGAACCGACCTCGGTGTTGACCCCGCAGGAGGTCGAGATCCTGTTCGAGACGCTGAACAAGTTGCGGTCCGAAGGCACGTCGATCCTGTATATCTCGCACAAGCTGGAAGAGATACGGACCCTGTGTGATCACGCCACGATCCTGCGTCTGGGCAAGAATGTGGGCGAGTGTGTCCCCTCTGAGACCTCGGCCCGCGACATGGCCGAGCTGATGGTGGGAACGGCCCTGCAAACCCCGGAACGTTCGGAGCGTGAATTTGGCGCAGTGACGCTGGATGTCAGCGGGCTGTCGGTGCCTTCTCCGTCAGAATTCGGCACCGCATTGCGCAACGTGCATTTGACCGTCCGCAAGGGCGAGGTTCTGGGCATTGGCGGCGTTGCGGGCAACGGGCAGGATGAATTGCTGGGCGTTCTGTCCGGTGAAATCCTGACATCTGCCGACGCGATCAAGTTCAACGGTCAGGCGATCGGCAAGCTGGGTCCGACCGCGCGACGCAAACTTGGCGTGTTGACCGCGCCCGAAGAGCGGCTGGGCCATGCCGCCGCCCCGAACATGAGCCTGACCGAAAACGCCCTGTTGACCGGGTCGGTTCGAGAGGGTCTGGAAAGCAACGGCTTTCTGAAATGGGCCGAGACCAAGAGCTTTGCGGAGAAGATCATCGAGATTTTTGACGTCCGGACACCCGGCCCGGACAACGCGGCGCGGTCCTTGTCCGGGGGGAACCTACAGAAATTCGTGATCGGACGCGAAGTGCTGCAAAACCCGGATGTGCTGGTGGTGAACCAGCCAACCTGGGGCGTGGATGCCGCAGCGGCGGCGGCCATCCGGCAAGCCATTCTCGACCTGGCGGCAAAGGGAACGGCGGTTGTCTGCATCTCTCAGGATCTGGATGAGTTGATGGAAATCTCGGACAGCTTTGCTGCGCTGAACGAGGGCCGCCTGAGTGCACCACGTCCGACAACCGGACTGACAGTAGACGAAATCGGGCTGATGATGGGCGGTGCCCACGGAATGGAGGTGGCGCATGTGTGATCTGTTGGGCCGCCTTCGGCGAGAGTATTTGAGAAAAGATGAAGAAGTCAGGGGAACGAGCTGATGATTGTGCTGGAGAAACGTCCTCAGCCTTCCAGGGTCTGGTCTTATGCGACGCCGTTGATTGCAGTTTTGGCGACGATGTTTTTTGGCGGAGTACTGTTCGCCATACTGGGCAAGAATCCGGTTGAAGCCATCGGCACCATCTTCTGGGAACCTCTTTTTGGTGAATTTGCCTTTTATTACCGCCCGCAGCTGCTGGTGAAAGGCGCTCCGCTGGTGCTTATCGCCATCGGTCTGTCGCTGGGCTTTCGTGCAGGCATCTGGAACATCGGGGCCGAGGGACAGTATATCATGGGCGCCATCTTCGGGGCGGGTGCCGGGCTGGCCTTTTACCCTTTGGACGCCTTCTATATCTTTCCGATCATGGTGATTGCCGGCGCCTTCGGCGGCTGGTTGTGGGCGATGATCCCCGCCTTCCTGAAGGTGCGTTTCGGCACCAACGAAATTCTCGTCTCGTTGATGCTGGTCTACGTGGCCGAGCAGATGCTGGCCTCGGTTTCTCTGGGTTTGCTGAAGAACCCCGAAGGGTTCGGCTTTCCGGGGTCCCGCAATCTGCAATCCTATGACAGTGCGCACAATGCCGAGTTGATCGCAGGTTCCGGCATGCACTGGGGTGTTGTGACCGCGTTGATCGCAGTGATCTTTGCCTATGTCCTGCTGAACCGGCACATGCTGGGCTTTCACATCCGCCTGACCGGCGAAGCACCGCGCGCCGCGAAATTTGCGGGTGTGAACCCGGCCCGGTTGATCCTGTTCTGTCTGGGTTTGTCCGGCGCGCTTGCAGGACTTGCAGGCATGTTCGAGGTTTCCGGCCCTTCAGGCGTGGTCAGCATCGATTTCAACGTGGGCTACGGTTTCACTGCCATCATCGTGGCTTTTTTGGGCCGTCTGCACCCTGTGGGCATTCTGCTGGCCGGTGGCCTGATGGCGCTGACCTATATCGGTGGTGAAATCGCGCAGTCTCAGCTGGGCCTGCCTGCCGCTGCCATTCAGGTGTTCCAGGGCATGCTGCTGTTCTTCCTGCTGGCCTTCGACCTATTGACCAACTACCGCATCCGTGCGGCCCGTAACGAGGTGGCGTGACCCATGGACCTTGGTGAAATCAATCCCGTACTTCTGGTCGCTTCACTGATGGTGGCCGCGACCCCCTTGCTGCTTGCCGCGATCGGAGAGCTGGTCGTTGAGAAAGCAGGCGTTCTGAACCTCGGCGTCGAAGGCATGATGATTGTCGGTGCGATCAGTGGCTTCGCGATTTCGGTCGAGACCGGCTCGCCCTGGCTGGGCTTTGTTGCTGCTGCGATCGGCGGCGCTGTTCTATCGCTGCTGTTCGTCTTGCTCACGCAGTTTGCGCTGGCCAATCAGGTGGCCAGTGGTCTGGCACTGACCCTGTTTGGTCTGGGGTTCAGCGCGTTGATGGGGCAAAGCTATGTGGGGATCAAACCCCCCAGTATGGGCGACATCCATATTCCGCTGATCAGCGATATTCCGGTTGTCGGTCCGATCCTGTTTCAACATGACCCGATCCTGTACGTGGGCATCGCAATCACGGCAGCCGTCTGGGCGGTGCTGAAATACACCCGTCTTGGCCTGATCCTGCGGGCAGTCGGTGAAAACCACGATGCCGCGCATGCGCTGGGCTACAAGGTGATCAAGATCCGCATTCTGGCCATCATGTTTGGCGGCGCCTGCGCTGGTCTGGGCGGGGCCTATATCAGCCTGATCCGCGTGCCGCAGTGGACCGAGGGCATGACCGCCGGTGTCGGCTGGATCGCATTGGCCCTTGTTGTCTTTGCAAGCTGGAAGCCGTGGCGTGTCCTGCTGGGTGCCTATTTGTTCGGCGGCATTACCGTGTTGCAGCTTAATTTGCAGGCGGCAGGCGTTGCCATTCCCGTCGAGTATCTGGCAATGTCGCCCTATATCATCACGATCCTTGTGCTTGTGATCCTTTCGGCCGACAAGAGCAGCGCACCTGCCTCGCTGGGCCGGACCTTCCATGCCTCACACTAGGGGCCAACAGTACCAACTTGGGGAGTAACACATGAAATTCACTGCACTTCTGACGAGCGCCGCCATGGCGCTGGGTCTGGCCTCGGGGGCCATGGCCGAAGACAAGACCAAGGTCGGTTTCGTCTATGTCGGCCCGGTCGGCGATGGCGGCTGGACCTATGAACATGACAAGGGCCGGCAGGCCGTTGAAAAAGAGTTCGGCGACAAGGTTGAAACCGTATTCGTTGAATCCGTTCCCGAAGGCCCGGATGCCGAGCGTGTGATGACCCAGATGGCGCTGGAAGGCGCGGATCTGATCTTTACCACCTCGTTTGGCTACATGGACCCGACCATCAACGTGGCCAAGAAATTCCCGGACGTGAAGTTCGAGCACGCAACCGGCTATAAAACCGCCGACAACGTCTCGGTCTACTCGGCCCGTTTCTACGAAGGTCGCGCGGTTCAGGGCCACATCGCCGGTAAAATGACCAAGTCGAACATCATCGGCTATATCGGCTCCTACCCGATCCCCGAGGTGATCCGCGGCATCAACTCGGCCTATATCCACGCCAAGAAGGTGAACCCGGATGTCGAGTTCAAGATCGTCTGGGCCTACACATGGTTCGACCCGGCGAAAGAAGCTGACGCCGCCACTGTTTTGATCGAACAGGGCGCGGACGTAATCCTGCAACACACCGATTCGACAGCGCCGCAGGCAGCAGCGCAAGAAGCCGGCAATGTGATCACCTTCGGTCAGGCGTCGGACATGAGCGAGTACGCACCGCTTCCGCGTGTGTCATCGATCATCGACAACTGGGCCCCCTATTACATCGCGCGGACAAAAGCGGTAATGGACGGGACCTGGACGTCTTCCAACACCTGGGACGGTATCGGAGCAGGAATGGTTGAAATCGGTGAGATTTCGGACGCGGTTCCCGCAGATGTCAAGGAAGAGGCGCTGGCCCTGAAGGCGGCGCTTGCAGATGGCAGCTATCACGCGTTCACCGGTCCGCTGAAGAAGCAGGACGGCAGCGACTGGCTGGCTGAAGGCGAAACCGCTGACGACGGCACGCTGGCAGGCATGAACTTCTATGTCGAAGGGCTGGAAGGCGAAATTCCGCAGTAAGCTGTATCGTTAAGGAACGGAAAGGGCCCGCAATCCGTGTGCGGGCCCTTTTTTGTGCTGTGCGCACCTGAAGTGCCGAACAACGAATGAGTTTACCTCGTCAGCGCAATCGAGCTCAGATCCATCACGCCCTGCCCTGCCTTCGCCACCCCACCACGCTGAGACAGGCAAACAAGACTGCGGCGACGCAGACAATCGATGGCCCCGCCGGAGTATCGAACACATAAGCTGCCCGTAACCCCGCAACTGAGGAAATCGCGCCTATTGCTGCCGCTATCAACGCCATTGATTCGGGCGATCGGGCCAGATTTCGTGCCGCTCCCGCGGGAATGATCAGCATCGCCGCAATCAGCAATACCCCCACGACCTTGATCGCAACAGCCACGGTTACCGCCAGAGACAGAGTCAGAATCAACTGTTCCCGCCTCGGGTCGAACCCACTGGCATAGGCCAGTTCCTCATTCAATGTGGCCGTCAAAAGCTGAGCCCATCGCCAAGCGATCAGCGCCACGACAAGCGCCGCGCCGCCCCAGATCACAAGCAGATCCGAACGGGATACCGCAAGAATATCGCCGAACAGATATGCCATCAAATCAATGCGGACGCCGGACAAAAACGAAACGGCGACCAGACCGAAAGCCAAGGCGGAATGCGCCATAACCCCCAGCAGCGTGTCCATCGCATAGCCACGACCCGCCAACAAAGTGACCGTCAGCGCCATAATCAACGCAACAGCCAGCGCACCGGTGAAGATCGACATCTGAAAGGTCAGTGACAGGGCCACGCCCAGAATCGCGGCATGTGCGGTTGCATCACCGAAATACGCCATGCGGCGCCACACTACGAAACATCCAAGAGGTGCCGCCGCAAACGCAACGCCAATACCTGCAAGCGTTGCACGCATCATGAAATCGTCAAGCATCATTCCGCCGCTTCCTGAGGATCTGCATCATGGTCGTGGTGGTGATCATGCTCGTGCCGGTACAGGGCAAGCGCACCGCCTGTTCCCGTTCCGAACAAGGCCCGGTATTCGGGTGCCGAAGCGACCACCGCCGGCGATCCTTCACAGCACACATGGCCGTTCAGACAAATCACCCGGTCTGAGGCGCTCATGACCACGTGCAATTCGTGACTGATCATCAGGATTGCACATCCGGTTTCGCGGCGCACGGCCTCAATCTGCTGATAGAAACTCGCCGATCCGCGCTGGTCCAGCCCCTGGGTTGCCTCATCCAGCAGCAGGAGGTCAGGCTGGTTGATCAACGCCCGCGCCAGCAACACACGCTGAAACTGCCCGCCGGACAGTTGCGACATCTGACGTTTCAACAGATCCGGGACGCCCGCTTTTTCCAATGCCTCGACGCACTGACGGCCGGAGACACGGTCGGTCAGTCGCATGAATCTCTCGACCGAGATTGGCAACGTGGGATCCACGTGCAGTTTCTGCGGCACGTACCCGATCTTCAATCCGGGTTTCAGCGATACATGCCCGGTACTTGGCCTGGTCGCACCGATGATGGCGCGCAACAGGCTGGTTTTGCCCGACCCGTTCGGCCCGACGATGGTGACGATCTCGCCGGGTTCGACAGCCATGTCCACATGGCTGAGAACAGTGTTTGAACCATAGCGAACACTGAGATTCTCGACTGAGACGAGCGTCATTTTCAGGCCTTTTCGGTGCAGTCGGGGCAAAGTCCCTCGGCTTCTACAACCGTTCGCTCGATCTCGAAACCCGCTGCGCGCGCAGCGGCACCCAGAACACCTTTGGCCGGCGTGGACTGCGCCTCGGCAACAGCATCGCATTTTCTGCAAATCATGAATGCCGGCGAATGCGACGCGCCGGGATGAGAGCAGGCAACAAATGCATTCAGCCGCTCGATCTTGTGAACGAACCCGTTTTGAACAAGGAAATCAAGCGCCCGATAGGCGACCGGAGGTTGAGACCCGAACCCTTCCTCTCGCAGGCGGTCAAGAATTGCATAGGCACCAAGGGCCCGATGCTCTTGCAGCAGCATTTCCAAGACCTTGCGGCGAACCGGCGTCAGGCGCAGCCCCTCGCCCTTGCAGCGCGCCTCGGCGGATACCAACGCAGTTTTGACGCAACTCTGATGGTCATGTTCCTGAAACCCGACCGGGGCCGCCTCATCGACAGAGACAGGATTCGTATCGCTTGTCATGTTATTTCATATCATGTATTGCCACTCGTAACGTTATAAAATCACACAGAGGGTCTGATGTCCAGAAAGCTTCTTCCAGTTTCGATCACGGTTGCATTGATGGGAGGAACGGCCATCGCGGACGTTCCGAACGTCGCGGTTGATATCGCACCGATCCACTCGCTCGTTTCCCGGGTTATGGACGGCGTCGGAACACCGGCCCTGATCGTCGCACCCGGTGCCTCGCCTCATGAATACAACCTGCGCCCGTCCGAGGCGGCCGCATTGCAGGATGCCGATCTGGTGTTCTGGGTAGGAGAAGACCTGACACCTTGGATGGAAAGTGCCATCGAAACCCTTGCCGACAGTGCGACGGTCACGTCCCTTCTTAACGCGGATGGTACGGTTCTTCTGGAGTTCCGCGAAAGCGCTGTTTTCGAGGCACACGATCATGGCAGCGAAGACGAACATGATCATGATGATGAGCACATCGAAGACGACGGGCACGATCACGATGATCATGAACATGGTCACGACGACCATGCAAAGGATGATGACCACGAGCATGATCACGACGACCACGCCAAGGATGATGATCACGGTCACGAAGAACATGCAGATCACGAAAAGCACGATGAGCATCATGATCACGCGCATGGCGCGCACGACCCACATGCGTGGCTTTCACCGACGAATGCAGAAACCTGGCTGAACCTGATCGCCGCGCAGCTGTCGTCTGCCGACCCGGACAATGCTGGTGCATATTTTTCCAATGCCACAGCCGCGCGCGCTGAAATGGCCGCGCTGTCTGAACAAGTGGCCGAGACGCTTGGACCGGTTCGCGGAGGAAGCTTCGTCGTATTCCACGACGCCTACCAGTATTTCGAGGATGCATTTGACTTTCCGGCCGCAGGTGCGATTTCCATCGCCGACGCCGCGGACCCGAGCCCGGCTCGTATCGCCGAGATTCAAAGCCGTATCCGCGAAGAAGGTATCAAATGCGTTCTCGCCGAGCCGCAGTTCAACCCCGGCATCGTCAAAACCGTGCTGGACGGGACCGAGGCCAAAACGGGCGTAATCGATCCGCTGGGCTCTGATCTGGAACCCGGAGCCGATCTCTACCCGCAAGTCATTCTCAACATGGCGAGAACCTTGGCCGAGTGTCTCTAGCCCTGTTGCAAACCCGGCTTAGGTTGAGAAACTGGCCGGGTTCAACCTTTCAGGAGACGGGGCGGATCAACTCGGCGACCGAAAAAAACGGCAACCTCTTCATACTCTACGGCGGTGCCAAGGAAACCGGGCACTGCCGCCTCTCCGACCAAGCGTGTTGCAACCAAACAAACCTTCAGGAACACGTCGCAATCACCAACGTGCTTGTCGGATCGCCTCGGAAACTGATTGGTCTCGCGCCTTGAGAAGTTCTTTCAGGAAGGTGATTTCAAACCCAACCTTTTCAGGGCTGCCTCCGCGGCCCGCGTCCACCGTTCCCGTAGGGCAGCGTTGGTGCTGTGGCGCAGGCCAAGTGATCTCAGATGCTCAAATCGTTTCGGGTCATCCTTCCCGAAAGACACCGCTACGCGTGGCCACCAATAGTCCACTGCGTCTTGCATGTCTTGCGACTCTCCGTTTTCAACCAGCTTCACGGCGCCTTCCAACGCCAGTTCGCCGTGATGTGCCTCGATCGGTGCGATCTGCCGGAAAGCCTCGGCCAGTGGCTGGTAAGAGACGGTCGAGAACTCGGCCAGTTGCTCAGCCACGGCACGGCTCATCAGCAGGTTCATGACGACGGCATCAGTCCAACCGGAAATCGGATAATTGAACACCGCAAGCCGCATGTCATGTTCGCTGCGGGTTGCGCCGATATCCGCTTTTCGATCCAACCGGGCAGTCCACGGGTGATGCGTGGCATAACGATCCGTGTCGGCGCCGAACTCACCCATGATTTTCAGAACCCGGTCCGCATGGTCCGTCTTTTCCAGCACGATCTTCGCCGCCGCGATGCGTTCCTTTATGCCGGGGCCCTGGTTGATGACATCAGCAAAGCCTGCGGCACCTGCGAGTTCGCTGTCCACAAACGTAGCCATCAGTTTCATCAGCTCGGCGCGGTAACGCGGGGGTACGTTGGTCGGATTGGTCAGCACTCCGCCTGCGGCCAGATAGCTGTCAAGTGTCATGGCGTCGGTCATTGATCCTCTCCCTTTACTGGTCGTAGTCCACGACCACGCGGTCGGTCACCGGGTAAGCCTGACAACTCAGCACGTAACCTTTTTCGACCTCGTAATCTTCCAGCGCGTGGTTGGCGAGCATCTCGACTTCGCCCTCAAGAACACGGCAGCGGCAGGTTGAACAGACCCCGGCCTTGCAGGCGTAAGGTGCGTCCATGGCATTTTCCAGGGCGGCATCCAGAATGGACTGATCCTTCGGCAAGGTGACGGTCTGCGTCGCGCCGTCCAGTGTGATCGAAGCACTGGTCTGGTTTGCCTGCGTGCCTGCGTCGGCCGCGTCTGCCCTGCGTCTGGCCCGACCCGGCTGGGCGCTGGCGAAGAGTTCGAACTTGATCTGGCTGTCCTCAAGACCGTGTTCCCGCAGAGCGGCGGCAATACCCAGCATCATCGGCTCTGGTCCGCAGATGAATGCGGTGTCTGCATTCTTGACATCGATCCAGTGCTTGAACAGCTCTCGGCATTTTTCCTGCGTCACCAGACCGGTGAACAGATCAATCTCCTGCGCGTCGGTTTCCAGAATGTGGATGACGTTCAGCCGGCCCATATAGAGGTTTTTCAGATCCTCCAGTTCCTCGCGGAACATGATCGTGTTGATGCCCTTGTTGGCATAGATCAGCGTAAATCGGGATTTGGGTTCGCGTGCCAACGTGGTTTTGAGGATCGACAAAACAGGCGTGATCCCCGATCCGCCGGCGAAGCCAAGGTATTGTTTTTCCGCATCCGCATCGATGGGCACGTGAAAATTGCCCATGGGCGGCATCGCCTGCACGACGTCACCTATGTTGAGCTCTTCATTTGCCCAGCTTGAGAACGCGCCACCCTCGACGCGTTTTATGCCAACCTGAAGAACACCGTCATCCTTGCCGGCACAGATGGAGTAGGAGCGGCGCAAGTCTTCACCGTCGAATTCGCGCCGGAACGTCAGGTACTGGCCGGCGGCGAAGTCGAACTGTTCCGCTGCGCCGTTAACAGGTTCAAGCGTAACGACAACCGCATCGCGGATGGTTTTGTGGATGTCGGTGACTTTCAAGTCGTGAAAACGTGCCATCCGGTGCTCCTCCTCAGATGCACTTGAAATAGTCAAAGGGTTCCAGACAGTCCGCGCAGCGCCAATGGGCCTTGCACGGGGTCGAGCCGAACTGGCTGACCTTTTCGACTGCTTTACTGCCGCAATGGGGGCAGCGATCCGGGCCGCCCGCGGGTTGCGGCGGCGCAATTCCATAATCTTCTAGCTTGGCGCGGCCTTTTTCGCTGAGCCAATCGGTGGTCCAGGCGGGTGAAATGCTGGTTTCTATGCGCAGATCCCCGATGCCGTGATCGCGCAGGGCGGTTTCGATATCCATACTGATGATGGATGTCGCCGGGCAACCGGAATACGTTGGCGTGACGGTTACGACCAGCGTATCAGCGTCCCAGCGCACATCGCGCACAATGCCCAAATCCACGACGGAAATCACCGGGATTTCGGGATCGGGCACGGCATCCAGCCAGCTCCATATCTGGTCAGTCGAGACCCGCATCCGCTTTTACCACTTTGCTCCGGGATAGGCGCGTTGCAGCCATTGCATCTGCGTCAGCAGATGGCCCAGATGTTCGGTATGCATGCGCCCGTTGCGGCCGCCTTTATGGGCAAAACGGCTTTCCGGAATGGTCAGCGTCGCCTGATTGAGGACCCGCTCAACCAGAGCGTCGTATTCCTCTCGCAAATCCGCCGGGTTCGGCGCGATCCCTGCGGCGACCATCTGGGCGTCCACCTCGTCGCTGGCAAACATCTCGCCCACATAGGGCCACAGGTAATCCAGTGCGTCCTGCATCCGTGCATGACTTTCCTCGGTTCCGTCGCCAAGCCCGACAACCGTGTCGCCCGAACGTTCCAGATGGTAGGTCACTTCCTTGCTGGCCTTGGCGGCGATTGCCGCGACCCGCTCGTCCGAGGAAGCCATCAGCCGCCCCAGCATGATCGAGTGCCACGCATCGAACAGGAATTGACGCATCAGCGTACGGCCGAAATCGCCGTTCGGCACCTCGACCAGCAACACGTTGCGGAAATCCCAGGCGTCGCGCAGGAAGGCCAGATCGTCGGCGCTTTTGCCACCATCGGCCTCTCCGGCAAGGCCCAGCCACATCTGGGTCTGACCAATCAGGTCCAGCGCGGTGTTGGCCAGCGCTATGTCTTCTTCCAGAACCGGCGCATGGCCGCACCACTCACTGACACGATGGCCGAGGATCAGGGTGTTGTCCCCCATCCGCAGCAGGAATTGCAGAAATGCCTCGTCCCGGGTCATCACATTGCCCCCACTTCATCGGGAATGTCGAAGAAAGTCGGGTGGCGGTACACTTTGCTTTGGCTTGGTTCATACAGTGGGCCTTTGTCGCTGGGCGACGAAGCCGAGATGTTGTTGGCTTCGACCACCCAGATCGAGACGCCTTCGTTGCGGCGGGTGTAAACATCGCGCGCGTTCTTGATTGCCATTTTCGCGTCAGGGGCATGTAGCGAACCGACATGTCGGTGGCTCATCCCATGCTGACCGCGGATGAAGATTTCCCACAGGGGCCATTCGGTATTCATCGGGTATCCTCCTCAGGGTAAGCTTATTCAGCAGCCAGATTGCCGGCCTGTTTCTTGCGGGCGTGGGCCAACAGCCCGTCACGGACCCACTTGCCGTCGTCCCATGCCTTGTTGCGCGCGGCCAGCCGATCCACGTTGCACGGGCCGTTGCCCTTGATCACGTCAAAGAATTCCGACCAGTCGGGTTCCGTAAAGTCGTAATGCCCCCGCTCTTCGTTCCACTTCAGATCTGGATCAGGGATTGTCAGACCCAGATATTCAGCCTGCGGCACGGTCTGGTCGACGAATTTCTGGCGCAGCTCGTCATTGGTGTTGATCTTGATCTTCCACGCCATCGACTGGGCCGAATGCACCGAGTCCTTGTCGGACGGACCGAACATCATCAGTGACGGGTACCAGAAGCGGTTCATCGCATCCTGCGCCATCTTGCGTTGCTCAGGCGTACCTTCGGCCATCTTGCGAATGGCATCGTAACCCTGACGCTGGTGAAAGCTCTCTTCCTTGCAGATGCGGATCATAGCTCGCGAATACGGCCCGTAGGACGTTCTTTGCAGCGGCACCTGGTTCATGATCGCCGCCCCGTCAACCAGCCACCCGACGGCACCGATATCGGCCCAGTTCAAGGTCGGGTAATTGAAAATCGACGAATATTTCATGCGGCCATCCAGCAGCATCTCGGTCAGTTCATCGCGGCTGACACCCAACGTTTCGGCGGCACAATACAGGTAAAGACCGTGCCCGGCCTCGTCCTGCACCTTGGCGAGAAGGATCGCCTTCCGCTCCAGCGTCGGCGCGCGCGTGATCCAGTTGCCTTCCGGCAATTGGCCCACAATCTCGGAATGAGCGTGCTGTCCAATCTGACGGATCAGCGTCTTGCGATACCCGTGCGGCATCCAGTCCTTTGGCTCGATCTTGATATCCGCGTCGATCCGCGCCTGGAATTCAGCAAGCTTGTCCGGATCTTCATTCGACGCTTCGGATTCTACCATCTGAGCATACATGTCCCGTCTCCTCCGTTACACGCGTTCAAGTATAAGGGCCGCACCCTGCCCGACACCCACACACATGGTGCACAGGGCATAGCGCCCGCCGGTACGTTTCAATTGATAGGCCGCGGTCAGCACAAGACGCGCACCGCTCATGCCAAGGGGATGGCCCAGCGCTATTGCGCCACCGTTGGGGTTCACGTGGGGTGCGTCGTCGGGAAGACCCAGCTCGCGCAAGGTGGCAAGGCCCTGTGACGCAAACGCCTCGTTCAGTTCGATCACGTCCATCTGATCCACGCTCAGTCCTGCGCGGGCCAACACCTTGCGGCTGGCCGGCACCGGGCCGATGCCCATCACACGTGGTGCAACACCCGCAACCGACATGCCAACCACACGGGCCATCGGGGTCAGGCCGTTCTTGGCTGCTGCGGCCTCATTCGCCATCAGGATCGCCGCCGCGCCATCATTCACACCGGACGCATTTCCCGCCGTCACGGTTTTGTCGGGCCCGTTCACACCTTTCAGACCCGCGAGTTTTTCTGCCGTAGTTCCCGGGCGCGGGTGCTCGTCCGTATCAACGACAATCGGATCACCCTTGCGCTGGGGAACCGAAACCGGGGTGATTTCGTCCTTGAACACCCCAGCCGCATGCGCGGCGGCCCAGCGGGACTGGCTGCGCGCGGCAAAGGCATCCTGGTCTTCCCGGCTGATACCATAATCTTCGGCGACATTGTCGGCCGTTTGCGGCATGGAATCGACGCCGTATGCCTGCTTCATCTTCGGGTTCACGAAACGCCATCCGATCGTGGTATCGTACACCGCGTTGCTGCGGGTGAACGCCGAACTTGCCTTGGGCATCACGAACGGCGCACGGGACATGCTCTCCACGCCACCCGCAATGGCCAAATCATAGTCGCCCGCCTTGATGCCGCGCGCCGCCATTCCCACGGCATCCATGCCACTGGCACACAGACGGTTCACCGTCGTTCCCGGCACATCAATCGGCAAACCCGCCAACAGCGCCGCCATACGCGCAACGTTTCGGTTGCTCTCGCCCGCCTGATTGGCATCGCCATAGATCACGTCGTCAACACTGGCCCAGTCGACCTGAGGGTTGCGCGCCTTCAATGCCGCCAACGGCAAAGCAGCCAGATCATCTGTGCGGACCGTCGAAAGCGCTCCTCCGTAGCGTCCGATCGGAGTGCGCGTCGCGTCACAAATGAAAGCGTCCATCTTAGAGTACTCCTGTTCCCATGGAACAATATCTACCGTCTGGTCGGTTAATAAATCTTCCCCTGATTCGATGCAAGTCTTATGTTACTCAATCTTCTTATGTGCCGTACATCTTGTAACATTAAATGTGACTACTGACCAAAGAGGTTTTCTTGACTGCAAAAAAGACGACGCAGCCCTTCTTAACAATGGCAGGACATCCGGCAGCTCACCCAAACTTTGCCCCGCTGTGGGTCAGTCCATCAGCTCGGCTTCCAAGCTCGATAGCGAGGGGCGCGGTAGCCTGTCCAACAAGTGCGAGACAGCTTCTCTGCATGCGGCGCCTTTCCAGTCGTCCGGCAGGAAAACCGGTGGCAGGCTTGGGTGGCGCAGAACGATACGTCGCCAGGCATGCACCACCAGTACGCGCAGAACCGCCGACCGCATCGGGTCGCCCGCCCCCTCTGCGGGCAAAAGCCTCTCAACAACCTGAATGGCATCCCAGAATTGATCATAGGCGGTTTTCAATGGCTCCGGCCCGCACAGGTCGCGAAGCCAGTTCGGGACGGACATCGTGTCGCTCTCGAAACCCAGAAGCTCTTCAAGATCATCCGGCATCGGCCCGGGCGCCATGGCCGTGGACGCATTCAGCGAGAAGTAATCCCCCGTCAGCATCAGGTCCGACAATTCCTTTCGGGAACTTTCCGAGTTGCTGGCGATGAGGACATGCCAGATATCCGGCATGCTCGAGTCGCGGGAATAGATACGCGGTGCGGCTGCAACGCTTTGACGGCGGCCGAAGCTGGTCAACCTGTGTGCACTGTTCCGACCAACCCGCGTGCTTTCAATCCAGCCTTCCTTGCGCAACCGATGCAACGCAACACGCGTGGCCTCGGCCCTGATCCCCGCCAGACGCGTAAGCGCGGTGATCAGTGATCCACTGATCTGATCTGATCCATCCTGCGCCAGATCGCCGAAAATCGTGACCAGAACAGACCACACCCGCTGGGTGCTTGTCGTGGTCAGCCGGCTGACACAGGTTTCAAACCAGTCTGGAGCGGTATCTTTCATTTGGACAGTATAATCAGGCCCGAGGGAATTGCCATCCGGCCCCGCGCGCCCGGTTTCGTACAGGGCCAGGATTTCGGCAACGGGATCGGTTCAGTCAAGCGTTATCGGGCAAGACAAATGATCGGCCGAGGCAGCGCCAGCTGCGCGCGGCCCGCGTTGCGTGCCGCTCTATTTGGAATGCATGTCACGTTTGCGGTTGCGAGTCCGTTTCGTGGCCTCGTCCGAGCCATCATGATAGGTTCCGAACCACTTGTCCCAGGGCATTTCTGCGTTGCCGTAATTGCATTCGTAATACCGGTGATGCAACTGGTGGAAAAACGCCCCGATCAACAACGCCTGACGGTCGCGCGCCCAGATCGCCTCGTACCCGGAATGAGACGAGGCGGCGCCCAACATCAGCCAATACCCCAGAAAGATCATGTGCACCGGGTTGCTGGGCAGTACCAGCACGATCAGGATGGCACTGAGATACCCCAAGGCCTCGACCGGATGCATCGACATGCCCGACCATGGGCCGGTGTTGACGTTGCGGTGATGTACGGCGTGAACATGTCTGTAGATGAATGGCTGGTGCAGAAACAGATGCACGACGTAGAAATGAAAGCTCTGCCAGATCGCCAGGATCGGAAACAGCAGCACGAACCAGACCGGATGCGCCGTGAAGCTGAGCGTGGCGATATAATTGTTGGCGTACATCCAGCGCAGAAAACACTCCAGCATCGACAGGATCGTCGCGCCAAAGACCATCGAATGGTAGATGTTGTCCCAGGTCTGATAGCCGAACTTATACAAAGCACTCTTGCGCTTCATGTAAGGCCGTGGGTCGTATTTCAGCAGCTTTCCCTGCCCGTCGACCCCGTAGAACCACATGTGCAGACCACCGGCGACGATCAACAGCAGCACCCAGTTCCGAATGAACACCCATGACATCCAGCCCGGGGCAAACGAAGCCTGCCCGGCATCGACGGGCTGTACCCAGAAGGCCACAAGGAAGGCCAAGGCCAGAAAGATCGAGCGGTCCGAGAACTGAAGCCAGTTCGGCCAAACCCATTTCGCCAGGACGCCGATTTTCGGCGGCCAGTTCCAGTACGGGGCGTATTTCACCGGCAAGTCCGGGTGCCAATGCCATTCGCGGCTCATGGGGCCGGGCTCGGGCGGTGCGTTGGTGGTGTCCTGAGGGTTCGCGTCTTGAATCGTCACGTGATTGTCCTTTCCTGAATAAAGTCACCTTTTTCAGGACCAAGCCGGAGGCGGCTCGTAAGGATATTTGCGGGACGGCCGGCGATACATGATGTGACCTATTCGAGGAACGGGCGGCGGTTATCGTGCACATTGCGCGACCAGCCCCGCCGATCTGGTTTCTTGGGGGCACGAAAAACGGCCAGACGTTTCAGCCGATTTGCTTCAGGCGTGATGCAGGATCCGCCCATGTCGGCGAACGTATCGGCGCAAGATTGATGATCCGCCATGACATAGATCCGTTTCCTGCCCGCCGCGCACCGCCCTATTCGGCGGCCTTCAGGTCAGATCCTTGCGGGATCACTTCGTAACCTGGCTCTTCGGGTTCATCGTCCAGCATTTCCGATGGGAACCCCGGCGCGCGGATATCCAGCCCGGTTTTGTCTTCGAGCCGGCGGATGATGTTGGGGGAAAACTCACGAGGGCCATATTTCTCAATCCCGTCCTTGAAAATCTCGATCATCAGCGGATTGATCTCCAGCGGCACCCCGGCGCGATCCGCCACCTCCTGAAACAGGCCGATATCCTTCAACACCAGGTCCATCGTGAACGAGATATCACGAGATCCGTTTAGGATGACCTGACTTTCGGTTTCATGCACGAAGGATGTTCCCGAACTGATCTTCATTGCCTCATACGCCGTATTCAAATCCATTCCGGCGGCCTTGGCGACCACAAGCGCCTCTGAACAGGTGATCAGGTTTGCAGTGGCCAGATAGTTGGTCAGCACTTTCAGTACCGAAGCAGATCCCAGTTCACCGGTATGAAGGATGCGACGCCCCATCGTGGTCAGAAAGGGCAGAATACGTTCGAACGTGGCGCGATCACATCCGGCAAAAATCGAAATGTTGCCGGTATCCGCCCGATGACACCCGCCCGAGACCGGACAATCGACGGCAGCGCCACCGCGTTCCTTCACCATCGCACCTAGACGCTTGACCTCAGCTTCATCCGTGGTGGACATCTCCATCCAGATTTTGCCCTCGGTCACTTCGGGCAGCATGTCCTGCATCACAGCGTCCGAAGCCGCCGGAGAAGGCAGGCAGGTGATCACCGCATCACAATCCCGCATCAGTTGTGCCGGATTCTCGGCGGCCTTTGCCCCGCGGTCGACGAAACCTGACACCAGGTCAGAGTTCAGATCATGTACGGTCAGATCAACGCCATTGCGCAGCAAACTGCCGCTGAGTTTCCCGCCGACATTTCCAAGGCCGATAAATCCAACTTTCATACCTGCGTTCCCTTTCCGGTGGCCAATCAGAGGACCAGCGCTGTTTTTCCCTGATGAAATCTACGGGCGTTGAATGCAGCGTGTAAAACGAATAAATATCGCCGGTATCCATAAAATTTTTTGGTGCTGGAAATGTCAAAAACGCCCAATCTGGTCTGGCTGCGGTCTTTTGACTGTGCCGCACGGCATATGAGCTTTACTGCTGCGGCAGAAGAGCTTGGCATCACCCAGACGGCCTTGAGCCTGCACGTCCGCTCATTGGAAGCACAGCTGGGCTGCCCTTTGTTCTTTCGTGCCGCGCGCAACCTCAGCCTGACAGAGGTCGGGCAGGCGTATGCGTTTTCAGTTCGGCGCGCCTTGGGCGATATCGACCTGTCAACCGCAAGCCTGTTTGGCTCCAGCCACAAGCATGAGCTGGTCGTGCGTGTGCCGATTTCCACGGCCAGCTTGTTCCTTGCCGGCAGATTGCCTGAGTTTTCACGCGCACACCCGGGTGTATCGATCAGGTTGGTTTCAAATATCTGGGCAGAATCCGCGGGCAGGGAAAACGTCGATGTCGAGCTGCGGTTGGGAAACGGGGAATGGAACGACGGGCCGTTCAGCAAGATCTCGGACGAACGTATCGTTCCGGTTGCAGCCGGATCACGAGATCGGAAATGGCCTTCGACGGAACAACTGCTGGTCAAACCCCAGATACAGATTTTGGGATTTCAGGACATGTGGCACCGGTATTTTTCCGCTTTCGGCACAGAGTATTCTCCTGCGGCGTCTTGCTTCACCGTGGACACGACAATTGCCGCCGTGGACATCGTGGCGGAAGGTGGAGGATACGCGGTAATCCTTGAGCGCTTTGCCAGAACCGCAATCAAGGCCGGAAGGTCCATCGCGATAGTCGGGGACGCCATTCCAATCGAACAGAGCCATTTCCTTGTCGATGGTCAGAGATCAAACGCGAACTCTGCTGCCAAACAGATGTTTGAAACCTGGCTCAAACAGATTTTCGCTTGAGATGTGCCTGCGGGCAGTGAGTTCGATCTTGTGTTTTTCCCAGTTACGCGCGTGCCCGCGTCTGCTTGCTGATCCAGTTTGCAAAAACTTGAACGGCGTCGTTCTTCTGACCTGTTGGCGTTGCGATATAATAGGCGCTGTTCGACGTGTTGGCGATCTGGCCGATTTCGGTCAGAACGCCGGACGCCAACTCTTCTTCAATCAAATACGAGGGCAGAACGGCGGCACCCAAACCGACGACGGCGGCCTCGATCAGCATCGAGAACTGGTCAAACCGCATCCCCGGAAAAACCGCCCCCGAATCCAGCCCGAGTTGAGAGTGATAGGTAGACCACAGCTCGGGGCGCGAGGTCAGATGCAAAAGCGGCAGTTCAAAGGTTTGCGCACGGGTGTCCAGCCTGTGACGTCTCAGCAGCGCAGGTGCTGCCGTGACCACCAGATGCTCGGGGAACAACCTGCGCAATTGCGCGCCCGGCCAATCCTCCTGCCCGAAATGGATGGCCAGATCCATACGTCGTTCTTCAAGGCTGAAAGGCGTCGTGTAAGAGTGCAGATCCAGTTCGATTCCGGGATGGCGCGTTTTGAAATCCGGCAGGCGCGGCACCAGCCACCGTGTCGCAAAGGTGGGCAGGACGGCCAGGGTCAAAAGCGACGCACCGTCTCCGGCTGCAATCGCACGGTTGATCGTGCCGCTGAGACGTTCAAGATCACCTGCCAGCTCGTCCCGCAAGGCCCGCCCCGCTTTGGAAAGGCGCACTGCGCGTCCAACCCGCCGAAACAACGTAACGCCAATCGCGGCCTCAAGCTCTCGGACCTGACGGCTGATCGCGCTTTGCGTCACGCCAAGCTCTTCGGCCGCCATGGTATAGCTTTCATGGCGCGCGGCGGCTTCGAAACTGCGCATTAGGGCCAGAGATGGCAGTGAGTTGATCCGGGGCATGGAACTCATGAGTTTTAGTCACTGAAAAGATACTCATTGGCGTATTTTTCTCAAGTAACTTTGTGGCTAAAACCGAACTTGATTGCAGAGGAAGGTTCATGGTGTTCCAGCGCGCTGACCGGTTGAACGGTATCGAATTGTCGGAAATCGTCCAGATCTCAGAGGCCGCCGCCCGCCTGCGCGCCCAAGGGCGTAATATTCTGGCGCTGTCAACCGGCGAACCGGACCTGCCGACGCCGCCCCGTGTGGTCGAAGCTGCGCATTCAGCGGCACTGGAGGGCAAAACCAAGTACCCGCCCACTACCGGTGTGCCTGAACTACGCGCGGAAATTGCCCGACAAGCAGGTGCCGAGATGACCCAGGTCATCGTATCAACAGGCGCGAAACAGGTGATCGCAAATGCGATGCTGGCCAGCCTGAACTCCGGCGACGAGGTCATCATGCCCGCCCCCTATTGGACCAGCTATTCCGATATTGTCCGGATGGCAGGTGGGGTGCCGGTTGTTCTGCCCTGCCCGATGGAACAGGGCTTCAAACTGCTGCCTGAACAATTGCAGGCCGCCATCACACCGCGCACGCGCTGGCTGATGCTGAATTCACCCTCGAACCCGTCGGGCGCGATTTACGCTAAGGCAGAACTTGCGGGGCTGGCAGAAGTGCTGGAGCGCCACCCGCAGGTCTGGGTTCTGGCCGATGAGATTTATCGCCATCTCAGCTTTGCACCTTTCACGTCCGCGGCCGAGGCCGCCCCGGCGCTGACCCATCGCATGTTGATCGTCAACGGTGTGGCCAAGGCGTGGTCGATGACCGGATGGCGCATCGGCTGGGGGATCGGACCGTCCGATCTGATAAGCGCCATGGTCGCTGTTCAGGGTCAGGTCACATCGGGGGCATGCTCGATCTCGCAATGGGCGTCGCTGGCCGCGATCACTTGCGACCCCGAGTTGCTGGAGGTGCGTCGCGCCCTCTTTGCCGCGCGCCGCGATCTGGTCGTCGACGGGTTGAACGCGGTACCCGGGCTGCGCTGTTCCACCCCGGACGGGGCGTTTTATGCCTTTCCGTCCTGCACTGGCCTGCTGAAAGAACAAGGCGGGCCATTTGACAGTGACGCGGAATTCTGCACGTGGTTGCTGGAAGATGCCGGCGTTGCCCTGGTGCCCGGCCGCGCCTTTGGGATGCCGGGCCATCTTCGCCTGTCGTTCGCTTATGCTGAAGATACAATTGCAGCGGGCCTTGCGCGTCTCAAAACCGCTGTGGAAAGGAAACTTGCATGAAACCTCAATCCGCCCCGCACCTTGGCCCCTTCACCTGGGACGATCCGTTCCTGCTGGAAGACCAGCTGGCCGAAGACGAACGCATGGTTCGTGATGCCGCACATGCCTACGCGCAGGACAAACTGCTGTCTCGGGTAACTGCCGCGTTTGCCAATGAAGAAACCGACCCGGCCATCTTTCGCGAGATGGGTGAGATGGGTTTGCTGGGAACAACCATTCCCGAGGAATACGGCGGCATTGGGTCCAGCTATGTGACCTATGGTCTGGTCGCGCGCGAGGTCGAGCGTGTGGACAGCGGCTATCGTTCGATGATGTCGGTGCAGTCCAGCCTGGTGATGTATCCGATCTACGCATACGGCACCGAAGAGCAGCGCCAGAAATACCTGCCCAAACTGGCAACCGGCGAATTTATCGGCTGCTTCGGGCTGACGGAACCCGATGCCGGTTCGGACCCCGGCTCGATGAAGACTGTCGCGAAGAAAACCGAGGGCGGCTATGTGCTGAACGGGTCGAAAATGTGGATCTCGAACGCCCCGATCGCCGATGTGTTCGTCGTTTGGGCCAAATCCGAAGCGCATGGCGGCAAGATCAAGGGCTTTGTCCTGGACAAGGGAACGGCTGGACTGTCGGCCCCCAAGATCGAAGGCAAGCTGTCTCTGCGCGCCTCGATCACCGGTGAGATCGTGATGAACAATGTCGAGGTCGGCGAGGACGCCCTGCTGCCCAATGTCGAAGGTTTGAAAGGCCCGTTCGGCTGTCTGAACCGTGCGCGTTACGGCATTGCCTGGGGATCGATGGGCGCCGCCGAGGCGTGCTGGCACGCGGCCCGGCAATATGGGCTGGACCGCAAACAGTTTGGTCGTCCGCTGGCGCAGACACAACTGTTCCAGCTGAAGCTTGCCAACATGCAGACCGAAATCACGCTGGGCCTGCAAGCCGCGCTGCGCGTGGGTCGCCTGATGGACGAAGCCCGCGCCGCGCCCGAGATGGTCAGCCTGATCAAACGGAACAATTGCGGCAAGGCGCTTGAGATCGCCCGCCATGCCCGCGACATGCATGGTGGCAACGGGATCAGTCAGGACTTCCACGTGATCCGGCACATGGTGAACCTTGAAACCGTCAACACCTATGAAGGCACCCATGATGTGCATGCCCTGATCCTGGGCCGTGCGCAGACAGGCCTGCAAGCCTTCGCCTAAGGACATCTGACATGGATCGCGCCGCAATCGTGCATGACAATTTCCTGCGCCGTGTTGCGGCGCGGGACTTTCCCGAAGGGCCCGCACCGGCCGGACCGCTGAGCGGTCATGAAGCCGTCGCACTTTACAGGGCGCAATGCCTGAGCCGGGCGCTGGACCGGCAAAGCCGCGCGATGCAGAAGGCGGGTCAGGGGTTCTATACGATCGGGTCATCCGGACATGAGGGCATGGCGGCCGTTGCCGCGGCCCTGCGCCCGACCGATCCGGCGTTTCTGCACTACCGCGATGCGGCCTTTCAGATTGCCCGCTCGGATCAGGTGCCGGGCCAAAGCCCGACATGGGATATTCTGCTGTCCTTTGCCTCGTCTTCCGAGGACCCAATCAGTGGCGGGCGTCACAAGGTTCTGGGATCGAAAGCGCTGTGCATTCCGCCGCAGACCTCGACCATCGCCAGCCATCTGCCGAAGGCGGTCGGCGCGGCATATGCCGTCGCCGCTGCACGGCGTCATCGCCCTGAACATGCAGACATGCCCGAGGATGCCATCGTCTATTGCTCGTTCGGGGATGCCTCGGCCAACCATTCCACCGCACAGGGCGCTTTCAACACGGCGCAGTGGACGTCCTTTCAATCTGTGCCTCTGCCCCTTCTGTTCTGCTGCGAAGACAACGGGATCGGTATCTCGACCAAAACGCCGAAAGGCTGGATCGCGGCCACTTTCGCCAACCGTCCGGGCCTGAAGTATTTCTCGTGCGACGGGTTGGATCTGTTCGACACCTATCGCGTTGCGCAACAGGCGGCCGACTATGTGCGCAGCCGCAGGAAACCTGCTTTCCTACATGTTCGGACTGTTCGCCTGTACGGTCACGCCGGGGCCGATATGCCAACCACCTATATGCCAAAAGCCGAGGTTGAGGCCGAAGAAGCCAACGACCCGCTGCTGCATTCCGTGCGCCTGTTGGATCAGTGCGGCGCGATGAGCCCGGAACATGCGCTGAGCGTCTACAATGATACCTGCGCCCGGGTCGCCCGCGTGGCCGAACAGGCCATCACGCGCCCTCGCCTGCAAAACGCAACAGAGGTGATGGCCAGCCTGATCCCGCCCGCACGCCCCTGCGCGCCGACCAATGGCCCAACACCCGAGCGTCGGGCCGAGATTTTCGGCGGCGATCTCAAGGCCCATTCCGAACCGCAGATCATGTCGCGATTGATCAACTGGGCACTGACCGATCTGATGCTGGAACACGGCGAGATCGTCATGATGGGCGAAGATGTCGGGCGCAAAGGTGGCGTTTACGGCGTGACCCAAAAGCTGCAAACACGGTTTGGCCCTGACCGGATGATCGACACGTTGCTGGACGAACAGTCGATCCTGGGCCTGGCGATCGGCATGGCCCAGAACGGGTTCACGCCAATGCCGGAAATCCAGTTTCTGGCCTATCTTCACAATGCCGAGGACCAGCTGCGAGGTGAGGCCGCCACCCTGCCCTTTTTCTCGAACGGTCAATACACCAACCCGATGGTCGTGCGCATTGCCGGACTGGGGTATCAAAAAGGGTTTGGCGGACACTTCCACAATGACAACTCGGTTGCTGTATTGCGCGACATTCCGGGCCTAATCCTGGCCTGCCCGTCGAACGGTGCCGACGCCGCGCGGATGCTGCGTGAATGCGTGCGCCTCGCGCGTGAAGAACAGCGGCTGGTTGTTTTCCTCGAACCCATCGCCCTCTACCCGATGCGGGACCTGCACGAGGCCGGAGACGGCGGCTGGATGCAAACCTATCCCGACCCTTCTGAAAAGATCGGCTTCGGCGAGGTGGGCGTGGACGGTGACGGCGACGATCTGGCCATCGTCACCTTTGGAAATGGCGTCTATCTCAGCCATCAGGCGCGCACGGCCTTGCAGGCCGACGGGATCAGGACACGGATCATCGATATGCGCTGGTTGTCCCCTTTGCCCAAAGCGGCACTGACACAGGCCGTGACCGGGGCCAAACGCATCCTGATCGTCGACGAAACCCGCCACCATGGCGGCGTGGCCGAAGCTCTGATGGCGCATTTTCATGAAACATGCGATGTGCCGCTGGCCCGTATCACCGCAGAAGACAGCTTTATCGCCACGGGCCCGGCCTATGCTGCGACCATGCCATCGAAGGACAGTATCGAAGCCGCCGCGCGATCCTTGATGGAGGCCGGCACATGAGTTCCGCCAAACAGACTGCCGTCGTCATCTGCCCTGGCCGCGGTACTTACAACAAACCCGAACTGGGTGTCCTGGGCCGGCAATTCAGCGACAAGGCCGTGTTGCGACGCTTTGATGACATGCGGCGCGCGCAGGGGCAAGAAACGCTCAGCGAACTGGACGGTGCGGCCCGATATTCCATTGCCAAGCACACCCGCGGCGACAATGCATCTGCTTTGATCTATGCAGCGACTTTGGGTGATTTCCGCGCCATCAATCCTGACAAAATCGAAGTGGTTGCGGTGACGGGAAATTCGATGGGCTGGTATTCGGCGCTGGCCTGCGGCGGTGCGCTGTCCGCCGAAGGAGGGTTCGAGGTGGTCAACACTATGGGCACTCTGATGCAGGAAAACATGATCGGTGGACAACTGATTTATCCTTTCATGGATTCCGACTGGCATCCTGACCAGACCCGCAAGGCAGAGCTGCTTGCCTTGGTGGATGACATTGACCGAACCGATGCAACGTTGACCCTGTCGATTGATCTGGGTGGCATGTTGGTGCTTGCAGGCGACGACGCCGGTTTGGCCGCGTTCGAAAAGGCAGTACCGGTGGTTCAGGAACGTTTTCCCATGCGATTGGCCAACCATGCCGGGTTCCATTCGCATCTTCAGGCTCCGGTCTCGGCGCAGGGCCGCACGAAACTGAGCGCTGGCCTGTTTCGACAACCGGACCTGCCCCTGATCGACGGGCGTGGCCGGATATGGTGGCCCGGAGCTTGCGACCCGAATGCACTTTGGGATTACACCCTTGGCCATCAAGTGACCGAAACTTATGATTTCACCCATGCCATCGCACAGGCCGCGCATGAGTTCGCACCGGATCTTTTCATTGTTACGGGTCCTGGCACCACGCTGGGCGGTGCCGTCGCGCAAAGCCTGATTCTGACCAATTGGTCCGGGCTGTCGGACAAGTCGACATTTCAGTCTCGCCAAGGAAACAGCCCGATTCTGTGTTCGATAGGAATGGTTGATCAAAGGAAACAGGTGACATGAACCTGTGGGCCCACCGGTCAGCCTCAGAGCCGGCGCGCCGAGGTTGCCAAGCCGTTTCAGAAAACCGGTGCAGGTAGTCCGGTTTGTCGTGTCCGGCGCTATTCAATGCGATAGAAACGTTCTGACGTGCCGCGAAAGACGTCGTCCAGCATCGACCCCGGGATGAGCGACGCATGCCGGGAAACGGTTTCCTTGTAGGTCGAGGTAAGGCTGTCGACCGGGAAATTCGATCCGAACATGCAGCGATCGGCACCAAATTGGGACAGGCAGGTTGAAACGATCGGCGAGACGCTTTCAGCATTCCAATCCTGGTCGAACATTCCCAGGCCGGAGAGTTTGCAAAAGACATGTGGCAGGTTTGACAAGGCCGTCAATTCATCTGCCCACCGTCGCAACCCTTGCGGGGTCCGGTCGTATGGCGAACCTGCGTGGCAAAGAGCGATCCGGGTCTCCGGCGCCTGTGCAAGGACATTCGCTGCTTGACCCATCAGCTCTGGCAGCAGCTGAAGATCAAAGGAAAGACCACGCGCGCCCAGTTGCTTCAGACCAGCCAAGAACTTTGGGTCTTCAAGTAACGCGTTCGTGCCAGTTGAGGCGTCTTCACCCGGAGCGCGGCCAATAATCTGACGAACGCCCCGCACCGAAGGCAGGGTTTGAAGACGGTCGAGCTGTGCATCCAGATCATCCGAGGTCAGATCGCAGAATGCCACCTGCACCAACGGCCAGTCAGGGAACTGGTCGGCAACGGAGTGTACCCACTGCGCCTCGGCCCAGGGGTCAGCGGCGCCGACCTGAATGTGAACCGAAGCGCCGAACCCCATGGCTTCGGCGTCTGCGCGAAACTCCGGGAGCAAATAGTCCCGCTGGATGGAAGACGGATCGCCGAAAAACCGAACGATACCTTTCTCTGTAAGCCAGGGGTATTGCACGGCCGAAAGGTCCCACAGGTGGTGATGCGCATCTATCCTCATGATGCTTCAATCCCGGTGGTGCGCGCCAGAATATCCACACCCTGTCCTTTCCAGAAATGCAGCAAGTCGATGAAGATCCAGTTTTCGGCCAGCTTGTCTTCGACGCGGCGATAGATATCGATCACCCTGAATTCGCCGGGTTTTCCGGTGGCTGGCATCCCCATAAAACCCCCTGTGGGCGTGGCAGTAAAGTTGGGCCATCCAAAGAAGCCACCGTAATGCCCTTCGGCCAGACGGCAGACATGATTGGTCTTTGACCGGTCCGTGAAGGCAGCGCGAAACGGTCCGGAGTGTTGCCTGGCATACCGTTCGATCGTGTAGGTCGCGCCAATTCCTTCGGGGCCCCACCAGATCATGTCCTGGTGCCACGTGCGCGCCAATTCTTCTTCCAGCGACAGCCCGCTGTCCCAACGGCCCAGATCCGCGATCATCGCATTGATGACCGCCAGCGTTTTTTCGCCTTCGTGTGCGGGCTGCTCATCATGCAGCAAACCATCATGGGACCTTGGTCCGGGCTGCACCAGATGCGCCGCAGTCTGCGGGGGAAACGGATTCTGGCCAGCCTGAACCATCAGGTGCGGGATGTCGAAATACATCGCCGTTTCGACAATTCTGTCACCGGCCACCTTGTAGAACGCGCAATATCGCAGGAACGCCATCTTGCCGGTCGGGCGAATACCCAACCACGGTCGGTCGAACAGCCCCATCAGATGGCCCATGGCGACAACCCAAACGTCGGTTTCTTTCTGCAACGCGTTTTGCCCCGCAAACAGAATATCCACTCGGTTCTGCAAATGAGCAAGGCTGCCCTTCAGCGGCTGCCAGAATTGCCGGGCAACCTGTTCGGCGCCGTTGATTTCGTTGAACGGATGAAAGCCGCGCCACCTCGAATCCGAAGCGCAGAATTGGCTCATCACCTTCGGAGTTTCCTTCACTGCGGCGGAGTCCAATGCGGTGTGAAACGCAGAGACCAGTTTTTTTTCTGTCTGAAAGTTCACGGTATTTACCATTGTAGTCAAAGTTTTGCGAGCGGCGCGAAGCCAGGTTGAGTCGGATTTCTCCGCAATTTTTGCATACGTATGCAAAAAAGTCTTGCCTGATTTGATACATGCGAATTACAGTTTTGCAAACGTATGCAAAACGATTCCTTGCAGGGGGCACCATGGCGGAAATTCAATTGCGGAACGTCGGCAAGCGATGGGGCTCATTCGTTGGGGTTCACAATTTTGACCTGACGATTGCAGATCGTGAGTTTCTGGTGCTGCTCGGCCCATCAGGCTGCGGCAAGACAACCACCATGCGCATGATCGCCGGCCTCGAAGACGTGACGGAAGGCGAAATCCTTGTCGACGGCAAAGTGGTCAATGATCTGGAACCCAAGGACCGCGACGTGGCGATGGTGTTCCAGAGCTACGCTCTGTATCCCAACATGAACGTTTACGAGAACATCCGCTTTCCGCTGAAAGTGCGTGGTATCGACCCGGCGACGCACGACGAAAAGGTGCGCCGCGCCAGCGCCATGGTGGAACTGGACGATTTCCTGCATCGCAAGCCAGCCGAGTTGTCGGGTGGTCAGAGACAGCGTGTGGCACTGGCACGTGCCATCGTGCGCGAACCCAACGTGTTCCTGATGGACGAGCCGTTGTCCAATCTTGACGCCAAGCTGCGGGTTTCCACCCGGGCCCAGATCAAGAACCTAAGCCATGAGCTGGCCGTCACCACCATTTACGTCACACACGACCAGATCGAGGCCATGACCCTTGCCGACCGCGTTGTCGTGATGAAACAGGGCGTGGTTCAGCAGGTCGGAAGCCCGACCGAAATTTATGACCGTCCCGCGAATACTTTTGTCGCCAGTTTCATCGGTTCACCTGCCATGAATTTGATGGACGGCGACGTGGCGAGCGGAATATTCCGCGCCGAACATGTCGAAATTGCGGTGGATGCACCGGATGGCCCAATGACACTGGGTTTCAGGGCCGAAGATGCCAGCCTTGCCGATGGCAAAGGTCAGATCACCGCTCCGATCTATACGCTGGAACTGCTGGGCGACGCGACCATGATCTCGGTTCGGGTCGGCGGAGCTCTGGTTTCGGTGAAAGCAGACAAAGCATTCCGCGCCGAGATTGGCGAAATGGTCTCGTTCTCGGTGCCGACGGAAATCTGTCACCTCTTCGAAGCTGGAAGCGGTGCGCGGATCGGGGGCTGACCCCACAAACGGCCCGCAAGGGCATAACACCGGTCCGGACGTCGACGACGGACCGATCCTGACAGGGAGAAACCTATGAAACTCAAGACGATCCTCATGGCCGGTGCCATGTCCATCGCCGCCACCGGCGCGTGGGCAGATTGCGCCTTTGAAAACGAAGTGCCGCTAAAATCGCTGTCCGCCGGTTTTGAAGCCTGGAAGGCGGTCACCGATGCGATGGCAGAATGCGGCAATTTCAGCGCATCGCTGGATCAGGAATTCCGCGAAAAGCAGCCCGAAGCATTTGCTGCGGATCCCGCGCTTTATCAGATCGGCGGTGTTTCAAACGCGACCCTGGTGCCGTTGCTGAACGCAGGCACGATCCGTCCGCTGGATGATCTGGTCGAAAAATACGGCCAGGACCTACTGCCCAACCAGTTGATCAAGGTTGATGGCAAGACCATGGCCATTGCGATGATGGTTAATGCACAGCACCTGATGTATCGCGATGATGTTCTGGCTGAACTGGGCATCGAAGAACCGAAAACCTATGATGACGTCCTGGCAGCGGCCGCCAAGATCAAAGAAGCCGGTGTCATGGATTATCCGATCGGGGGAACGTTCAAGACCGGTTGGAACCTCGGCCAGGAATTCGTCAACATGTACCTTGGCGAAGGCGGCTCCTTCTTTGGCGACGGCAACGTTCCAACGATCAACAACGAGCAGGGCGTCGCTGCGCTGGAAACACTGAAAGCCATGACCGATTACATGGATCCGGAATATCTGGTTTCCGACTCGACATACGTTCAGCAACAATTCCAGCAGGGCAAGATCGCCATGGCAAACCTTTGGGCCAGCCGTGCCGCCGCGATGAATGATGAGGCCGAAAGCCAGGTCGTCGGCAAAGTCACCATGGCAGCCGCTCCTATGGGTTCGGCGGCCCCGGCAACCACCATCTGGTGGGATGGCATCGTTCTTGCTTCGAACATGAGCGACGAAGAGGCCGACGCCGCATTCCGCGTCGCGCTTGAGGGCATGGACGGCGAAATGGTCAGCGCAAACAACGACGTCGCTGTTTGGCTGAGTCCTGCCTATTCAGCGGGTGCTTTGGCGGCAGGAGCAGCCGCTTCGGCTGAAGCGGGCGCAAAGGCGTACCCGGCATCTGGTCCGATGGGCATCATGCACACCGCCCTGGGCAACGGTCTGGCCGACTACCTGACCGGCGCCAAGGATGCTCAGACGACGCTTGCGGATATCGAGGCAGATTACATCACTGCCGCGAAAGAAGCCGGTCTGATCAGCAACTGATCCTCCCGTGGGAGGGCTACGGCCCTCCCGCCCCTTCCCTTCGAGAGTCATGAGAAAGGCAGAGCCATGAATTTCCGGACATTTGCCGCATTTGTCGGCCCCTCTGTCTTTATGATGCTTCTCTTTATCGCGTTTCCTCTGGTCAGCGTGTTCAAGCAGAGTTTTTACGTGACACAGCCGATCTATGAGACGGTCGAAAAGGAAACCTGCACGCCCGGTTTCCTGACGCAGACCTGCGTGACCGAGATGGTTTCGCAGCCAAAGCTCGACGAACATGGCGAGGTCATTACCCAAACCCAATATGTCGGCTTGCAAAGCTATCGCAACGTATTGGAGCCTGAACGCGCATGGCGCGCCATAAGCGACGGCAGTTGGCATGTGCTGTCTACGATCAACTTCTGGAAGGCGCTTCGGTTCACCCTGACCTTCACATTGATCACTCTGCCGCTTGTGGTCGGGTGCGGGCTTGGGATCGCAATACTGATCAACAACGCGGCGCGGTCCATCCGCGGCCCGGTGATCTTTGTGTCCCTGCTGCCCTTCATCATCACGCCGGTGATCGGAGTACTGTCGATCAACTGGCTGTTCCGGGGCGACGGCATCCTGACCGCAATGATGGAATGGTGGCTGAACCGGGACATCGCCCTGTTCGCCCAAGCCTGGACCATCGAAATACTGATGATGCTCTACCGCGTCTGGCACGTGGCACCCTTTGCCGCAATCGTCTTCTACGCCGGGCTGCAAACGGTCAATCAGGACAGTCTTGAAAGTGCCGTGATTGACGGTGCGACCCGTTGGCAGCGCCTGAAATACATCGTCATTCCACACCTGATGCCGCTGATCATTTTCGTGTCGATGATCCACCTGATGGACAGCTACCGCGTGTTCGAAGAGATCGTCGGTTTTTCGAGCCAGGGCTACGTCATCTCGCTACAGTGGCTGACCTTCGATTATCTGACGCCGGATCAGGCCGGCAACCGGTCGATCAGCCGGGCGTCCGCCAACTCGATGCTGACCATGATCGGTGTCGTCATCCTGCTTATCCTGCCGCTGCGCCGTACGTGGCGCGACCATAAAGGAGGTCACTGACATGTCCTCGCGTGCGCTTCGCCAGCCCTTCAGCCTGCGGTTGACCTCGAACATCTTCCTTGCGCTCTGGTGCCTGATCGCGGCCTTTCCGATCTTCTGGATCGTGGTCATGAGCTTCAAGTCACCCGTCGATGCGTTCGACAGCAACGCGCTGAACGTGATCTTCGGGCCGGCCACGCTGAGCGTCGGAAAGGGCTTGTCGCTGCTGGATATCATTCTGGGCATCGCGGTTATCTGGGGCACGATCTTCGCTGCCACCAAAACACTGCCTTCGATGATAAAGTCCTACACCAAGCCCGGTCAGGAATGGTTCGGCTGGCTGATCGGTGTTCTGGTCTTGCTGGTGGGTTTCCTGCTGGTGTTCTTCGTGGTCCTGCCTGCAATCCTGAACGTGTTGAACCCGCTGTTTGGCCCACTGGGACGGGATGTGCTTGGTCTGACGACCGAGCATTACAAAACCGTCTGGATCGACCGGGGCTTTTCAAACAACTTCAAGAACTCGCTGATCGTAACGACGGGCGTGGTGACGGTGTCGCTGACCGTGGGCACATTGGCGGGCTACGGTCTGGCGCGGTCAGGATCAACTTTGGCCTTCTGGATCCTGATCGTCGCACTGGTGTTCCGGGCATTGCCCCATTCGGTTCTGGTAGCAGGCTATCTGCCGGTGTTCATCAACTCGGCCGAATGGCTCAGCCCGATCTTGGGTGAAAACGCACCAACCTTGTACGGCAAGCCTTTTGCGGTGATCGCTGTTCTGGTTGCGATCAATCAACCCTTCACGATCTGGATGTTGCGCTCGTTCTTCCAGAACATCCCGGCCGAGCTGGATGAGGCCGCCCGCGTGGATGGGTGTAGCCACTTTCAGGCCTTCCGCCGTGTCATCATGCCGGTGATGTGGCCAGGTGTGATCACTACGGGGCTGTTCAGCTTCTTGCTGGCGTACAACGATTTTCTGGTCACCGCGCTGCTGCTTGATGCGCAGAACCAGACCATGGTTCCCGCCATCGTCGGCATGTTCAATCGCGAGACGACGACAACCGATCAGGTCGTTGCGGTTGCCGCTGCCGTGTCGATCACCGCGCCTCTGATCTTCCTTGTGCTGATTTTCCAGCGCCAGATTGTCAGCGGTCTGACAGCCGGGGCAGTGAAAGGCTGATGAGCAAGAACGCCCGACATAACGCCATGTCGCGCCACCCGGCGCTGAACAGGATGCCGAGGGACTTTCTGAGCATTGGGGCCGCACGTCCCAATCCCTCCCTTCGGCAACCTCAAAGGATAGAAAAATGAAAGGTTCCCGTCCCGAACAAGCGGTTCTGACCCGCGAAACGGACATGAGCAAGACGGAAGACACGCGCCGCGTGATCGAAACGATGGTTGATGGTCTGAATGATCACCGCATTGATGACATCGGTGAATTCTTCGCCGAAGGTTTTCGCTGGATGGGCAATCAGGGCTGCGGCACCAAGACCGGCCTGCAGGAATTTCAGGATAACTGGCAGCGCCCGTTTCAAGCCGCGTTTTCGGATAAGGTCTGCGTTGACGAAGCGCGCCTTTACATGGGTGAATGGGCCGCCGCCTTCGGCCGCCAGGAAGCCACGCATTCCGGCGAATTTCTGGGCATTGCCCCCACAGGCAAGCGTGTCGAAATCAGGTACATGGACTTCTGGAAAGTGGTCGACGGCAAAATTGTCGACAACTGGGTGAATGTCGACTTTGCCCACGTTGCGGCTCAGCTGGGCGTGGACCTGTTCAACGGCGAAGGCTGGGAAGCATTTGACCGCGGCGAGAAGACTCCGCCACGGCCGGAAAACTGAGGATTGGAAAGATGGCAATCGAGTATCTTAAACGCGGCAAATCCGATGCGGATCGGGCGGAAGATGATGCCAAGACCCGCGCCGTGGTTGAAGCGACGCTGAAAGACATCGAAACCCGTGGGGATGCCGCGGTGCGAGAGTTGAGTGAGAAGTTCGACAACTACTCACCTGCCTCGTTCCGCCTGAGCCAGCAGGAAATTGATGACCTGATCGGGCAATTGTCCGATCGTGAGCTGGCCGATATCAAATTCGCGCAGGAACAGGTGCGCAACTTTGCGCAGGCGCAGCGGGATTCAATGCTGGACATCGAGGTCGAAACCCTGCCCGGTGTCATCCTGGGGCATAAGAACATCCCGGTGCAATCCGTGGGTTGCTATGTTCCGGGCGGCAAATTCCCGATGGTCGCCTCGGCGCATATGTCGGTGGCGACCGCTTCGGTCGCCGGTGTTCCGCGCATCATCGCCTGCACGCCCCCGTTTCAGGGCAAACCCAATGCAGCGGTAATTGCCGCCATGCACTTGGGTGGCGCGCATGAGATATATGTCATGGGCGGCATTCAGGCCATCGGGGCCATGGCATTGGGCACCGAAACAATCGATCCGGTTCACATGCTTGTTGGCCCCGGAAACGCCTTTGTCGCGGAAGCCAAACGTCAGTTGTTCGGTCGTGTCGGGATCGATCTTTTTGCAGGGCCGACCGAAACGATGGTCATTGCCGACGAGACCGCCGCAGATGCGGAGCTGTGCGCAACCGATCTGCTGGGGCAGGCCGAGCATGGATACAACAGCCCCTGCGTTCTGCTGACCAACTCACGCAATCTGGCCAATGACACCTTGGCCGAGGTCGACCGGCTGCTGGGCATCCTTCCAACCGCGGATACCGCGAAGGTGTCGTGGGACGAATATGGTGAGGTGATCGTTTGCGACACCTATGACGAGATGTTGCAGGTTGCCGATGACATTGCCTCGGAACATGTTCAGGTGATGACTGACCGCGACGACTGGTTCCTTGAGAACATGACCTGCTATGGGGCGTTGTTCCTTGGGCCGCGCACCAATGTTTCGAACGGGGACAAGGTGATTGGCACAAACCACACGCTGCCCACCAAGAAGGCCGGGCGTTACACGGGTGGTCTTTGGGTTGGTAAATACCTGAAGACGCACAGCTATCAAAAAGTTCTGACGGATGAGGCCGCGACGCTGATCGGCGAGTATGGCTCGCGCCTGTGCATGCTCGAAGGGTTCGTTGGCCACGCGGAACAGTGCAACGTTCGCGTGCGCCGATATGGCGGAATCAATGTGCCCTACGGTGCGCCCGCCCCTTACCGGGACGCTGCTGAATGAGTGACAAACACACACATCACAAGGCCCTGATCGAACCGCTCAGGGCTGCGATGTACGATTTCGATGAGGCCGGCGTACGCCGGGCTTTGGCGGAGGTCACGTCACCGGATGCCGTGTTCCGTCTGTGTCATCCCTTTGGGGACAGCGTCGGCAGTGATGATTTCTATGACACTGGCTACAAAGACTTGCTGGCGGCCTGGCCCGATCTTGAACGGCGGGACTATATCGTCATGGCCGGCCCGGACGAGTTTGGCGCAGATTGGGTCGGGTGTGGCGGCTATTACACCGGTGTTTTCACCAGCCCCTGGCTGGACATCCCGCCGACGGGTCATCAAGTCACGATGCGGTTTCATGAATTCTTCCGCATCGAAAACGGCAAGATCGTCGAGATGCAGGCCCTGTGGGACATCCCCGAAGTCATGATGCAGGCGAATGCCTGGCCGATGGCGCCAAGTCTGGGCCGTGAATGGCACGTCCCAGGCCCCGCCACCCAGGACGGGTTTGTCCCCGGCCCTTATGATGAAACCAAGGGAAAACAGACCTGCCAGCATATCATCGACATGCTTGATCATCTCAAGAAACACCCGTCTCAAGGCGGCCCCGAAGTGATGGAGATGGAACGGTTCTGGCACCCGCGCATGAACTGGTACGGTCCTTCGGGCATCGGCACCGGGCGCGGGTTTGCGGGGTTCCGCAACTGGCATCAGATCCCGTTCCTGAACGGTATGCCGGATCGCGGGCAGTTCGTGGACGACATCACCTATCACTTCTTCGGTGACGGGGAATATGCAGCTGTGACGGGCTGGCCCAACATGATCCAGACCGTCACAGACGATGGTTGGATGGGCATCGCTCCGTCAGGCAAGAAGATCACCATGCGCAGCCTCGATTTCTGGCGTTTGGAAAACGGCAGGATCCGGGAAAACTGGGTGCTCGTTGATTTGCTGGATGCGTACCGTCAGCTTGACGTTGACGTCTTTGCCCGTCTGCGTGAATTCAATAAAGCCCGAAATATGGGTCGTATTGAAATACCGGATGGAATGAGCTGATGACTAAACTGCCGCGCACCCCTTCATTTTCTCTGAGTGGAAAAACCGCCCTTGTGACCGGAGCCTCCTCTGGTATCGGGCAAGGATGCGCGGTAGCGCTGGCCGAGGCGGGTGCACATGTAGTTTGCGCGGCCAGAGGAGCGGATCGGTTGAATGAGACAGTTTCCGCTCTGAAAGAGAAGGGATGGTCAGCCGAAGCGCTTGTGATGGATCAGGGTGATTTGGACGCCCTGAAACAGCTTTTCGATCACTGCGCCTTCGATATCGTGGTGAATTCGGCGGGCGTGGCGCGCCACAGCCCGGCTATCGAGACAACACCCGATGACTTTGATGTTGTCACCAACGTCAATTTGCGTTCGGCCTACTTCTTGTCGGCCTACGCCGCCCGCGCTTTGATCAAGGCAGGAAAGCCGGGTTCGATCATCCATATATCCAGCCAGATGGGGCATGTTGGCGGGGTTGATCGGGCGCTTTATTGCGCGACCAAGCATGGGTTGGAAGGCATGGTCAAATCCATGGCCATCGAATGGGGCAAACAGGGCATTCGGATCAATACGGTCTGTCCGACTTTCATCCGAACGCCGTTGACCCAGTCCACATTCGACAATCCTGAACGTGCCGCGTGGATCATGGAGAAGATCAAACTGGATCGCGTGGGCGAAGTCGAAGACATCATGGGCGCGGTACGCTACATCGCCTCGGACGCCTCGGCACTGGTTACCGGCACCTCAATGTTGATTGACGGAGGTTGGACGGCAGACTGATGGCTGAGAAAGTAACATCCCTCCAGGTTGCCCAATTGGCCGGCGTTAGCCAGTCTGCCGTTAGCCGCGTCTTCACGCCCGGTGCCTCGGTCAGCAAAAAGACCGAAGAAAAAGTGCGCAAGGCTGCGTCTGAACTCGGTTATCGCCCCAACGTGCTGGCACGCGCGATGGTGTCCGGCAAAAGCAGGATCATCGGTTTGGTGGTCGCCTATCTGGACAATTACTTCTACCCCGAGGCGCTCGAGAAACTGTCCAATGCCTTGCAGGAACAGGGCTATCACGTTCTGATTTTCATGGCCTCCAGAACCGCTGGAAACATAGACGACGTGATGGAGGAAATCCTTGATTATCAAGTCGATGGCGTCGTTCTGGCATCCGTTGCGATGTCTTCAGACATTGCCACCCGGTGCCAGCAGGCGGGTGTGCCGGTGGTTTTGTTCAACCGCAGCCAGGACCTCGACGGGATCACATCTGTTACTTCTGACAACTATGCCGGTGGTCGCAAAGTTGCGGAATTTCTGATCACCGCCGGGCACAGTCGTATCGCCTACATTGCCGGTTGGCCGGGTGCCTCAACCCAGCGGGACCGCGAGGCCGGATTCCGCGCCGCGCTCAACGATGCGGGCCAGGAATTGTATGCGCACGACATCGGAGATTTTCACACCGAGAAAGCGCGTTTAGCTGCCCGCCGGATGTTTGATGTCGAACCGCAGAAACGACCTGACGCCGTGTTTGTCGCCAATGATCACATGGCGCTTGCGGTCATGGACGTCATTCGGTTCGAGTTGGGATTGCGCGTGCCCGAAGACGTGTCTGTCGTTGGTTACGATGACGTCCCTCAGGCCGGATGGCTTGCCTACAACCTTACGACCATTCGCCAGCGGGCAAATTTGATGGTTGCTGAGACCGTTGATGCCCTGCTGGATCATATCGAAAACCCGACAGCTGCTTCGGCACGCAAAGTCGCCATTGATGGGCCGCTGGTCGTGCGCACATCGGCACGTCTGCCCAAAGGCTGGACACCTCAAAGGATGAATTCATGAAAGGTTTCGATCCCAAGTTCCGGGATTTCCCCGACTATATCATCGGTATCACCAAAGAGATCTGGGAAGATCGGGGTATCGCCACGCTGCATGAGTATTACAGCGAAGACATTGTGGTACGCTCACCCGGTTCGGTGGTGTTGGGCAATCAGAATGTGATCGGCGCTACCATGGCAACGCTGGCCGAGTTTCCGGACCGGCAGCTGCTAGGCGAAGACGTGATCTGGTCCGGCACACCGGAAGAGGGCATGTTGAGCTCTCATCGGATCATTTCAACGGCCACGCATTTGGCCGAGGGTGTCTATGGCAAGCCCACCGGCACCAAGCTGCGTTACCGGATTCTTGCGGATTGTCACGCCATCGACAATCAGATCAACGATGAATGGCTGATCCGCGATCAGGGCGCGATTGTGCGCCAGATGGGCTGGGACCCTAAGGAATACGCCGCTGATCTGATTGCCCGGGAAGGCGGCAAAGAGAACTGCGTCAAACCTCTGACACCCGAAATTGATCAGCCTGGACCATACAAAGGCCATGGGAATGACAATGAATGGGGGCAGCGCTACGCCGACATTCTGACGCGGATCATGAACGCAGATATGGGCGTGATCGGTTCAGAATATGACCGCGCTGTTCAGTCAGAATATGTGGGTGGTGTAACCGGGCATGGCTGGCAGGCCATCGACCGCTTCTGGATGGGACTGCGGGCGAGTTTTCCAAATGCGGAATTCAAGATCGAGCATCAGATCGGGCGAGATGACCCTGATATGCCTCCGCGTGCGGCAATTCGCTGGAGCCTTTGGGGCAAGCATGACGGCTGGGGCGTGTTTGGCGCGCCGACTGGTGCGCAGGTTTATGTCCTCGGGATCAGCCACGCTGAATTCGGCGCACTTGTTTCGGGGCAGCCGCAGTTGCGCCGTGAATACACCCTGTTCGATGAAACCTCGGTCTGGAAGCAGATCCTGTTGCAGAACGGCGAGGTCTGAGTGGGCCGCCCGGTCTCATATCGCATCCTGTCGGGCGGTCTGTCCGAGCCCCGGACCGTTCGGCTTTTCCATATGTACCGTCAAAGCCTGAGGGCGCGGCGACTGAACCTGCGCCCGCCCGGAAAGTAAGGGCCTGTCCTACTTGGGCACACGAGCTTTCTTTCCAAAAACGCTGAATCGGATCGTACGTCATGACAAAATCATCCATCCCTTCCCGCATCGTCCGCTATGGCGAGCTTCAACCCTGTAAAACCGCTTTTATCGATGCCCATACTCCCGGCAGCGATCAGAAAGAGAACTTCACGATAATCGGCGGCGGCGTCTCGGAATCCCCGGACCAGCATGTCCACATCACGGACAAGATCGGCTTCAACATCGGAGCGGCAGGGCAGCCGCCGAAATGCCGCAACTCACTGCACAGCCACACCACCGCCGAGGTCTTTTTCGTTGCCAAGGGTCGTTGGCGGTTTTTCTGGGGCCGCTATGGTACGGCCGGGGAATTCATCGCCGAGGAAGGAGACATCTTCAACATTCCAACGGGTATTTTCCGGGGCTTTGAGAATGTCGGCCAGGATTACGGAATGATCATGTCGATCCTGGGCGGAGACGATGCGGGTGGCGGCGTCACCTGGGCGCCTCAAGTGATCGAAGATGCGCAGGCACACGGTCTGATGCTGGGCGACAATGGCGTTCTGTACGACTCCAAACTGGGCCAGGAACTGCCCCACAATGTCCGCCCGATGCCTGTGCTGACCGAAGAACAGCTGAAAAGCTATCCCGAAGTTCCAATCGAGGATGTGGTGGGCAGATACGTTGCGCGGTATTGGGATCTGATGGCGTTGTCGGCCAATAAGCCCGCAAAGGTGATTGGCGAAAACGCGTTGATCAAGGACAAACCCGGATTCGAGGTCGATTTTCTGGGGCGCGGATCCGCAGTGACCCAACCGATCGCTGCCGAGAAACCAGTGGTTCTGATGCCGGCCAGCGGTCACTGGCGTGTTTCGATCGACGGGTACGAGACCACGATCTCGGTAGGCGACACGGCCTTGGTTCTTCCTGGCGAAACCTATGGTGTTCAGCCTTCGATGACCGGACAGGCGGGCCTGTACCGGATCACCGCAACCGATGACCCGGCAGGAGCGACCTGGACAGGATGAACGCGGACCCGAATGACACCCACGCCGTTTATGAACGGCAGGCGACCGAGTATGACAGGCGCCGTTCCAAGGCCCTGTTCGAAGCGCGCTGGTTGGCGCGCTTCACGGCCAGCCTGAAGCCGGGTGACCGCGTATTGGACCTGGGCTGTGGCTCGGGCGACCCGATTGCCCGTTGGTTCATGGCCGAAGGGTTTGACGTCACGGGTATCGATTTTTCCGACGCCATGCTTGCCATAGCCCGCGACCGTTGGCCCGATGGCGACTGGCGCAACGCGGATATGCGGAATTTTGAACTGGATCAGCAGTTCGACGGCATCATTGCCTGGAACAGCTTTTTCCACCTTACGGCGGACGAGCAGAAAGACTGTATCGCCCGGATGGCGCGCCATTTGCGACCCAACGGAATGCTCATGCTGACCGTCGGACCTCGTGCCGGAGAGGTCAGCGGCACAGTGGGATCAGAGCTTGTCTACCACGCGTCGCTGTCCCCGGCCGGTTACGCCGGGTGTCTTGAGAAAAACGGGCTGCAAATGACCGGATACCTGGCCGAAGACCCAGAAGCCCAAAGCCACACGATCCTGATGGCACGAAAAATTTAAGGAGGTCCCCATGACCGTAAAAACAACACATGTTGGCTCTCTGCCCCGAACGCAGGACGTCGTGGATTTTATTTTTGCCCGCGAAAACGGCGAACCTTATGACACAGGCGCCTTTGATACCTGCATGGCCAACGCCGTGGCCGAAACGGTGCGCAAACAGGTCGAAGCCGGTGTTGATATCGTCAGCGACGGCGAAACTTCGAAAATCTCCTATGCGACCTATGTCAAAGATCGCTACACCGGGTTTTCGGGCGACAGCCCTCGTAACGCGCCGGCAGACTTGAAGATGTTCCCCGGCTTTCTGCAAAGACTGGCCGATGACGGCGGTACGCCACAATACGCAAGGCCGATGTGCACGGGTGAGGTGCGATCAAAAGGGCAAGGCGAGTTGCAAAAGGACATCGCCAATCTCAAGGCGGCCATGGCTCGACACGGGGCCGAGCGCGGCTTCATGAATGCCGCGTCTCCCGGAGTGATCTCGTTGTTTTTGCAGAATGATTTCTACCCTACGCGTGAGGCTTATCTGGCAGCGTTGGCCGACGCGATGAAGGACGAATACGAAACCATCGTCGCCGCCGGGTTGGACCTGCAACTGGATTGCCCCGATCTTGCCCTGTCACGCCACATGCTGTTCACCGACCTGTCGGATGAGGCGTTCATCAAGATTGCCGACATGCATGTCGAGGCCCTGAACCACGCGCTTCAGAACGTCCCGCAGGATCGGGTACGGGTACATATTTGCTGGGGCAACTACGAAGGCCCTCATTGCTGCGACATCGCCATGGACAAGGTCTTCAGCACCCTGATGGCAACCAAGTCGCGCTATGTCCTGTTCGAAACGTCCAATCCGCGGCATGCCCATGAATGGACTGTCTTCCGGGACCGCAAGGCCGAGATTCCCGATGACAAGGTTCTGGTGCCCGGCGTGGTCGATACCACGACCAATTTCGTCGAACATCCCGAACTTGTGGCCCAACGGATTGACCGGTTCACGGAAATCGTGGGACCGGACCGGGTGATCGCGGGCAGCGATTGCGGCTTTGGCACTTTTGCGGGTTTCGGCGCCGTCGATCCCCAGATCGCCTATGCCAAGCTGGCGGCGTTGTCCGAAGGGGCAAAGCTGGCTTCGGCATGAAACCTCTGATTTTGTTGCCGGGCATGATGTGTGATGCCCGGCTTTTTGGCCCCCAGATCAATGCTCTGTCGGGCAGAATGCCCGTGATGACCTTTCCGTTGTCTCATCACGACAGCATAGAGGCCATGGCCCAGGATATCCTTGGAAATGCGCCGCCGGTTTTCGCGCTGGCCGGGCTGTCCATGGGGGGTATCGTGGCGATGGAGGTCACGCGCCAAGCCCCCGAACGTGTTTCGCGTCTGGCCTTGCTTGACACCAATCCACTGGCGGAAAAGCCAGAGGTAAAAGCGCGTCGTACGCCGCAGATGTCCGCCGTTCGCAAGGGTCAGCTGAGGACCGTGATGCGTGACGAGATGAAGCCCGGGTATCTGGCTGACGGACCGAACCGGGGGGCGATCCTGGATCTGTGCATGGCAATGGCCACCGACCTGGGCCCAGACGTTTTCATACGTCAGTCCAAGGCACTTATGAACCGACCGGACCAAAGCGAGACACTGACGGCCTATGCCGGACGGGCTCTGGTTTTGTGCGGGCATGAAGACCGGCTTTGCCCAGTTGAACGCCACCGTCTTATGCATGACCTGTTGCCACGAAGCGCGCTTGAGATCATCGGCGACGCGGGCCATCTCCCGACATTGGAACAACCTGAAAAAACAACAGCGGCGCTGTCCCGCTGGCTGGAGGACACATGACACCGTCCCTTTTGTCTTTGCTTCGCAAAGTCGATACGCCAACTGTCTGCAATGCCATCGAGGTGGCACAGGGCAGGCGCGGGTTCGACAGGTTCACACGTGGCACCATGCTAAGCTCGGCCCCCGAAGGGCCTGCCATCGTCGGCTATGCGCGCACCGCCAAAATCGCTGCGGTCAATCCCCCGACCGAGCCGCCCGAAGTCATCAAAGCCCGACGTATGGCCTATTACAGGTACATGGCCGAGGCACCCGGCCCTTCAATCGCCGTGATCGAGGATCTGGATTATCCCGATTGCATCGGCGCATATTGGGGTGAGATCAATACGACGGTTCACAAGGGTTTCGGAATGTCTGGCGCTCTGACCAACGGTGTCATGCGGGATCTCGGGGATTTGCCTTCAGGGTTCCCGGTTGTCGCTGGTTCCATCGGCCCGAGCCATGGTTTCGTCTACGTCCGCGAGATTGACACTCAGGTTTCGATTTTTGGTCTGACAGTTGACCCCGGTGATCTGGTTCACGCCGATCGTCATGGTGCATTGGTCATACCGAATGATGTCGTTGATCAATTGGAAGGTGCCATCCAAAAACTTTTAGCGACAGAACGTATTGTTCTGGACGCAGCTCGCGAGCCCGCGTTTGATTTCGAAGCATTCGAAACCGCCTGGGCCGCCTTTGAAAAAGCAAGGGTCTGATCGCAGGGGTCGGAAACAATGAAAGCCGGCCGGGCAATAAGCACTTACAAGTCCCTTGCTCGTCAACCCAGAGCAAGACGGCCTCTGCCAACGCAATGCCCGTGACGAAGGGTTACCCACATCCGTCTGTCCGGTGGCCGCGTCGCGCCGCTGCTGGTGACGCCCGAACGCAAACCGGACCGTTTCAGATAGAAGTCCATTACACCGGAGTGTAAGGGGGTTCAGATCCGTTCAGCCCCGTGTACAATCCGCGTTTCCAGACAGGTTCCGGAAAGAACAATCAAACCTTGTGAAAAGCGGCGCCCTGCGCATCCCTTCGCTGTTCTCCGATCACGTTCAGCATGGCATCTACATCTGCACGTACGGTTTGTGTTGCCGCTTCGCGCACCGGGCCAAAACCGCGGATATCCAGCGGGGCTGACAGGATTTTCAGGCAGGTTTCCGCCTCCAGCTCAGGGCTGACTTTTTCAATGCGATCCAAGACAGCCAGAAACCAGGCCAGGGTTTCGTTTTCAAGCTTGCGGTCCCTTGAAAACCGGAATGGATCAAGCCAGCCGCCGCGAAGCCTGCGTGCACGCGAAAGGAGCCTCAGAACGGGGGTCATCCAACCACCAAAGCTTCGCTTGCGCGGTCGCCCGCGTTCATCCTTGCGACCGCTCAGAACCGGTGGCGCGAGGTGGTATTTGATCCGAAAATCCCCTTCGAACTCGGACCGCAGTTGTTTCTCGAATTGTTGCGATGTCAGCAACCGAGCAACCTCGTATTCGTCCTTGATTGCCATGAGGCGAAACAGGGATTTTGCCGCAAGCGAAAGCGCTTCCTCGCGTATCTGGTCAGGCAGTGCTGCGGACAGACGGGCCAGGCGATCCCGGTACTTTTGCGCATAACCGTCATCGTGATAGGTCGCCAATTCATCGGACCGGTAATCGATTATCTGCTGCGATGTTTCTTGCGAAAAGCTCTTTTCCCTCGCATTCAGCATCTGCGGGTTTGCAGCGATCACCCGCCCCAGATCAAAGGCCATTATGTTGGCCTCGATCGCGGTTCCATTGAGCTTGATCGCCTGTTTGATTGCAACCTCACTGATTGGAATGTTCCCCAGCTGCCACGCGACACCAAACAGCAAGGTATTGGCAAAGACCGAATCCCCCAGCAAATCCACAGCCAACTGGTTTGCATCCAACGCGAAGACATTTTCTGCGCCGACGGTCCGGCGTATCAATGCTTCTCTTTCGTCGACCTTGAGCTGGGCATCGCGGTGCAAAACAAGGTCGCCTGTTGGCATTTCCGCACGGTTCAGTACGACCTTTGTGCCCTTGCGATAGTGAACCGAGGCTTTGGGCGCCGAAGACACGACCACGTCACACCCGATGACGGCGTCGGCGCTATTGGCCTCAATTCGGACCTGATTGATTTCTTCGGGCGTGCGGGCAATGCGAACATAGCCGACAACCGTGCCGAATTTCTGGGCGAACCCGGTGAAATCCAGCACGCTGGCGCCTTTGCCTTCCAAATGCGCCGCCATCGTTAGAACGGCGCCCACCGTTACGACACCGGTGCCGCCGACCCCACCGACCAAAAGATCGTACGGCGCGTGCAGGTCAGGAAGCTGCGGGTCGGGAACCTTGGCAAGAAGCGACGGGATATCCAGTTTCTGCTTGGGTTCCTTTCGCCGCATTGCCCCTTCCACGGTAATGAAACTGGGGCAAAACCCGTTCAGGCAGGAAAAGTCCTTGTTGCACGAGTTCAGGTTGACCTTTCGCTTGCGGCCCAATGGGGTTTCCAGGGGTTCGATACTCAGACAGTTGCTTTCGACCGAGCAATCGCCGCAGCCTTCGCACACCGCGGGGTTGATGAAAGCAAACCGCTTGGGGTCTTCTGTTTTGCCACGCTTGCGGCGACGACGTTTCTCGGTGGCGCAGGTCTGCTCGTAGATTAAAACCGTCACACCTTGGATGTCACGCAACTCACGCTGCACGGCATCCATCTCTTCCCGGGGGTGAAAGCTCGTTCGTGCCGGAAAATCGCTGGAATCGAATTTCGTAATATCGTCTGAAACCAACGCGATCCGGTCCACACCTTCTGCGCGACAGGTCTGGGCGATCCCGGAAACGCTGATAGGGCCATCAACAGGCTGCCCCCCCGTCATTGCCACTGCGTCATTGTAAAGGATCTTGTAGGTGATGTTCGTACCCGCCGCCACGGCCTGGCGAATGGCAAGCGACCCGGAATGATACCAAGTGCCCTCGCCAAGGTTTTGAAAGATATGTTTGTTGCCATTGAATTTCGAGGCAACAACATGCGGCACACCTTCGCCACCCATCTGCGCATAACCGACCGTGTTGCGGTTCATCCAACTTGCCATCACGTGACAGCCGATGCCTGACGCAGCCATGCTTCCATCGGGGACTTTGGTGGATGTGTTGTGGGGACAACCCGAGCAAAAATACGGAGCCCTGACCGCACCCGGAACATTCAGAACGGATGGCGGTTCGTCCGTCAGCGTCTTCGCCTTTTCAAGGAAACCCTCTTCCGGGAAAAAACGATCGAGTCGCTCTGCAACGACTGGGATCAGGTTCAACGGGCTCAACTCTCCGGTCCAGGGAATCAACGGATCGCCCGCTGCGCGGTGTTTTCCGACCATCTTTTCGGGTTTGTCCCCCGGCCAGTCATAGAAATATTCCTTGAACTGGCTTTCGATGATCCCGCGTTTTTCCTCGACGACCAGCACCTCTTTTTTACCACGGACGAAAGACAGCGCATCGCGCCGCGCCAAAGGCCAAACCATCCCGACCTTGTAGATGTCGATGCCCAAACGGCGGCATCCGCTTTCGTCCAGCCCCAGAAGGCGCAGCGCTTCCATCAGGTCCAGATGGCTTTTGCCCGTTGTGACAATCCCGAATGGGGCATCCTTGATATCATAGATGCGCCGGTCGATCGGGTTGGCTTCGACAAAAGCCTCGACCGCCCGCAACTTGTGTTCGATCCGCGTCTCGATGGCCGGGCTTGGCAAATCGGCGCTGCGCACGTGCAAGCCGCCCGACGGCAGATCTATTTCCGGCATGGTAAATGCACGGTCCGGTCTCAACTGCACGGATTGCCCGCTTTCCACGGTTTCCGAAATCGCCTTGAACCCGACCCAGGTGCCTGAATACCGGCTCAGCGCGATCCCGTATTCACCGAATTCCAGGTATTCAGCCACGTTGGCCGGATTCAGCGTTGGCATGAACCAGGTCATGAAGGCGACGTCGGACTGATGCGGCATTGAAGAAGACACGCAGCCATGATCGTCACCCGCGACAACCAGTACCCCGCCCTTCGGCGACGAGCCATAGGCATTGCCATGGCGCAACGCGTCCCCTGAACGGTCAACTCCGGGGCCCTTCCCGTACCACATCGAAAACACGCCCTCGACCTCACAATCGGGATCAAGCGAGGCCTGCTGGGCACCAAGAACCGCTGTTGCGCCGAGGTCTTCGTTTACGGCCGGCATGAATGTGATCCTGGCCGCCTCGGTTTCCTCTTTCGCTCGCCACAGCTCCAGATCCAACCCACCAAGAGGAGACCCCCGATATCCGGAAATGAACCCGGCCGTGTTGTTTCCTGCTGCTGCGTCCCTGCGGGCCTGGTCTAACATGATGCGCACCAGAGCTTGCGTTCCCGTCAGGAAAACACGACCCTTTGAGGCTTTGTATCGGTCCGACAGGGCGTAAGTATCGAATTTCAGGGACTGGTCAGTCATGAACACCTCGCCTTTTTTGGATATTTTACCGGAAATTTTTGAAGAATCTGTTCTGTCTTCCCGACGTTTCCTAGCATTCTTGAAAAATCATCTCTTCTTTTGTCGCGATTTGGGGTATTTTTCTTGGATGCTTCTCGACTCACGTGACTGCCAACTTCTCGCGCTGCTTCAAAAGGACTGTCGCATCTCAAATGCTGACCTTGCACAACGGGTGGGCATGTCATCCTCTGCTTGCTGGCGTCGTGTCCGTGTGTTTGAAGAGGCCGGCCTGATTTCGCAGTACCGTGCCGAATTGTCGCCTGAACATGCCGGGCTTTCGTTTCAGGCCCTGGTGCATGTTCATCTGACCCGGCACAATCCGGAACATCTTGAACGGTTCATTGCAGCGATCGAGAAGCGCCCGGAAGTCATGGAATGCTACGCAACGACCGGGCAGGCAGATTACCACATGCGGGTGATCTGCAAGGATATCGGGGCTTACAACGTTTTTCTTGAAGAATTCCTGTTTCGCCTGCCGGCGGTGGAAAGCGCGCAAACAAATGTCGTTCTGCGCGAAATCAAACGCAGCAACGCCCTGCCCATTCCTTCCTGTTGAGATCGGTTCCCGGGTGGGGTTTTCCGGCTGGTATCGGCTTTGTTGCAAAGCTTTGAACGCACCAAGCTAAAGATCCACTCGAACCCGTTCCCAAGCTACGATTTGGCCCGCCAAACTCCACGGAATTGATGTTCATAGAATTTTTCACGCATCAGGTCTGGGAGCGCCCCCAAAAACCGTCGCGCAATTCAGCTTCAAGGCAGGTAAAACGTGGTTGCCTTTTCGACCGCAACCTTTTGGATTCCGCCTTCTGCGCCGCCCTCTGGGCGGAAGCTTCCATCGACGCCGAACAGCCGCAAAACCGAATTTCGAAACTGAAGCCATTTTTTTGCTTCGCGTTTCGATTTTCCTGTTTTCTTTTCCTGTGCTTGCATCGAGTCCGGCTCCTGTTCGCTGCCGTCATCCCGAGTGTAGCATCGTTCCTTTGCTTTTTCAGATTTTTATCAGAGAACCTTACGACTATTTCGCAATTTCGTCGATCAGCCGCGTCTCGAGGAGCTGGCCATTCTGGTACAGCACCGGGTAAGCAATAGATGCGATATGGCTGTTGAACTCCCGGAACGCCCGCAACGTCTCAAGATGAATATCACTGGTTTCGAAGCTTTCCCGTGACCCGTGCTGCAATCGGCGCAGATGTCGTTTTCGGCTTTCACGTTCCACCCGCTTGATTTCGGTCTTCTCAAGGCTCAGCAGGCGCGCGCTTTCCAGATCGTCTGAAATAAGCACGTTTGATGCCAGCTTCATGTTGGCCAGAATGCCCTCGTGCATCTGAACGAGTTCCGACCAGCCTTCCTGCGAGAAACTCGAGCCTTTGGCCCGCATTTCACCCGCCAACACGGTCAAACGCTTGGCCACGACATCACCGGCCGTCTCCAGCCGGATAGCGAATTCCATCAGGTCGCGCGCGGATTTTTCATCTTTTTTTTCATATACATCCGGTGGAATCGCCGAAACGAATGCCCTGATCCCGGACAGGCAATTGTTCACGTCCTCGTCGATGGCCTGTACCGCTCGAATCTGTTGTTTGTCGCCACTGCGATACAATTCCAGGCAAGGCCGGAACATGGTTTCGACTAGGTCGCTCATCCGCAGCAGCTCACGTTTGAGGCTTGGCAGGGCCTGGCTGGGATTTGCCACATTGCCAATGTCCAATGCGCTGGCCGGTCGTGCCGGTTGTGGAACCAGTTCCTTCTTCTGATCCGGCAAAAACCTTTCGAACAGATCCTTCAATTTCCCGCAAAATGGCAAGGCCAGAAGCAGCAGTGACAGGTTGAACAAAACATGCACATTGACCAGCATCTGCCCGCCTTGCGGGTCTCCTAACAACCCGGTCCGCAAAGCCATGTTGGCGGCAAACAAACTCACCAAAGCCCAACTGCCACGCAATGCCAGGTTGGCATATGGAATGCGCCGGGCCTGGACTGGCATGGCGCGGGTGAGCCAGACCGGAATGAAGGCAGAGCCGAAATTCGCGCCAAACACCAAAGACATCCCGGCGGCGAACGGGATCGCTCCGATCTGCACAAGGGTGACACACATGAGGATGGCCGCCACCGAGGAATGCATGACGAAAGCCAAGGCGCCCCCGACCAGAAACGCGGTGATATAGTCGCGCGCCAGATAATCCGCCACCGCGGGCAGAAACGCGCTGTCCCGAATGGGATCCATTGCCTCGCGAAGGAACCGAAGCGAGATCAGGATAAAGGCCACGCCCATCAGGATGCGCCCCATTTGCCGGGTTTTTTTTGCGTCGGTCTTTACGAACAGATACCCCCCAACCGCCAACAGCATCGGAACAAGCCAGTCCAGCCGGAACGAAAGAATCTGGATGATCAGCGCCGACCCCAGATCGCCGCCAAGCACAATCGCAAGGCCGGCAGGAAAACTGAGCATTCCACTGGCCGCAAACCCCGAGGTCAACAGAGCAACAGCCGCCGAGCTTTGCAACACGACCGCCATCGTCAACCCAACCACCGAGGCCTGAAGGTAGCTGCGTTGTTGGGTCATTACCCGCTGGAAAGACGCCCCATAGCTGCGCTCGATCCCGGTTCGCACCATACGAACCGCGTAAAGCAGCAGCATCGTCGCCCCGGCAAGACTGATAAGGAAGCTGACAATTGCCATACTCTACCCCGTTATTCTTTTTGGCCCAGCTTGTCGCGGCGCATTGAATTATTCATGTTACCGACCGCGATCGGGAAGGGATACATCCCATTTTGGCCTACAAGGCGTAAACTCCTGTGAGCTTCACCGCAAGCACTTGACCGCGCTTTGACGGAACATCCGTCACTTATGAACTTGGCCAAGGGCCCCCGGAAGGGCGCGGCCCCTGATCCTATTGTGACACGAGATCGGTAAGGGGCGTCAACTCTCGGCCTTGATTGCAGCAATTACGATATCGATTGCGCGGTCCAGTTCCAAACGCGAGATCGTCAGCGGCGGTGACAGTGTCAGAACGCACCCCTGGCTGATCTTATAGCTCAGACCGGCCTCGAGACAGGCATAATAGATCCGTTCGGCGCACGCGTTCCCCGGTGTTTTGTCGGCGCGATCATCGACGATTTCGATCCCGAACATCAGGCCCCTTCCCCGGATGTCTCCGACAATCGGAACGTTCTGAAGTTCATCCATCAAGCGACCAATGGCATGTTCACCCAGTTCGGCTGACCGGCGAACCAGGCCTTCGTCTTCGATGATCTGAATTGTCGTCAAAGCGGTACGGGCGGTGACCGGGTTTTTTTCGTGCGTGTAATGCCCGATGGCAAAATCTCCGCAGACATCTAGTTGCTTACGGGCGACACAGGCGGCAATAGGCAGGATGCCGCCGCCAAGCGCCTTCCCAAGTGTCACGATGTCCGGGATGATCTCGTCATGTTCAAAGGCGAACATCCTGCCCGTCTTGCCAAGACCCGTCGGGATTTCATCCATGATCAACAGCGCCCCGTGACGGTTGCATGCCTCGCGCACCGTCTTCCAGAACCCCGGCGGCGGGACATAGGGCACGGCGCGCATCGGTTCCGCAATGACCGCCGCCACATCTCCTTCGCGCTCGAGGACATATTCCACCATTTTCGCACAAGCCAGCCCGCAGGTTTCGGGGCCCGCATGATTGTACGGGCATCGATAGCAGGCAAAGGGGGCGACATGTTCGGTACCGGACAAAAGGGGCCCCGCAATGTGACTGCGAAAGGTCGCCTCTCCGCCGACACTTGCGGCGCCGAAACCCGCGCCATGGAAGGCATCCCAGAAGCTGATTGTTTTGAAACGACCGGTGGCGGCACGCGCGATCCTGAGGGCAACCTCGTTGGCGTCGGATCCGCCAGTGGTAAAGAGCATTTTGCCCAGATCACCAGGCACGATCTCTGCCAGTTTTTCAGCCAGCTCCACCGCCGGATCATTGGTAAAGCGGCGGGGCGCAAAGGGCAGATCGTCAAGCTGTGCCTTTATGGCGGCTACCAAGCGGGGATGGCCATACCCGATGTGGTGTACCGAGTTGCCGTGGAAATCCATGTACCGGCGGCCCTCGATATCTTCGATCCAGAGCCCTTCGGCCTTTGCAATGGTGCTGACGCAGGGTGAGGACAGAGATTGATGCAGGAAAACGTTCGCATCGCGTTTGAGCAATGGCGATGATTTCGGCCCCGTCGATTTTTGCAGCCACGCCTTGCGCGCCTCGGACGTGTTTGATTCCCCTTCAGTGTGGACAATTTGTGGCATCGCCGCTCCTCTTTGCCGTCATCAAAAGATGCGGACCCCGCAAGGCCCGCCAGTACCAGGGAGGAACTGTGTTGCCCTTTCCGCAAAAGGAGTAAGGGCAACAGACTCAGTTAGGCCACGGCAGCGAATAGGTTTTGACGTTGGTGAAAAACTTCATCGCTTCGATGACGCCTTCCTTCACCCCGTTTCCACTGTCCTTGATGCCGCCAAAGGGCGACATTTCAATGCGGTAACCCGGCTGTTCCCAGATGTTGCAGGTGCCGACGTTCAACCCGTTGATGAAGGCAATCGCCCGGTTCAGATCATTGGTGCAGACACCCGAAGACAGGCCGAACTCGGTTCCGTTTGAAATTGCCATCACCTCTTCGTCGTTGTCCGGCACACGAACGATCGGCACGATGGGACCAAATGTTTCCTCCATCACCAGCTCGCTGTCATGGGGAACCTTGTCGACGACGATTGGCGGCAGCAGCGCCCCCTGACGACCGGGGTGGTACAGAATTTCAGCACCCTCTTTTTCCGCCTGAAAAACGCGGTTTTCAAAAATCTCGGCGGCCTTGTCATGGATCACGCATCCCAGTTCGGTTTCCGGGTCTTGCGGATCACCGAATTTGATCTTCTTGGCCTTTTCAAGAACCAGCGGCACGAATGTATCGGCCACACTTTCCTGCACGAGAATGCGCTTGACCGCCGTGCAACGCTGGCCGGAATTTCCGGTAGCCCCCGCCACCGCAATGGCTGCCGCCTTGTCCAGATCGGCCTCACTCAGGTCATTCAGAACGATCAGAGGGTCGTTGCCGCCAAGTTCCAGCGCCTGACGCTTGTAGACGCCCTTTTCGGCGATCATCTTGCCGACGGGCACACCGCCGGTGAAGGTGATGATATCGATGTGCTCATTGGTGATCATTTCGTCGCCAATGTCGGCGGGCCAACCTGTCACGACCTGGAACATCTCGGGCGGCAAGCCGGCCTCGTAGAGAATGTCCGCCAGTGTCAATGCGGTCAGCGGCGTCAGCTCGGTCGGTTTGCAAACCATGCAATTGTTGGTGGCAATCGACGGCGCGATCTTGTGGCTGACCATGTTCAGCGGGTGGTTGAACGGCGTGATCGCGCTTATTGCTTTCACCGGTTCTCGGGTGGTGAAAATCTTGCGGGCCTTGCCATTGTGGGTCAGGTCGCAGGAGAAGATCTCACCATCATCCTTCAGTGCCTCGGCCGCCGCGAATTGATACACGTCCTGCGCGCGCTTGGTTTCGTAGATCGCATGCTGGTGACAGATCCCCAACTCCAGCGTCAGCCATTTCGCAAGATAGTCGCGCTTTTCGCCGATCAGCTCGCCTGCCCGTTGCAGGATCTGGCTGCGCTCGTATCGGGTCAGCTTGGGTTTGTAATTCGCCGCGATCTCAAACGCCCGGCGCGCATGTTCGGCTGTACCGGCTGGTACGTGACCCACAACCTCGTTTGTGTACGGGTAGAGAACGGGAACGGTGTCATCGGTAAAGACTATTTCGCCGCCGATCCGCATTCCCTCGTTGCGTACTTCGATTTTCGACATGGTCTGATCTTTCATAGCTTACTGTGCCGCCGCTGTTGTTGCGTAGAAGAAGGCATCGAAATTGCGCAGCACGGGTTGGTTTGGCAGGTCGATGACACGGTTCACGATGAAGGGAACTTCCTGCTCGGTCAAACCACCATGGCTGCGCAACGGTTCTTTGAGTGCTGCCAGATCGTGGCGATGCTCGGACGTGCCGATGCAGATGTTTTCACCGGAAACCATCACGATGTCGCCAATGCGGTCGCCCGGCAATTCGAATTGCTCGATCGCCTCGGCCTTGGTCAGCACATGAGTGATGCCGCTGGTCGCCTTGAGCTTGCTGATGATGTCGTCCTGGTCTGCTCCGTCAGGCAAATAAGCGGTTGCAAAAGATCCCAACGCGCCATGATGCACGACGTATGGATCGGTAATCGGAAGAATGACCCGCGCCGCATCCTTGCCCAGCCATTCGTCCATCAGGTCTTGCACGTACACCACCGAGGGGGATCCATCCGCCAAATGCTTTGGCTTCATGCCGTGATCCGCGGTCACCACGATGGCCGCACCCAATTCATCCAGTTCGCCAAGATACCGGTCGAACATGGCATAGAAATCGAGTGCGCCTTTTTGATCGGGTGCAAACTTGTGCTGGATATAGTCGGTCGTCGACAAATACATCACGTCGGGCTTGAACTCTTTCAGCAGCTTGACGCCAGCGGCAAAGACAAATTCGGAAAGCTCTGCCGAGTAGACCTCGGGGACGTCCATGCCCAGCCATTCGCTGGCGTTGTCGATGCCATGTTCCGCCAGCGTCGTTTCACCCGACCGTTCGGAAGAAAACGCAACCGCCCTGCCCTCGTCAAATTTCAGCCCGGCCCCCAACAGCGCGCGCAGCTTGTCCTTGGCGGTTACCATCGCCACGCGGAAACCTGCGTCGTAGAATTGGGAAAAAATGGTCGGCGCACGCAGGAAGCGGACATCATTCATCATCACTTCCTCACCGCTGTCGGGGTCGATGAGGTAGTTGCCGCAGATGCCATGCACGATCGGAGGGCGCCCGGTGGCAATCGAAAGATTGTTGGGGTTGGTGAAGGACGGGATAACGGAATGGGCCAGTCGGTCCGTGCCCTCTTCGCGTATCCGCTTGAGATTGGGCATCAGCCCTTTCGCAATCGCGACATCAAGATATTCGGGCTCGCATCCATCAAGGCAGATGGCAATGGCAGGCACCTTCGGCGTCGGATAGACGCGCTCATTTGCTTCGACAGGGGTTTGAATGGTCATCTGTATTTTCCTTGATGTTTAAGCGGCCAGCTTGGCGCGTTCTTCCAGTGCCCGAAGAGGAGGAGCGGCGTTTGTCACGCCCATTTCTTCCAGGGATTCCTTTGCTGCGCGCACGACATTGCGCATGACGTCTTCGTCCATCTGACCGATGCATCCGACGCGGAAACTGTCGACGACGGTCAGCTTGCCCGGGTAGATAATGAACCCTTTGTCCTTCATCAGGTTGTAGAACTGATCGAATACGAATTTCTCATCGGCGGGGCAGAAGAACGTGACGATGATCGGGCTGAGCCAACGATTGTCCAGCAGCGTTTCGAAACCCAGTTCACGCATGCCCGCAACCATGACGTCCCGGTTGCGGGTGTAACGTGCGCCGCGGCCGGCAACACCGCCTTCAGCTGCATGCGCCCGAAGCGCTTCGATGAAGGCGGCGACCACGTGCGTCGGCGGGGTAAAGCGCCACTGACCGGTCTTGTTCATGTGCGCCCATTGGGCGTGCACATCCAGAGACAGGGAATGACTGTTACCCTTTGCGGCTTTCAGCTCGTTCTTGCGCGCCACAATGAAGCCAAAGCCAGGAACGCCCTCGATGCACTTGTTGGCCGAAGACACCATGGCTTCATATCGAATATCCGAGGGCCTGAGCTCGATCGCGCCAAAGGCAGACATCGAGTCGATCAACAGCTTGCGACCGGCTGCATATGTGGCCTCGGATATTTCCTCGACGGGGTTCAAGATACCCGAACTGGTTTCGCAGTGAATGGCAACAACATGCGTGATGGCCGGGTCATCCGCGAGAATGCGCGCAACCTCGTCGCCCCGTGGCGGCAGGTAATCGCCCTTGTCCAGCACGATATGGTCCCGGCCCAGATACTGTAGCGTCTGCGCAGAACGTTGCCCATAGGCGCCATTGGCCAGTACCAGCGCCTTTCCTTCCGGCGGAATAAAAGACGCCAGCATTGCTTCGACCGAGAAGGAGCCGCTGCCTTGCATTGGCACACAATCGAAGGCGTCGGCACCTTCACCAAGCAGGTCCAGCAGGCTTGACCGCAGCTCTTTTGTCATGGCGCGAAAGTCGTCGTCCCAGCTGCCCCAGTCCTTCAGCATGGCCTCTTTTACAGCATAGGACGTTGTCAAAGGACCGGGTGTCAAAAGGTATGGTTCGCCGAGGCGCGGTTGCTCGATTTTTGGATGGGATGGCGTCATTACCGGGCTCCAGAACAGCGTTTTCACAAACACCATTGCAGCAACGGTTGCTATATGTGAAATTGCAAATATCAATCTAATTATAAGTGCAGCCTATGCACAAATCATTGGGGACCGGTGATGCGGCACAGCCAGCTCAAAGCCTTTCATTACGTGGCCAAACATGGCGGGTTTTCCCGCGCGGCCGAGGCGCTTTTTCTGACGCAGCCGGCAATTTCCGAACAGGTTCGAAAGCTGGAACAGGATCACGATCTGTTGTTGTTTCAGCGCGAACGAAAACGCGTGAACCTCACCCCCGAAGGCGAACAGCTTTACCGGTTCACAAAGCAGTATTTTGAGATCGAAGATCAGATCGAGGACTACCTTTCGGAAACCAAGGCCGCAATCGACGGGGAATTGCGGATCATCGCCGATTCAGCGCATCACATGACGTCTTTCCTGGGGTCGTTTCAAAAGAAGTACCCCAAAATCACCATCACCGTGCGGTCCGGAAACACCGAAGAAATTTTGGAAGAACTTCGGTCGTACAATGCCGAGATTGGTGTTGTCGGCAGCCTGTCCCCCGGCAAGGACATGGATGTGTTGAACCTTGGGTCCACTGAAATCGTGGCCTTTGCCGCCCAAGGCGTTCTTTTGGCATCCAAACCTTCGCTTTCTTTGGAAGAACTGGCCGATCTGCCGCTGGTTTTCAGAGAGCACGGGTCAAAAACACGTCAGAAATTGGAAGAAGAAGCCGAAAGGCGCGGTATCACGTTGAATCCTGCAATCGTTGCGGAAGGACGCGAGGCCGTGCGCGAGCTTGTGGCCTCGGGGGCAGGCATCGGGTTTGTCTCTCAGGCAGAGTATGGGCATGATGATCGGTTGCGACAAATCAAGCTCAAGGACGTGAAGTTGCAAATGGGTGAAAGCATGATTTCGCTGTCGCAACGGCGCAACGTAAAGATCATCCGGGCCTTCATGGACTTTGCCCAGCGCGCGCTGGAAGAAAAAAGCCCCCCCGCCGATACCTGACCGGCGGGGGCACGGTTCCTTTGGCTACCGGCTTCGCCAAGCCTGAGTGCGCTTCAGGATGCCTTTTGAAGCAATCAGGTGAATGATCCGGGCAGCGGCGTTGGTGTAAAAGATCATCATGCCCATCGCCGCCGCAGGCGCGATATCCCCGGCATCATCCATGTTCAGCACCGCGATGGACGCAAGCGTCGTTTTGGGAGAATAGAGGAATACCACTGCCGACACGGTCGTCATCGCATTGACGAACAGATAGATTGAGATGTCCAACACCGCTGGCAGACAAACCGGAACCGTTACCCGTGCAAACAGCTTCATTGTCGGCTGTTTGAGCGAGGCAGACACTGACTCAAATTCTCTGTCCATTTGCTTGAGCGCGGTGACGGCCGTCAGGTGCGATACGGTGTAGAAATGCGTCACAGTGCAAATCACCAAAATCGCCATCGTGCCGTAAATCCCGTTCAGCGGATTGGACGGGTTGTTGAAGAAGAAGATGTAGGACAGCCCCAATACCATTCCCGGGATCGCCATGGGTAGCATCGCGAACATCTGGAAAATCGACCGGCCGGTTCTGAACCCGTTTGATTTTTCAACCAGATAGGCCCCGAAGAACACAACCGTCGTGCCGATGACTGCCGTCAGCAACGCCAGTTTGATCGAGTTGAAATACGACCCCCAGCCGCCGCCGTCCATTCTGTTGAACTGATAGTTCTTGAAGCTCAGACTCAGGTCGTAGGGCCAGAACTTGATCAGCGCCGCAAACTGACACACAGCCAGAAGACCAACGATGAACAGGCCGATCAGGCTGCAATAGATCAGGAATATGCGGTCAGCTTGCGGGTTTGGCGTCGCCTGATATGGCACGGAACGCGCCGAAAGCAGCGCAACCTGCTTGGACTGAACCATCCGGTCAATGGCAAAAGCCAGAATGGCCGGAATGACCAGAACCACAGAGACCACGGCGCCCATTTCAAAGTTCTGCTGGCCGATCACCTGTTTGTAGATATCCACAGCAAGCACGTTGAATTGACCACCGATGACCTTTGGCAATCCGAAATCAGTGATCACCAGGTTGAACACGACAAAGGCCGCCGAGATCAGGCCATAGCGGGCCCCGGGGATGGTTACGGTCCAGAAGGTCCGCCATGGCGTCGACCGCAAGCTGGCCGCAGCTTCATACAGGCGCGCGTCAGATATCGCGAGCGCGGTCGATATGATCAGAAACGCGTGCGGAAAGGTAAAGAAAACCGATCCGATCACGATGCCTATGGGGCCGTAAATGCTGGCACCGAACAGCAACTCCTTGATCATGCCCTGATTGCCGAACAGATAGACCAACGCGATGCCCGGCAAGAGCGACGGAACCAGGATCGGTGCCATCGCGATAAGGCGAAAAACACCCTTGAACCGCATGCAGCTTCGGTTCAGCGCATAGGCGAACCAAAACGCCAGTGTCACCGTCACAATGGTGCTGACGACCGAGATCCAAAGCGAGTTCTTGATCGAATTGAACAGTGCCGGTGTCGAGAAGTAGTTGATGAAATTGTCCAACCCTCGCGACTGGACCGGCCGCATTTGCACCCGGCGGAACGTGTTGGAATCAAGCTCGACCCAATCGGCGCCTTCATTCAATGTCGATCCGACCAGAAAGCGCCCGGTATCCGTCGTGTTGCGGATCTTGTACATCACCGGGCTGCGAAAGCTAAAATCAGGAAAAAATCCGGTTACCGGCAAGCGCCCGTCCGAACCCGTCACCAGGTCAGAGTCGGAATAGACCCCCAATTGCCTGTTCAACTCGTCTGCCGACAGGATCGTTCCGTCGAAGACGCCTGCGTCGTCACTTACCTGAAACTCGTACTGGGACAGCTCGACCCGATAGGTCGAAAACGACTTGGACAGCATCGTGTAAAGCGGCAACGCCAATGTCACGACCAGATACAGCGCGATCACCATCATACTGCCGCGCATCAGGATATCATCACGGCTGAGCTTGGGCTTGATGTCCGGCCCGACAGGCAGGCTGTCCTGATTGGTAGAAACCGAGCTCATGCCTTGGCCTCCGGCGCTTCAAACGCCATAAGGCGGTTCTCGGGAAGCTCAATCACCACGCTGCGCCCCTCTTCCAGTTCCAGACGACGCACGGCATTGATCGAGAAATCCGCGATCAGTTCCGATGATCCGAACTTCTCGTTGTTCAAGCGGCAGCGCCAGAACGAACCCAGGAACTCCATCTCATCCAGCGTCACCTCTATGCAGTTCCGATTGCCGCCCGTGTCGAGATAACCAGCTTCATGAGGGATGATGTCTTCGGGTCGAATGGCCGCGATGATCGGAGTTCCATCGTTGAACTTGTGGCTGAGGCAGGCAAAGGTCTTTTCACCGACGCTCAAACGTCCGCCTTTGGTGACCTGCGACCGGATCTGGTTCATTTCACCGATAAAGTCGGCAACGAACAGATTGGCCGGATTCCGGTAGATTTCGGTAGGGGGCCCCACCTGTTCGATCACACCATGATTCATGACCACGATGCGGTCTGCCATCGCCAGCGCTTCTTCCTGATCGTGAGTCACCATCACGGTGGTCACACCCAGCTTGCGCTGCAACTCCTTGATCTCGTGCCGCAGATGAACACGCACTTTGGCGTCCAGCGCCGACAGGGGTTCGTCCAGCAGCAAAAGTCCGGGGTTGGTCGCAATGGCACGCGCCAGCGCAATTCGTTGCTGCTGACCACCTGACAATTGCGCCGGATATTTCTTGCCCTGATCCGGCAGACCAACCAGGGTCAAGAGTTCGTTTACGCGAATAGCGATATCCGATTTGCTGCGGCCGGTGTTTTCAAGGCCAAAAGCGATGTTCTTTTCAATCGTCAGATTTGGGAACAACGCGTAGGACTGAAACACGATCCCGAAATCACGCTCGGACGGGGGCAGATTGGACACGTCCTTGCCATCCTGCATGACCGTACCCTTGGTCTGCAAATCCAATCCGGCGATTGCCCGCAAAAGAGTGGTCTTGCCGCACCCGGACGGGCCGAGGAAACAGACAAACTCGCCCTCGTTGATTTCCAAAGAGATGTCCTTGAGCGCCAGAAAGCTTCCGAACGCTTTCCACAAATTCTGGATGCTGAGATACAGTTCACCGGGTGGTGTTTTCTGAAGCACGGGAGAAGTCCTCACATCTGCACCTCGGGCGCGGCCGGTCCTGGCCGGTTGAAACCGGGTGAGTAAGTTGTTTTTCGGGGAACAAGAGACTGGTGTGCAGGAGAGGCACGAAAACCTCTCCTGCCAATGGGGTTACTTCGCTTCCGACTTTCCGTCATAGCGAGACTGCCATTCCTTCAGGATTGCCGCGCGATTGTTGGCGGCAAACTCAAAATCATTTTCGATCATTGCATCCAGAAGACCCTCTGGGAAGTGCTCAACCGGTTTTGCAACGCCCGGATAGGCGACAACTGCATAGCCGGTGTTGTACATCTCGTTGGCTTCCTTGGTGACGGTGAAATCCACCAGCTTTTGCGCGGCCTCCAAATTGGCGGTGCCAGCAACAATTGCGGTGGCTTCCATGTCCCATCCGACGCCCTCGGAAGGCACGATGATCTCAAGCGGCGCGCCGTCGGCTTTGGACTTTGCCCCGCGGAACGCAAAGGAAATGCCAATCGGGATTTCGCCTGCTGCGGCCAGTTTGCAGGGTTTTGAACCTGAATGGGTGTACCGCGCGATATTCTCGTGCAGCGCATCCATGTATTCCCAACCACCTTCTTCACCGAACATCTGCAACCAGCTGGACACGTCAAGGAAACCGGTGCCCGATGAGTTCGGATTGGGCATGATCACCTGATCTTTGTACATCGGATCGGTGAGATCCTTCCAGGATGTCGGCGGGGTCAACCCGGCCTTTTCGGCCTCGACGGTATTGTAGCAGACGGATGCAACCCAGGCGTCCATGCCGACCCAGGCAGGGGGGTTGTCGCCATCAACAAATTTTTTGTCCAGCTTTTCCACACCGGCCGGCGCATAAGGCTCCAACATACCTTCTGATTTCAGCAGCAGCAGCGACGTGGCGGCCAGGCCCCAAACAACGTCTGCCTGCGGATTATCACGTTCTGCCAGCAATTTCGCCGTAATGATCCCGGTCGAGTCGCGAACCCAATTGATCTTGATATCAGGGTGGCTTTGATTGAACGTCTCGGCATACCGGGCCAAGTCTTCCGCCTCGACTGCGGTATAAACTGTAAGTTCCGTTTCCGATGCCGCCGCCGTCGCCGTCAGCGCACCGATAGTCAGAGCTGCGAGAAGTGATGCTTTGTGTTTCATTGTGATCCTCTGTTGGTAATTATGTTGTTTTCGCCATTCTTGCGCGGCGTTAGAACTCGATTATTGTGCACCGATTGTTTGACAGCAGTTTGACAGATAAAAACGCCAATAAAAATCGATTATATCTTCGATGTCATAAGCATCTCCTATAGATGAAATCCGCTCGCCCCGGAAGATCAGCGCGGAACTGGCCATGACGATCAACAGATCATCAAGGCATGTCAAAGGAGCTTAATTCTCAAAACTTTCCCGCGGCGGCGCAAGAACGCTCAACGTGTCATCGCAAGGAGTCCGATCCCGATCGCGACAATAGTCGCTGCAAGAAGCCTGTTGGATTTCGGCCCTTCGCCGAACCACATCACACCAATAAGCGATGCAAAGATAACCGAACTTTCCCTAAGCGCGGATACAACGCCCAAGGGCGCGACCGTCTTCGCATACAGCACCAGCCCATACGCCACGCCAGAGATGACGCCGCCTGTCAGACCCGCCCACACATAACGCCTGGGCAGTGCGACGAAACGCTGCCATCTGGTTGCGAAGATAAATCCGGCGACAAAAATTTCCGCAACGAACAATGCCGCAATGTATCCCAGTATATTCCCGGACAGCCGGATACCAATGCCGTCCACAATCGAATAGGACGCTATCATCAGGCCCGTGCCAAACGACGCCGCCACGGCGACCCAGCTTGTGTTTCGGCCCAGCCCGACCAGGGACAGGCACCCAATCCCAGCCGAGATGCAGACAATGCCGACCCACGCGATCGGCGGCAGAAACTCACCCGCGAAAAGAATGGCACCCACCGTGACCAGGATTGGCGTCATCCCGCGTGAGATCGGGTACACCACCGACAGATCCCCATGTTTGTACGCGGTGTTGAGAAACCAATAGTACCCCCAGTGGATCAGGGTCGAACCGATGATGAAGGGGAACGCCGCCCAAACCGGCAAGCCGATAAAAGGCAACGCAATCAGCGCAGGCACGGCGTGGCCAAGCGCCACCAACCCCAAAACAACCGCTTTGTCGGGCGCGCCTTTGACAACCGCATTCCAGAGCGCGTGCAACACGGCTGCGGTCAATACGATGAGAACTGCCTGTAGTGTCATTGTGGCCCGACGATATGAGCTGAATATTTGTCTTGCGTCAGATTTCGACTTTCAGCGCGCTTGTTTGCGCGCGCATGCAGTGACTTGACCAAATCTTGATCTGTATCGCGGCAGCAACGGTTTAGGGGGCTCAATCCCGCTGGGCAATGCGACCCCGGCGAGGGGCGGATCAGGTTGGTCATCGCGGGTTGGTTGCACAACGGACCAACCAGACCAGCCACATGCCATGTGGTGCCACGGCTTGGTTGCCCCTGCTCAATAAGCACCACTTCACGTTGCCACTTTCCGGTCAGATGATACGCAACCGTGCAGCCAATGATGATGCCTCCGACAATAACATGCTGCGCTGTGCGAAAGTTTGGTGTCAGCCATCGGGTCGCTCCGTACTCAGGGATTCGGATTTCCCTTCACCCTATTTGTACTTTGCAAAATTTGGCAATTGCTTTCCTGTATTTGCGTTATGCTTTCACAATATCCACGGGTTGGCTTTGCAGCGCGCCAGCTATGCTGTTTGGCAACTCCTCATCCACAACCAGAGTCGCTTTCACCGGCAGAGGTTTCATCACAATCGGACCAACCACGTCGAACTTGCTGCTATCAGCCAGGATCAGCGGCCGCTGCGCACGTTGCATCATCATATGACGCAGGTTGGCGCCTTCCAGTGAGAAATCCGTAAACAATGCCCGAGAGCTCACACCGCCGACCCCGATCAACGCATATTCCGTATTGTATCGCGACAGGTGGTCGAGCGTGTCCAAACCCAATGTGACATTCTCTGAAAAATCCAGCCGTCCGCCCAGCAGCGTGACTTCGGCGGCTGCCGACGCCAGCACAGATGCAATCGTCAAATCATTGGTATATATTGTAAGGTTTTGTCGCACAGCAGCCAGAGCCTGCGCCGCCGCCACTGTCGTTGACCCGCTGTCGATTATCACGCTGGCCCCGTCCGGAATCACGCTTGCCACATAGACTCCAATCCGTTCCTTGCCTTGCGGGTTGGTTTGAGCCCGGTCGGCCATCGGAGGTTCCCGCCTGCGAACACTGGTCGCGCCGCCCCGCACCTGATGAAGCTTGTTCTCCAGTGCCAACTGTTCAATATCCTTGCGCACGGTTTCCCGTGACACACCAAGCCGTTCCGTCAGCGAACGGATCGAGACCGCTGGCTGGCGCGAGACTTCTTCCAGTATGATGGCGTGGCGTTCAGGTGCGAGCATTGGCCGGCCCTTTGGTTTTGGACTGCACGAATATGCCAAAATTTGCAAACATGGTACAGCCCAAACACCCAATCAGGCATGCGTTGCCATGGCGCAGCGGTGACGCGCTCACACCAATGGTCCAGAGCGGTCAATGGACCCTGCCACCGGGCACGCAGTGACTACGCTGGATAGATGGGGAACGATTTGCACAACGTTGCGACCGAGGCTTTGCAGCGCGGAATTGTCGCGTCGGTATCACCCGTGGCCTCAGCTTCGATCAAATCCGCAATCACGTTTGCCAACTGGTCGAACGCGGCCTCTTTCATGCCGCGGGTCGTTGCCGCGCTCACGCCCAGGCGCAATCCAACCCATTCTGACGGTCGCGTGCTGTCATTGGGGATCGCGTTTTTGTTGGTCGTGATATTGGCCTTTTCCAGAACGGCCTCGGCGCGTTTGCCTGTGATACCCTTGGGGCTGAGATCCACGAGCACCAGATGCGTGTCAGTACCACCGGACACGATACGCAACCCCCGGGACTGCAAGGTTTCTGCAAGTTTGGCGGCGTTGGCTTTGACCTGCGCTCCGTAGTCCTTGAACTCATCCGTAAGCGCTTCGGCAAGGCAAACCGCTTTGGCCGCCAGAACCTGGCTGTGGATCGAACCCTGAACGCCGGGGAAAACCGCAGATTGCAGCCTCTTGAACCAGTCCTCGTTGTTGGTGAGGATCAGCCCGCCACGAGGACCACGCAGTGTTTTTGTCGTGGTGCACGTCACAATGTCCGCATGCGGAAAAGGCGAAGGATGCACGCCCGCGGCGACCAGCCCGGCAATATGGGCCATGTCCACATGAAAATGCGCACCAACCTTCCTGGCGATTTGCCCCATGCGCCCGAAGTCGATTTCCCGTGGATAGGCAGACCCACCCGCGATCAGCAGCTTTGGCCGGATTTCCTCGGCCAGTTTTTCCAGCGCATCGCAGTCAATGACCTCGGATTCGGCATCGACACCATAATGATGCGGTTCGAACCAGCGACCCGACAGGTTGGCCTTCAGGCCGTGACTCAGATGACCGCCGGCAGCCAGATCCAGCGACAAAACCCTGTCGCCAGGCTTAAGCAGCAGAAAGAAAACAGCAAGGTTCGCCTGGCTGCCGGAATGGGGCTGAACATTGGCATAGTCGCATCCGAACAGTTCCCTGGCGCGGTCGATTGCCGCCTGCTCGACGACGTCGACAAACTGACCGCCCCCGTGGAACCGGTTTCCCGGATACCCTTCAAGCGTCTTGTTGGTCATCTCATGCCCGAGAGCATCCAGCACCGCGCGGCTGACGATATTTTCGGACGCGATCAGCTCAATTTGGTCCTGCTGGCGCTTTTTCTCGTTTGCAAGAGCTTCTGCGACGACGGGGTCGGTCATCCCAACTGGGTTTTCAAAGTGCCGCGACATCCGGGCTCCTCCGATGCGATTGCGTTTTCTCCAAAATTCCAGAGTTCCACTGGCCGAAGCAAATCAGTATTGCTATTTATTTGCCGCAGAAAAACTAAGGCTTAAATGGATGTCACTTTCCCCTCGTCGCCCGAAAGGCCCACATCTCAATGCTTTACGAGCATTCGAAGCGGCGGCTCGGCTTGGAAGTTTTGCCGCAGCGGCAGACGAGCTATCCGTTACTCCGGGCGCGATAACTCAGCACGTCAAGGCCCTTGAAGCCTGGGCCGGCACCCAACTTTTTGTCCGAAATGCCCGCGGGGTCGAGATGACGGCGCTTGCCGAAGAGCTTTTGCCCGGGTTCACCCAGGCGTTTGATCAATTGGGAATGGCCGTGCAGGAACTTCGAACCAAGGCCCTGCCGCGCAAGGTCAAGGTCGCCGCGCTGCCGTCGATCGCGCAATTGTGGCTGGCGCCCAGACTTGGAACGCTCAGACAAATTGCCCCGGATTTGTCCGTGTCTGTTGTGGCCCTTGAAACGCCGCCAAACCTTACGCGTGAACCATTTGACATGACTTTGTTCTTTTCCGGTGAACTGATCGGAATCAACGAAATCAAAATAGCCGAAGATGTGATTTTCCCGGTTTGCGCCCCCTCGGTCGCGGATCGATTGAAATCTGTTTCAGATCTTTCGCAGGAAACCCTTCTCCATGACGGGGCATGGGCAAATGATTGGGACAATTGGCTGAACAGCCAACCAGATGGCGCACGTGTACCGAAGACGGGAACCGTGCACTCGTTGTATTCCGTCGCGCTGGAAGAGGCGCGTCATGGCGGTGGCGTGTTGATGGCGCACGAAGTTCTGGTTCAGAACTTGCTGGACAATGGCGATCTGGTTCGCCCGTTTTCGGCCTCGTTGAAGCTTCCTCGCGTAATGGTGGCCAAATTCACACCCTCTTTCAGCAGGTCCCCCGTATTCAAAGAGTTCAGATCGTTTTTGCTGAACGCAAACTGAAAAGCGGTGCCCGCAAAACGGGTTGTTCGCGCCGATCAGGCCCGCCTTCCCCTGACAGTCTCGGCTGGCCAAATTTGACAACGGCCCCTTCGGGCAACACCATCAAATCCGTGAAGCTTCACATACTTAAGTCGTGGTCCGGCCTCGGACTGGAAGGTTGAGAAACGCGCCCCGACGATGCAAGCTGCTGTCAAGAACCATGGTTCGGGACGGAGGAAGAATGTCAGACGCGCGCCCCTCGGCGGAAACCGATCCTGGTCTCGCCGTACGCGACCTGAGCTTTCATTATGGCGCCAAGGCGGCTTTGGATGCTGTCTCTTTTGACGTGTCGGCGGGGATGTTCTGCGGTCTGCTCGGTCCGAATGGGGCCGGAAAATCTACACTGGTGTCGCTGCTCACGCGATTGCTTGTGGCGCCGGACGGTGAAATCACGGTCGCGGGCCATGATCTGCGCCAATCCCCACGCAAGGCGCTGGCAAAGCTTGGCGTGGTCTTTCAGCAACCGACACTGGATCTGGGTTTGACGGTGCGCCAGAACATGGCCTATTTCGCAGCTCTGCATGGGTTGTCGCGATCCGAAGTCCCTGGCCGTATCGATGCGGCGCTGGATCGGCTGAACATGCGCGACCGCGCCGGGGAACGAGTGCGCGATCTCAATGGCGGCCATCGCCGCCGGATGGAACTGGCTCGTGCCCTGCTGCACGAACCTTCGGTGTTGCTGTTGGACGAACCGACCGTTGGGCTTGATGCCGCGGCTCGGCACGCGATAACCGACCATGTGCACGACCTGGCGGAACAGGGGCTGTGCGTCTTGTGGGCCACGCATCTGACAGATGAAATGCGCGACGACGACCAGCTGCTGGTTCTTCATCGCGGTCAGATTCTTGCCAGTGGGCAGGTGGGCCGCCTGCGGGGAGATCAAACACTGTCCGATTGGTTCCTGTCCCGAACCGAGGTCCCGACATGAACGGATTCCTGGGAGTCGCCCGCGCCATCATCGGACGCGAGTTTCTGCGTTTCATCCATCAACGCGAACGATTTCTGGCAGCTCTGGTCCGGCCAATGGTTTGGCTTTTGATCTTCGCAGCAGGGTTTCGCGCGGCCCTCGGTCTGTCGATCATTCCACCCTACCAGACCTATATCACTTACGAGACCTATATCGTCCCCGGCCTGTGTGCGATGGTTCTGTTGTTCAATGGGATGCAAAGCTCGCTCAGCCTTGTCTACGACCGCGAGATGGGCTCGATGCGCCTTCTGCTGACCAGCTCGTTCCCGCGCTGGTGGCTTTTGTTCTGCCGTCTGCTGGGATCAACGGCGATATCCATCCTGCAAGTCTATACGTTTCTCGCATTGGCCGCTGTGTTCGGCATTGTCCTGCCCCTACCCGGATATGTCGCGGTTTTGCCGGGGCTGGTTCTGGGTGGTCTGATGCTGGGCGCGCTGGGGCTGGTGCTGTCCAGTTTCATCAAGCAGCTGGAGAATTTTGCCGGGGTGATGAACTTTGTCATCTTCCCGATGTTCTTCCTGTCCTCCGCCCTTTATCCGCTGTGGAAAATGGCTGAAAGCTCGCCATTGCTGCGTGATATCTGTGCGCTCAATCCTTTCACGCATGTGGTCGAGTTGATCCGGTTTCTGCTTTACTTGCAGATCAACTGGGGGGCCCTGCTGTGGGTTCTGGCGTCAACCGCGATACTGAGCGCGATCGCCGTTTGGGGGTACGACCCGGCCCGGGGCCTGATGAGGCGGAAATCATGACGGCCGCGCCACAAACCGCAAAGCGGAGTCTGCTTCTGAAAACACGCTTGGGCCTTGGGGCCGTCGTGCTGGGATCAGGCACCCTGCTGGCGGCCGCAATCCTTTACTTCGGGATGCAGACCGTCGCCAGCCGCCTGGAAACGGCACTGGCATCGGAAACCCGCATGGCACGATATGCTGCTCTGTCGACCCAGGCGGCCACATTTCTTGTGATAGCAACCGAGTCGATACAGACCGGCCAAACGGTCGAGTCTCGACTCGATCGCCTTTCGCCGATCCAAGACCAAATTGGGGCAACGTTTCTGAACCTTCGTTCCGATGTGGAAGATGCCGTTGCCGCGGTTCAATCCCTGGGGCTGGACGAACAATCGCGATACGGAACCCAATCCCTGGGTCTGGCCAGAATGGAGGCGCTGCTGGCCAGCACGCTGGAAGGGCTAGCCGACGCAGACGCCGATCAGGCCCAGCTCCGCGCCTATGTCGACTCGTTTGCGTCGGCGTTTGATCCCCTTCTCAGCCAGGCGGTGAATACCGAAGTACTGTTTCGAAACTCCGTCATGGCGGGAATCGAAAGGACCCGCTGGGTTCTGACCTGGGCGGCACTGGCACTGGCACTGTTCGCCTTGCTCAGCACGGCGTGGTTCTATTTTGGCCTGGTGCGACCGCAGTTCTCTCGTCTGGATCGGCTGCGCAACGCGGCGGTTCAGGTCGGCCGATCCGAATTCGCAATTTCGCTGCCTCAAACCCGCAATGATGAGATCGGCCAGTTATATGGCGAGACCAACCGCATGGCCGCTGCATTGAGAAAACGCCAGGCCGAGGTTGACGCAGAATGGGCCCGGTTGAACGAGACCATTGCCCAGCGAACCCGCGAACTGAGCGCTGCAAATGAGTCCCTGTCCAAGATCGACGAAAACCGGCGCCGCTTTTTTGCTGATGTCAGTCACGAACTGCGCACACCGCTGACGGTCATCATGATGGAAGCTCAGATAGGCCAGAGGGATAACCAGACCGCGCCAGAGGCGTTGGCAACAATCGAAAGCAGCGCCGCAAAACTGAACCAGAGAATCGATGATTTGCTGCGCGTCGCCCGTTCCGAAACCGGTGAGCTGGCTCTGGAACCAACCAACGTTGCACTATGCGATCTGATGCAAACAGTTGTGAGCGACATTCAACCTGAAATCGACGGCGCCGACATGCAGCTTGAAACGGGCGACTTCCCGGATTGTTCGTTGCACTGTGACCTGAACTGGATTCGTCAGGTCCTGCTCAGTCTGATACGCAATGCGATCCGACATGCGCGGGACGGGAAGGCGTTGTTGCTGTCCGGTCAATCGGTTGATGGTGGCGTTCAAATACAGCTGACCGATAACGGCCCCGGAATTCCCGACGGCGCCCAAACCCGGATCTTCGAGCGGTTTGTACAAGGAGGGGCAGCAAACAGTCAGGGTTTCGGTGTCGGGCTGGCACTGGCCAGGTGGGTTATAGAGGCCCATGAAGGAACCATTTCGGTGGCAAGCCCGGTTCCGCGTGAAGACGCCTTGGGATCAAATGCCGGTACAAATGTCTGCATTCGACTACCTCTGGCGGAGGCATAGAAAAATGGTCTCCAGACTGCTGATCATAGATGACGACCCCAGAATCACGTCGGCTCTTGTCCGGGGCCTGTCGCTGCACGGCTACTCAGCCGAGGCTGAAAACCGCGCCGACCAAGGGTTGGAGCGGTTGAAAAGCGGTGTATTCTCGGGCGCGATTGTCGATGTCATGCTGGGAACCGACAGTGGTATCGAACTGGTCCGGGCCGCGCGTCTTGCCGGGGTCGGAATCCCGATATTGATGTTGTCTGCCCTTTCCGATGTCGATCATCGTGCCGCCGGGCTTGAAGCCGGGGCCGATGATTACGTCATTAAGCCGTTCAGCTTTGATGAGCTTGTCGCCCGGTTGCAGGTACAGGAACAACGCGTGCTGTCTCAGCGCCCGGACCCCGCGCGCCTGTCGTCGCGGGACAGAACACTTTCGATCCGCGAGACACGCATTGCGCTCACCGAACGTGAATTCGAACTGCTCACACTGCTCAACAGCAAGGCCGGATCGCCAATATCCCGAGGAGAACTGTTTGACACGCTCTGGTCACAGGACGGGTCCAGTAACGAAAACGTGGTGGACGTCTACATCGGATATCTGAGAAAGAAATTGGGGTCGGATGATTTTGGATTTGAAATCAAAACCATACGCAATCAAGGCTTCTGCCTTCAGGGAACTGCTCCACTGTCAGATGACGCCTGAGTACCGACCAAAGTCTAAATCCTTCTTATGAATTAAGAGTCGCACGGGCGCATGAGACCTGCCACATTGCTCGCAAGCACATTCTAGGAGGAGGACCCTGATATGGCTTGGAACAGACCTGTTATTCGCGAAATCGAATGCGGCATGGAAATCAACATGTACGGCCCCGATCACGACGATGAGCGCGGTGGCGGCCTGATTTGATCAGCTGCAAGCGCCAACATTAAATGACGTTGCGCGCAATAATACTTGGGGCCGCTGCTGGCGGCGGCCTTCCGCAATGGAATTGCGGATGTGAAAACTGCAATCTGGCCCGAAGCGGACATATCCCGGCGCAGACGCAATCATCACTCGCGGTCTCACCCGATGGCCAGAACTGGGCCATCCTGAACGCGTCTCCGGATATTCGAACGCAGATCGGCAATACGCCTGTCCTGTATCCGTCCGGGTTGCGAGAGGTGCCGATTCAATCGGTGCTGGTGACAAATGGTGACATCGACCATGTGGCCGGCTTGCTGACGCTGCGCGAGATGCAGTCATTCACGCTGTTTGCAACCCAGAGCATTCAGGACGTCATCGCGCAGAACCCGATTTTCGACGCCTTGAACGCCTCGGTCGTGACTCGCGCGCCTATCTCGTTGAATCAGACGTTCGATCTGGTTCCCGGCTTGCAGGCAACATTGTTTCCGGTGCCCGGCAAAGTGCCTCTGTATCTGGAAGGGGAACATGTCGAAACCGAATTGGTTGGCGAACAAACCGTCGGAGTGGCGCTGAGCGCGCAGGGGAAGACGGCATATTACATACCGGGCTGTGCCGCATTGACGCCCGAGCTGCGCGCCCGACTTGACGAGGCCGATCTTTTGTTTTTCGACGGCACGCTTTGGCACGACACGGAAATGGTGCAGGCCGGGTTGGGTCAGAAAACGGGCAAGCGCATGGGCCATATGTCGATGGACGGCCCCGATGGATCGATCGCTGGTTTCGCCGATATGAAAATCGGCCGGAAAGTGTTCATCCACATGAACAACACCAATCCGGTTCTGCGCCCCGACAGCGCCGAGAACGCCCGGGCAAGGGCGAAAGGCTGGACGATAGGCCAGGATGGCATGGAGATAACGCTATGACCCAAAGCCACAAAGAGTTCGAGGCCCGACTTCGTCAGATCGGAGCCGAGCGTTACCACGACCTTCATCCGTTTCATCATCGCCTGCACGGTGGTCAATGCACGCCTGACGAAGTGCGGGCTTGGGTGATCAACCGCTACTATTATCAGCATTCCATCCCCATGAAGGACGCCGCCTTCATGTCGCGTGTAGAAGATCCTGCGCTGCGCCGAGCCTGGCGGTCGCGGATCGAAGATCATGACGGCACGGAAGACAACGAAGGTGGTATCCGGCGCTGGTTGCGACTGGCCGAAGCCGTCGGTCTGGATCCGGACTATGTCGCCTCATGCGACGGCGTATTGCCTGCCACCAGATTTGCGGTGGACGCTTACGTGCGATACGTCCGCGAAAAGTCGTTGCTGGAAGCGGTTGCGGCCTCACTCACTGAATTGTTTGCTCCCAAGATTCATGCCAACAGGATCGAAGGCCTGCTTCGGCATTACGATTTTGCGGATGACAGCTCGCTTGCCTATTTCCGCAACCGCCTGAAAGAAGCCCCCAAGGATGTGGCCTTTGGTCTGGCATGGGTATTGGATCATGCCGACACCGCTGAAAAACAGGACGCGGCAGCCAAGGCACTGATATTCAAAACCGATGTCCTCTGGTCGCAGCTGGATGCCCTGTGGGGTGCCTATGTCGAACCTGCCCGAATTCCTCCGGGGGCATGGAAGCCGGACGCCGGTTTACGGATGCGGCAGGCGTCGTAATGTTGGCGCAGGAGGTCCCCTTGCTACCGCGTGGTGTCCGCATCCATTTCGATTCCGTGCGAGACCAATGGGTTCTGCTGGCACCTGAACGGGCCGTGACGTTGGATCAGATCGGACATGCGATTCTGAGCGAAGTTGACGGCCAACGCAGCTTTGGTCAGATCACCGCGAGACTGTCCAGGAAATACAACGCCCCGGAAGAACAGATTGTCGAAGACAGCTCGGGGTTTCTGGATGCCCTTCGGGCCCGTCGCTTTCTGGATGTCATCTGATGCAGGTAAAACCCCCTCCCCCCATTGCCATGCTGGCCGAGCTGACGCACAGATGTCCGTTGTCCTGCCCTTATTGCTCCAACCCAGTCGAAATGGCCAAACTCGACAATGAGATGGATAGCGAAACCTGGGCACGTGTTTTCAGAGAAGCGGCGGCACTTGGTGTCTTGCAATTGCATCTTTCCGGTGGCGAACCCGCATCCCGCCGCGATCTGGTTGCGCTGGTCAATGCCGCGCGTGAGGCCGGGTTGTACACCAACCTGATCACGTCGGCGATCGGCCTGTCCGAGCGACGCCTGTATGAGCTGGACGAAGTCGGCCTGGACCATATCCAGCTTTCTCTTCAGGGCACCGACGCCGTGATGGCGGATAAGGTAGGCGGCTATCGCGGCGGGTTTGACCGCAAGATGAAAACGGTCGAATGGATCAAGAAGATCGGGTTTCCGCTGACCCTGAACTTCGTGCTGCACCGTCACAATGCCTACCAACTGCCGCGGGCGCTGGAACTGGCACAGGAGATGGGTGCCCGGCGGATCGAAGTTGCAACAGTGCAGTTCCACGGCTGGGCCTTGCGGAACAGGGATGCGTTGATGCCGACGCGGGAACAGGCGCAACAGGTGACGCGACAGGTGGCCGAGGCCAGGAAAGACCTCAAGGGGCAACTGGTCATCGATTATGTTCCAGCAGACTATCACGACGACTACCCCAAGCGATGCATGGGCGGTTGGGGGACAACCGGGCTGAACGTGGCGCCAGACGGTCAGGTTCTGCCCTGCCATGCGGCACAGTCCATCCCGCATCTGACATTTGACCGGGTACAGGACAAACCGCTTGCGGATATCTGGTTCCATGGCAGCGCGTTCAATGCCTATCGCGGAACGGATTGGATGTCGGACCCGTGCAAAACCTGCGAACGCAAAACCATTGATTTTGGTGGCTGCCGCTGTCAGGCCATGGCCGTTATCGGAGACGCAAGCGCCACTGATCCGGTTTGCATCAAATCACCCCACCATCAGACCCTGCAAAACCAGGCAAACGAACATGCCGCCAAATCGGATGCACCCTTCACATATCGTACCGCACCCGGTGCGGCGAGAGAGCCTGCGGAATGACCCTAACCAAGAACCGCACCGCTGGGCCCGGGTACCAGGGTCAGGATCCGGTCGGAAAGCCGCCGTGCTTCGGGTTTGGAATGCGTCACGAACAGGGTCGCCGGGCGATGCCGCGTGATGAGGTCCTCGGTCAGAGTCAGCATCGTCTCGGCCGTTTCGGTATCCAGTGATACAAAAGGCTCGTCCATAATCAGAAATTCAGGCTGCCCGGCAAAGGCGCGCGCCAGAGAAAGCCGGCGCTGCTGACCCAATGACAATTGACCGGGAAACAAATCCCCCTTTCCGTCCAGGCCGACGTCTGACAGCGCGGCGTCAATGTCAGCCTGCGACAGGTCACCATGGATCAGGGCGAGATTATCGAAAGCCGAACGCCATGGCAGCAAAGTGGGTTCCTGAAACACAATGGCAAGCCGATCCGGCCGCACGATCTGGCCTTCGAAATCCGGGTCAATGCCTGCCACCAATCGCAGCAGCGTCGTCTTTCCGATGCCCGATGGTCCGGTCAGCGCGACCGTTTCCCCAGCGGCGATGTCAAATGCAATGGGGCCCAGAACGGCGTGGTGTTCAAAGCGCTTCCTTTGGATGTCAATTCTGATCATGCAGTTCTCCACCGTCGAGCATTGCGCTCCAAAGGTTGAAGAACCAGCCATTCGACAACCAGCATGACAGCAATGAACGAAAACGCGTAGACCAGCACCATTGCCACATCGAACAGCTGAAAATACAAATGGATCTGAAACCCGACACCGGATGAGCGCCCAAGAAACTCGACCACGAGGACGATTTTCCAGATCAGAGAAAGCCCGGACCGTGCGGCAGCTGCGATAAACGGGGCAAGCTGCGGCAGGATCACATGGCGCTGTCGCCTTTGCCACGGCATCCGGTAGACCCGTGCCAACGCATCCAGATCCGGGCTTAGCGCCCGGCCGCCCTCTCGGAGGATCGTTGCGACATTGGGGATTTTGTTCAGCGTAACCGCCGTGATCGCCGCAGCCTCGGTTAGCCCGATCCAGAGATAGCACAGCACGATCAGAACCAACGCGGGCAGGTTCAGGAAGACAACCAGCCATGGATCAAGCCAGCGGTTCAGCGCATCCGATCGCCCCATGGCCAGGCCAATGATCGTTCCCAATGTCATCGCCAGCACGAAGGCCCAGATCACGCGGGACAGGGTCGCGCCAAGGCTGCGCAGCAACTCTCCTGACGCAAGCTCTTGATGAAATCTGGGGACCAGGTCCCAGGGTTGCGGCAGTATCTGAGGGTCTGCGGTCAGCGACGCCGCAACAATCCACAAGGCCACAAGGCCTGCGATAGACAAAAGCGGCGTGAGGCGCGCATTTTGCATCTGATCCTATTCCACGTCAGCAAAAAGACCCTGCGGCACAGTCGTCGCAGCGCCCACCAGTTCAGCCCCGCCCAATTCGGTCATAAGTTCCAGCATCCTGTTGGCCGCGACCGCATCTACCGGCCGGCGATCGGGAATACCGGCGATCCAATCGAGCTTGAGTTGTTCAAATTGTGCATCGGACTTGACGTTCATGCGCGGTCTGATCGCCTCCCATGCCTCGGGCGAATTGGCCAGCAGGTCCTTGGCGTCGCGGCTGGCGGCAAACAGGCTTTGCGCAAGGTCGGGGTGTTCGTTCAGAAAACTCTCTTTCAGGTAATAGCCCAGCAAAGGCGTATTGGTGTCGAGCCCCAAGGCCTGCCCGGCATCCTCAACCGAGATCAGCTCTTTCATGCCGGACGCTTTCATCTTGGCCAGGAAATGCCAGAAATTGATCGCCCCGGCATAATCGCCGTTCAAAGCAGATTTGAAGATCAGAGGCGGCGCACCGAACACCTGTTCGGTGTCGGCTTTCAAGTCCATCCCGTATTCCTTTGCTGCATAGGCGCGCAGGATCAGCCAGGATTTATCCAGCGGTCCACCCGCGATGCCGATCTTGCCGCCCGCCAAGTCCTTCAAACTGGTTGCCGGGCTGTCAGCGGGCACAACCACCCCGCCCACGGCTTTGGAATAAGGGATGAACACATAGTCCTTGCCGGCAGCCCTTTGACGCGCAACCCAAATCCAGTCGGCAACCGCCAAATCAGCCTCATCCCCCTCGACCGCGATACGCGTTGCGCCATTGTCGGCAAACGGTTGAACATCAAGGACAAAGCCATGTTTCCGATCCAGACCGTTCCGGCGAATGGTCTCAAGCTCCCAATTCACCGTTCCGATCTTGAGTACGGCCGCGCGAATGGTCGGCAGGGTCTCGGCGGCCAAAGCCCCCGAACTGAGTGCAAATGCAAGGCACACGGCAAGAAGTTTGAACATGACCCGATCCCGTTTAATCGCTATTCCGCCTTTCGGCTGATTTCATTCAAGTCTTTGTCCAGCTTGATGTCGAACTGGTTGCCGCCCTTGCAGATGACATCGTCCAGATCGTAACCATCATCTTCAACCTCGATGTCATCCGGGTCCATCTGACACTCGACAGAGACAAGATAGGCCTCGATCTTTGCCACCGTTTCGGCGTCAATGTCGTCGGCGAAAGCCGGGGCCGCCAGAAGCCCGACGGTTATCAACATTCCAAATCTTTTCATGACGTTATCTCTCCGTTACTGAATACTCACCGTAATGCGTTGCGTGTCACCGGTGGAACCGGGGATGCGAATTTCATGACTGCCGGGTTTGATCGCGATAAACGACAATTCGGCGACGCCGGCCTTGTCAAACTCGATGCTGTCCACCGCCATAGGACGGATCTCGATCTTGTTGATCACGATCTCATTCATCCAGATCGCGCGAAAGAAAGACGGCCCCTCGATGGCCAATTCCGCCGAACCGTCAGCGGTGATCTCAAGCTTGTAATACGCGCCGGATTGCAGAACCACGTCCTCACCCAACGGTTGCCCCGAAGCAAGCGTCAGCTTGATGGTTTCCCCGCGGTTGCATTTCGCCAGAAGCCCGGCAAATCCCAGATCATCGCAAAGAGGTGCCGCCGATATCGGCCCACCGAGCGCCGCGACCATTGCCGCGATCATAAGTTTCTTCATTCCTGTCCCTCCCAGAACTTCAGTCAATGGTCACCACACCCCAGGGCTGTTGCCCGACCTGCACCGATTTGATCGCCTTTTCAGAGGCGACATCGATGATGGTGATGTCGTTTGAATTGCCATTCGTGGTCAGCAGATATTTTTCGTCCGGTGTGAAGTCCAACTGCCAGACCCGCTGCCCCACCAAGATATAGTCCAGCACTTCAAGACTTTGCGCGTCAACGACTGCAACCCGGTTTGCGGGCCCCAAAGCAACGAACAGGCGTTTGCCATCCGATGTCACCTTAGCACCGACAGGCTGCAACCATTCCGGCTGCACGCCCGCTACTTCGAAGCTGATCTTGCCGACAACCGTCGGTGTTCCGTCTTCTGCAATATCCATGACCGTGACGGTTCCGCCGATTTCCGATGTCACGAACAGGCGCTTTCCATCCGCTGTATACTGGGCATAGCGCGGGCGCTGGTCGACCAGGACATTATGCTTGATGGAATAATCCTCGGTGGAAATGAAATGCGCCATGTTGGTGGTCTCGGACGTGTTGACCACGAACTTGGCATCGGGGCTGATCCCCATGCCCTCGGGCTCGACGCCGACCGGAACCTCGGCCAGAATGGTGCGGGTTTCAGTGTCGGTGACCGTCACCAGATTGTCGTCCTCATTGGCGATATAGAGCCGCTTGCCCGAGGGTTCGAGAATGAAAAGTTCGGGGTCCGGACCAGAGGGCAAACTGGGAAGTTCTTCATAGGTCTCTGTATCAAATACCCGGATGATATTGTCATCCGAGGCACAGACATACAGCGTGCCGCCATCCGGACTGACGGTGATCCCGCGCGGTCGGTTGCCGCCTGGAAATTCGGTGATCACCTCCCAGGTTTCGGTATCAACCACGGTAATCGTATTGCCCCGCTCGTTCGAGACAAAAGCCTTGCCCGCAAACACGGGACCTGCGGTCAGCGCAGCACAGGCAACAGTCAACAAAAGTCGTTTCATCAATACCTCCGGTTACTCAAATGCGCGACAGCTGGATTCCGCCCGATCCAATCCCATCGTATCGAGCGGTGAGACCTGGTGCAGAAACCCCTCTTGCGGACTGACGCTGACAGTGATCGACCCGTCATACAGAAGGATCGGCTGACGCAACTGCCCGTTCCATTCGCGGAATGTCACTTTCTGTCCTTTGAATGCGGCAAGCTCAAACTCGTCCGACAGAGCATAATCCCGAACACCTTCGGGCTCTGCCGTACTGGCGCGGGTCACGGCCTCGCCGATCACGCGCAGTGCAAGCCAGGTGTTGTAGTCTTCGGGGCGGACATAACGGCCTGTCAGATCCTCGAAACGGGTCTGGAACTGGGTCGCGCCCCATGCCTCATGCGCGCCGTGAAACGTCGTCGGACGCAAGCCGCCTGACCCCATCACCGGGCGCGGAGTCCAAAGGTGATAGGACAGATAGCGCGCGAAATAATCAGTTTCGTCTGCGGCAATCACAACGTCATGGTCTCGCGCATCCTGCGTGTCCAATGGCAATTGGCGCTGAACAAGGACGTGACCGGAATCCGTTCTACGAGACCCACCGGTATCCGCAAAGGTTCGATCTTCTGCAATCTTCGCGCCGAACTTTTTGGCTGCGCGGCGATACGCGTCTGCAAGCTGGACATCCTCGGGGTTGGATCCCGCCAACAGGAACCAGTCGCCCCATTTCTTCCAGACGGCAAACTGTGCAACCGCATCGGCCTTCATGGCGCGGGACGGGGCGATATGAAGCAGGTTGCCCCGGCAGTTTGCGTCGCGAAGATCGACATCAGGTGCAGACACGTTGAAAACAAGCGCCCCGGACTCTGCCGCCTTGTCTGTCAGGCGCAACATGTCAGGCGCTTTGGCCAAAAGGACGATCAGGCGCACGCCTCCGGCAAGGATCTGGTCCATTGCGGCATCAGCTTCTTCCGGCGGAACGGCCATCGTGATGGTCTCGTAGGTATGTCCCAGAAATCCGCCCGTGGTTCCGTTATCCTCATCCCCAAGCGCGGCGCCGGCAAACCCCAGGTCGTCCGGTTTCAGATCATATCGCGAGATCGGCAGAAGCGACGGATAGTCGATCCGCAGCACCGCAGCCTTCACATCCAGCGCCGCGGCGGTCATCGCGGATGCACACCAAAGAAGCGCCGCAAGCAGCGGCAGCAGGCGAGTATTCAAGATGTCCTCCCGTTGCCTGAAAGTCAGAGTTCAGATTGAAACACCCGGAGCATAGCGCCCCGAAAAACGGAACCGATACTTTTGGCCGTGTTGTAAAACAAAGCCTATCAGCTTCATCATTGAGCTCGATTCTTATTTTATAAGAATGCGCGTATATGGTTGATCTTGCTGCGGTTTCCCGCGACACCCGCCGATTTTTCAGGGGATGTGACGGGTGACTGGCGAGGTGCGCCCGGCCGTCAGGTCTGACAGAAGAAACGCCGCGAGCGCGCAGCGTCTGCCAACGCTCTGCGCATTCAGGGAGGACATGGAATGCATCGACGATTTCTTCTTGCCGCAACCGCCGCTCTGCTGGTTCCGGGTCTGGTTTGGGCCCACGGGCCGACCCGGCAGAAAGTCACGCTGACTGCCGAGGTCGCAGCCTCACCAGAGGAAGTCTGGGCCGTTGTCGGGAACTTTGATGACATGTCGTGGCATCCGGCTGTGTTTGCGACCGAAGGAAACGGCGGCAACGAGGTCGATGCGACCCGATTGCTGACACTTGGCCAGGAAGGCGGTCCGACGATCAATGAAATTCTGTACAAGTACAGCGCGGAAAAAATGAGCTACTCCTACCGGATCACCGAGGTCGCGGTAGAGGTGCTGCCTGTCACCAACTATTCGTCGCATCTGACGGTAAAACCGCGCGACGGAGGTGGTTCGATCATCGAATGGCGCGGTGCCTTCTATCGCGGGTATCCAAACAACGATCCTCCGGCCGAGTTGAATGACGAAGCCGCCATTGCCGCCGTGACCGGCGTCTATCAGGCGGGTCTCGACGCGTTGATCGAGCGGTTCGGTGCGGCAAGTTAGCCAACTGCTGATGTTGTTTTTGGCGCTCTCTGGCAGCCCGACACTGGCACAGACAGCATTCATCACCTGTCAGAACGGTGAGGAACTAAGCCGGATGGATCTTGCGCGGATGCAGGAAACGGCCCGCTGGCCCCTTCCTGGCAAGCCTGCGGGTGTGGCGGTTGGTCTGGATGAGACGCTGTTCACCGTGTCCCCGGACAGCAAGATGGTCAGGCGTTTGTCTGCCGAGACCGGTGAAACGATCGCACAAGTTACGCTTGAAGGGGGGCCGATTGGAATCGCACTGGATCAGGATCGCGGGCGGGTTTTCGTCTCGGACTGGTACAACGCCCGACTGTGGGTGCTGGACAGTGAAACTCTGAAAGTTCAATCCGAGTTGCCCACTGGAGCCGCCCCGGCGGGTATTGCGATGTCGAAAGACGGGCGTTTTCTGGCGTCGGCCGACAAGGGCGCGGACCAGGTGTCGGTTTTCGATGCCGACACTCTTCAGCCTCTGCACCGCAGCCCGGTTGGATCACGCCCCTTCGGGCTGCGTTTTGACCCGGATGGGCGTCTGTTCGTCGGCAATGTCGGCAACAATGATGTCAGCGTGGTCGATGCGGAAACTGGCGCCGTTCTCGCAACGGTCCCGGTCGGGGAACGCCCTTACAGCATCGCCTTCGCCCACGGTCGGGCGTTCGTCACGAACCAATATGCCAATACGCTCAGCGTCATATCTCTGGAGACGCTCGAACATGAGGGCGTGGTTGATGTTGGGGAATACCCCGAAGGCATTGATGCGACGGCGGGCGAAGATCTTCTGGTCATCGCAAACTGGTTCGACAACACCGTCAGCATCGTGGACCCGCAGGCACTGTCGGTGGTAGAAACTATGGAAACCTGTGATGGTCCCCGTGCCTTTGGCAGGTTCCTGCAAGGAGGACGACCATGAAAGTTTCTCATCTGATTACAGTCCTGTTCTGTGTGCTGGCGGCTCCGGTTTGGGCATCCAACGAGGCATGGGAAAATGTCCGAGCGATGTTGTATGGCGACCGACTGATGCAAAACGGAGATGCGTTCATCGCGATTGATGCCCCCTATCGCACGCCCGATGATGCGCGGGCTCAACTGGCGGCTCAGGTTGCGGCCCCTCGGGGAACGAAAGTGGCCAAGGTGACGTTGGTGCTGGACGAAAACCCGATGCCGGTTTCTGCCGTGTTCGAGTTGGAAGAACCATTGCCGGGTTTCTACTTCGACGTGACCATGCGCGTGAACGGCCCGACCCCGATGCATGTCATCGCCGAAACCACGGATGGCCGCCTTTGGGTATCGGAAACTTTCGTCAAAACCTCGGGCCTTGGCGCTTGCGCGGCACCTCCCGGAACTGATCCGGAACTGGCGTTGGCAAACCTTGGAACGATGGAGGCCGAACTGGTGGGCCGCGTCCCTGCGTTGAACACGCGGGCACGATTGTCCAGCCTGGGGGCGAACCGGGCCAACAAGATGGATCTGAACATTGATCACCCGTCGCATTCCGGAATGCAGATGGATCAGATTTCCCTGCTGTTCATCCCGATGCGATATGTAGAGACCGTGGATATCGATCTTGATGGCGCGGGGTATGTCCAGATGACGGGGTCGATTTCACTGTCCGAAAACCCAAGGGTCGGCATTTCCGTTCCAAGCAGGGCGCAAGCGGTTGACGTGACCATGACGGATACGGACGGCACGGTCAGTCACTTACACAAAAAACTGGCGGGTTTTTAGATCAGCCGCCTCCGGCAACGGGCTGGCCCGGGGCTGGCTTTACCCGTTCCAGCGGATAGCCCCACAAGGCCCAGCCGTCGGTACCTTCCGGGAACCAATAGACTTTGGTGTATCCCCATTCGATTGCGCGTCGGGCGGCATTCCAGCTCATCCAGCAATCTTCTAGACAAAAGAACACGAGACCGTGGTTGATATCGCCATCGGTGCTGGCCTCTAGACCGGTACGAAAATAGTCTGTCGTAACATCGGCAATTGCGCCGTAGCCGACATTGGGCAACCACAGTGATCCCGGAATGCTGTCGCGCGGCTTGTCGCGCCAGATCGTGCCTTCAGGCAGATTGGCCGGTTTGGGCGGCTGCGGCAAAACGTCGATGAACGCGACGCTTTGTTCCTGCCATAGGCCGTACGCCTCTTCCGGGCCGATGACCGTCCCGCCGGTTATCTGATCCGGCACCGGCGCGCGGTAGTGGTCCATGCGATAATCACCTGGTTCGGGAACTGTCTGCGCTATTGCGGCAGTCGAGATCAACGCAATTGCCACCGATGCGCGCATCATTGCGACAGGTCCAGAACCTCGGTCCCCAGATCATTCACCAAGGGAACACCGGCCTCGGCCAATAACGAATTGATCTCGCCCTGGTTACGCCGGATCAGGGAATTCAGCTGTCTTTGCCATACCTTCTCACCCTGCCGCACGCCCATGGTGATGCGATAGAACAGGCGCGGTGGCAGCTCTTCCTTGACCAGCGGGATCACCTTGAAATCAGGATAGTCTGCCTTGACCAGTGGTCCGCCCAGCGGACCCCAAAGAATGGCCGCATCAATCTCACCTGTTTGCAGGTCATCCAGCATGTCGATGGCCGGGCTTTCCACACGTCGGTCAACGAAGAGGTTATAAGGCTTGGCTTGCCCGATCAGCCCGTTCCGCGCCATATGAGCCGCGGGTGGTGTACCCGCCACGATCCCGATCCGTTTCCCTTTGAGCAGGGGAGCGTTCAGCCTGTTCACCTGGGCCAGATCACTGTCCATCGGCACGATCAGCGCATAGGCGGACGTGTAGTAGTGGTTGGTGTTCTGCACCAGCTCATGACCTTGCGCATAACCGATCACCACATCGCAACGTTTGGCGGCCAGCGTGTTCCGTATGAAGCCCGTCGCCTGCGGAAACCAGACATATTGCACGGGCAATTCCAGCTTTGCGGCAATCAATTCGGCCAGTTTGTTTTCAAATCCCGATCCATCCTCGGATGACATGGGATAGTTGGCTGGATCCGCACAGACGCGAAAAGCCGTTCTTGAAACCAGGTCAGACGTCTGCGCCGACACGGGCACTGCCTGACAAAGCCAGACGCAAAGTCCGAAAATCGGCAGGCAGGCCTTAGCCCATACACGCATCTTCATCCTCGCGGATCACGTCGGATTTCGCCTCTTTCTTCGGCGGGCGGCCACGCGGGATCGCGCCCGATCCATGAGCCTTCAAGTATACATAGATGTCATTCAGAAAGCACATCACATTCGGGTTGTCGCCAAATCCCGGCATTACCGAGTTTTCAGCGGCGTTCACCACTTGGCGGCCATTGGTGACGACATCAACGAAGTCGTAATAATCCATTTCCAACGCAGACTCTTTCAGAGCCGGCGCATAGGTCGAGCCCTCGCCATCCGGGCCGTGACAGACATGGCATTCCGCGTGATAGCGCCGGAAGCCCGAAAATGTCATCCAGTCCACGGTTCCATCCTCGGCCACGTTGAATGTCGGGATATCGTCTTCGGTGTAATACCGTCCATCTTCGGAATACGCGACTGCCAGATTGTCAGCGATCGCGGCAACAGGAAGGCACAATGCAAGAATTGAAGCCAGAAGACGTACAGAATGGTTCATGGAACGCTCGTTTCTTTTCAAGTGAATACCGGCGCGGCCCGATTGAACCGCGCCGGCCAGATCTTTGGCTTAGTTCGGCAATGCGAACACGGTCAGCTGACCGCCCAGCGCGGTATAGTCGCTGAGTGCGGCATAGCCACCCACGGCGCCCAGACCGTCATTCGGGTTGGTCAAACCAGCCGCCAGACCGATACCGGCCCAGCCACCGACACCGGACAGGATGCCGATATACTGCTTGCCACCTTGCTCGTACGTCATCACGTTGCCGATGATGCCAGAGGGCGTTTTGAACTTGTACAGTTCTTCACCTGTTTCTGCATGAACAGCCTTCAGATACCCTTCGAGCGTTCCATAGAAGACAACGTCACCCGCTGTCGCCAGCGCACCCGACCAGACCGAGAACTGCTCTGGCAGTGACCACTTGATGCTTCCATCAGTGTTGTCCCAGGCAATGAAGTTGCCCATGCCACCATGGCTGTCTGGTGCCGGATACATCGCCAGAGTTGCACCCACATAGGGCTGACCAGCGGTATAGGACACGCGGAACGGCTCATAATCCATGCAGACATGGTTGGTTGGCACATACATCAACTGAGTCTTCGGCGAATAGGCCGCAGGCTGTTGGTCCTTGGTGCCCAAAGCCGCCGGGCAGATACCGGTCGAGTTCACGTCCTCGCCGTTCTGTTCCGTCGAATACTGCGCAACCACGGCCGGGCGGCCATAGGTTTCGCTGTTGGGATCCATGTCGACGCCAGTTGTCCAGTTCACAACCGGGTCGAATTTTTCGGCCACCAGCAGCTCGCCCGTCACGCGGTCCATGGTGTAACCAAGACCGTTGCGGTCGAAATGGGTCAGCAACTTGCGCTGCTCGCCATCAATTTCCTGTTCCGTAAGGATCATTTCATTGATGCCGTCATAGTCCCATTCATCATGCGGCGTCATCTGGTAGAACCATCTTGCCACGCCGGTGTCGATGTCACGCGCCATGATGGTCATCGACCAGCGGTTGTCGCCCGGACGCTGCGCCGGGTTCCAGGTCGACGGGTTCCCGGTGCCATAGTACATCAGGTTCTCGTCCAGATCCGCGGAATACCAGCCCCATGTGGTGCCGCCGCCGATCTTCCACTGATCGCCTTCCCAGGTGTTTGTACCCGAGTCCGCGCCAACCGGCTTACCCAGATGGGTGGTCTTTTCCGGATCAACAAGAATGTCCGAATCCGGCCCCATGGAATAGGCCCGCCAGACCTGCTCGCCCGAGTTCATATCATAGGCCGTAACAGACCCGCGCACACCGAATTCGCCACCCGAGATACCGACGATGACCTTGTCCTTGATTGGCAACACCGTGGCCGTGTTGGTTTCACCAATCGCCGGGTCGCCATTCTGGACTTCCCAGACGACATCGCCGGACTTGGCATCAAGCGCCACAACCTTGGTGTCGGCCTGATGCAGGAAGATCTTGCCATCCGCATAAGCCACACCGCGGTTCACCGTGTCACAGCACATGACCGGAATCACGTCCGGATCCTGCTTGGGCTCATACTTCCAGACGATTTTGCCCTCATTTGCCAGATCCAGAGCATAGACAATGTTCGGGAACGGCGTGTGGACATACATCATGTCACCAATCACCAGCGGTGAACCCTCGTGCCCGCGCAGAACACCGGTCGAGAAGGTCCACGCCACTTGCAGATCACCTACATTGTCTGCGTTGATCTGATCCAGTTCGGAATAGCGCTGATTTTTGTAGTCACCCGTCTGGATCGCCCATTGTTTTGCGTTCTCCATCTGGGCAACCAGGTCGTCATTTGCATAGGCCGTGGTGGCCAGTGCAATGGCAATCCCGGAGGTCCAAAGCGATAGATTTTTCATTCAATCTCCTCCCTTTCGTGCAGCGATCTCTCTCTGCATTGCAACACCTCACCCAGGTCGGATTACGGTGTCTGTTGATGCTCGCCCCGACCGACGGTTTTCCGGTCGCTTAGGTGGGAGAGCAATGCGATCTCCTACGACCCGCTGTCCTCAAAGGTCGCAAGATATGCTATGATGTTGGCCCGATCGTCCTCTTTTCGCAGCCCGGCGAAGGTCATCTTGATCCCCTTCGCGTAGTCGCGCGGTTTCGTCAGAAACGCGTCCAGTTCTTCGGGTGTCCAAACCAGCCCTTCTTCGGACAGCGAAATCAACACCGGTGAATAGCCAAATCCTTCTACGGTTGCGGCCTGACGTCCAACAATGCCGTTCAGCATCGGCCCCACCTTGTTTTCAGCCCCCTCGCCCACCGCATGGCAGGCCTTGCACTTGCGAAAGACTTTCTCACCCGCTTCGGGGTCGCCTTCGGCACTTGCGAAGGCGGGGGAAAGCATGAGGCAGGTTGCTGCGAATACCGTTCTGATCACTATCAATCTTTCCTTGCTATTTTCATTGGCTGAGACGTTCCGCGTGCCATTCGACATGGTCGCGCGCAAAACTGTTCACGAAGAAATACGAATGGTCATACCCTTCCTGAATTCTGATCTGTCCGGGCTGGCGGCGCTTTGCCATCATGTTGGCCAACGCTTCGGGTTTGAGCAGATCAAGGAACTGATCATCCGCGCCCTGATCAATCAGCAGGTCACCTTTCCAGCCGTGCTCTTCCAGCAGCAGGGTGGCGTCATGCGCGACCCAGGTGTTTTCGTCGTCACCCAGATAGCTGCTGAGCTGTTTACGGCCCCAATCCGACCGCGTCGGGTGCGCAATCGGCGCAAATGCCGAAAGAGACCCGAATTTGTCGGAGTTGCGTATCGCGATCGTAATCGCACCGTGCCCACCCATGGAATGGCCCGTGATCCCGTGACGATCCTGCACAGGGAAATTCTTTAGTACGATGTCGCGCAGTTCGTCGACGATGTAGTCATACATCCTGAAATGGGCCCGCCACGGGTCCCGGGTGGCGTTCACGTAAAACCCGGCCCCCTGCCCCAGATCATAGGCGTCATCATCGGCAACATTGTCACCACGCGGGGACGTATCGGGAAACACAACCGCAACACCGTAATCCGCGGCCGCCTCCTGAAATCCGCCTTTGGTCATCGCGTTTTCATGGGTGCAGGTCAGGCCGGACAAGTACCACAACACCGGCACCGGGCCGGATTTGGCCTGAGGCGGCAGGTAGACGGCAAAGGTCATCTCGCAATCACAGGTCTCGGACGCGTGGGAGTACACGGTCTGCTCCCCTCCGAAACTGCGGTTTTGCGAGATGGTTTTCAAACCCATGTCAGTACTCCACGACCGCGCGGATCGATTTACCCTGGTGCATCAGGTCAAAGCCGTGGTTGATTTCATCAAGCGTCAGCTTGTGCGTGATCATGGGGTCGATCTCGATCTTCCCGGCCATGTACCAATCCACGATCTTCGGAACATCCGTCCGGCCCTTGGCACCGCCGAACGCGGTTCCGCGCCATGACCGGCCGGTGACCAGCTGGAACGGACGCGTTGAAATCTCGGCGCCAGCGGGTGCCACACCGATGATGATGCTTTCACCCCAACCTTTGTGTGCGCATTCCAAAGCGGTCCGCATCACGCCGACATTGCCGGTCGCATCAAAGCTATAATCCGCACCGCCGCCGGTCAGTTCGACCAGATGCGCCACGATATCACCGCTGACGTTCGAGGGGTTCACGAAATCGGTCATACCGAAATGAGTCGCCATTTTGGCCTTGCCGTCATTCAGGTCGACACCAACGATCTGATCACAGCCCGCCATGCGACAGCCCTGAATGACGTTCAGGCCGATCCCGCCCAGACCAAAGACCACGCAACGCGAACCAATTTCGACCTTGGCGGTGTTGATAACGGCCCCGATGCCGGTGGTCACGCCGCAGCCGATGTAACAAATCTTGTCAAACGGCGCATCCTTGCGCACCTTGGCCAGCGCAATCTCGGGCACCACGGTGTGATTGGCAAAAGTCGAACAGCCCATGTAGTGGTGGATCGGTGTGCCATCCAACATGCTGAAGCGGGTCGTTCCATCCGGCAACAGACCGGCACCCTGAGTCGCCCGCACTTTCTGACACAGGTTTGTCTTGGGGTTCAGGCAATATTCGCATTCGCGGCACTCGGGTGTGTACAGCGGTATCACGTGATCGCCGACGGTTAGGCTGGTAACGCCTTCCCCGATCTCCAGAACAACCCCGGCACCCTCATGGCCCAAAATTGCAGGGAAAATCCCTTCGGGGTCATCTCCGGAACGGGTAAACTCATCCGTATGACATAGACCGGTCGCCTTGACCTCGATCAGGACTTCACCTGCTTTCGGGCCGTCCAGCTCAACCTCCATGATTTCCAGAGGTTGGCCTGCCGCCACAGCAACCGCCGCGCGTGTTCTCATCTCCGTCTGTCCTCCCATGGCACCGGAATCAACCGCAGTCCGGCAGCTTGGGTCGAGTATGGGGGCGAGCACCACGTGCAAACAATTAAGACAATGGTGTGTATTGGGTTGAATGGACTTCGCGCGCACATTTCATGCATGATGTCCGCGTGGAGGAAAGCTGTGATGTCAAACGGCAAGCTGATTGTTTTGGCGCTGGCCTGTCTGGGTGCGGCTGGCCCTGGCTTGGCTGCGGATTTCTCCGATCCAACATGGCCGTGCATTCAGCGCAAGGTCGAGGACCTTTCGCTGGGCCTCATGTGGCCGTATCAGGTTGTTGACGGCGAAACCGCTAAAAACACTGCCGACATCGACGAAATCGCCGGGCTGTTGGCCCTGAGGCGGATCGAACTGGAAGACCTTCGGCCCCAGGTTGCAGAGTTCGCCGCGCGGTACAATGGGGATCCGGATATTCTGGGTCAGGTGTTCCAGCGCGTCTTTGACACCTTGTCCAAAAGGCGCAAGCACATCATCGCGGGGATCGGAGAGTTTTCGCTCAAGCAGATCGATCTGGCAGAAAAAATTGATCTGGCCAGGGTGGAAATGGACCAAGCCCTGTCTTCCGACCCGCCCGACCATGACCGCGTTGACGCCCTGGAAGAGCAGCTGGATTGGGATCAGCTTATCTATTCTGACCGTCAACGCTCGATCACCTATCTGTGTGAAACGCCGCAAATCATCGAGCGGCGCCTGTTCGCGATTTCGCAAATGCTGCAACAATTGACCTCAGACCAGGGTTGACGCAGCGCCCTCGGGGGCAAGGAGGGACACATGAAACACGTATTGATCATCTTTCTGACGCTGTCGCCCCTCTCGGCCCTGGGCCAGCCCCCGCTCAGCGGCGTTGACATGACCCTGCCCAAAATGACCCAAGCGCAAATGACCCGCGCCGATGTCGTGGCCCAGCTTGCGGCTGCAACGGCCGACGCCCCTGCCGATTTCACCCGGGTCTGGCTGAACAATCTCGACTTGTCCGGGTTGGATTTCAGCAACGCAATCCTGCGGGCGACGTCATTGAACGGCACCAATTTGTCGGGATCCACTCTGGACGGCGCGATTCTCAGCCAATCCTGGATGATCGGCGCCAACCTTTCAGGCGCATCGCTTGTCGGGGCCGAGCTGTTCCAGACCCAGCTCAGCCGGGCGGATCTGAGCGATACGGATTTCACAAATGCCAGAACAGCCGCCGATTTCACCAAGGCCAATCTGAACCGGGCAGTATTCAAAGGGGCGGATTTTTCGGCCGACATGCGCAACCAATCCATGGGGCTTATGCGCGGTGTTCTGTCCTCGGCTCGTGGATCGGACGTGGATTTCACTGATGCGCAAATGTCCCGCGCCGATCTGGAATTTGCCAAATTGCCTAACGCCAATTTCACCAATGCCGATTTGTCGATGGCCACATTGGGCGGGGCTGACCTGACAGGGGCCACTTTGTCCGGTGCCGATTTTACGAACGCCGATTTGACGGCGACGCGGCTGACTGATGTTCAGGGCGCAGATCAGGCCAATTTGAACGAAGCGAAAAACGTGGATCGGGCCATTCGCTGACCGGGCTATTCCCATTCGAGTTCGGTGAATGCGACCGTTGCATTGCGCGGGTTGTAGGTGTCAAACAAGTCCCAGTGCACTGCTTCTTCCTGAGCGATCGTTTCAACCGCATCCCCCAACCGCTGGCCACTGTCGATTGCTTTGCGTGTGTCGCTTTCCAGCACGTTCAAATAGCGCATCATATCCTCGGCCCCTTCAGGCCACGCCAGGATCGGCCCACCATGGCCCGGTACGATTTGGGTGACCTCAAGCCCGGTCATCTGTTTCAAGACGCGTTGCCAGCCTATCAGTTGACCATCCAATGCCGGGGTGTGCCGGTGAAATACAAGATCGCCGGTGAACATGACGCCGGTGTTTGCATCCATCACGGTCAAGTCATTCCCGGTATGTGCCCGGGGCCAGGCCCGCAGGATCAGTTTGCGCCCACCCAGATCAATCTCGTGCGTGGTTTCGACGGCGATGTCGACGGAAATCGGCCCGATGCCCACATAGGCGCTTTCGCCGATCGCGGCGCTCAGGCTTTCGACATAGTTGCCCAACCGGTCCAGCAACGCTCTCTCCAGCCCCACATGGCCAACAACCTGCGCACCTGAAAGGACCAAAGGCTCTGTACCCAAAGTGTGATCGGGATGCATGTGAGTCAAAATTACGTGACTGACTGGCTTGTCCGTCTCGGCCTGAATGGCCCGCCAGACAGCCTCGCCTATCCATGGTGCCGTTCCCGTGTCAATCACTGCGACACTCTCCTGGCCAATGACAAACCCGATATTGGACACGTCGCCCAGATTGTCCGCGTCGGGTTCCGCTATCAAGCCGCGATGCACGAACAGACCCGGCGCAGCTTCTTCAAATTCCAGAGCCAGGCCAATGGGTTGGCAATAAGGCGCGCCGCTGCGCCGATCGGACAGCGGCGGAGGAGTTGATTTCAGCTTCTGCTCGCATTCAGCCTGGGATCGGGCTTCGTAACCCGGCAAAAGTTGTTCTCTGCATGGCTCTGCCGCGACCTGCGCGCATAGCAAAATTACGGCTTCAAACATGGCAGCCCTCCGACCGGAACATTGGCATAGATCTCTGCCCGAACCACCGCGCCTTTCGTCGGCATGTATTTTCCCCGCATTTTGTGGCACATTCTTGGCCACCGGTTGCCGGAGGAGACACCATGGCCAGAGCACTAGCACCCGCAGCGATCCTTTCTCTTGCGCTGTCCCTGCCTGCATGGGCACAGCAGCCGATCAAAAATCCGCTGGTCGACAGCGAAACCTGGAAGGACCTGCAATACGATGTCGTGGGCGACGCCCAGATCGGGAACGCGGACACGCTGCTTTCGCTGGACGCCCCATACCGGGCGCATGATGCCGCAACGGTGCCGATCGTTTTGAAACAGCTTGATCCCGATGCCCAGATTTCTGCTGCCACCGTCGTGATCGACGAAAACCCGGCCCCGATCGCCGGCGTCTTCAGCTTTTCACCGGCCATGGGTCAGTTGGATTTCGAGATGCGCGTTCGCGTGAACCAATATTCGAATGTTCGCGTGATCGCTGAAACGCCGGACGGGCTTCATATGACAGGCCGGTTTGTCAAAGCATCGGGCGGCTGTTCGGCACCGGCCAGCAAAGACCCAGAGGTCGCATTGGCGTCCATGGGCAAGATGAAGCTGCGCAGCTTTGGGGAAGAGGCGCAGATTTCCACTTCACGCCGAGAAGCTCAGATCATGATCCGCCATCCGAACTATTCCGGCCTGCAACGCGATCAGGTCACGCAACTGTTCATCCCCGCGCATTTCATCGACCATATCGAAGTCTGGCAGGGCGATGAGTTGCTGTTCACGATGGATGGCGGCATCTCGATCTCGGAAAACCCGGCTTTCCGTTTTGCCTACAATGACAACGGCTCGACCATGTTGACGGTCAAGGCAACGGATACCGAGGGCAACACGTTCGAAAAAGACCTGCCCAAAGCCGCGGCCAGCTGACGGACGGGCCTGCGTTTATCGGAAACAGACAACCTCGGCTTCTGCCTGCGCCCGGCGCAGGTCAGCCACCATGTTTTCGGCCAGTACCGCGCTTTTGAAAAACGCCATACGCTCTCCCCCGACCCGACGCATAGACAGAACAGTTTCCGCCTGTTCATAATGCTCATACGGCAGGATCGAAGCGATCAAATCGATCGAGCATGAACACCTATCCAGCATCTCGCGGGTTTGACCGTTGGTGACCATACATGCAAACACGTAATCCGCGCGCGCCGCGGTCGGGTAGTCATTGAGCCGATCCGCAACACTTTGTGCTGACGCTGCAATGGGCGCGGCCAGAATGCCCGCGACCAGGGCCGTAAAGGTCATGCGGCTGCGTTCCCGAATTTGGCCTGACGTTTTCATTCGCGACCCTCCTGCATTCCTTCAAACCGCATTTCCGATCGATAAACGGCCGTGCCGTCACGTTCGGAAACAGCTTCCGCCACAAGGCTCAGATACCAGCCCGGAACCTCTTCTGACACCGTGACGCGAAGAACCAGGTCTCCGAACCCTTGCATCCGGTCGCGGTTCGGATCCTCGGCGAAAGGACGCATGAAAATGGTCCGAACGGGGATGGTTCTGCCACCAATCGCCGCCTCGCCTTCGACGATCTCGGCAGGTTGAACCAGCGCATCCTTGATACGGTTTCGGATGTAAAACGGGCTGCCTCCGGCGGACTCGGCCATATCCCGGATGGCGCTTTCATAGAAAACCATGATCATCGGATTGCCGACGCTGGCCGGAAAAACACCCATGGCGCGGTGTTTGTCATCTTGGCGAAATTCCAGATGGGCCATCTCGTTCCCGTCATCCAAAAAACTGACAGAGATAAGACCGGTATCGCGTTCCGCCGCATCGGGTCTTAGCCGGTTTGTGACGGTACGCTGATAGATTAATTCCTTGTCACGTTCGATTGTGTCCAGAACGCCATTTTGGAACAGCAAATCATAGGCTTGCTCGGCATCAACCGATGCCGCGGAAACGGCTTTCAAACTCAGAAACAAAACGGCGATGCCGCAAAGAAGCCTTCTCATATCCTGGCCCTCCCAAGGATGAGAGTATGGGCAAATCGCCCCATGTCATCGCCGACTTTTGTCGGTGTTGAGCGTTTGCGCGTGCAGGGCATTCTGTATCTTCCAAAAGATCAAGGACCGCAGCCGAGGCAGCTTGACCGGTTTCGCCATAACCGAAATTTCATGCCGCAATCCGTCTTTGCGCAACGCTTCGCTGCGATCAGCCGTGATCAGAATCGCCGGAACTTGAGTCTGCGTCATCTCTCGGATCCGGTGAATGGCCATCACGCCAGTTTCCCCATCATCCAATTGATAGTCGGCCAGAATGATATCCGGGGGCATTCCTATGTCTTTTATGAATTGCAACGCTTCCTGCGGCGACCGAGCCGGCAGAACACTGGCGCCGTTCTGTTCCAGCCACTGGGTTGTTCCAAAAAGAACATCGCGGTCGTTTTCAATCACCAGAATGATGAAATCCAACGGCACGTCGCCCGTATTGGCCAGAAGATCCAAGGGTTCGATGGTGCTTGGCCCACTTTCGACCCTGTCCATTTCTATGCTGAACACTGAACCAATGCCAGGTTTGGACCGCAGCGACAGCTTGTGACCCAACAGCCGGCAGGCGCGGTCCACGACGGACAAACCCAGCCCCATGCCGGACCCCAATGGCACGTTTTCGGCCCGAGTGAATTCCTCGAACACGCGTTCCTGGTCTTTGCGTGCGATACCGATACCCGTATCCCAGACCTGCAAAATGACCTTGTCGCCGCGCCTGCGGCACCCCACCAGAACCCGACCACCCGGTTCGGTATACTGGATGGCATTCACGACCAAATTCTGGATTGAGCGCAACAGATAGACCGGGTCGGATTTCACGATTTCCGAACACGGAACCACATCAAGCGTCACATTCTTGCTCTCGGCCACCAGCGTTTGGTCGCCCTGTATCCCTGCAATCATCGTAGCAAGGCTAACTTCTGTGGGTGAGACCGTGTCCGGGTCAGCGGTTTCAAGCCGCGATATATCCAGCAATGAGTGCAACAGTTGTTCAGCAGATCCAAACGCACCGTCCAACCGCTCCATCATCTCATGAAGCTCTGTCTCACGCGTGATCTCCAGCAGGGTCGAGATCATGAGTTTTGCGGCATTGATCGGTTGAAGCAGGTCGTGGCTGGCGGCCGCAAGAAATCGTGTCTTGGAAGAAACCGCAGCTTCGGCGCGTTCCTTTGCGATCCGCAGCGCCTCTTCCACCCGCGCTTTTTCTTCGTATTCCTGAACCAGCTTGGCGTTGGCATGGGTCAACTCTGCCGTGCGTTCCATAACCCGGTTTTCCAGGGTTTCGGTCGCGCGTGCTTCGAACGTTACGTCTTTCAGCTCGACCAGAAAACCACCATCCGGTAGCTGGTTGACCTGAATGTCCAATACGCGGTCTGATCCGTCGCGCACACGTTTGCGCAACCAGCCACGGCTTTTCAGCTCGTGTTGCCACTTGCCGATCCTGAGTTCATCATCAGCCTTGATCAGCCCACGCGCCCGCATCAGATCCAAAAGCGTTTGCACTGGCATATTTGCCTGCAAGACGGATAGCGGCAGGTTCAGTATTTCCCGGAACCGCGCATTGTGCATCATGATCTTCGTATCTGACGAAAACGTGCAAACGCCTGAGCTCATGTTTTGGAAAACCGCCTTAAGGTAGTCCTCCTGACGGTCAATAAGGGTTTCTTTCTCATCACGGTTTCTGCGAACAACGGATGTGATATCGGTCAACAGAATGACCACATTCTGAGGCGACGTGTATTGTGCGCTGAGTTGATACCAACGATCCCTACGCAGTTCGATCACGTCGCTGGACACCATCCCGGTATGGCAATTGCGCTCAAGCGCATCCAGCATTTTCGATATACCATTATCGGACGATACGAATTCAGGACTGTTCTGCACCAACAGAAAAAACCGACCCAGGCTGAGGCCGGGCCCGACAACATCAGACATATCCGGGAAGATCGCCTGAAACAGCTCGTTGCACAGGTTCAAATCACCATCCGTGAACAGCGCAAACCCTTCTTCCATGGAAGACAGGGCCTTGACGAGGCTCTTGCGGGTTTGTTCGCGTTCGTATCTGGCGCTTTCAAGTTCGGTGGTCGCGCGTTCCAGATCGCGACTCTGCTTCATCACCTGCTGCTGCAACTCTATCGCCGATTGAAACGCCAGAAAGGCGGACGGGCCTACATCTTTCTGACGGTTGGCGCGCCGCATCAGCGCATCAATGATCTTGGCCTGTTTGGATATCTGGATCTCTGGCGGGTCGTCCGGATTCAGCATGATCAGCTCAGTTCCCGCTTTTCGGGTTCAAAGAAAGCGACCCCTACAAAGGTCTGGTTCATGTGAACGCCGGATTGCTGTTCGCCGTAGGTGTTGAAGCCAACCACCCGGTGGGATTGCAAAACATCCGAAACCTGTTTGCTCAACTGCTTCTGTTCGATTTCGAGTTTCCGCAGAATACAGTCGAATCCAAGAATGAAATCCGGGGCCGTCCCGGTGTTGTCGCGCACATTCAACCCAGCTTCGAGCGTTTCAATAATCTCCTTCCCGCGCCCCAGTGTCATGATAAGGCCGTCATCGATCGCCGCTAGAAAAGACAGGGATCCCCCCTCCATCGGTTCACGAATGGCACGTACATAGTAATTGAGGTTCTGTCTGAGAAGCAGCGGGTTTTCTGCGAATACCAGTGGCGAAAGATCTTCGGCCGCGCACCCGACCAGTCGTGCATATTCCTGCGCTGCCGGCGCCCCGTTGATCTCATACACCACCCGTTCTTCCGGGTTGGCGTCGGTGATGATGATCTCTGACCCGATGGGCAGGAAATGATCAAAACCGATACCCTGAAAACCAAGGTTGGTTTCAATCAACAACAGGACGGCAGCATTGTTGTGCGCGCTGCCACCGTGAAAAACGAACGTCTCTTCATATTGAAGGCCATCCCCGGCAGAGCCGCCAAATATCGGCAATCCATCCAGAACGGTTTCCAGCGTTGAAACCAGCAAGTCTTCCTGCTTGGACAATCCATCCGTAAACACCAGAGCCAGCCTGTTCCACCCCGCCGTGTGGCGGAATCTTTCGGCCAACCGCTGCGCTGCGGCAGCGATCTCCATTGAATTGAGCGGCCTGAGCGACTCGAACAAAATGGACGAACACCGAAAGTTGGACTTTGGAAAGGCCAACAGCAAAAGCGCATGGGATTCATAACCCGATCGCGTGATTTGACCTGCGGTAGTGCAGCCAAATACTGGAACACCCGCAAGTCTTCTGTTCAGGCAACGTGACACCTCTGCCGGGTCAAGAGTGCTGGGAATAAAGGCCAGGACAAAGCAGGACGACAGACTGTCGATTTCCGCGCAGGCTTCTTCAACGGCGGTCGTCGGGTCCAAATCATCGGAACGGCCAATCGCAATGAAATTTGGTTCATGCTCCAGATCCCGCATGTGTCCCCCCTAGTGTTGAAGAAAGGATTTGACCTCCGGTTCGTGTCGCGACTGTCTGGCGACAACCGAGTCGACCAGAACAGCGGCCTGGGTCCGGTTGCGCACCCCAAGGCGGCGCAGCAAAGCGGTGATATGTGCCTTGACCGTCGCCTCGGCCAACGACAGCTCATATGCAATCTGTTTGTTGGATTGGCCCACGCAGATAAGCTTGAGAATTTTAACCTGCTGCGGCGTCAGTGATGAAAGCTCGGGGCTGGATTGGTAGACGGTGCTTTCGGAGGGCTTCAGCTCTTCGACGCGGTTGTATTCGGTGGGTACGTATCTCCGCCCAGAGCTGATCTCCTGAATGGCGTGTTTCAGGGTTTGCGCCGGCGTATCTTTCGGCAGAAATCCCATCGCACCGTGGTCCAGCAAAGATCTTACCAACTCTCCGGATGCCAGTGACGATATCACCAGAACCGGCGCATTCGGACAGCGCTGCCGTAGCTGCTGAAAACCCGAGATACCCGTTACGTCCGGCAATTTCAGATCGAACATGATCAGATCGGGCTTGAAGCCTGCGCCAAGTATTTCAAGTGTCTGCTTCAGCGTGTTGGCTTTTTCAATTCGGCAGTTCTCGAAGCTCAGCTGCAACGCCGCGGCCAAGGCATCGCTGAACAGCGGATGATCATCCACGATAAGCACGCTGGACACCTGGTCCACCGGTTTAGGGCATCCCGCAATGTGCATTGCTTCTCCTCCGACAGGAAAGGTACAGCATTTCCCGATCAGTTCAACTGTTTCATTTTGAGACACGCGAAAGATACCATAGATAACAAATGCTTGATGACTCAGCCGGTCTGGTTCCCGAGGAAGACCCTGGCAAACGCCTTCAAATCGGGCGCCGCAGCATTGGGATCAAAATACTGCCTGTCAAAGTCTTGCATGTGTTTGAGTCGACTGGATGAAGGGCCGTCGCGGCGCAGGACGGCAGAAGCCGCTTGCCGCAGCCTGTCTGCGCGACCAGCCCTGGCACTGCGTCGCAATTCCCGGGCCAACGGATCAAAAACCCCAAAGCGACGCAGTGCCCTTGAAACGGCCAGTTTGTGACCGGACATTCCAAACCCCAAACCGGCCAAAAAAACTACAATGGCGGTTGCGGCCATTGGCCAACCCAACAGCGTTGCTGCTGGCGCATCTGCCTCTGCGCCGCCAAGGTTTACGTCTTCGATGGCCGTGCCATAGGCAATGCGTTGTGGTGAGATGACGACCTCTCGGGTTTCACGGGCCACGGTATCAAAGTAACTGAATTGTAAGGGTTCAACGATGCCGGATGTGTCGTTTGAAGGGCGTATGGTCCAGCGCCAGAACGCATGGGTGACCGGCCCTTCCGGGGTCAGTTCGACAAGCCGTTTCTCAGGATGCGGGAAGATCAGGGCCGAAGGCGAGGTCAACTCGGGCATGGGCGGGATCATCTCGGGCGTCGCGCCCAGAGCTTCCAGTCGAATGACGCGCAAGACCCCCTCACCCGGTGCAAGTTGATCCGGCGCATTCGACCACTGATCCGAAATCTGCAATTTGCGAACCGGAAACCACCACTCCTTGGTGGCCGGGGCTTGCGCCACCTGAATGGTCAGCGGCTCTGATTGAATCTCGTGTTCGAACCAGTCGTCATTTTCGTCTGTCAGGGTCAACCTGTGCAAAAACGGACCAATTGTAAGCTTGCCTGCCTCGACAGGATAGATCGCCATCCGTCGGGTGAACACTTTGTATTTCCGGCCATTGATCCTTTGCTCCGACCAGCTGTCCGGGCCCAGTTGCGCCCAGCTGAACCCATCCAGGCGGGGTTGGATCAGCTCTTCGCGCGTGATGTGCCGACGATAGACACCCCGGATCGTCAACAGCACCATCTCTTGGGTGAAGGGAACCGGGGCATTGTCTTCGATGGCAACTTCGATCAACGCCTCGGAGGGCAGCACTGTTTTCGACTGCGCCAAAACCTGCATCGGAAGTGCAATAAGAAGCAGAAACAGCCACTTCATTCCGGGTTCTCCGCTTCCGGAGGCGAAAGACCAAGCTTTTCCCGGCGCTTGTGTTCGTGTGCGATCCGTGCCGCCATGAACTCACCCGGAACATCGGAAAGCTGATTGAGCCAGCGCAGATCGGCAACCATGAACTTGTCATCAAAGATGCGGCGCACGCCCAGTTGCCCGCGACTGTCCAATTCCGCCAGTCCCAGCATCGTGTTCGCGTTCGTGACCTCACTGCCGGTTCCCGCCGCCCGCGCATTCCCGCGCGCGACAAAACTGTCGGCCTTGGGGCCGGATTTCCGTTCGGGGAAAAGGCTCAACGCCTCTGGGGTGATCTGCTGCCCTGCGTAATAGGCGGCCAGCACATCGAAATTCGCCTGGGCATCCAGGTTTCCCCTGGCCATGGCCTGATCATAGGCTTCCAGCGCAGCGGCCAATTGGCCGGTCCGGGCGTAAGCATTGCCGAGGTTGTACTGGTTCCCGGCGTGCTCGAAAGCACTGGCTGCTTTGTCAAAAACGCCCGCACGGTAGAAGGCAACACCTTGCCAGTCAGGGTCGGAAAACAGTTTTGCAGCCATTGGATACAGACCGATTGCCAATGCGACGCGGCCAAAAGGGGCAGCGCCGCCCAGCGCAAAGGCAACGGCAATACAAGTGGCACCTGCAATCGCGAACCACCTCATGCCCCTTCCCTCCAGAACAAAAACAGCAGGGGGAGCAATGCGAAATACAGCAAGTACCGCCCCAGATCATGCCAGAACAGCACCGGATAGTCCGCCCGTATCAAGCGGGTTGCGGCATCATCTGCCAGCCAATTGGCCAGATCATCTGACTGGTCCAAAGTGAAGACAGCGCCACCGCCGAGCGCGGCGTGGGTTTGGATTTGCGCAGTCGTGCGGTGAGCCGACACCAAGGACACGCGCACCCCTCGTGCAGCAAGCAATGCGACCCGCTGCAATGAGGGTGATCCCAGCCCGTCCCCGTCAGTGAACAGGACGACGTCCCCGGCCAGGATGCCCGCCCCTTCCATCCGCTGCAAAGCCAAAGCCAGCGCGCGTTCGGGTCGCGATCCCTTGTCCGGAACGGTCTGTCCATCGATGAGCGACAGCGTTTGACCCAATTGGCGGTGATCGGTGGTCATATCCGTGGCGACATAGGCATCGCCCGCGTAAACGATGATGCCGCCGGGGCGGGACCCAAGCGCTTTGACACCCAAACGCCCCATGCTCAGCAGTTGCGGCCAGCGGTCGCCTTCCGCCACGCTGTCAGATGCATCCACAAGGAACAATACGCCATCCAGATTGCGATAGGTCTGCGCGTCGCGCCGTTCGATTGCCGGGCCGGTCAGGGCAATCGCGACGATCCCGGCGGTCAGAAGCAAGGCAGCGGGTTTGAGCGGGAAGGAGCCGCCTTCGATCCGGCCGATCGCGGCCATCGCCTGGACAAGCTGCGGGTCGGTGATCTTGTCCCAGGCTCCGAACCCTCCGGCACGGGAAAGCAACCACCACCCTGCCCCGCAGATGACAGGCAGCAAAAGCCCCCAGACCGGTCTGAGTAAAGTGACATCCAGCTCAATCATCACGCTTGCCTCCACGCCGCCAACAGGGCAAGTGCGGCCGCCATTGCTGCGGGCCAGGTCCAGAATGATCGGTAGACCTCGGCCGTAAGGCCCGCGCTGTCCGTCGCTTCCAGCCGATCCAAGGCCTGAGTCACGTCGACAAGATCATCGGTGGTTTTGACGCGAAACGCTTCGCCGCCTGAAATTTCGGCAATGGCGCGCAGGGTTGTCGCATCGACGACGCCGCGCTCACCAGGTTCGGCGCTTTGCAGGTCTTTCGGGCCCAGAGCAATCGTATGGACCCGCACCCCCATCTCGGCCGCCAGTTCGGCCACGCCACCGGGGTTCGTGGCGCCCGCGTTGTTCACTCCATCCGACAACAGAATGACGACCCGCGACACCGCCTGGCTGTTGGCCAGGCGCTTCAAAGCAAGGCCCAGACCATCGGATATGTTTGTCGCACGGCCCGAGATACCGATCGTGGCCTCTTGGATCCGTCGCGCGACAGCCTCGGTATCGAAAGTGAAAGGCGTGGCGAAATAGGCTTCGGACCCGAAAACAATCAAGGCCACCCGGTCGCCGGCGCGGCGTCGGGCGAACTCGGATCCAACGCGTGTCACCGCCTGCAAACGGGTGATCTGGCGCCCATCGAGATAAAAATCCTCCCGCACCATCGATCCCGAAAGATCCAGAACAATCGCAAGGTCCCGTCCGGACACTTTCAGGGCGCTGACGGGTTGCAGTTGGCGCGGACCGGACAGTGCAAAAATCATGAGCCCCCAAATGATCCACAAAATCAGGAGGTCCGCCAAAGTCCGGGTCCTGGCCTGAGCCTGTGGGCTCGCCGCCATAAGCATTCCGCCTATGCGGTCCGGAACTGGGAACCCCCGCTCGAAAACCGGCCGCGGCTTGACCAAACGTGTGATGACAAGAGGCAATGGCAGCGCCAACAAGATCCAGGGGTCAGCAAGCTCAAACACGACTAGCGACCTCCTTTTGCAGGGTCGCCAGATCCGGTTCACCACCGGGTTGATAAAGATCACCCGTCAACTCTGCATAACGCGTCGGATTCTGAGCGCGCAGTTTGTGCAATAGAGCCACCCTGCGGCGATCCACGGACCACCCCGGTTGTTCAACAGATCGATCCGGTGGATCCGGCCGCCTGTTTGCTGCGGTCTTGACACTCAGCAACCGCAAGATGGCGACACAGCCGACCGAAGCCAGCGCCGCGATACCAAGAACAGCCGCGAATTCCGCAACCGCCCCACCTGCGGCCTCGGCGGGCAAATGGATATCCCGCAGGCTGGCCAGCATCGTGGCTTCAGAGAGTGCTTTCTCACTCATGCCACATATCTTGCCGCGAAAACCGACGAAATGCGACGAGAGGTTTGTTCGACCGGGTCACTGGCATTCAGGACAAGCGCAGGATGTGTTGCCACCTTCTGAAACGCAAGTTCGCCGGCAGGCTCTGCCCGGGCCAGATAGACCCGCTTTTGCCGCCCATCTGAAAGGCGGATCGGATACCAGCCTCTTGGCATCTCATGCGCTTTGCTTTCAGTCACAAGCAGCAGTCTGGGGGTGCGGCGATGATTGAGCCGGTCCAGCACGTCCGAAAAGCCTTCTCCCTGCTGATCAAAGCCAGACGCGATGATAATCTCGGCGCCCGTCGGCGTCAGGCGCTCAACGCCGGCAAGTGCCTGTTCCAGCGTCCAGCTTTCATCCTCACCTTTTTGCAGCGCGGTCAGACTGCGCGCATGAGCCTGAACCAGGCCACCGATCACATCCAGCATTCCGCGCGTTTTCCCTCGCAACGGGACGATGACGGGTGCGCCGGGGGTAAGCGCCAAAAGACCGACACGCCCGCCGCTTTCAACCATGAACCATCCGATCAGGGTCAAGGCTTCGGCGGCAGCGACTGACAGAAACGCCCGCTGGATGCCCCAGAACATCGGTGCACGAAAATCCGCAACCAACAGGGCGACGCGGTCCTGTTCCTCCTGAAACTGCCGGATATGCATACGCCCCGTGCGGGCGGTCGTTCCGCGATCCAAATGACGAATGTCATCCCCGTCCACATATTCGCGTACATCAGCAACCTCGACGCCCTGCCCGCGCTTTCGGGTCAGAAATCCTCCGGGCAGGGCCGTCATTGTCGGGTTGCCGCGGTCGGTCAATGCGATATGCCGCAATGCAATCAAGGCCTCGGTCGTCAGGCGAACCCCCGCATGTGCCAGCACGCCCGTCACAGCGGCTCGACCGCATTCAGAATGTCGGCCACCAACTCGCGCGGCTTTTTCCCATCTGCAACGGCTCTCCAGGTCAGCACCATGCGGTGGGCCAGCGCATCGGGCGCAACAGCGGCGACATCTTCAGGCAGGGCGAAATCCCGGCCCCGCAGATAGGCGCGCGCGCGCGATGCCGAGGCCAGGGCCAATGACCCGCGCGGCGAGACTGCGTGTTCAATATATTCGGAAAACGGACCTTCACGGGTGGCAAGCACAAGCCGTACGATATAGTCCCGCAATTCTGGCGCGACGTGAACCGACTGCGCTTCGGTGCGGGCAATCTTCAGCTCTTCAAGCGTCATCCGCTGCGCGTCCGGAGGCCCATTCCGGGTTTCGGCGATGACCAGATCAAGAATCTCACGTTCCGTTTCCAGATCCGGCAATGTCAGTACGACATGCAGCAGAAACCTGTCCAATTGCGCCTCGGGCAAGGGAAAGGTCCCATCATGTTCAATGGGGTTCTGGGTCGCCACGACCAGAAAGGGATCCGGCAGGGCGTATGTTTCATTGCCAACCGTAACCTGGTGTTCTGCCATGGCCTCCAACAAGGCAGACTGCACCTTTGGCGGCGCGCGGTTGATCTCGTCAACCAGCACCAGAGTGTGAAACACCGGCCCCGGAACAAACTCAAAGCGGCCTTCCTGAGGCTGGTAAACCGGTGTTCCGGTCAGATCAGAGGGCATCAGGTCAGGTGTGCATTGAATACGGGCAAAGCCGCCCTCGACAGCGTTTGACAGCCATTTGACCGCCCGTGTCTTCGCCAGCCCGGGCGGACCTTCTACAAGAAGATGACCACCTTCCAGCAGCGCGATCAAAAGAGAGTCCACCAGATGCGCGTGACCGATAAGCCCCTGCGACAGATACGCGGACAATCCCGCAATGGCGCGTGGCGGGTTTTCAGGCCTCGTATCCATATGTCCTCCCATAGCCTCTGAGGGCGCATTGCCTGCGCTCAGGCTACCCGGAGTCACCCGCCCGATAAAACACGTCAGATGGTATTACCTGGGCACACGAACCGAATTGGTGCAGCCTTCATCAAAAAGGGCTGCAAATCTGGGATTGGCCAGGGTTTCGTCCGCCTGCGCCCATAGCCGGTCATATTGGGCATCAATGTATTCGATAAAGCCGGGGTCTATGGTTTGATCCACCGGGGATTGCGCGACAGCATGCATCATGAAGATGTCAAACGCACAAAGACCGCTTGGGTTCGAATCCAGCAATGCGCGCATGAAGTCGTGCGAACTCCAAGGCAGGCGCTGCAAGTTTACCGGCGTTTCCTGCAATTTCGACAAGAACCCTGACGATTTGTCATATAGCAGGATGTCCATGCCAAAGGTGAAGGACTGAAACAGCTCTTCCAGCAGGATCGATTTGTGAAAATCCCTTTCCAGCTTGCTGGTTTGATCATGCGCCGGTTGTTTGACCACAATGTGGGTCCCCTGCCCCCGATATCCAAAAAAGGTCTGTGCCATCGCCGGTGATGTCACCACATAGTTTCGACCCGCAGGCAAACCAAGCTGGTGGAGTTCACTGAGCCAGTCGATATCTGACGAAAGGTCCCGATTGGGAGGGTACCCGGAATACAATCGCAAAACCACGGTTCGACCGGTTCCACAATCGCGCGCAGATGGGCCTGCGTAGCGCATGGGTGTCGGGTGGCCGAAGCTGTGTTTCAGCAACGCCCGAAAAGTATCAAGAACGACAAGCGTTTGCGGATGTGGTTTTTCACCAACCAGGCACAGGGCTGCACCGGCCTGATCGCGGCCATTGATGTGAACGGGGATCGCCATGTCGCGCCCCAGCATCGTGGACCGCAGCTCATACCCCCATCCTCTCTGTGCAAGTTCGATATAATCGCTCTTTTCTGCACAAAGCGCGCCTGCAAAAGCGACAATCGCCAATACTTGCAACAACAGATACCGCATTCAGCCCCTCTCAAAGTGACGCGCATTCTATCCGGGATACGGGACTCTCGCAAAATTCTTTTAAATCCGCCTGGATGGGAATAACGATCCTTTAAGCCCACCAGCTGAGCAACCTGCTGAACCGGGCAGGTTCCGGGCGTGAATTGATCCTTGGGGATCATGTTAACCAGTTCGATGTCGGCTAGGGCAGATGCAGCTGAAGAGAAAGACCTGAAACCCAACATGGGCCTGATGCGACGTTTGATGACTCGATGGTCCTGTTCCACGATGTTATTCAAACGCTTCCGCCTGATCATCTCGATTGGGATCGGGCAGCCAAAACCTTTTCAGCATTTTGTTGATTGCTTTGATACCGGCAGTGTTGGCCCGCTTTTGTCGATGACAATCTTCCGTGGCAAACCGTTCACCTCAAGCGCCCAAGAGAAAAACTCTGTCGCAGCGGTCTTATTGCGGCGCTTAGATAGCATGAGGTCCAGGGTCTTGCCGTGTTTGTTGATGGCCCGATAGAGATAAACCCACTCACCCTTCACTTTCACATAGGTTTCATCCATGCGCCATGAACGATCAGCGGCGCTTTTTGTACCGCGACGCATCCGCTACAAGACCGGCATATTGGTTCACCCATCGGTTCAGAGGTGCGTGATCCAGTTCAACGCCACGTTCCGCCATGATTTCTTCCAGATCCCGGTATGAACACCGTATCAGAGATAGAAGAAAACAGCATGCAAAATCCCCTCTTTCGGAAAATGCGCGCCCTTGAATGAGATCGTCATGGTTTGCTCCTGTCATTTTGAGCACACGCTACCAAAACGACGCTTGATCTGACAGGTGGGAACAGTGTTTGCGAAAGAGCCGAGCTGGACTGCAAATGTCCAGGACGGTTGACTAAACCCTTTTAATTGCAGTTTCAATTTGACCACAAAACTTATCAATATCGCGCTCCAGCATATCGCTTTCTCGGGTCTCATCTCTGACTGCGGATAGTTCATCTACAACAGCCCGCGCTTTCTTTTCTGGAGCCGCTTCAGCAATGCGCACCAAAGCTCGAATAAGGGCGGCCGTCACGAGGCCATTGCCCCGAGCGGCGCGTCTTAGAGCTGGCATCGAGTCGTTAAACAACGACTCTGCCGTGATGGATGGGTAAACCACCCGCACGGCTCCGTCGTCATCTCGATACACACCCGTGCAGAGCTTGGACGACCACGCACGGGCCAGAGAGGCCGACAGACGGTCGATGCAGACTATTGCGGTGAACGTGTCGTTGACACCCGGCGACAATGCCCGAAGTGCGATTTCAACGAGAAGATGGACAGAAAAACGGATATCTCCGTTAGGGTCTCGCGCGGGGATCAACGGAGCTGCCGCCGGCACCAGATCATTGAGATTCTCATCAATATCACCATAAACATTGGCCAAAATGTCCGATGGAACCATAAAGTCACCAGGCTGCACATCAAAAACGACGACTGCTCCTGCTTGTTTGGCCGCATGCACCAGTTCTTCGGTGTTGATCGAGTTCACATATCCGGTGCCCGAAGCCGGGACCGGGCGCTTGTCTCCCTCCTCAGGAATTGCCTCTGAGGATGGAATATCTGCACTGTTTTCGATCGCGGTGCTCACTTGGCGATCCAAGGCTTCAGAAATCCGCGCCGCCTCCTGATCAATGGTTACGCGCGTCGATACTGTATGGACGAAGAGCAGCAGCAATAGAACTGAGACGATCGAATAGATTATGCCAACCACCACGGCTAGGTTCACTGATGTGTCATCGCGTACTAACCACAAGATCATCAAGCTGTATAAAAACGTTGCTCCAAGTGAACCAACTGCAATCTGGTTTACCCTGTCTTCGCCAAAACGCTGCAAGAGCCTGGGGCCAATAGATCCTGCTGCCAAAGTGTAGACCAGCAGAACAATGGAATAGACCATGACCAACGCGGACATGGATGCTGCCGAGATTGCGCTCAGTACATCGCTCGCAGTGCGATTGGAAACGCTGAGCCAATCGGAAGCGGACCAACCCCAACGTACGAGCGCTTGCTCGGTCTTGAAGACAATCCCAGCCACCAAAAGCCCTGAAAGACTTATGGCAGCAGGGATGGTTAGGAACCCGCGAAAGTATCTCACTAATTCTCTGGGTGTTTGCATTCCAGTCCCCATTCACAACACGCGCTTTCTTGACGAACCCTGCTTTACGCGAACCGGTCGGCCGCTTTTTTCAAAGCACTCTGCATGTCATTCCATGCAGCCTCGTAGCCCTCTTTGACGTCTTCCCAGGCCTCGTCGCTGGTCGACTTCAACTCTTTCAGCTGAGCTTCTGCGTCAGACCTTACCTTGTAGAGCATGCTGAGTTGTTCCTCGAGCTCGATCTTGGCATCCGCTTCCGCCACTTTCAGCTTGGCTTCAAGAACATCAATCTGGGCATTCCAACTATCCAGTTGCAGCTGTGCCTTTTTCTCGTACCCAACGCGTGTCATCGTTTTTCCTTTCTTCGCAAACTGTGGTTCAGATCGACGGGAGCCGCCCACTAGGCCGCAACAATCGCCTTGAGCATCCAGACTGCTTCTTCATGCTTCGCCATCCTGGCGTTCATCAGATCCTCTGTAGCCCCATCGCCATAACGGGCGGCGGTCGCGGCAGTCTCACGCAGGTTCCGGGCAATCGCTTCGTGGTCTGCAACCAATTGTTTGATCATGCCCTCCGCATCTTTGACCATCTCTTCTTCGGTCAACTTTGCCTGACTAACCATGTCAGTGAACGAAATCGGTGCCACCTGACCCAACGCGCGCACACGCTCGGCCAATTCATCAGCGGCCTCGAACAGGTCACGATACTGACGCTCTGTCAGCTCATGGATCGGCAGGAATAGTGGGCCCACAACGTTCCAATGTGTGCCTTGGGTTTTCACCATCAGGATCATTGTATCGGCCAGTATTTCCGTCACCGCGTTGGCGATCCACGCATTTTTGTCGATGCCTGTATCGTTCGTTTCTTCCTGAACTTCAGACTTCAATACTTGCTGTATCATATTCACTCCGTTTCGTTGCTTATGGAGTAAAAACTAAGGGGGACACAAAAAATTACAAATAAAAACATATACTTATTATGGGTATCCGACGCATCATGGGGTGCTTCATGATCCTGGGTATCCTGCCCCACATGCCAATATTGATGTAGACACGCAGGCCCAATGCCATACATGCTTGGAGTAACTGACGTAAGCTACTGAGGTCATGCCAGTGTCTGATCAAAATCGACCACCAAAGCGCACCGAAAAACTGCAACTGATGCTCGACCTCGAAGAGCTTAAAGTCATCGATGATTGGCGGTTCGAGAACAGACTGCCCTCCAGAGCGGCCGCCATTCGAGAACTCATCCGTCGCGGTCTGATTTCCAATGAGTTTGAAGAACCACCGACTGATGCGCCTTCCGGCGAGTTTCGTGTTGTGGATGAATGACAGGAACATTCACAGAGCCCCGCGCGAAAACCATTTTTGATTAAGGTGATGTTCAATTCTCACCTTCGCGCCGGTAGTTGACCAGCCTAGCGCGCCGCGAACACATTGGGGACGACTAGGAAGGGCTGTCTTCAGAATTAGTTCTTGGCGCCAGACTATCCTTCACATCGGGGCTGGCGCCCAGCCCGCTCTCGGCGTCAGCAAGCGAAATTGCCTCATCTTCACCGACAGCAAGGACGGCAGTTTCAGGCGTAACCACCCTTGCCGGAGCGCTGACGCGAAATGCGGTCTTGTCACTTTCAGGTACGGCTGACTTGGCCATAATCCGCCAGAACGTAAATACAATCATGAGGCAATGCGCTGCCACAGTTGTCATGAACAGGCCCTGTGGCCCTAACCCAGTCATTGCTACACCTGCTATCAGCGGCCCGACAATCGATCCCAGCCCGTAGACCATCAGCAACCCACCTGAAACCTGAATCGAGGTGCCCGGCGTAGCATGGTCGTTCGCGTGCGCAACGATGATTGGATACATCGCAAAAATTGCAGCGCCGAACATCCCGACCAAAGCAAGGTTCATGACGCGCGACTCCGGCGCAAGAAGGACGAAAGCCAGGTCCGAAGCGAGAGCCACACCCGCTGTAAACAGCAAGACTTTACGCCGGTCCATTCGATCACTTGCAAAACCAATCGGGACTTGCGCAAAGGCTCCGGCTAAAACCGGAATACTCGCAAACAAAGCAATTGCAGTAAGTGATAGCCCGACGCGATCCGCATACACCGCAGCAAGCGTCCCAAATGCTGCATTTGAAATGCCAACAAGAAAGACCGCGGCAACCGCAACTGGTGAGTTTCGCCACAACGCCGGCAGGTCGAGACGCACAGATGTCAGGGGTGCGGGCGACTCAGAGGTTGACAGGGCTGTTGGTATAAGCGCCAAACAATAGACCATCGCACCAATGGCAAAGAAGATGAAACCTGTTGCATCTCCCAGTGAGATAGCCATCTGACCGGCTGTCACCGCACCCAGGTTAACCATCGTGTAGACGCCAAAGACTGTACCACGCGTATTGGGTTCAACCTTATCGTTGAGCCAGGACTCGACGATCATTGCCGCGCCAGCAAAACAAAATCCTGAAATTGCGCGCGACGGTATCCAAGCCCACGATTCTACTACCACAGCCTGGAAAAGGATCGTTACGGCGGCAAGAGCACACATTACGCCGAAGGTTCGAATATGTCCTACTGCTCCAACAAGCCTTGGTGCAACAAGGCATCCTGCGACATAGCCAACTGCCCACCCCGTTCCCAAAAGGCCCAGAGAGCTGGCGGAAAAACCCTCGAAAGAGCCACGAACGGGAAGTATCAGACCATGGACACCACCTGCGAACAGAAGAAGCCCCGAACCAAGAAGTAACGCTGATATCGGTAAGAGCTGTCGGAACATCGGGTCCAGCCTAATGTCAAACTGAGAAATGAGAAGCTATTTTGCTCGCAATAGCGATTTGGCGAAGGTGATCAAGGCTTTCTGTACAGCAGTTTGGTCAACCTTTGGCAATCTACTTTCGCTACAACCAATTCGAGAGTTTGAATACGACGTAAAGTGCAATTCCGATGGCAACCGACGCCAGTGTCAGCGCCCAAAACGCAAAGGGCGCACTCAAGCCGGGCATGCCAGCAACATTCACGCCAAATAGACCAGTCAGAAATCCAAGTGGCAGAAAGATCGCGGCCACGACAGACAAGAGATAGCCGTTTCGAGCAAGCGCATTCGCGTGTTCGGCGTCCATTTGCTCCTGAAGGGCAGTCAAGCGATCCCGACTTGCGTCCAGTTCCTCAAGTGTACGGCGAGTGCGGTTCGCGGTTTCATTGACCAATACGGATGCGTCGCTGTGAATTACGCTACTTTTCAATGAGGACAAAGCGTCGAGCGCATCGCGTTGCGGGCTGATATAGCGCCGAAGTTTGATCACCGTTTGCCGCAATCGCGCAATGCTCTCTGGTTTGATTTCATTTCCTGAAAGTCCAACCTCTTCGAGAGAGTCTGTCTCGTCTTCAAGTTCAAGGGAAACAGCCTCAATCCGCTTTGTGAGCCCCGCAGCAAGTTCTGCCAAAAATGCACCGACACTTTCCGGCCCCGAACCGCTTTCGGCTCTTAGACGAAAATTGTCTGCTGCCCAGACTTTGCGCACACGGGCAGATACGATAGTTCTTTCTGTGGCCCAGAGCCTTAGTGAAACCATATCCTCCGGAGACGCGTCAGGGTTCAAGTTAACGCCGCGTAGGTTCAGGATGATGCCATCCTCGTGCAGATCACATCGTGGTCGCGTTTCGGATTGAAGCAATGCTTGCGCGGCTATGTTTGGCAGTTGTTCGGATGCCCATTGCCTCAAGCCGCTGTCGGCGAGGTCGAAATGAATCCAGCGGTAGCCGTTTTGCTGCCTTGCGAAGGGTTCTGGCCAATCTGAAGAGACAGGGACTGCTTGGCCCGCTACTATATCAAACGCACAGATGGGAGTGACTGTTTGTGTGTTCATTGGCGATCCTATTTTGCGTCGATTGGGAGGCCAATGCATGCCAAAGACTGCGCGCGGACAATTCCCTTAACTGGACGGACCATAAATGGTTTAGCGACCTATGCCACTATTGGTTACGGGCAGAACAAGGCGCATTGAACACTGAGAATTCCAAAACGCGTTCATCTTATGAAAGGTATCAGGTGAGCGATCAATCCGATGTGTGATGGGTCATTTCCCTCTGCGCTTCCAGTTCAGATTTATCATCGTCGTGAATACGCGCGAGGATTTGCACCGAGTGCACATTGGAAAAGGCCAGAACAAGTTTGATGTGTGTCCCAAGCCCTCTTCAAAAACTCTAAAGCTGAGAACCGATGGGCAGAATACCTAGAAAGCCGGCGACTATGTGATCCCAGGCAGAACCCGTCGGTTCTGAGCTATATTCGAGGACTTTGCCATCTGCGTCCCGTGTGCTCCATTTTAGCTGCCCTGCCTCCTCCAGCGTCACGCGATAGGTATATGCCGACAGTGCTTCGTCCAAAGCGCCTAAGGTTTGAATGGTCAGAGCTGGCGAGTCGATCAAAATGCCCATTTCTGTATTGATGTTGACCGAGCGAGGGTCCCAATTGAACGAACCGATGAACAGATACCGGTCGTCCACAGCAAACGCTTTAGAATGCAGGCCAGACCGAGACTGAGCCCAGTTAATACCACGACGTTGGACCTGATAGGCGTCCGGCCGCAATTCATAAAGCTCAACCCCGCTACGCAGCAATGCTCGGCGTTTCTTTGCGTAGTGCGCGTAGACTGGTGCGACATCGTTTGAAGCCAGTGAGTTGGTTACGACTTTGACGTCGACACCGCGGTTTTCTAGTTCGTTCAACCACCTCACGCCATTGTTGCGTGGCACGAAGTAAGCAGAAACGATATTCACCTCACTTTCAGCGCTTTCGAAATACGGCAACAGTTGCGACGCAAGAATTGGACCTGAGTTCTCAAGCCCCGCGGCCTTGGAAGGTGGATCGACGTAGAGTTTTGCGGGCACCCAATCTAGTGACAGCGCGCCGTCTGCAAAGTTTTCCCTCGCCGATTTTCTCAGGGCCGCGCCGTACCGGGTTTGTTTTGCTTCCTCTACCAATTCACTCAACCTGTTTCTCGCTTCGCTAAGTGTGAAGTCTTCGGGTTCCCCGACAACCACGCGGGCCGGAACAGCGAATTCACTGTTCCAGTATGCGTCAAAGCTCTGCGATACTTCATTCACGACGGGACCGACGGCCAATACGTCCAAATCTGCATAGTTCATTTCTTCCCGTGCCAGAAAGTATTCGGCCCCGATATTTCGACCGCCTACAATCGTGAACACGTTGTCTGCGGTCATCGACTTGTTATGCATTCTGCGATTGATGCGTTTGAAATCCGTTAGTCCGGCAACGACTAGGCCTTGGTCACGCCAGAAAGGATTGAACAGGCGGATTTCAATATTCTCATGGTGATCCAACGCGGCTGTCATCGCGTCATAACCGGATGTATCTATGTCATCCAACAGCAGCCGCACCCGCACGCCTCGATCCGCAGCCTGCAAAAGGCTAGCCGCAAAAAGGTGACCTGTCGGGTCGTTGTGCAAAAGGTAGTATTGAGCGTCAATCGTTCGCTCAGCCGCAGCAGCCAACAAAAGTCGTGACACCAGAGCTTGCTCACCGTCACTGATTAATTTGACGCCTGAACGGCCGTCTTTGGGATCTCCCAGCCGATTGGCTGCTAGAGCCAATTCAGTGGTTGTGGCGGCAGGTAACGAAGTCGTTACCGTTTTTTCATAAATGCGAACTTTAGGAGCGCAAGCGACGAGAACAAGCGTGCAGCAGGCACAAAGAACTATAGTCCATGACTTCATCGGTTTCCTCCAGCAGTCACTCTTAAGTGACTACGCTTGAGGTCAAGATTGCAAGTTTGTTCTATAAAACTTCAGGAGGTTTCATCGCATAGTGAGGATTTAACGAAACCTTGGTCGTCATCCTGTCCATTGGGGTCAAGACCCATTGATTTCAGCGGGGTTGCGTGTTTCACGGTTCGAAAAACGGGCGGTGAACATGTCTGATCTGTTTTCGCTGACCGACGCCCAGA